>JBPCPV010000028.1:0-112980 GCA_050998805.1 Chloroflexia bacterium | reverse complement strand
TCCCCTTCTAGGTGTTTCCCCCGACACCGCCGCGATTGCGGGGGGGGGGGTGTGTGGCACTCTCCACACCCCCCACTCCGCACTCCGCACTCGGCTAGGTCTTTCGGAGTATCTTTTGCCCCCAGGCCCCGTTTTGGCCCAAAATATGGCAGTGAATCACCCCTCAAATGGATATTAAAGTGAGAGGGTAAAAATAGCGCGAGATTTACGCATGGAAAAAGGAGCCGATCACTATGCACACGCCGTTCAGCACTCAAAACCGCAAAAATCCGCCGAAAGACCGATGCGCGCCCTGATCTTATGCCAGGCACGGGTTATCAGAAAGCGGTCCCCGCCGTGCTTGATGCCGACGCCGAAATCTGATAGCATCCTATTGATGACGAACTTCGCCGAACCTCCTCAATCCTGGCGCGCCAGGCTCTTGGCCGCGTGCCAAGCCAACACAACGGCCCGTTACCCGCTACAGATGTGGGATCTCCTCGTTTGGACAGGTCATACCGACCGCGCTCTCGCCCTCGCCGATGCCGGGACTGTTGCCTCGACCAGGGTTCTCCGGCTCCGGCGGATCGCCGATGCCCTGAGCCTACAGGCGGGTAACACGTCAGAGGGCGTCCGCCTGGACGCCCTCCGGCGCGCCGCGCAAGTGATCGACGAGATCCAGGATGCTCCGAGCCGGACGGCAGATGCCGCATCGGTTGCCGTGGCGTTGCACGCGGCGGGCGACGTGGCGGAGGCCCGGCGGTTGCTCGCATCGGTAGATAGCTTGGCCGACCAAACGCAGACCTGGCGCACTCTCGCTGCCGCCTGGATACGGCTCGGCGATGACCAACGCGCCCGGGCCTTGCTCGGACAAGCCAACGCTCATGAAGGCCCGCACGGCACGTCCGCCGTGCGCGAATTGTGCAGCGCCGCCGTGGAGTGCGCGCACGGCGGGCAACGCGACTGGGGCCTATACCTCCTCCGCGACGCCGAGGCCAGGGTACGCGGTTTCCAGCAAGAGACGCCGAGCCATGTGTTGATCTACGACCTGGCCTGCATTGCTGTAGCCCTCGCCGCCTTAGATCTGCCTGCGCGAGCGCATGAGACTATGCTAGAGGCCGGCGAGACGGCGGACACGCTGGATCACCGGGATCGCGGCGAAGCGGCTCGCGCCTTAGCGCCTGCCTGGTTGACACTCGGTGCAGTGGACGAAGCCCTGCGGGAGGCGCGCGTCGTTGCGACAGTGATCGAGCAGATCACCAATTTCTGCAAGATCGCCGTCTGCATGGCGCAAGCCGAGACCGCCGACGGGGCGGACAGGCTCCTGCGGGAAGCCGAAACTCTCGCCTTGGAGGTGGAAGCGAAAGACGAAAAGGCCATGATTGTGGGGGTTACACCGTGGCAGGCGGACCGGCTGGACTTCCTAGGGGAAGCGGCCGACGAACAAGCCATGATCGTGGAAGCATGGATCGCCATCGGACGTATCGAAGAAGGCAGGCGGCTCGCGGCGACGATCCCGGCAACTACGCCCCGCGAGCAGGCTGCGCGCTCCGCCGCGCTGGCGAGCGTGGCCGCCAGCCTCGCACGCACCGGCGCATCGGCGCAGGCCCTCAGCCTCTTACCGGAGATCGAACAGCTCGGAGAGTGAGAACGTGAAGGAGGAGAGGCCGAGGTTCGCGGCGCTACATTCAGGCAACTTTCGGCTGCTCTGGAGCGGGCTGATCGTGTCGAACGCCGGCACCCAGATGCAGTCGGTGGCCCAGGGCTACCTGATCTACTATGTGCTGACCCACTCGACATTCTGGCTTGGGGTTGCCAGCCTGGCATTCGCGCTGCCGATGACGTTCTTCCCTCTGTTCGGCGGGGCTATCGCCGACCGGGTGGACAAGCTGACACTGCTCAAGATCACGCAGACTGGGCAGATGGCGAGCGCGGGGCTGCTTACACTGGTTACTTTCACCGGGCAGATGAATGTCTGGTGGATATTGGCGATGAGCTTCGTGGGGGCGACCTTCCTGGCGGCGGATAACCCAGCGCGGCAGGCGCTCTTGCCGGAGCTGGTGCCGCGCGAGGATCTGGTGAGCGCGGCTGCGCTGAACGCCGCCTCGTTCACAGGGGCGGCGCTGATCGGCCCCGCGATAGGCGGGTTCCTGCTGCCGATAGCCGGACCCGGCGGCCTTTTCCTGCTGAACACCATCAGCTTCCTGGCGGTGCTCGGCGCTCTCTTCGGGATACGCGGCGTGGATACCCGGCCCCATCCTGAGCAATCCCCGTTCGGGGAGAGCCTGCGTCAGCTTTTCGCGTATATCAAGTCAGCGCGGGTGGTCGGGCTGGTTCTGCTCCTCTCGGCGCTGATCGGCCTGTTTGGGCGGTCCTACCTGCCGCTGACGCCAGCCTTCGGGCGCGATCTGCTGCATGTGGACGCGGCCGGCCTCGGCCTGCTCTACGCGGCGCCCGGCCTCGGCTCGCTCGTCGGCGCGGGGCTGCTCGCCGGCCGCAAAGCGACTTATGTGGGCCGGGGGCTGCTGATAGGCGCTACACTCTGCTTCGGGCTGCTGCTGATCGCCTACAGCTTCAACCCGCTCTTCGCGCTGTCGTTGCTCTTGCTGACCGGAGTGGGCGCAGCCAGCCAGGTTTCGGGCACGATGGTCAGCACGACGCTCCAGCTAGAGACACCGGCCAGGTTGCGGGGCCGCGTAATGTCGCTCTACGCGATCACGATCATCGGCCTGTCGTCGTTAGGCGGCCTGGGAAGCGGGCTGGTGGCTGCGTGGATCGGGCCGAGCCTTGCGGTGAGCATCGGCGCGGCTCTGATGCTGGCGGCGGCGCTGCTGATAGCGCCTCGGCTGCGCGGCATGGAGCCGTGAAGCGCGGAAGCGGCGTTCATTCGGGCAGCACGTCGAGGCCGCGCCCGGTCAAGAGCTTGAAGGTCAGCAAGACGGTGAACGATATGAGCACTAAGATGGCTGCCAGCACAATCGCGGCATTGGTGTCGGATTCGAGCGCGATGTAGATCGCCAGGGGCATAGTCTGGGTGCGGCCCGGGAAGTTGCCGGCGAACAGGATTGTCGCGCCGAACTCGCCGACCGCGCGCGCCCAGCCCATGATCGCCCCGCCGACCAGGCTCGGCCCCGCGAGCGGCAGCACCATATAGCGGAAGATGGCGAATCCTCCGGCACCTTGCACGGCTGCCGCGTCGAGCAGCTCGCCGGGCACGCTCTGGAACCCTGCCCGCGCCGCCTTGATGTAGAACGGCGCGGCAACGAAGGTCTGGGCAAGCACGACCGCCGCCAGGGTGAAGGCGACCTCGAGGTTGAGGTCGTGCAGCACCCCGCCGAGGGGCGTGCGCCGCCCGAAGGCGAACAGCAGCGCCACCCCGGCCACCGCAGGCGGCAGCACTAGAGGCATCTCGACGATGCTTTCGAGCACCGCTTTGCCCCGGAACCGGTAGCGGCCAAGTAGGTAAGCCGTCGGCGTGCCGAACACGACCATTAGTGCGAGCGCGGACAGGCTGCTGAGTGCAGTCAACCGCAGCGCATCCTGTACGAGGGGCGTGCCGAGGTAGCGCAGCAGGTTGTCGGCGGGCACCTGCAAGAGCAGCGACAGCAGGGGCAGGCCGAGGAAGCCGACGCAGACCCCCGCGCCGAGCGCCAGGACCGCCCGCCCGGCCAGCGTCCCCCAGCCCAGGCGGGACCGCATCCCAGGCGCTACTGCCCGCCTCCCGCCGCCACAAACCCGTACTTGCCGAGCACGGCCTGCCCGGCAGGCGAGAGGATGTAGCTGATCCAGGCACGGGCCGCGGCGGGGTGGGCCGCGCCCTTCACGGCGGCGATGTAGTAGATCGCCGTCACGTTGTACGGCGCTGGGATCTCGATCGTCTGCACCGGAGGCACCGAGCCGGTCGCCGCGGCGTTGGCAGCCCGCGCGTCCGTCGCGTAGACGATCCCCGCATCCACCTGCCCAAGCTGCACCCGCGTGAGCACCTGGCGCACATTGTTCTCGCGGCTGACCACGTTGTTCAGCACCTGCTGCTTGAACCCGGCACCATAGGCGGGGTCGGCAGAGAGTTTGTCGAACACCTGGAGGCTGTAGTTGCCGACCGGCACGCTCGGATCGGCGAGCGAGATCTTGATCCCCGCGCGGCCCAGGTCGTGCAGGCTTTGGATGTGCGCGGGGTTGTCGTTCGGCACGGCCACGACGAGCAGGTTGCGCGCCAATTCCTGCGGGCTGCCCTCGATGTCGCCTGCGCCAGCCGCCTTGTCCATGTTCGGCTTATCGGCTGAGGCGAACACGTCGGCAGGGGCGCCTTGCGCGAGCTGGGTGACGAGCTGCTGGGAGCCGGCGAAGTTGAACTCCACGTCGGTCACGTTCGGGTTGGCTGTCTTGAAGTTCCGGCCCGCCTCGGTGAACGATTCTTTCAGCGACGACGCGGCGAACACCATCAGGCCGCCAGGGCCAACGCTGGGCGGCGGCGTGGTGCCGGACTGCGTCGCCGGCGGCGTGGTACCGACCTGCGGCGTTGCCGGCGTCGGCGTTCCGGCGAGGGCAAAGAGCGCCAGGATGACGAGGACGAGCAACAAGCAGGCCATCCCCAGGGCCACCAGCCGACGCCTGTTGCCGTCGTTGACTTTGTCCGGTGCTTCCTTCATGTGAGACCTCCGCAGAAAAGTTAGGCGGCGGCGCCGCCAAGCGTATCTTCCAACCAGCCGAGTACGGCACGATTCTGGCGCAGCCGTATGTCCAGGACCAGGCGACCGAAATCGGCATCGGGGGTGTCGGGGAGCAGGGCGAGTTCGCGCTCGAGGCGGCGCACCAATGAGCTTGTCACCGCCGCCTGCGCCTCAAGGAGTGCCGTCGCTTGTTCGGGCGCTCGCCGGCGCGCAAAGTAGAGCTTGAGCAGGAACTCGAGGCGCACGTCGCGGGTGTGCCGGACCGGCTCGTCGAGCCACGAGGTCAGGGCCTCATGGCCGGCCAGGGTCAACTCGAAGGCTCGCCGGGGCGGCGCGGCCCCGCTCGGCTCGGCAGAGGTCTGCGCCAGATAGCCGAGGTCGGCCAGCTTCTTGAGCAGCGCGTAGAGCTGGTTGATCTGAAGGCGGCAGACCTCGGCGAGTGGGCCGCCGGGCGCGAAATGGCGATGCAGATCATAGCCGTGGGCCGGCCCGGCGGCCAATAGCCCCAGCAAAGCATAAGCGGCAGGCAACAAACGTTCGGCGCGGCGAGGCATACTGCGGTCTCCCTACTCATCTAATGAGTACCGCCGCGAGTATAACGCATGTGCTATGGGCTGTCAAGCGAGGGCTGTGCCGATCAGCTCATCGGCCGGACAGCAGGGCGATTACTGGGGCAAAGTTCTCCATCTGTTGTGTGGAGAGCTGTAGGTAGGAGAAGCCGTAGCGGTCTCGATGCTCAAGAAGCTCGGCGACCGCTCGCTCGGTAGTCAGTTGTCTCTTTGGGACTGACCAGCCTCCTGCCTGGGAGGAGAGGGGCGTTCCACTGTCGGTGATCTCGAGGTCGAAGATCGTCCGGCTCAGTTCCAGGTCGGCGAAGCGCGGGCCGGCGGCCTCTTTAATCCAGGCGATCTTTTGGTCCAACGTGGCGTCTGTCGAGTCCGGACCGTGTGCGCCGATTTTCGAGCCGACAGCGATAATGTCGGCTTCTTTGGCAGCCAGCTTGAGCGTCCGCTCTCCGGCACCGGCCACTAGAATAGGCATGTGAGGCTTCTGGACAGGGCTGATGTTTCCTTTCAACCCTGTGACCGTGTAGTACTTGCCGTTGAAATTGACCGTCTCTTCCGTGAAGAGCTGCTTGATCAGATGGATGGTTTCCGCAAGCCGGCCGACACGAGCACCTGCGCCGGCAAACGGGATGCCCATCTGCTCGAACTCCGTAGAGGAGACGCCGGTTCCCAGGCCAAGCTCAAAGCGGCCATCGGAGAGCAGATCGAGCGTGGCGGCTTCTCTGGCGAGGAGCACGGGGTGACGATAGCCGTTACAGAACACGTAGCTGCCGACTCGCAGCGAGGTAGTCACCGAGGCCGCGACGGCTAATGCCGGCATGGGGGCCAGAGTTCCCGCGCTTGTGCGATCCGGGGTTAACAGGGTCGCGTAGCCAAGTTGCTCGGCGCGGCGGGCGAGGTTAACCCAGATAGTACGTGAGGGAGCGTTGGCCGCGACGAGGCCAAAGCGGAATAGACGGCCCATATATGTCCTCCTCGTTCATGTATTCCCGGCCCGTATGCGTGGAAGGCACCATCCCCGACCACTCGTCTAGCGCGACACGTCCACCGTCACGGGGGGCCTGCCGGGCGCGGGGCCGTTGTCCGCCAGCACCAGGAGGGCGTGGGGGCCGTTAGTCTGCACATAGAGGCGGTTGTTCGTCGCACTCGTCAGCAGGCGGAGGGCGGGCGCGGGCCTCAGCACGATTTCGTCGTAGGTCGAGAGCGGGCCGGGCTGGGAGTAGGCCAGCACATGCCCCGGCGAGGTAGGCATCGCTAGGTAGAGCCGCTTGCCTGCTGCGCCTGCTGCGAGGGGGCATGGGCAGCCGGGGAGCGTTGCCTCGAGCTGCTCGGTCCAGTCTGCGGCATTGTAGACGACGAGTTGGGGCGTCAGGGGCAGAGTGAGCGGCTGACGCCAGGCGTAGAGCCGCCGGCCCACCGGGTCGAACACCGGGAAGAGCGGCTCAAAGCCGAGCGAGATCGGCGCGCCGAAGTTGCCGGAGACCATATCGAACGGCAGCAGGCCGTCGCGCCCGGTAAGGTAGAGGGTCGAGCCGTCGGCGAACGCGCCGTCCGCCGCCCAGCGAGTCGGCACATGCAGCACGCGGATGGCGTATGTCCGCACATCGAGTGAGCGCAAGAGCGCGCCCGACCCACCTGGGGAGTCGCCCTGTAGGCCGTAGATTTTGGTGCCGTCGGGGCTGAGGAAGGCGCGCTCTATAGGCTGGGCGATGTCGTATGAGGGGCCGGGCTGTAGGGTCTCGGTGTCCACCGTGGCGATACGCCCCCTGCGGCCCACGATGTAGATCCGCTTAGTCGGGGTGTAGACCAGCACCGGCACCGGAGCCAGGCTGCCCATCGCCATGTCGGCAAGATCCAGGGGCACATCCTGCTTCTTCTGGCCGGTCGCGCCGTCGTAGACGCCGAGCACGCCGCGGCCTGCCGCGTCCGCCTCCGCGACATACAGCCGCCCGCTGTCGGGGTCGGTCGCGCCCGGCTGCGGGCCTCCGTTGCCGGAGATCGCGCCGTCGATGTCGATCGGGCCGACGTATGCAAGGCCGGGCTGAGGCGTGGCGGTCGGAGTGTTGGCGGGGACGGCGGTCGGCGTTGCGGTCAGCGTAGGGGTGGGCGGCGCGCTTCGTGTCGCGGCGGGCGCGGGCGCGGATACCGTCTGCCGCGCGGCGACCTGCACCGTCGTGGCAGTCGGCGGGGCCTGGGCGACCGGCTGCGAAGTCGGGGATGGGGTCACGGCCGGGACCGAGGTGGGGAAGCCGCGCGGCGGCCAGTGCAGGTTGTCGGTCGCTGAGAGCGCCCCGCCGATGACCACCAGGAAGAAGATAAGCAGCAGAAGTGTGCCGAAGGGAGTCAACCGACTCATAAACGATCCTCTATACTGTGAGCGCCTCCTGGATGGCCGGTATCACCCGGACCAAGAAATCGTGGGGCGGCTCCAACGCAAGGCCGACCGCGAACCAGAGAGGCGCGAAATCGAAGCGCGTATACCCGCGCCAATGAAAGCGGGTCTTCGCGCGGATCAACATGCGCCAGCATACCATACCCGACCGGCAGGCGCAAGGCCGGCCTGCCTGCTGCTTGTGGGCGGCGCAGAGTTGTGATATAACCGTGACATGCCCGACATGCGTGGAGAGATCGAAGAACTCATTGGCGAATATGCCGCAGCAAGGCTCACGCGGGCGGCTCTCGACAGGGACAACGCGCCCCGCGACTGGGCGCAGGCCGACCTCGACATGAGCGCGGCATCCGGGGCGCTCGGCAACCGCGTGCGTGAAGCGGCGCGCGCCCTGGGGCTGGTGCGGGAGCTTGGCAAGGCGCTCGGCGGCACGGGCTACTCGGTAGAGCGAATCGGCTTTGAGGCCGACCCGCCGAAGATCGTCGTTGACCTCGCGGGCGGCCCCGACAGCCCCTCCGCGCGCCGCCGCGCACCCGGTCCGTCCCCAGCAGAGCGCGTCCGCGCAGTGACCGAGGACTTCTACACGCGCACCGGCATCGAAGTCGTCTTCCCACACCAGGGAGATTCTTCGCTGCGCTCAGAATGACAGTGTTAACAGTGTTAATGGAGGTTCCGCACGATGCGCGACCCCGATGAGATACCGGTCGTCTACATGGACACCAGCGTCTATGGACGCCCCTTCGACAACCCGATGGTCGGCTCGAACCGCCGCGAGATCCGCGCGGTCGCCCACATAGTCGAGGCGATCCGCACGGGCACTGCCGAGCTCGTGACATCCTTCGTCGTCCAGCAAGAGTGCGCTCCGGCGACAGCCGAAGTCCGCAAGCTCGAAGAGAGCTTGCGCGTCGAGGCCACCGCAGACATCCTCCGCACCCCAGAGTTGGAGGCTCTGGCAGCGAGGCTGGCCGAGGGAGCCGACCTCAAGCAGGCGGAGAGCCTGCATGTAGCGTGCGTCGCCCTCTCCGAAGCCTCTAACTTCCTCTCGTGCAACCCGCGCCGCATCGGGAAGCAGGCCGCAATCGAAGCCGTACTCGGCCGCCCGTTCGCCATGAGCAATCCCGCCGACTTCGTGCGCGACATCCTCGCTCCATTACTATAGCCGGCGAAAATAGTGACGAAGTTGATCGCCCAAACCTCTATGCAGGGGCGATTCTATTTGCTATAATGAAGGGTCGCGTGACAACGGGATGGCACCGGAGAGGAACACGACACCCCATGGAGATTTCGCGGGTGCGCCGGCGAAGCGAAGAGGAAGAGCATCTAAGGCTGTCGCCCCTGGCGGCGAAGGCCGACGAGTCGCGCGGCCGCGTGCAGCCCGAACCCCCCGACGCGATCCGCACCGCTTATCAGCGCGACCGCGACCGCGTGATACACTCCAAAGCCTTCCGCCGCCTGAAGCACAAGACCCAGGTCTTCATCGCGCCGACGGGCGACCACTACCGGACGCGGCTCACCCACACGCTCGAGGTCGCGCAGATAGGGCGGACCATCGCGCGCGCGCTGCGCCTCAACGAAGACCTTGTCGAGGCGATCTCCCTCGCGCACGACCTGGGACACGCCCCGTTCGGGCACGCCGGCGAAGACGCGCTGCGGGAGGTCTTCGACGCGAACTACCGGCACAACGACCAGAGCCTGCGGATCGTTGACTACCTGGCGAGGGACGGCCAGGGCCTCAACCTGACCTACGAAGTCCGCACCGCCCTCACCGACGCGACCCCGGTGAGCGAGAGCATGAGCGCAGAGGGGGCGGGGCAGGGGACGCTCGAGGGCAAGGTCCAGAAGATCAGCGACAGCATCGCCTACATCAACCACGACATTGACGACGCGATGCGCGCCGGCATCATCACGCAGGCCGACCTGCCGCCGTCTGCGGTCTCCGTGCTCGGAGACAACCACTCCGCGCGGATCAACAGCCTCGTCTGCGATCTGGTGGAGCAGAACTGGGCGGTGGCCTACCCGCCGGAGAGGGCGATCCTGCCCGACATCGAGAGCGTGCAGCTCCACTTTTCGCCCCAAGTCCTCCAGGCAGCCGACACACTCAAATCGTTCCTGCTGCACCATGTCTACATCGGCTCCGCCGCCAAAGCCGATGTGGACCGGGTACATGGCGTGATCCACGCTCTCTACCGCCACTACTGCGACCACTTCGACGAAATCCCGGAGGAGCTGGCGCGCAACCCGCGCAACGAACCCCGCGAGCGGATCGTTGCGGACTACGTGGCCGGCATGACCGATCGCTTCGCCATCGAGCAGTTCAGCAACCTGTATGTTCCGAGGCTCTGGTCTATTTAGCAGGAGCACATGCCGAATAACGACGCGATCAACGAAATAAAGACCCGCCTCGGCATTGTTGATGTGGTGCAGGCGCGCACGGCCTTGCAGCGGAGCGGGCGGAACTTCAAGGGGCTGTGCCCGTTCCACGCGGAGAAGACGCCTTCGTTTGTCGTCTTCCCGGAGAGCGCGAGCTACCACTGCTTTGGCTGCGGGGCGAACGGCGACATCTTCTCGTTCGTGATGAACACCGAGGGGCTGGAGTTCCGCGACGCCCTGGCACGGCTGGCGCGGCAGGCCGGCGTCGAGGTCGCGCCCCGCGACGAAGGCGAGGCCGCAGAGGAACGGAAGCGCGAACGGCTGTACGAGGCGTGCGCGGCTGCCGCGCTTTTCTACCATAACCTGCTGATGCACTCGACGGCAGAGGGCGCGCGGGCGGCTAAGGCTTATGCCGAGAGCCGGGGGCTGACCGAGCAGACTATCGCGGGTTTCATGGTCGGCTACGCGCCCGACAGCTGGGATGCGACCGCAAACTATATGCGCGAGCGCGGCTACAGCTACGAAGAGCTGCTCGAGGTCGGGCTGGTCATCGCCCGCGAGGGGGAGAACGCGGGCTACTTCGACCGCTTCCGCAACCGGCTCGTATTCCCCATCCGCGACATCAGGGGGCGCACCACCGGCTTCGGCGCGCGCGCACTCGACGACCGCCCGCCGAAGTACATGAACTCGCCGCAGACGACTATCTACGACAAGAGCGCCAGCCTCTACGGGATCGACCAGGCGACCGCCGCGATCAAAGCCGCGCACACGGCGGTGATAGTCGAAGGCTACATGGACGTGCTGATCGCGCACCAGACCGGGCACGCCAACGTCGTCGGCGCGTCGGGCACCGCGCTCACCGACAAGCAGGCCGACATGCTCAAGAAGGCCGCCCGCCGGATCGTGCTCGCGCTCGACGCAGACGCCGCAGGTGACCTGGCCGCGCTGAAGGGGGCTGAGGTGCTGGAGGCCGGCATGTCGCGGTTCAACGTGCCGGTGCTCGGCCCGCGCGGTCTGATAGGCGTCGAGCGCCGGATGGACTCCGAGATCCGGATCATGTCGCTGCCGCGCGGCAAAGACCCCGACGAACTCCTCCTGAGCGAACCCGCCGCCTGGGAGGGCCTGCTGGCCGCCGCGCAGCCGGTGGCCGACCACTTCATCTCGGTGGTGTCCGGCAGCCTCGACCTACGCACGGCGCACGGCAAGAGTGAGGCTGTGCGGCAGGTGGCCCCACTGATCCGCGCCATCGGCGACCCGGTGGCCCGCGCCCACTATATGCAGAAGGTGGCGACGCTCACCCAGACCCCTGTCGAGGCCGTTGAGCGCGCGGTCTCGCGTGCGCCGAGCGGCGCGCCTGCGGCAGCGCGTGGCCGAACGGCAGCACAGGCCGCGCAGACGCCGCCGCCTCCCCCTGCCCGCGAACTCGCGCCCGAAGAACATCTCCTCTCGCTGCTGCTGCGCTACCCGGAGGCCGTGCTGCTGCCCGAAGCGCCCGCCCCGTCGCGCTTCACACTCAGCGAAAACCGGATGATCATGCAGGCCGTCGCCGTCACAGTCGCCGCGCTCGCCCCCGCGACTGTGACGGCCCCGCTCGAGGTGGACCGCGCCACGCTCCGCGAGGCGGTTGACCCCGCCCTCCGGGAGCATTACGACTTCCTGCTTGCCCAGGCCGAGCGCGAGCCATACATCTACCCGTTCAACCTGCCGGCCGAGATCGCGAGCCGCACGCGCCGCCTCAGCGAGTACGACGACCGCCTGCGGGTGCAGCAGTACCAGTTGCTGCTCGCCGAGGCCCGCACGAGCGAAGCCGAAGACAAGATCGACCTTGTCACAGGCGCAACCGCGCTTGAACAGATGCGCCCCCAGCTAAGGGAGGAGTCCACTCCCACGCGCAGCACAGTCTACCGCGACACCCGAGATTAGCAGGAAATCGAGGAGGAGAAGGTATGGCGAAGCGTTTCGTGCAGAGCGATGAAGCGAAATTGGGCAGCGCCGGGGACGGGGCGAGCGCCCATGTCGAGATACTCGATCTGAGCGTGGAGACGCTCGACGAAAGCGGCTGGCCGGAATCCCAGGCCGAGGCCATAGCCGACACAATCGCGACGACTGCGGCTGTGTACCTGTCGAGCGGGCCGGCAGGCATCGGCACCGACGACCCGGTGCGACTCTACCTCCACGAGATCGGCAGTGTGACGCTGCTCACCGCCGAGGCCGAGATCGCGCTCGCCCGCCGCATGGAGCGCGGCATCTTCCTGGAACAACTGATCGCGGGGCTGGACGACGGGAGCGCGGCAGCCGCCCCACGGAGCACGCGCGTCTGCCGCAGGGTCTACGCCGAATTGGGGCGCGCGTGGCCGTTGGCCGAGGAGGCGTACTGCGCCCAGTACGGTGGCTCGCTGCCCGCCACCCGCCACGAACTCCTGAGCGCGATTGTGCCGACCTCCCAGCTCGACCCCGCCGCGCTGAAGGAGGTCGCCGTCCGGGTCGGCCTCTGCGCCCAGCAGCTCGAGGACGACCTCCGGCATACGCTGCTGCTTTTCGAGCTGCTGCCCAGCCCGATCCGCTCCCGGCTCGACTCCTGGGAATGGCCGTCGGAGGCGGAGTTCGAGCTGCTGGTCGGCATCCTCGCACCGCACCTGGGGGATTACTGGTCGGGCATCGTGGCCGACTCGATGGCCGCCCGCCGCCACCTGGCCGAGGCGAACTTGCGGCTCGTTGTCAGCGTCGCCAAGAAGTATGTCGGTCGCGGCATGACGATGCTCGACCTCGTGCAGGAAGGCAACATCGGGCTGATCCGCGCCGTCGAGAAGTTCCGCTACACGAAGGGCTTCAAGTTTTCGACCTACGCAACATGGTGGATACGCCAGGCGATCACCCGCGCCATCGCCGACCAGGCGCGGACCATACGCATCCCGGTCCACATGGTGGAGACGATCAACCGTGTGATACGCGCCCAGCGCCGCCTCTCCCAGGAACTCGGTCACGAGCCTAGCTCCGACGAAATGGGCCGCGACCTCGGCATACCTGCCGAACGGGTGCGCGAGATCCTGAAAATGAGCCAGGAGCCGGTCTCGCTCGAAATGCCGGTCGGCACTGAAGACGACAGCCACCTAGCCGACTTCATCGAAGACCGCAAGGCGATCACACCCTCGGAGAGCGCGTCGAGCCACCTGCTCAAGCAGCAGATCGGCGAGGCGCTCGACAGCCTCACCCTCCGCGAGCGGCAAGTGCTACAGCTCCGCTTCGGCCTGCTCGACGGACGCTCGCGCACCCTCGAAGAGGTCGGCCTAGAGTTCGGCGTGACCCGCGAACGGATCAGGCAGATCGAGTCGAAGGCGTTGCAGCGGCTGCGGCACCCGACGCGCGCGAAGAAGCTGCGCGACTACCTCGAATAGTGCGTAGTGCGGAGTTCGTGGCGTCGCCGCGACCATGCTGTTTGTAGTGAGCACTTCAACGTTTGGTGTGAAAGTCCATTTCGCGCCTGGTTTCGCCATCGCCGGAAGAGGCAAAACCGGCCTCTTGGCGGTTGAATTTGCCCCATTATAGCCCCATCCGAGCGGTAGGCGACGGTCCACGGGCGTGGCGGGTATGGCAAGCTCATCGAGCGCAGAGCGACTCTCCCACAGAGGTTGGCTCATCGAGCGCAGAGCGACTCTCCCACAGACGATGCCTTGCTCCAACTTTGGGTGCCTAGTCATTCGTGTATTCGGGCACCGTAATTCGTGGACGGCCTGAGTCGGGGGTGCTATAATAGCCGTCAGCCGAGATTCTTCGCTGCGCTCAGAACGACAGTGGGTGGCGGGAGTCGGCAGCACGAACGATTACGCACTACGCTATGCTGGACACAATTCTCTTCGACCTCGACGGCACGCTGATTGACACGATGGACCTGATCGTGGCGTGCTGGCAGCACGCGACCGGGCTGCACTGCGGCGCGGCCATCTCGCGCGAGGATGTGCTGCCGACCATCGGCCTGCCGCTGCTCGCCGCGCTGGAGGCATACGCGCCGGGCAACGGAGATGCGTTGTACGCCGCGTACCAGCAGCACAACGCGGTCTGGCACGACAAGATGGCGCTGCTGGTGCCGGGCACGGTCGAGATGCTGGCACGGCTGCGTGGGGCGGGGGTGCGAACCGGCCTGGTGACAAGCAAGCGCCACGAGTCGTTGCGGCGGGGGCTGGACCTGTACGCGCTCGCGCCGTATCTCGACGCCGTGATCGGGTTCGAGGACTCGGCCCGCCACAAGCCGAACCCTGACCCGATCCTGGCGGCGCTCGAACGCCTGGGTCGTTCCCCGGACCGCGCATCGGTCGCCTACATCGGCGACGCGGTGTCGGACATCGAATGTGCGCTGGCTGCGGGTGTGCGGGCGGTCGGCGTGCCGTGGGGTGCCGCGACGCCTGCCGCCCTGCTCGCGGCGGGAGCGGAGCCGGTGCTGGGGGACTGGGAGGAGCTGATCGCACTGGCGGGGCGCTGACCTACGAGATGTCGGTCGTGTGACCTGAGAGCCGTATCCTGGTGCCAAGACAAACGACGCCCCATTGTTAATCGGCCTACTGGCACCAACCCCCGACTAGTGCTACAATAGGCGTAGAAAACAGCCCGCCGGCGCGGGCTTCGTTCGGGTAGCCGCGTCTGTAGACGCCAGGGAGAGACATAGATGGATAGCTTCGGAGCGCGCTCGGTTTTGACGGTGGGCGGCAGGCAGTACGAGATTTTCCGACTCGATGCGCCCGCGAAGGAGGGGCTGGATGTCGCTCACCTGCCCTATTCGCTCAAGATCCTTATGGAGAACCTGCTCCGCACCGAGGACGGCCAGGCCGTCACGGCGGACGACATACGCAGCCTGGCAAAGTGGCAGCCCCAGGCGGCCCCCAACACCGAGATAGCCTTCACCCCGGCCCGCGTGCTGCTACAGGACTTCACCGGGGTGCCCGCCATAGTGGACCTCGCCGCGATGCGAGACGCGATGGCCGCCCTCGGCGGCGACCCCAGGCGGATCAACCCCTTGCAGCCGGTCGAACTCGTGATCGACCACTCGGTCCAGGTGGACGCCTACGGCTCGGCTGCCGCGTTCCTGATCAACGCCGAGCTGGAGTTCGACCGCAACATCGAACGATACGCCTTCCTGCGCTGGGGGCAGACCGCATTTCAGAACTTCAAGGTCGTGCCGCCCGACACAGGCATCGTCCACCAGATCAACCTCGAATATCTCGCGCGCGTCGTCTTCACCACGGACGCCGGACCCGATAGTGTAGCCCAGGCTTACCCCGACACGCTGGTGGGAACCGACTCCCACACCACAATGATCAACGGCCTCGGCGTACTCGGATGGGGCGTCGGCGGCATCGAAGCCGAGGCCGCCATGCTCGGCCAGCCCGTCTCGATGCTGATCCCACAGGTGGTCGGCTTCCGGCTGGAGGGCGCATTACGAGAGGGCGTCACCGCCACAGACCTCGTGCTCCGCGTCACCGAAATGCTCCGCAACAAGGGCGTCGTCGGCAAGTTCGTCGAGTTCTACGGCCCCGGCCTGCCGGCCCTGCCGATTGCCGACCGCGCGACCATCGCCAACATGGCCCCCGAATACGGCGCGACATGCGGCATCTTCCCGGTGGACGAGGAGACCCTGCGCTATCTGCGGCTGACCGGGCGCACCGAGGAGCAGATCGCCCTCGTCGAAGCCTACACCCGCGAGCAGGGCCTATTCCACACCCCCGACTCACCGGAGGCAGCCTACTCCGACACCCTGGGCCTCGACCTCGGCACGGTCGAGCCAAGTGTTGCCGGGCCGAAGCGCCCGCAGGACCGCGTGCGGCTCGCCGACGCCGGCAAGTCGTTCCACGACGCGCTGCAATTGATCTTGGACCCCGGAGGCCCGCAGAACTCGCCCAAGCAGGTGGGCCGATGGGAGGGCGAGGGCGGCAACCCCGACGCAGTCGGGTCCGAGGAGGTGGTTCTGCCGCCCCCCGGCGTCAGGCTCAAACTAGCGAACGGCGAGCATGTGCTGAACCACGGCTCGGTCGTTATCGCGGCCATCACAAGCTGCACCAATACCTCGAACCCCTCGGTGATGATCGGCGCGGGGCTGCTCGCCAAGAAGGCGGTGGAACGTGGCCTCCAGTCCCAGCCCTGGGTCAAGACCTCCCTCGCCCCCGGCTCGAAGGTCGTCACCGCCTATCTCGACGCAGCCGGGCTGACGCCCTACTTCGACCACCTCGGCTTCCAAACCGTCGGCTACGGCTGCACAACCTGCATCGGCAACTCAGGCGCGCTCCCCGCCGAGGTTTCGCAGGCCGTCGAGGAAGGCAACCTCGTCGTCTGCTCGGCGCTCTCCGGCAACCGCAACTTCGAGGGCCGGATCAACTCCGAGGTCAAGGCGAATTATCTGATGTCGCCGCCGCTGGTCGTCGCCTACGCCCTCGCCGGCAGCCTCGACGTTGACCTCGAGAACGACCCGCTCGGCCAGGGCAACGACGGCCGCCCCGTCTACCTCCGCGACATCTGGCCGAGCCGACAGGAGATCTCCGATGCTATGGCAAGCTCGATCCGCTCCGAAATGTTCCACGACAGCTACGGCGATGTGTTCGCCGGAGACGAACGCTGGAACGGCATGAACGTCCCCGAGGGCGACCTCTTCGCCTGGGAGCCTGACTCGACATATGTGCGCCTGCCGCCCTACTTTGAAGACATGCCACGCGAAGCGCCCCAGAGCGTACACGAGATCACCGGCGCGCATGTGCTCGCCGTGCTCGGCGACAGCGTGACCACCGACCACATCTCACCTGCCGGCAGCATCCGCAGGGCGTCTCCCGCAGGGCAGTACCTGCTCGATCACGGGGTGGACCAGAGGGACTTCAACAGCTACGGCTCGCGGCGCGGCAACCATGAGGTGATGATGCGCGGCACCTTCGCCAATGTCCGCCTCCGCAACCGCCTCGCCCCCGGCACCGAGGGCGGCGTGACCACCTACCTGCCGACCGGCGAAGTGATGTCAATCTACGACGCCTCGATGCTCTACCAGAAGGGCGGCGTGCCCCTGATCCTGCTCGCCGGGCGCGAGTACGGCTCCGGCTCCAGCCGCGACTGGGCGGCGAAAGGCCCCCAACTCCTCGGCGTCCGCGCCGTCATCGCCCAGAGCTACGAGCGCATCCACCGCTCGAACCTGATCGGCATGGGCGTGCTGCCCCTCCAGTTCAAGTCGGACGACTCCGCTGAGACACACGGCCTCACCGGGCACGAGGTCTACGACATCATCGGCCTCAACGAGGCAATCGCGGGCGAGTTCGCCGGAGGCAAGACTATCACCGTGCGCGCCGTCCGCCCCGACGGCGTGGCCTCCGAGTTCTCAACCACCGTGCGGATCGACACGCCGCAGGAGCTTCTCTACTACCGCCACGGCGGCATCCTGCAATACGTGCTGCGCCAGCTCTTGAGTAGGCAGTAGGCGGTAGGCAGTAGGCGGTAGACAGTTAGTCGTGCATCCTCTAAGTCGCTGCCCAACCGCCCAACTGCCCTACTTTAACTGTCCTTCTGAGCGCAGCGAAGAATCTCAGCACCTCAGCCTGCCTACTGCCTACCCGCCGCAGCTCGTCGGCGGGTTCACGATGCCCAGGTAGACGATCTTCGCTATCTGGGCACGGACTGCGTTGTTGTAGGGCCGGAACGTGCCGTCCGAGTAGCCGCTTATGATGCCATGGCAGTACGCCGTCTCGATCACCGTGTAGAACGTCGAGCCGCGCGGCACGTCGCTGAACGTCGGCACGGCGGGGTTGTAGAGAGACCACCCCGCCGCGATCACTGTGATCTTGGTAAGCTGGCCGCGTGTGACGTAGGCGTAGGGCAGGAAGTATGGCCTGTGCTGCGCGTCGCACGGGCCTGCCGGTGCCACACCGCATGTGTAGCCGCTCACTATCCCGTCAGCCGCCGCCGTCTCGATGACGTTGAAGAAGTTGTTGGCGGGCGGCACGTCGGTGAACGTGTGGCCTCCTCCGGCCGGCGTCGTGATCGGCTTGTTGAAGCCGAGGATCACGATCTTGACCATCTGGGAGCGCGTCGTGGTGTTGTACGGTCTAAAGGTGCCGTCGGAGTAGCCGCTGATCACCCCATGGCAGTAGAGGTAGAGCACCGGCGTGTAGAAGTAGTCGCCCTGATGCACGTCCGTGAACGGCATCGTGCAGGCCGTCTGTGTCGCGGTCGCCGGAGCCGGGGTGGCTGTCGGGCCGCCCGGCGTGTTCGTCGGAGGTGCCGGGGTGGCTGTCGGGCCTCCGGGGGTGTTCGTCGGCTGTGTCGTGGCCGTCGGAGGAGCCGGTGTGTTCGTCGGGCCGCCCGGCGTGTTCGTCGGAAGTGCCGGGGTCGGCGTGCTCGTCGCAGGGGGCGTGCTCGTCGGAGGGACCGGGGTGTTTGTCGGACCTCCGGGCGTGTCCGTCGGCTGTACCGTGGCTGTCGGAGGAGGCGTATTCGTCGCCGGAGGCGTGGCGGTCAACGTCGGGCTGTTAGTCGGCGTGGGTGTGTGCGTGGGCGGGGGGGTCGGCGGCACCGTCAGCGCAACGGTCGGCGTGGCGGTCGGCGTGCCGCAGGGCGGCATCGGCACCGTGAACCGCTGGGTCCAGTTGCCGCCGCTGCCCGCGTCCGCGTAGCCGCCGAAGGTGTAGAAGTAGTTGCCGGAGTTCGCCCGCGCGTAGTCCCGCACCGGGTGGTTCAGAGGCGCAGTGGTGCCCCATGTGTTCGTGGACGGATTGTAGACCTGCACGATGGTGGAAGCCGTGTGATACCCACCGCCAGGAGCGTAGAGCAGTGCGCCGTCCGAGTAGCCCTGGAAGTCGCTCGAAGGCTGCGTCATATCGGCCACCTGGCTGATCGTGTCGGTCGCGGGGTCGTAGCGTTCGGTGATCGACAGGTCTTCGGGTGCGGCCATGCTCGGCGAGAAGGTCGAGCCGCCTGCGATGTAGATGTAGTTGCCGATTGCCGCCGTCGCGCTGAAATAGCGCGCCTGCGAGAGCTGTGCGCTTTTCAGCGTCCACTGGCCCCCGGCGGGGGCGTTCGGGTTGTAGACCCAGATCGCAGCCGCAGCATTGCCGCTGTTGTCGCGCCCGCCGAGGATATAGAGCTTGTTGTTGTAGACCGTCCAGCCTCCGGGAACGAGGGGTTGAGGCCACGGGTCGCCGTTCGTGAGCGTGCCCGCAACCGGGTCGTAGATGCGGACCAGGTTCGACGCGCCGAAGCCCGACGACAGGTATCCGCCGACCGCGTAGACCCGTGGGCCGCTTGGCCCGGTCATCACCGCCGCCGCGAGATTGTTCGTGTCGGTATCGGTCAATACCGTGGCAGCCGTCGTCCAGCTATCGGCGGCCGGGTTGTAGACGTAGATCGTGTTGCCCGCAGGCCCGTTTACCGGTCCACCGCCGAGCAGATAGATCAGCCCGTTCGGGAAGTAGGCGGCGTCGGCGCGCACTATGCTGGTGCCCGGCACCGGCGCGCGGTCGGTCCAGACCGCGACCTGCGTCATGCACGGAGCCGGCGAAGCCGACGGGCTGGGCGTGAGGGTGAACGTCGGCACGCCGGGCGTAGCCGTCGGTGGGGTGGTCGGCGTGCGTGTGGCAGAAGGCGCGACCAGCGTTGGGGTGTTTGTCGGCGCGGCGGTGCGGGTGGCTGTCGGCGCTATCGGCGTCGGCGTGTTCGTCGGCGCGGGCTGCGTCGGCGTTGGGGTCGGAGTAAGCGCGCCTGCGGGCAGGCTCCATGCGTTCAGGTAGGAGCCGGAGAGCCAGTAGAGGAAGCCGTTGGACACGGCCACGCCGGAGTTCGCGCTCCCCGCGCTCGCCGGTGTGATCCTCCGCAGCAGCGAGCCGTCGGTCTCAGACCTGATCTCTAGGCCGCTGCTCCCCTCGTTCAGGAAGATCAGCCCATTGGCGATTGCCATGTTTCCGTGGGCAGCGGCAGTCAGCGTCACAGACGGCCAGCGGTCGGTGCTGCCCATCGCCGGGTCCACAGCATACAGGTGGGTGCCGTTGCTGCCGACAATGAACAGCGTGCCCCCGCTGCCAAAGCTCGGGTCGTAGGCCGGCATCATGCCGACAAAAGTGCCGGTGTTGCGAGACCAGAGCGCCCCGCTGCTGATGCTGCTGAGCACGTAAGTATAGAAGGTGCCGTTCTTATGGTTCGCGCCGACCAGGACGCGCCCCTGGCTGTCGTGGAAGACCACCGGCGTCGTGCCGAAGTCCAAATCCTGGCCGGTGTTGCCCTCTTGGTGCGATTGGAGGATCGCCAGCGTCACGGCATCCATCGAGACCATCGCGCGGGTGTACGGGCCGTTGTAGCCGTTGTAATCCTCTCCCGTCCCCACGACGAGCGTGCTGCCGTCGGGGCTGAGTGCGGTCGAGTTCCAGATGCCTGCCCCTGCCTGGCCGGAAGGCACAAAGTACTGGTTCCCGGTCAGCGCGCCGCTGACGGCGTCCAGGTTGCGGACCTCGCCGCGCACCGAGGGGTTGTCGCAGCTTGAGGCAACGCCGATGGACGCCGTGCTGCCGGTAATCAGAGGCGAGGCCCAGGCAAAGCCGCTCGCGCCGACGTTCAGGGGATTCCGCCAGAGCTGTGCTCCGGTGGTCGCGTCCAGGCCGTAATAGGCCGCGTCGCCCCCGCCGGCCACGACGACGTTGCCCGATATGGCGGGGCTTGCCCCGATGCCGACGTTGAAGCAGCTGCTGACATAGTTCAGGTTCTTGCTCCAGCCGAGCGCGCCGCTCACCGCGTCAAACGCGAAGAAGTCGTTGCCGGTCGAGACGCTGCTGCCAACGAAGACCTTGCCGTTCGCCACGCTCGGCGTGCTCGATGTCGCCGTGCCGTTCGACCCGACGTTGGCCTGCCAGCGCGACACCAGCTGCGCGACGTTGCCGCTACTGATCGTTGTCTCAAACGGGTTATAGTTCGTCCTGCTAGCATCGTGGCCGTACATCGGCCACTCGCCCACCGAGGCCGGCACGTTGCCGGCTGTGGGCAACGACGCAGGACCGGCCTGCGTGCCACCTGCACCGAGTCCGATGAGCAACGCGAGCAACGCCGACGCGACGCCGGTTCGTACACGAGTGATCCGCATGGCTTTTCCCTCCTGCTGAAACGCGCTCCAATGTCCAGCTAATTATACCACTGAAAGCTGAAAGCTGAAAGCTGACTGCTCGCAGTTGTAACCCCCGTAGAACCTTTCCCGTATAGGATATATCAATCGCTGAAAGCTGACTGCTGAAAGCTGAAAGCTAACCGCTCGCACGCTGTAAGACACGGCTCCGTCCGTGGACCGCTCGCAAAGGAGAGAGACAAAATGGACAACGATACTCGCTATCTGCCGCCGAACGACGCGGCACGCGCACCGGGAGCCGAAGGGCCACCGAACGCTCAGACCACGACCACCACGCCCGGCAACGGCAACGGCACGCCGACAACCTACCTGCCGCCGATGCCCGGTACACAGGCCGCATCCACGCCGGAGACGCGCTATGCGGTACCGCCCCCAGCCGCCGCAGGTGAGAGTCAGAAACCCGCCCCCACTTGGTCACCCTGGGGATCCTATGGGCGTGGGCACTATTTCGGCAGGCACAGCGGCACGCTGCCGTTGCTGATCCTCGCCGGTGCCGTGCTGCTGTTCACCGGCACGCTGACGCATGTCTTCGCAGCGGCCTTCCCGTTGGCGCTCGGCCTGATCTTCCTCTACGCGAGCCGGCAGTCGGGCCGCTGGGGCCTGAGCATCCCCGGCTACATCCTGACCGGGCTGGGTGCCGGCGGCATTCTTGGGGCGCTTTTGGGAGCACCCGGCCTCATGGGTGTCGGCCTCGGCCTCGGCTTCGTTGCCCTCTGGGCGCAGAACCGCGCCCAGTGGTGGTGGCTCATCCCCGGCGCGGCCATCAGCCTCGGCGGCCTATCGCAGATAGCTGACGGAACCTCGCACGGCAGGGGCATCATCTTGCCGCTGCTGCTGATCGCCTTCGTTGCCTTCATGATGCGGGGGCGGGGTCGGCGGGTGCGGGTCTAGCATCGCGCCGGCGTCCACTAGACTTTGGGCCACAAGTGCCCTATAATAAGGCCGGATAAAAGTACGGGCGCGATTCATCACGCCCGTACATCGCTTTGCATAGGAGCGCCGGACATGACCGAACAGAACCTGCGGACCAGACATGCAAAGCCTACGGCGAGCCGTCCCGACATGCCCGGCTACGGAATCCTGGATGCAGGCAGCGGCAGTGGGCTGCTCTCCTGGGACTGGGCGACCACCCGCTTGGCCCAAGCCCGCACCTATTGGATCTCCACCACGCGGCCCGATGGCCGCCCCCATGCCATGCCGGTATGGGGTGTGTGGCTCAACGACACGTTTTACTTCAGCAGCGGGCCAGACTCGCGCAAGGCTCGGAACCTGGCCGCGAATCCCCGTTGCGTCGTCGGAACCGAACCTGCCGGAGATGCGATCATCGTGGAAGGCGAGAGCGAGCCGGTGACCGACCCCCTGGTGCGCCGCCAATTTGCCGAGGTCTACAGCGCGAAGTACGAATGGCCGATGGACGACTTCGCCGAGCCGATCTACGCTGTCCGCCCAACGGTGGTATTCGCCTTTCCCACCGGCGACTTTGTGTCGGGCGCGACCCGATGGGTGTTCGAGTGACAGCGCCGGCTGAAACCGCACGACAAGCCCCGGCCCGATCCGGCTCACGGAGCCTGCGCCCACGGATAGTCATCCTGGGCGCGGGCTTCGGCGGTCTGAGCGCGGCACGCGCCCTGGCGGGCGCGCCGGTTGACGTGCTGATGCTCGACCGCAACAACTACCACGGCTTCTGGCCTCTACTCTACCAGGTGGGCACAGCCGGCCTCGAAAAGGAGTCTATCGCCTACCCGGTCCGTGCCATCTTGCGCCGCTACCCGAACGTCGCCTTCCGCATGTGCAGCCCGACCGGCGTGGACTTCGAGCGCCGAGAGGTGCTGACCGACGGCGCGCCCGCGGCCTATGACTACCTGATCCTCGCGCTCGGCAGCACGAACAACTACTTCGGCAACGATGCCCTCGCCGAACACACCTACGGCCTCAAAGACATCAACGACGCCGAGCGGCTGCGGAACCGCATCCTGTCGGCCTTCGAGCAGGCCCTCACCACGCCGGACCCGGCGGCGCAGCGCGCGCTGCTCACCTTCGTGATAGTCGGCGGCGGGCCGACCGGCGTGGAACTCGCCGGCGCGCTCTCCGAGCTGATCCACCAGGTTCTGCGTAAAGATTACCCGATGCTCGACATGCGGCAGGCGCGTGTGGTGGTGGTCGAGGCCACAGGGCACATCCTGTCGAGCTTCGCGGAGCCGTTGCAGAAGAGCGCGCTAAAGCGGCTGCGGGCGCTGCACGTCAGCGTCAAACTGAACACGGCGGTCGCCGAGGTAGGCGAGGGCTATGTGGCGTTCAAGGACGGCAAGCGGCTGGCGGCAGGCACGGTCGTCTGGGCGGCGGGCGTGCGCGGTGCCCACCTGCTCGACGGCCTCGGCATCCCGCTCGCGCGGGGCGCTCGCCTGCCGGTGCAGCCCACCCTCAACCTTGCCGCCCACCCCGAAGTCTACGCGATCGGAGACCTGGCCTACCTGGAAGGCTACAAGGGGGACGCTCCGTACCCACAGCTCGCGCCGGTCGCCATGCAACAGGGCAAACAGGCCGCCGAAAACATCCTCGCCGCCGTTCGCGGGCGCGCGCCCCGTCCCTTCCACTATTTCGACAAGGGCAGCATGGCGACCATCGGCCGGCGGGCGGCCGTCTTCGACGCATTCGGCATCCGGCTCACAGGCGTGATCGCCTGGTTCGGCTGGCTCTTCGTGCATCTGCTCTTCCTCGTCGGCTTCCGCAACCGCCTGATCGTGCTGGCGAACTGGGCCTACAACTACTTCACCTACGACCGGGGTGTGCGGCTGATCTCCGGCGGGGAATAATGGCTGACCTGATCCTGGCGAAGCACGCGATGCCGGAGATCGTGCCCGGCGTGCCGGGGCGGGAGTGGAGGCTCTCCGCAGAGGGCCGCCGACGCAGCCGTGACCTTGCCGCCCGCCTCGCCCCTTATCAGCCCTCCGCGCTCGTGACCAGTTCCGAGCCGAAGGCCCAAGAGACCGGCGAGATCGCCGCCGACGCGCTCGGTCTGGCAGTGGAGACAATGCCCGACCTCCACGAAAACGACCGCACCGGCTTGGCCTACACATCAGCCGAGGATTGGCAGGCAATGATCGCCCGGTTTTTCGCCGCTCCCGACGAGTTGGTGATGGGCCGCGAAACAGCCGACCAAGCCTATGCCCGCTTCGAGGCGGCGGTCGCCGCCGTCGCCGCCCGGCACACGGGCACAGCGGCAATCGTCGCCCACGGCACGGTGATCACGTTACTAGTCTCGCGGCTGACCGGGGTGCCGCCGCTGCCGCTTTGGGAGAGCCTCGGTCTGCCGTCGTTCGTCGTGCTCAGGCGACCGGATATGGAGCTTGTGCGGGTCGTGGCGCGGATGGATGAGTTTTGAACCTCACCCGCTCTTTTCCTTCTGCATCTTCCCATACAGGTAGTAGTTCACCGCCTCCGCCGCCGCGCCGCCCTCGGCGACCGCGGTGCTGATCTGGTGGCTGTGCAGCCGGGTGGCGTCGCCGGCCGCGAACACGCCGGATAGGTTTGTCTTCTGCTCGTTGTCGGTCTTGATGTAGCCGTTCTTGTCGAGCGAGATGCCGAGGTCGCGCGCTAGGTCGGTGTTGGGCTGCTTCGGGCAGATGGCGAAGATCAGGTCGAGAGGCAAGACCGTGCCGGCCGGGTCTTCGAGCTTCACCCCGCTGAGGCAGCCAGCTTCGTTCGAGTACTCGGCAACCGGGTAGGGTAGAGCCTCGATGCCGGCGGCTGCGAGGTCGGCCAGCCGCGACTTTGGCACGTCGAAGCCGTCCTGCCCTGCGACGAGGGTGATCGTGTTGGAGAACTGGCGGAGCTGGAGCGCGGTCGAGACCGCCTCCTCGTCCTGCCCGATCACGACCACGCGCTTGCCCACCGCCTCGTAGCCGTCGCAGATGATGCACCAGAAAAGGCTCCGGCCCACGCACTCGTCGCGCCCCTCGAACTCCGGGAAGTCATCCAGCACACCCGTAGCGAAGATCAGAGTAGAGGCGTAGAACTCTTCGCGGCTCTCGACCTCGGTCTCTCCGAGGCGTGCGCCCTCGACATCCTCCCTCTCGATATTCTCCGGGCTGCCCGCCTCCGACTCGTCGCTGGGGCTGACATGCACACAGAAGAGGTCGCCCTTCTGCTCGACGCCGCAGACACAGCCGTTGAAGAAGCACGCCCCGTAGAGCGACGCCTGCTTCCTGCCGAGCAGCCGTAGCTCGGCAGCCTCGATGCCGTCGGGGAAGCCGAGGTAGTTCCGGTTCACCTGAGACCAGAGCGACCGCCCGGTGCGGTCGTCGAACACCAGGCACGAGCGGCGCAGCCGCCCCAGGTAGACGGCAGCCGACAGCCCCGCAGGCCCGCCGCCGATGATCGCGCAGTCCACGGGCTGGTCGCGCCGTCCCAGATCCTCCGGCAGCGGATCGGCCGTCCCCTCCGGCACCTCGCTCGGCGAGGCGGGGGTCTCGTGCCCTATATCTTCGGGTTTTGTCTTCTCCGATTTTGGCATGTGCGTCTCCTCATACTCAGCTTACGCCCTTGCAGCCCTCTTTCAGCAAGATTCCCGCCAGGAGAGCCCAGGTCGGCAGGACGTTGGCCCTTGTATTCCGACGGGGTATAGTGTATAATCAACACGATGGTTAGTGTCTGTGTGACTATATGCCTGAGATGATGGGCAACCGGCACCGGACGGAAAGGACGTAGGACGATGCAACTACAAGGTGCTTTGCCGGCTGCGAGGCCGGGCTACACACAGGCGGCGGCGATAGACCGGCAGCCGATGACAGCGTTCCACTGGCGGCTTCTGCTGCTCGCAGGCGTCGGCTGGCTGTTCGACGCGATGGACGTGGGGCTGATCACCTTCGTGCTGCCGGTGCTCGGCGCGCAATGGAAGCTGGCGACCGATGTGCGCGGGCTGATACTCAGCGTCGGCTTCCTCGGCATGTTCTTCGGCGCGGCGATCTCGGGCACGCTCGCCGACAGGATAGGCCGCAAGGCAGTCTTCGGCACGACGCTCGCGGTCTTCGCGGTGGCGACCGGGCTTTCGGCTTTCGTGCCCGCGCCGTCCCTACCCGTCGGTATACCAGCGACAGGCGTGGACCTCGCGCACCTCGGCGGCTACGGCTCGACGGCGATGAGCGTCGGCATCCTGTTGGTGCTGCGCTTCTTCGTGGGCCTCGGCCTCGGCGGGGAGTTGCCGGTGGCAAGCACACTCGTCGGCGAGTGGGCACCGGCCGGGCAGCGCGGGCGGATGATGGTGCTGCTCGAGAGCTTCTGGGCCTACGGCTGGATCGCGGCGGCGGCCATCGGGCTGCTGCTGGTGCCGAGCACGCCCACCGGCTGGCATATTGACGGCTGGCGGATCGCCTTCGCGCTCGGCGCGATCCCCGCACTCTACACCCTGTTGCTGCGCCGCCGCCTGCCGGAGTCGCCGCGCTACCT
Organism: Chloroflexia bacterium; assembly: GCA_050998805.1. Classification (GTDB taxonomy): domain Bacteria; phylum Chloroflexota; class Chloroflexia; order QHBQ01; family JAICKM01; genus JAICKM01. Next base: position 86,433 of record JBPCPV010000028.1, on the reverse strand, counting down.
CGAGAATCGTGGCGATGTAGCCGCCGCGCGGGAAGCGATGCAGGAGGCTGGACTGGAGGCCGGGACAGATGCGCCTCCTGCCTACGCGCCCCGCCGAAGCGCCGCGCAGACATTCGCCACGCTCTGGCAGCCGCTCTTCGCGCGCCGCACCGCGATGCTCTGGATACTCTGGTTCGGCATGGTCTTCAGCTACTACGGGATCTTCAGCTGGCTGCCGACGCTGATGACGCAGCACAGCACGCTGATCAAGGGCTTCCAGTACACGTTCCTGATCACGCTGGCGCAGGTGCCGGGCTATTTCAGCGCGGCCTGGCTGGTGGAACGCTGGGGCCGCAAGCCGACGCTGGTCGCCTACCTGCTCGGCTCCGCACTCGGCTCGCTGCTCTACGGCTACGCGCTGGTGAACACCGGCGTGCCGGACGGATGGCTGGTCTTCGCGGGCGCGGTGGTCTCGTTCTTCAACCTCGGTGCCTGGGGGGTGGTCTACACCTACACGCCAGAGCAGTACCCCACAGCGGTGCGCGGCAGTGGCGCGGGGTGGGCGGCCGCCTTCGGGCGGATCGGCGGCATACTCGGCCCATATGTGCCGGGCATCTGGCTCGGCGCGAACCTCGGCAAAGAGGGACTGTTCGCCGTCTTCACGGTCGTCTTCCTGATCATCGCGGTCGCGGTCTTCGCGCTCGGCACCGAGACGAAGGGGCAGCCGTTGTCATCCTGAACGCGCTTGACAATCCGGCGCTGATTTCTTATAATCGCAGAGGTCGGGCGTATTCCCTGATAGCTCAACGGTAGAGCAGGCGGCTGTTAACCGCAAGGTTCGAGGTTCGAATCCTCGTCAGGGAGCCACTTCTGTGTAAGCTATCGGGCGGTAAGGTGACGGCCTGTCCACCCGACGTGCCGGATGGAGCAGCAGAGCATGGAATTGGGCAGACTGCTTGTGACAGCACTCGGCCTGCTCCTGGTTGCCGGCGGCCTGGGGCTGATTCTGCTGCAGCTCCGCCGAGGGTCGCCCGCCTCCCCGCTTCCTACGCCGACACCCCCGCAGCCCGCATCCACACCTCAGCCGCAGCCTGCCGCGCTCACGGAGAGCTTACCGGCTTATACAACCCTCTCCACCGAGCAAGAGCGTCGGGAGCGGCTACAGCAACTACGCAGCCAGCCCGCCACCACGCCCGTGGCAGTGCCCCCGCAGGCGGGGGCGGGAGATTCCTACAACCAGCCACTTGGACCGCCGGTACAGAGGCGCGGAGGTAGGCCACCACGCCAGACTGTGGATTGGCGAAACAGCGTGGCCGGATATACCGTAGGGCAGAGCGCGGTGAACATGCGCCCGATCATAACCGGCACGATCATCCTCCTGCTCCTACTGCTGGTCGCAGGCCTGATCTCTCAACTGCATTTCGGCGGGAGGCCCGGCCCCGGCAGCGCAAAGCTGGTGATCGCCGACTTCGGCGAGAGCGCCGATTTCACGTCCACGGAGCTAGGAAAGAAGACCGCGCAGACGGTTATGCGGGAGGTGCAGGCTGGCCTCGGCGGGGATGCCGCGAAGAGCCGTATGCCCGTCGTGAGTGCGGGGATCGTGCGGTCAGCCGCCGAAGCCGCGCAGGAACTCGACCGGCAGGACGCTCAGGCTCTGCTCTGGGGCGAGCTGCCTGCCGGGGGCGGGGGCACCATCTCGGCGACGCTGACATGGCGTGGCTCGGCACCGCCCGCGCCCTGGCTGCGCTTCGGCACAATGGGCCGTTTGCTGCTTCCGGCCCAGGTGCCGCTGCCCGGCCAGCCTCTTATCGCGGTCAAGGCGCTAGCCCCGGCGCTCGAGGCTGTCGAACTCTATGAGGCCGGAGACTACGACGCGGCGCGCGCCCGCGCCGAGGGAATGCCGCAGGACGCGCCGGCGTCTACACAGAACCTAGCGGCCTTCATCCGCGCCAATTCACTGGTCGCCACGGGTCAGCCCGAACTCGCGGTGGCTCTGTACAGGGCGCTCGAGGCGCGGGGCTGGACCGACCCGGCGATCTACAATAACTGGGGGGTTGCGGCGACGATGCTCAAGGACTACGGGCAGGCGCTCGACCGGCTGGGGCGCGGTGCCGCTGTCGTGCCCGCGCCGCCGCCTTCGCAGTTGGCGACCATCCTGACCAACCAGGGGATCGCCGCCGAAGAATCGGGCGACTTCGCGGGCGCGCATGCGTCCTACGATGCCGCGCTGAGGAGCGACCCGGCGAACGAGGAGGCGAACCTCCGGCGCGGTTACCTGGCCTACCGGGAGGGCGACGGGCAGACGGCGAGTACCTACACAAGCCGCGCCCGTGCCGGTGCCGGAGGCGATGTCAACCCCTATATAGAGCGGCAGGCCGGATTGATCAGCCTGATGCAGCTACAGTCGCAGGGCGCGCTCGGTGAGTTCCAGAAGGCGCTCGACATCTACAATGGCTGGGACGCGGCGCTGAGGGCCGACGAAGGCGCGCAGCAGAGCCGGGACGCCACAGGCACCGCGGCCCGCATCGCCCAGCAGATACTCGACCTGAACCAGGAGCGCGGCACGACCGAGTACTACATCGGCCTGGCGCACGCCGACTTGGCGAAACACGAGTCTCCGCCCGGCTTCCTCGGCACTATATGGAACGGCATCACCAACCACAAGACGCAGGCCGACCAGGCCATCGCCGCATTCAACGAGGCGATCCGCCTCGACCGCGACCGCCCGGACGTGCGAACCCAGATGGGTGTACTGTATAAGCAGCAGGGCAACCGGACGGCGGCCCGCGAGCAGTTCGGTCTGGCGATTAAGCTGCAACCGGCGGACCCCGGTCCATACGAGGCGCTGGCGACGATGGACATCGAGGACAAGGACACGAACGGTGCCTTAGCCGAGTACCAGGCGCTGATCCGGCAGAACCCGGGCTACTTGCCGGCCTACCTCAAGATGGGCGAGATATACAAGCAGCTCGGCGACACGGCAAACCAGCAGCGGGTCTTCGGACTGATCGCCGCGCAGCCCGCGAACACACCTGCCGAACATCTGACGCGCGCGCAGGCGCTCGCGGCGCTTGGCCGCAACGATGAGGCATTGAACGAGGCCAACGCGGCCTACACAGGCGACCCGACGCTGATCGACGCCCACCTGCTGGCGGCACAGATCTACGTGCAGGCCAACCAAAAGGACGCGGCCCTCGGCGAGTATGAGGCGGCCTTGAAGCAGCAGCCGAAGAACGCGGCGGCGCTCTACGCGGCGGGCGAGATACTGGCGGCGCAGGGCCGCACGACCGACGCGGCGAAGCTCTGGCAGCAGGTGGAGCGGGTCCAGCCGGACCACCCGCAGGTGCATTTCGCGCTCGCCGGCCTCTACGAGCAGCAGGCTTCGGAGGCGCGACAGGCGGGGAACTCCCCCCAGGCCAACCGGCTGACCGACCAGGCGATGGCCGAATACAGCACTGCCGTCTCCCGGAAGACCGGCACGGCGGAAGCCTACTACCACCTTGCGCTGCTCAATGAGCAGAAGGGCAAACTGAGCGATGCCGAACAGCATTACGGTGACGCAGTGAAGCAAGACCCGAACCTCGTGGAGGGCTGGGTGGGCTTAGTCAGGGTGCAGCTTGCCCAGGCGAACCGCACCACGGAGGCGCTGCAATCGGCGCAGGCGTTCCACCAGAGGGCACCGAACGATGTACGCAGCAGCCTGCTGCTCGGAGAGGTTTTCTTGGCCCGCGACGACCCGTCCGCCGCGCTCGGACAGTACCAGCAGGCGCTCAAGCTCGCGCCCGGCGACCCACAGGCGCTCTACGGCACCGGGCAGGCATACCAGCAGATGGGCGACTCTGACCATGCCGGGCAGTACTACCGAGCCGCGTTGCAGGCGCAGCCCGGCAACCCGCAGGCGCTCACCGGCCTCGGCGACCTGTATCTCGACGGGGGCAACACAGGGCAGGCGCAGGGGCAGTACGACGCGGCGCTGCAAAGCGACCCGAACTACGCCCCAGCGTATGTAGGCAGGGGGCGCGCGCTCGACAAACTCAGCGTGAGCAACCCGAACCTCGGCGATAAGGCGGTGGAGGCGCTGAAGCACGCCGCCGCCCTCGACCCTGCGTCCGCCGACCCGCAGTTCTATCTCGGCGAAATCTACAGCGAGCGCGGGGCCTGGGATACGGCGATCGGCTACTACAACGCCGCCGCCCATCTGCGGCCGTCGTGGGCGATGCCCGAGTTCCGGCTCGGGCAGGCGTACCTCAGCGAGAAGAAGCCGCCGGAAGCGATAGCCGCCTACCAGCAGGCTGTGAAGCTCGACCCGCACATGCTCGAAGCCTGGTTCGGCCTCGGCCAGGCGGAGCGGGACACCGGCAACCGCAAAGAGGCGATAGACGCCTACCAGCACGCGATCAGCCTAAAGAGTGACTACGCGGCCGCGTGGCTCTACCTCGGCTACACCTACGCGGACGACGGGCAGCGCGACCAGGCGGTAAACTCATTCCAGCACGCGGCTGCGAGCGCGACCGACGACCCCGAGGTGCGGAACGCCGCGCAAGACGCACTGCGCCGCTACCAGTGATCCGTCCTCTAGCCGGTTCCGCGAAGCTGGACGTTCTCGCCGTCACGCTCGCGGCCTGCATCTATCTCGGCCTCACTACCTACCAGCTTACGCTGCCGGGCCTCTACTACGACGAGGCATGGGACGCGGTCTCGACGATGCACATCGTGCAGAACGTGCCGGTGGAGCTGGAGCGGGGAGCGCACCTCAGTCTGCTGGGGCGCGACTGGCCGCTCATGCTCGACGACTACCAGGGGACCGTCAGCACGTACATGCTTGTGCCGTTCTTTCTGCTCGGCGGCATAAACGTGGCTTCGCTGCGCGCCTTCCCGATCCTGAGCGGGCTGATCGCGCTGATCCTCTGCTATTTCCTGGCGCGGGCATGGTTCGGGCGGGCGACGGCGCGCCTGGCGGTGCTGCTTTTCGCGGTCTCCACCTCCTGGGTCTTCTGGAGCCGGATCGGCGTGTACGTCGTTGCGGAGGTTGTGCCGCTCACACTGGGCGCGCTGCTGGCCTTCACCTGCTGGTGGCGCTCGTCCGAGCGCCCGGCCTGGCTGCTCGGCCTCGGCAGCCTCCTGCTCGGCGTCGGGCTGTCCACGAAGCTGCTGTATGTCTGGCCGATCCTCGCCATCGGCGTATGCTTCGTGCTGCTGCGGCCCGGCAGCCTCCGGCATGCACCTTTGCGGGTCCACGCGCTCCAGCTATTGCTCGCACTGGCTTGCTTCGGCGCGGGGGCGTTTCCGTTCCTGGCGTATAACTGGCAGACACACGGGACATACCTCGAGATACGCAGCCGGCTGACCGGCACGGAGTACGGCGCGAACAACACGACTGTGCTGCCGAACCTCTGGGAGGAGGCCGACCGATACCGGCAACTGCTGGACGGCGGCTACTTCTGGTTCCAGGGGGAGGCGGCGAACCCCGGCGACCAGGGGCGGGTCTACAAAGACCCGTTGGCGGGCGCAGCGTTCGTGCTAGCCGCGCTCGGGCTGCTGGCCGCTGCGATCCGTGCGCTGCCGCAGGGCCGCGCCGACGAATTGCCAACCCTACGCTCCGCACTCCGCACTCCGCACTCCGCACTCCGCAATCGGGAGGGGAGGCTGCTGCTGCTCGCGGCGGGCGGCATGGCGTCGGGGCTGCTGGTGGACGTGGCGGCGCTCGCGCTCCCGAACGCCCACGGCGGCAAGTGGCAGGTGTTTGGGTTGCTCGCGGTGCTGATCACGATCGGCGCGGGCGGGGCGTTGGTGCGGGCTGGGCTGCTCAAACCCGGGGCGTGGGCGCTGCTCGCGGGGTGGACGCTGCTCGGCATGATGGCCGTCAGCGGGGCGACCTGGTTCCTGGTCGGTCAATATGTCGCCCTCGCGGGGCGACATATTGCGGGGCCGCTCGATCTGCGCCTCAGCGACATGGCGGGGGTGCTGTTCTGGTTCTGCCTGTTCGCGCTACTGCTGCTCCTCGGCTGGAGCGCACCGGCGAGCCGCCTACAACGTCCGCTGGTAGCTGCGCTCGGCTACCTGGCCGCAGTGCTGGCGCAGTCCTTCCCGACGCTCTCCGGCCTCTGGGCGACGCACTTGCTCGTGATGCTGCCGATGCCCCAAATAGTCGTCGCGGCGGCCATTGCAGGTGTCGGGCAATATGTCGCCCCTGCGGGGCGACATATTACGGGGATCGTGCCTCCGCACTCCGCACTCCGCACTCCGCACTCCGCACTGCGGTGGTGGTTGTTGCGGCGCTCGCCCTGCTTGGGAGCGCAGGGTTGACGGATTATCGCTACCACCGAGATCTGACGAGGACGGGCGGGTTGTTCGCGTTCTCGGACGGGATCTATCGGCTGTCGCAATACCTCGGCAAGCATCCGGACCAGCCGGTGGTGGCTGCCGAGTGGGGGATCAGGAGGCAGCTACAGATACTCAGCCAGGGGCAGATGAACCCGGCGGAGATATTCCAGTACCCGTTCGACCCAACGCCTGCGGCTCTGGCCGGTTTCGACGCGGCGCTCGAGCGCACGCTGAGGGTGAGGGGCACGCGGTACATTTTCACGGCGGGCACAATCGGCCCCGCCCACCGCTTCCCAGAGTTCGAGCGGGTGTTGACTTCGCACGGCATGGCCCCCTACCTGGAGCATACGTCGTATCAGAGGAACGGCGAGCCAATCTATGTGGTCTATACGGCGCGGCCCAAATAGCCCACCTACTCCCCGTAGGGCACCCAGATATTCTTCACCTGGGTAGCCTCCCGCAAAAACTCCTCGCCCTCGCCCTGCTGCGGGTCTAGCCAGTCGCGGGTGCGACCGTAGTTTACCCAGGTGCGCTTCATATTGCCGGCACTCGCGTATTCGACCGCCTTGCTGCCCTCGGCGGTGCCGAAGTACCAGGCCGCGTCGAGGTCGTCGTGCTCGGCGAGCACGGTGGCCAGCTTCTCTCGGTCGCCCGTGACGATGTTGATGACGCCGCCGGGCAGGTCTGAGGTGTCGAGCACTTGGTAGAAGTCGGTCGCGCTCAAGGGGTGCGCCTCTGAGGGGATGGCGACGACCGTGTTGCCCATTGCTACTGCCGGGGCCATAAGGGAGACGAAGCCCAGCAGCGGCATTACATCGGGGCAGGCGATGCCGACGACGCCGACGGCCTCCGGCATGGCGATGGTCACGCTGCGGAGCGGAGTGTGATGCACCTGGCCGTCGAACTTGTCGGCCCACGCCGCGTAGGTGAACAGCCGGGAGATTGCGGCGTCCACCTCGGCCTCCGCGCCTGCCCCGTCCCGCCCGGTCATCTCGGCGATGCGGCAGGCGAACTCGTCGGCGCGGGCGGCGAGGTTCTCGGCGACATAGTAGAGGATCTGGGCGCGCGCGTGGCCGGTGGTCACCGCCCAGGCTTCGGCCTTGTGTGCGGCCTCGACCGCGTTGCGTATGTCCTTGCGGTTGCCGTCGCCGACCTCGCCGAGCCGCAGCCCTCCGGCCCCCAAGACCGGCCGGCTGTACCCCGAGTCGGGCCGCGCCTGCTTGCCGCCGATGTACATCTTGGGGGTGCGATCGATCGGCGGAGTGCGGACTGCGGAGTTCAGATCGCGGAGTGCAGATTGGGGTGGTTTGGTTGCGCCGTCGCCGCCTGCTCCGTTCTCATGGCCGGCTGTTTTTAGACTGATTTCTGTCTCCCGTCCCCTGTCGCCCGTCTCCCACGCGGGGCGGAGGTACTCGTAGAGGCCCTCTTTGCCGCCTTCGCGCCCGAAGCCGCTCTCGCGGTAGCCGCCGAAGCCGGAGGCGGCGTCGAATAGGTTGGTGCTGTTGACCCAGACAGTGCCGGCCTTCACGCGGCGGGCGGCATCGAGCGCGAGGTTGAGGTTGTCGCTCCAGACGCTCGCGGCGAGGCCGTAGCGGGTGTTGTTCGCCAGCGCGACGGCCTCCGACGGGGTGCGGAAGGTCATTGCGACCAGCACCGGGCCGAAAATCTCGGCCTGCGCGATCTCGGCGGCGGGGGCGACGTTGGTGAAGAGGGTCGGCGGGAAGTAGCAGCCCTCTGTCGGGCAGGCCCACGACGGCTGCCAGAGCGTCGCGCCCCCCGCCACGCCCTGATCCACGAAGCGGCGCACCGTCTCCAGCTGCACCGGCCCGGCGATCGCGCCGATGTCAACCGCCTTGTCGAGAGAGTCGCCGACACGCAGCCTCTCCATGCGGGCACGGAGCTTCGCATATAGCTGCTCGGCGATGTCCTCCTGGACCAGCAGCCGCGACCCGGCGCAACAGACCTGGCCCTGATTGAACCAGATCGCGTCTACCACGCCCTCTACCACGCTGTCCAGATCGGCGTCGTCGAAGACGATGAAGGGCGACTTGCCGCCGAGTTCGAGGGAGAGCCGCTTGCCGCTGCCGGCCGTTGCCCGCCGGAGGCTCCGCCCGACATCCGTGGAGCCGGTGAAGGCGATCTTGTCCACGTCGGGGTGTGTGACCAGCGCCTCGCCGACCTGCCCGGCCTCTCCTGTGAGTATGTTGACTACGCCCGGCGGCAGGCCGACATCCTGCACGATCTGGGCGAAGGCGAGCGCGGTGAGGGGGGTGAACTTCGCGGGCTTGAGCACGACCGTGTTGCCCATCGCCAGGGCTGGGGCGATCTTCCAGGAGAGCATCAGCAGAGGGAAGTTCCAGGGGATGATCTGGCCGACGACGCCGAGGGACCGGTAGCCGGGCAACTCGGTCTCCATGAGCTGTGCCCAGCCTGCGTGGTAGTAGAAGTGGCGGGCGACGAGGGGGATGTCGAGGTCGCGGGTCTCGCGGATCGGCTTGCCGTTGTCGAGCGATTCGAGGACGGCAAGCAGCCGGGACTCCTTCTGAATATGGCGGGCGATGGCATAAAGGTAGCGGGCGCGGGCCTGCCGGGGCAGGCCGCTCCATGCTGGAAATGCGGCGCGGGCGGCGGCCACCGCGGCGTCCACATCCGCCGGCCCGGCTGCCGCGACGCGGGCCAACGGCTTGTTGTTCGCGGGGCTGATCGCCTCGAAGTAGTGCCCGCTCTTCGGCGCGACCCACTGCCCGTTGATGAAGAGCTTCATCCTGCGCCCACGCTCGTCGAGCCAGGCGAGCGCAGGGTCGGGGGCTTCGGGCGCGGGGCCATATTCCATCGTCTCGAATATCTCAGCTACTGTCATCTCCCGCTCCTTTCCATCCACGAAAAACACAACGTTAACTTATTCATCCACGAAAAACACGAAACGACACGAAAGAGATTAGTGAACGAAACGCTTCCACTGTAGCTGTGGAGAACTGCCGAAATTCACGAGCAGCCCGACGCGGAAGTTTGTGGCTTTCAGGTAGTTCAGGATCTGGGCCTCTTCCCGACCAGTCAACCTATCTAACGCCTTCAGTTCAAGAATGATACTGCCATAGCACACAAGATCCGCTATGTACGCTTTGGTGAGAACCTGCCCCTTGTACTGGATAGGCAGCAGCTTCTGGCTCTCGAATGGGATAGCTCGATCTCGCAATTCGATCTCAAGGGCCTCTTGATAAACAGCCTCCAAAAAGCCCACGCCGAGTTCACGATAAACCGCAAACGCTGCCCCGACAACAGCATAGACCTCTTCCTTCAGAATTATCTCCGTCCTCCAGCCACCCCGTACCCGTCTTCTTCTTTCGCAGTCATAATATCCATCTCGGTCATTCCCCACCCTTGTCCTCATCGTCTTCTTTCGTGTTTTTTCGTGTCTTTCGTGGATCGATTATACGACAGTTCCGGCTAATAGAATAGCAGGGGCAGCCTCCGCACGTCAACTCTCTCGATGCCCTGCGGGCCGACGGTGAAGCCGTAAATGTCGGTGACGGTGTCGAGGGGGGTATCGCCGTGGTAGAAAGTCAGCGAGGCGGTGTAGCGGCCGGGCGCGGCTGGGCTGAGGCGGCTAGCGGACAACAGAGGCTCGATGCCGGGGCCGGTCGGGGGGGTGCCGCCGGCGAGGGGGACGATGAAGGCGGAGTCCGGGCCTGTCAGGCGGAAGCTCCAATAGGCGAGATGGTCGTTCGGGTTGCCGGTGGAGGGGCTGCGGTAAACGTCGAGCACCACGCGGTCGGCGCGGCGGGCGGGAGCGCGGGTGACTACACGCCGGAGAGTCGTCCGCACATCGCTGCCCTGCGCCGAGCTGTCGATCTGCAACGTCAGCACGTCGGAGAGCGGCAGCGCGACGGCGATGGACATGGCCGCTCCCGCCGGGGCCGTCCGCAACGTCGCCCACCGCACGGTCAGTGGGTTGCCGCCGGACTCGGGGCGCAGGACGATGCCGGACGGCGCGGGGATGGTGAGCGAGAGGGTTTGCAGCCCCGGCGCAAGCTGCACCGTGCCGAGGCGCGTCTGCTTTGTTCCGGCGACCGCGTCAACATCGAGTGTGCCGGTGTAGAAGGCCGCGAGTCCGAGTTCCAGTGAGCGAGTCACCGGCGGGGTATCCGGCATGGGCGCAGGCTCCGGCAGCACCGACCCCGGCGCGACCACAAAGCCAAGCGGCGTCGCAGCCGTGCTCTGTGGGTAATCGCCCTTGCGGTCCCAGGAACTGGTGTAGAGCAGGTCGGGCGACGCGCGGTATAGACTGAGCAGGCTGTTGGCCCAGGTGCGGTCCTCGGGGCGGTAGCCGTAGGGCGCGGGAAGTTCACGGCTCGGCAAGACTGCCCATCTGTATACGCCGTCGGGCCGCGTGCGGTCCCAGGCGGAGTTCGCGGTCGAAAAGCTGCCGTAGAGCTGGCTGTCGCGGAGGAAGTAGGAGAGCACGCCGTTGAACAGACGCCCGGGCATAAGGCGGCTACTGCTGACGAAGGCCGAGTCACCGGGCGCGACATAGCTGCGTATCTGCCCGGCCTCCATCATCTCGCTGCTGTAGCGTTGGGGCCAGTGGTATTGCCAGAGCAACAGCCCCAACGTGAGCAGCAGCGCGGCACTAGGCAGCGCCCCTGCAAGCGCGAGAACGATAGGCCCGCGCAAGCGGAAACGCGCCGTTGCTCTCAGGCCGCCGACGACCGCGCCGACCAGCAGGAAGGCGACAAACGACTGCGCCTTGAACCAGCCGTATGGGTAATCGAGCGGGCGCAGGAAAAGCAGCATGTAGACGAGTCCACCGGCGAAGGTCGCCAGCGCGACGGGTACACGCCGCGCCGCGTCCCACGCCCAGAGCAGGATCAGCCCCGTGCAGACCAGGCCCGCGACCAGCACCAGCAGCCCATACCCCCGCACAGCCAGCGCGAGCAGGGCCTGACCAGGCCCCGCGCCGATCAGCGAGCGGAACGACAGCGAGAGGCCGAGCGCGTCGGTCGGCGCTGTGAAGCCGGTGAGGCCGAGGCCGGACGGCTGGTCGGCGTACTGCTTCAAGAATCCGCCGAACGCCATCGCTTGTGCGACCGCGCTCAAGGCCGCCGCCCCCGCGACCACGCCGATCCCCCTCAGCAGCACGCGCGGCCAACTCCGCCCGCTCCGAACCAGTAGCACCAGCCCGCCGGCCCCGACGATCGCCGCCCAGGCCGTCAGCGCCGGGTGGTACGTCACTGCGAGCGCCGCGGTCACCAGGGCCGCATAGGCCACCAAGCCCGAATATCTTCTCCGTGACTCCGTGTCTCCGTGGTGAGATAGAGGTTGCCCCAGCGCCAGGAGAGTCGCCGCAACCGAGAGGGGGAGCAGGCCGAGGCTCGGCACCTGCATCCCGAAGGTGTTGTAGGTGATCCAGAGGAGGAAGGGGTTGAGGCCGAGGGCGGCCGCCGCAAGCAGCGCCGGTCGCGGCGTCCAGCCCCAGGCGGTGCGGTAGAAGAAGTATGTTGCGGGCACTGCCAGCGCGCGCAGTAGAGACAGTGCGGGCGCGAGCGTCACCAGGCTGGGCAGGCCGGTGAGCGCGCCGAGCGCCGCCTGGAAGTAGCTGTAACCGTGCGTCCTTTGGCTGTAGGGTGGCACCAACAGCGTGTGCAGCAGAGGGTTGGCGGGGGCGTCGGCGAGGTGCGGCTGCGCGAAGTTCCGCAGGTACTCGCCGAGGGCCAGATATATCTCTCCATCCCAGTTCTCTCCGATGATCGTGTGGTAGCCGTAGACAAGCAGCGGGGCTATGCCGAGCAGCCCAACGACCGCCGTCACTCCACACAGCACCAACCCGGTTCTTGTGTTGACGAGGGTGGCGAGACCGAGATTCTTCGCTGCGCTCAGAATGACAGTGGGGGAGGGGTTGAGATTCTTCGCTGCGCTCAGAATGACAGTGGGTGGGGTCAGAATGACAGTGGGTGGGCGGCGGCGCAGCAGTAGCAGCCCGTTGCCAGCGGTCGCAAGGGCAAGCGCGAGAAGTGCCGTGGCGGTCATGTCGAGGCTGGCCTGGGTGGCAAACTGCGCCAAGACGACGAAGGCCGCATAACCGGTCCAGGGCAGAGCCACCCAGCGGAGGCTGCCGAGCGCGCCCGGCAAGAGCAGCACGGTCGGCGCATAGCCGAGGTAGCAGAGGAAAACCAGCCCGGCCGCGGCCAGCCAGAGAGTTTCGAGGAGGATCATCGCATCATATTATAGCATAGGCGAGCCGTGCCTATATCGGCCATCTGTGGTATACTGAGCGAGCGAGGAGCAGACTAATGGAGTTCCAACTCACCGAAGAGCAGAAGCTGATCCAGGAGACCGCCCGCCAGTTTGCCGACGAATATCTCGCGCCCAGGGCTGCCCACCACGACCAGACGGCTGAGTTCACCGCAGAGCAGGTAAAGCGGCTCGGCGAGCTCGGCTTCCTCGGTATGCAGGTGCCGGAAGAGTACAGCGGCTCCGGCCTCGACACGATCAGCTACGTGCTGGCTATGGAAGAAGTCAGCCGGGGCGACGCCGCGACCTCGGTCACCATGACCGTCCAGAACTCGCTCGTCGAGTGGCCGATTGCACATTTCGGCAACGAGCAGCAGAAACGCCGCTACCTGCCGAGGCTGGCCGGCGGCGAATGGCTCGGCTGCTACGCCCTCACCGAGCCGGTCGCGGGGTCGGACCCCGCGAGCATGGGCACCGGCGCGGTCGAAGACGGCGACGCCTACGTACTCAACGGCTCCAAAATCTTCATCAGCAACGGCGGTGTGGCCGACCTTGCCCTCGTCTGGGCGCAGACCGACCGTGAGCGCAGGCATAAGGGCGTGACCGCGTTCCTCCTCGAAAAGGGGATGCCCGGCTTCGAGGTCGGGGCCGAAGAACACAAGATGGGCATACGCGGCTCGAACACGGTGGAACTCTATTTCAAGGACTGCCGCGTGCCGAAGGCGAATATACTCGGCGAGGTGGGCGAAGGCTTCAAGATAGCCATGATGACGCTCGACGGCGGGCGCATAGGCATCGCGGCGCAGGCGGTCGGCATCGCGCAGGCCGCGATGGACGAGGCGACGAAGTATGCCCAGCAGCGCAAGGCGTTCGGGCGACCGATCGCGGAGCTTGAGGGCATCCAGTTCAAGATAGCCGACATGGCGACCGAGATAGCCGCGAGCCGCCTGCTCGTCTACCTGGCCGCCTGGACAAAAGACCAGGGCGCACGATACAGCAAGCAGGCCGCCATGGCGAAGCTCCACGCCTCCGAGACCGCCACACACGTCACCCACGCCGCCGTCCAGGTACACGGCGGTTACGGCTATCTGCGCGACTTCCCGGTGGAGCGGCTGTACAGGGACGCACGTATCACCGAGATCTACGAGGGCACCTCAGAGATCCAGCGCCTCGTGATCGCAGGACAGGTTTTCAAGTCGTAGTTGACAGGGCGGTGCCGCCGGCGCTATAATCTCTAGGACGGGGGAGGCCGCAGGCCCGTTCACAGCGCAACCCCCTCCGGTTTGTCTGCCGGTTCAGGATAACTTCAGGAGAGGAATAAGCCAATGCGTGTTTTACTCAAACGGCTGATCGCGCTTCCGGCGCTGCTTGTCGCCCTGGCGATGCTGCTGACGATAGGCAATGGGGGCGGGGCCGCCGCGAGCCGCCCGACGCTGGGGGCAGGGAATAGCGCGCCGGCCGCAGCATCGGCGAGCAAACTCTACGGACGGCTCGGCCAGGCCGCAGCCGCCGCCCAGGCAAGCACACGGATGCGGGTGATCGTCCACCTGCGCGACCAGGCCGACCTCAGCACATGGCCGACGAACAACCGCCCCGGTGCGATCCGTGCGCTGCACGCGGTCGCCGACCGCAGCCAGCCGGCCGTCAAGCAGTTCCTCGCAGGGCCGCAGATGGCGGCGAACATCTACCAGAACTACTGGATCTTCAACGGCTTCGCGCTGGAGGCCCCGCTCTCCACGATACAGGCGCTTGCGGCCCGCGACGACGTGGCCTACATCATCGAAGACGGCTACTTCACCCTCCCGAAGGATGAGACCGTTGCCCAGGCACCCGCCGACCCGACGAACAACTGGAACATCTACCAGGTGAACGCCCCCCAGGTCTGGGCGTTGGGCTACGATGGCACGGGGCGCACCCTGGCGAACCTCGACACCGGCGTGGATGGCACCCACCAGGCGCTCGCATCGCGCTGGCGGGGCATCCAGCCCGGCTACAGCCCAGCCGACTCGTGGCTCGACCCCTTCGGCTACAGCCCGAACTTCCCGACGGCCACCGGCCCGCACGGCACCCACACAATGGGCACCATCGCCGGCTCCTACGGCAGCCCCTCCGGCCCCGGCGAAATCGGCCAGGCTAAGGGCGCGTTTTGGATGGCCTGCCGGATCTACGACACCACTGGCAAAGGCCCGTTCAGCTACATGCACGCCTGCTTCCAGTTCATGGCCGACCCCGATGGCAACCCCGCGACCAATGACCAGCCCGACGCCGTCGGCAACTCCTGGGGCGACTCCTATTCAGAGAGCTTCCCCGACCTGGAGTGGTGGCCTGACATCGTGGCATGGCGAGCCGCGGGCGTCATCCCGGTCTTCAGCAACGCCAACTCCGGCCCCGCGCCAGGCACAGTCAACGAGCCGGGCAGCTACCCGATCTCGATCGGCGTCGGCGCGATTGACATCAACCGGAACATCGCCGGCTTCTCGAGCCGCGGCCCCGCGGAGAACCGGCCTCCCTGGAACGACCCCCGCAACTGGGACCGCAGCGACTGGAACCTGATCAAGCCCGAAGTCGTCGCCCCCGGCGTGAACGTCCGCTCCAGCATCCCAGGCAACCAGTACGCGAACTACAGCGGCACCTCAATGGCATCGCCCCATATCACGGGGCTGGCGGGGCTGCTCCGCCAGATCCGCCCCGACCTGACGATCAACGAGTTCTACAACATCATCATTGATACCTCCTTTTACTCGCCGACCTGGGGAATCAGGCCGAACAACAACTACGGTTGGGGCGAGATAGACGACTACGCCGCCGCCATCTATGTGCGCGACGCAGGCGCTATCATGGGCGCGATCACCGACCCGGCGTGCGCCGCCCCTGTGGCGGGGGCCGAGGTCCACGTCTACGACAACACGCCGGGCAGCCGCGCGGCAGGCGTCGGCATCCGCAAGATCGTTTCAGACAACACCGGCAGCTACCGGACCATTCTGGCCGCCGGCCAGTACACTGTGACGGTGAGCGCGCCGGGCTTCTACGGCATCAGCTTCACCACCTCGGTCATGTCAACCACCACGAGCACGCTGCCGATCGCGCTCAACCGCATGGCGACCGGCACTGTCACCGGCACAGTCAGCGACGGCACCAACCCGGTCGCGGGTGTTCTCGTCTCGGTGGATGGCCTGCCGAACATCTACACGACTACGGATGCACAGGGCGTCTACACCATGACCAATGTTCCCGCCGGCACCTTCACGGTACATGCCGAAAAGTGCAGCTACACCGGCGATGTCGCCAACATAACCGTGACCTACCCGAACACTACCTCACACAACTTCACGCTAGGCAGCCCAAGCGTGCTGCTGGCCGACGACTTCGAGTCGGGCACGCTGAACAACTGGGTCGTGGCGGGCGGCAGCCCGACAACCGGCGAGTGGTACACCTCGACGCTTCGGACCACAAGCGGGATCTACGCGGCGCGCGCGTCTATCTTCAACTCGCCGATCTACACAGGCACGCTGGATACGACCATGACGAGCGCAACGGCGCACGACGGCTCTAACGCGGATCGCGTCTGGTTGAGCTTCAACCTCTACGATAGCGCCGAGAGCGAGTACGACCTCTTCCGCGCCGAAGTGTCGAGCGACGGCGGCACCACATGGACCACCGCCTACGGAGAGGCCAGCCCAGTCCACGGCTGGCAGGCAATCTGCCTCGACATCACCCAATTTAAGTCGGCCAACATGAAGATCCGCTTCCACTTCAAGACCGACAGCAGCAACTGGAACGGGCAGAGCTTCGAGGGGCCTTCCGTTGACGACGTTCGCTTCACCGCGAGCATGGCATCGGGCAGTGCCACGGCGACGCCGCTGCCGGCGCTAACGCCGACGCCGGGCACTCCTGTGCCCTGCATTCCTCTAGAGGCGACGCCCACTCCGACTATCGCACCCAGCTCCACACCTACGACCGCGCCTAGCTCCACACCAACCGCGCCTCCGGGCAGCACGGCTACAGCAACTGCGCCCCCATCCACGGCCACCGTGCCTCCCGGCACGACCAACACACCGACCACGCAGCCGGCCAGCACAGCCACGGCAACGGTGCCTCCGGGCAGCACCGCTACCGCTACCGCAACGGCCTGCACGATCAGCTTCTCCGACGTGCATATGAGCGACTACTTCTATGTGCCGGTGCAGTACCTCTACTGCCACGGCGTCATCTCCGGCTACTCAGACGGCACGTTCAGGCCATACAACCCAACAACGCGCTCCCAGATGGTCAAGATAGTCGTCCTCGGCTTCACCAAGCCGATCATCACCCCGGCTGGCGGAGCATACAGCTTCACCGATGTGACCCCCGCCAACCCGTTCTACTCCGTCGTAGAGACGGCAGCGGCTGACGGCATCGTGAGCGGCTACAACTGCGGCGCGGCACCGGCCGGTCCTTGCGACAGCCAACACCGACCGTACTTCCTGCCGTACAACTACGTCACACGCGGCCAGCTCTCCAAGATCGATGTGATCGCGGCAGGCTGGACGCTCTACAACCCGCCGGTGGGACACTTCACCGACGTGATTCCCGGCTCGACATTCTATACGGTGATCGAGACCGCCTACTGCCACGGCGTGATCGGCGGCTATTCGGACCGCACGTTCAGGCCGTACAACAACGCGATACGCGGTCAGATAGCCAAGATTGTCTATCTGAGCATCGTCAACCCGCCCACCAGCTGCGGCGCGACACCTTAACCCGTAGTCCCCTTCCCCTTGCGGGGGAGGGGGGCTTAGAGTTCAACCAGTCAAAATAAGGGAAGGAGAACTATACATGAAGCGGATACAGATCCTCATCGCAATCCTGGTCTGCTCGCTGCTCGGCATCGGCTGGGCGGCGACTATGGCCGCCACCGCCAGTCAGGCGCCGACCGGCACGCACCACTTGACGGGCCTGCACGGGGGCAAGATCATCGCCATCAAGCCGCCCGGCAACTGGGCGCAAGGCGGCGGTCCCACCGGCACGGGGCCGGGGACGTCCCGCCGTGCTCCTCTGACGCTGCCGGTGTTCGGCACAGATGTCCATGTGGCGAGCAGCAATGAGACCTTCATTGCATCCGACCCAATGAACCCGCTCTACTTTATCGCGGGGTCGAACGCCGTCGCGCGGGCCTTCTCGAGCAATGGAGGCGCGAGCTGGGCCGTCACCAGCCCGGCCGGCATCGGCGACCCGGTTGGTGTGTACGATAACCTCGGAAACGCCTACTTCGGTCAGCTCTCGACCGGCTCGTGCCCCGACCCTGCCGAGGTCTCGCGCTCGTCCGACGGCGGCGCGACCTGGGGTGCCCAAGTCTATGCACTGAGCGACGCCTCGCCCTCCGACCACTTCATAGACAAGGAATGGATGACCGCCGACAACACCCCAACCAGCCCCTTCTACACGCGGATCTACGTCACGGCGACTTCGTTCTACGCGCCGGGCTGCAATCTGGGCGCTTATGTCAACAACCGCGAAGTGATGGCCTACTCGACCAACCAGGGCGCGAACTGGAGCGCCCCGGTGACCATCAGCGACGCATCGCACGATCAGAACCAGTTCACCAACCCGATCGCCGCGAGCGACGGCACGCTCTATATCAGTTACCAGTACCAAAACTGCACCTACAACTGCACGTTCAGCCTCCCGATGGTGCAGCTACTCACGAAGTCGACCGACGGCGGCGTGACGTTCAGCCCGAGCATGACCATCACCGGCCAGCCGATCACGCCGACCGGCGCGTTCTCCGGGGGCTATCAGTACCTCTACGCGGGCAGCACGTCATCCGGCTTCCGCCACAACGACCAGGCGATCATCGGCGTTTCGCCCACGAACCCGCAGCATGTCTACGCGGTCTGGACCGACGGCCGCTTTGAGAGCACCTTCGTCTACCAGGGTATCACCGGCTACCATGCCGACATCGTTTCGAGCCGCAGCACAGACGGCGGCGCGACCTGGGGACCGGTCATCAAGATCAACGACGACAATGTGCAGGGCAAGGACCAGTTCTTCCCCTGGATGACCGTCGGCTCCAACGGCACGATCCACGTCTCTTGGATGGACCGCCGAGAAGCTTCGGTCAACGGCTTCCCGTATCGAGAGTTCTACAGCCAGTCCACCGACGAGGGGGCTACCTGGTCTGTGAACCAACCGGTGGGCGACGTCGTCAACACGCCGGGCGGCTTCATCGGCGACTACTCCGGTATCGCCGTTAACGGCAATAACAGCCGTGTGCTGCCGATCTGGACCGACCAGCGGTCAGGCCAGGGCGTCTACACCGACGCCGGCATCATCTCAGGTGGGAGCACACCGACCCCAACCTCACCCCCGGCCAACACTCCGAGCGCCACGGCGACTGCGCCGGCGGCGACCGCCACCCCCTGTGGCGGAGGTTCGCCCACATGGGTGGCGGGGCCGACGCTGGTCCCTGCCCGCTATGCGATCCAGGGCGCTGTGGGCACCGACGGCAACGTTTACGTCGCCACCGGCCTCAACCCGATGAGCACGCCGTTGCCGGCCGAGATGGCCCGCTATAACTCCACCAGCAACACTTGGACAGATGTGGCTCCGCCGCCGATCGCGGTCGGCGAGTACTCGGAGGGCGCGATGGGAGGCAAGGTCTACGTCGCCGGCGGCTTCCTCGGCGGCACCACCATAACCTCCACGTTGCAGATCTACGACATCGCGTCCAACACCTGGAGCTTCGGTGCCTCCATGCCGGCATCAGTCGAGGCGGGCGCAGGCATCGCCCTGAGCGGCAAGTTCTATGTGGTCGGCGGCGACGACTTCACGAGTTCGCTGCGCTCGACCTACATCTACGACATCGCCGGCAATACCTGGACAACCGGCCCGCAGATACCCGACACGAATGGCCGCACCAACACCTACGGCACTGCGGCCGGCGGCCTAGTCTACGTCTTCGGCGGCGCTTACCTCATGGGATCGACCAACTTCCCGATTGACACGTTGATCAGCTACGACCCCGGCACCAATACGTGGACCACGCTGGCTTCAGCCGGCACGGGCGGGCTGGGCAACTACGGGGCGGTATCGCCCTACGGCACGGGCAAGCTAATCGCTACCGATGGCGGCGACGGCCTGTTCAACCCCGCCATGACTACCCACATCTACACGATCTCCTCGAACACCTGGGTTGCGGGGCCGAGCATGATCCAGCCGCGGCTCGGCCACGCGCAGGCCACACTGCCCGACGGCAGGGTTCTTGTCTACTCCGGGCTGATCACCGGCGGGTCCATGCCGACGGGGACGACGGGCAGCGAATTGCTGGCCCCACCTGCGGTATGTAGCACGCCGACCGCCACTGTGCCTCCGGCAAACACGGCTACAGCGACCGTGCCTCCAGCAAACACGGCTACAGCGACCGTGCCTCCGGCCACGGCCACCGTGCCTCCGGGCAGCACCTCTACACCGACCTTTCCTCCGGCAAACACGGCCACACCCACCCCGCCTACGGGAAACACAGTCACTCCGACCACGCCTCCGGTAGCGACTTCGACTGTGCCTCCGGGCAGCACAGCTACACCGACCGCGCCTCCGGCAACAGCCACAGCGACGGTGCCTCCAGGCAGCACAGCGACGGCTACCGCAACGGCCTGCACGATCAACTTCTCCGACGTGCATATGAGCGACTACTTCTACGTGCCGGTGCAGTACCTCTACTGCCACGGCGTCATTTCCGGCTACTCAGACGGAACCTTCCGTCCCTACAACAACACCACCCGCTCCCAGATGGTCAAGATAGTCGTACTCGGCTTCCAAAAGCCGATCAGAACCCCCGCCGGCGGAGCTTACACGTTCACCGATGTGACCCCCGCTAACCCGTTCTACTCCGTGATAGAGACGGCAGCGGCTGACGGCATCGTGAGCGGCTACAACTGCGGCATGGCACCGGCCGGTCCTTGCGACAGCCAGAACCGACCGTACTTCCTGCCCTACAACTACGTCACACGCGGCCAGCTCTCCAAGATCGACGTGATCGCGGCAGGCTGGGCGCTCTACAACCCGCCGGTGGGGCACTTCATTGACGTGATCCCCGGCTCGGTCTTCTACACGGTGGTCGAGACGGCGTACTGCCACGGCGTGATCAGCGGCTACTCGGACCGCACCTTCCGACCGTACAACAACGCGATACGCGGTCAGATAGCCAAGATCGTCTACCTGTCACTCGTCAACCCGCCGGTAAACTGCGGGCCGTAAGCCGAACCAAAAGAGGCCCCCTTCCCCACAAGGGAAGGGGGCCTTTTTCTGGTGATTACCCACATCGTCTGTGGGAGAGACGCTCTCCCTATTTCTCTGACCACCCATCGGGCGCAAGCAGCCGCACATCCTGCTCGGCCACCGCAGCGAGGCGATCCTCGATGGACGCGCCTAGCAGTGGCAGGCCGGGCGGCCGGATGTCGGCCAGCGGTTGGAGGACGAAGCGGCGGGCAAGCATCCGAGGATGAGGGATTGTGAGGTCGGCGGCGGCCAGCGTGAGGTCGTCGTAAAGGAGGATGTCTATGTCGAGGGGGCGCGGCCCCCAGCGTGGGCCGGCCTCGCGCCCCGCCTCGGCTTCCAGGCGCTTGAGAGCACACAGCAGTGCGTCTGGGGCAAGCGCGGTTTCGACCGCCACGGCGCAGTTCAGGAAGGGCGGTTGGTCCGTCACTCCCCAGGGTTCCGTGATGTAGAGGGGAGATACACGCAGCAGTCGGCCATGCACCGCCTCCGGCAGCTTCTCCAGCGCCTCCCGTAGCAGCGCCCGGCTGTCTCCGAGGTTCGACCCCAGACCCAAGTAGGCGGTTGACGGCCCCGAATCTCGCTCGGTCATACGGGGGGTTCGTCCCAGCCGCGAACGATCGCGTCGGCTATGCGGGCAACGTCCACGGCGGAGGCAACGTCATGGACGCGGACGATGTCGGCTCCGTGGGCGATGCTGAGGGCGATTGTCGCGGCTGTGCCGGAGACGCGCTCTTCCGGGGGCCGCCCGCTGAGGATGCGCCCGATGAAGGCTTTGCGCGACGTACCTACCAACAACGGCACGCCCAACGAACCGAGTTCGCCGAGGCGGCGCAGGATCTCGAGGTTGTGGTGGATCGTCTTGCCGAAGCCGATGCCGGGATCGGCCCAGATCCGGTCCCGCCCGACGCCGGCGGCGAGCGCCCGTTCGAGGCCCTCCTGGAGATAGGCCCGAATCTCGCCGATCAGGTCGGTGTAGTGGGGGTTCTCCTGCATGGTGCGCGGCGTGCCCTTGATGTGCATCAGGACGAGGGCAGCACCGTGGGCGGCCACGGCCTCGGCAAGGTCCGGCTCGGCGTGGAGGCCGGTGATGTCGTTGACGATCACCGCGCCTGCGTCGAGGGCTGCTGCGGCCACGGCGGTGCGGTAGGTGTCTACAGAGATCGGCAGGTCGGTTTCGGCGGCGAGCGTGCGGATCAACGGCAGGACGCGGCGCATCTCCTCGGCCTCGCCGATCTCCTCCGCGCCGGGTCGTGTGCTCATGCCCCCTACGTCGAGGATGTCGGCCCCGTAGGCGGCCATCGCGCGGGCGCGGGCGAGCGCGGCGTCGAGGTCGGTGCCGAGGCCATCGCCTGAGAAGCTGTCGGGGGTCATGTTGAGTATGCCCATTACGAGGGTGCGGCGGCGGATCGGCAGGCTGTAGCGACCGAGGTGCAGGGGCGCGGGAGCCGTGTCGGGCAGGCCGCTCATCAGTCGCCCGTGTGCCTGCGGAGGATCGCCATGAACTCTGCCCGCGTCGAGGGGTTCTCGCGGAAGCTGCCCCGCATCGCCGACGTCACCATGCGCGCGCCCGGCCTCTGGATGCCGCGCATCGCCATGCAGAGGTGCTCGGCCTCGATCAGCACTCCGCAGCCGATGGGGTTGAGGCTCTCCACAAGCGCGTCGGCGATCTCGCTCGTGAGCCGTTCCTGCACCTGGAGGCGCTTCGACAGCAGGTCGGTGACACGGGCGAGTTTGCTGAGGCCGACGATGCGCCCGCGCGGGATGTAGCCGATGTGGGCGGTGCCGTGGAACGGCAGCAGGTGGTGCTCGCAGAGGGAGTAGAGGGGTATGTCGCGCAGGATCACCATCTCTTTGTGGTGCTCTTGGAAGGTGACGGAGAGCAGCGGCAGAGGGTCTTGGCCGATGCCCGCGAGTATCTCCTCGTACATGTCGGCGACGCGGTGGGGCGTGCCGAGCAGCCCCTCTCTGCGGGGGTCTTCGCCGACCGCTTCCAACAGCAGGCGCACAGCTTGCTCTATCTTCTCGTGGTCCATCGCTATGTCCTGCGTGCTCGCCGTCTGGCTGCGGCGCGGTATACCGCCGTGAATATGCCTGCGATGTGGGGCCAGTTTAGCTGGGTTTCGATCTTGCGGCGTGCGGCCTTGCCGAGCCGCGCGCGTAGCTCCGGGTCGTCCAGCAGGCGGCTGACCGCCTGTGCGAGTGCCTGGGCGTCTTTCTGCGGCACAAGGAGGCCGTTGCTGCCGTTCTGCACCGCGAGCGGCACCCCGGCGACGTTCGCCGCCACAACAGAGCAGCCGGAGGCCATCGCCTCGAGCAGCGCGTTCGGCAGGCCGTCCACGTTGCCGCTCTGGTCAACCACAGAGGGCAGCGCGAAGACATCGCAGCCCGCCAGAAATGTCGGCACCTCGTCGTGGGCGACCTTGCCCGTCATCAGCACCCTGTCAGTCAGGCCGAGGCCGGTGATCTGCCTCTGTAGCTCGTGGGCGAGGTCGCCGGTGCCGGAGATCAGGATGCGGGCGTCGGGGTGACGCGCGAGGATCGCGGGGGCAGCCGAGACCAGGTAGCCGAAGCCTTTTTTGTAGACTAAGCGCCCTATTGCCAGAACTATCGGCGTGTTCGGGGCGAGGCCGAGCCTCCCGCGCAGGGCAGACGGCGCGCCCTCGACCGGGGCGAACGCGCAGGGGTCCACACCATAGGGCACGAGACGGCTGCGGCGACGCGGCGCGCCGAGTCTACAAGCGCGCTCGCGTAGGTCTTCGCTACAGGCCGTCACCTCGTCTGCGGCGCCGAAGCAGGCGCGGGCCACCAGGCCGAGCAGCCGATGGTGCTCGGCGACGAAGATGTCGGAGCCGTGGAGGCTGATCACCAGAGGCAGGCGGCGCAGCCGCGCCACAAGCGCGCCGACCGGCCCGTTCGGGATCACCCAATGCACCTGCAAGACGTCGAAGCGGATCTGCCGGGTAAGGCGCATGAGCGCGAAAAAGCTGAGGAGCGTAACAAGCGGGGTGAGCGGGTAGATCGCGTTGCGGACGCGGATGTCGGCTTCGAGCGACTCGGCATAGCCCCAGATGTTGAGGTTGGGCCAAGGTGCGTACTTGTAGAAGTGGAGATGCACGCCGTCCTCGACGGGTGCGTGGCGGAGTTCGGGATGCCAGGGTGCCAGCACATGCACCTCGTGGCCCTCTGCGGCCACGTAGCGGGCAATGGCTTCGATAAAGGGGGCGGTTACGTCGCCTGGGTACTTCGGATAGGACGACGTGACCATGCAGATCTTCATGCGCGTATTGTACACTGTCCCCCCGGTTCCGGCAACCGCGCCGAGTGCGGAGTGCGGAGTGCGGAGTTGCGCGCTGCCGGCTGCCGCGCCGCCCACCCTTTCACCCACCGAAGATCGCCAACCCACCACGCACTAACCACTAACCACTGACCTTTGAGTTTTGAGCGCCGTATGCTACAATGCAAAGCACACAGCCAAGCAGGAGGGCCGGATGAGCGATCCGTGGGCGGGGGGAAGGGACAACCTGGTGTTGCGCGAGGGCGAGATGTTCATGGTGTCGGACCCGCGCGGCGATATTGCGGCGGGCCAGACGCTCGGCCTCTACCACAACGACACGCGCTACCTGAGCATCTACCGCCTCGCGCTGAACGGCCAGCCGCCGACGCTGCTCTCCTCGTCGTGCGAGCAGGACTTCATGGCGAACTTGCAGTTCACCAACCCCCTGCTGACCGGCGAAGCACAGCCCGACGTGCTGCCCCACACGATCAGCCTGCGGCGTAACCGCCTGGTGCGCGACGGCCTCCGCGAGCGGATCGGCCTGATGAACTACAACCGCGCGCCGGTGCAGGTCTTGCTCACCCTGGAGATCGGGGCAGACTTCCGCGACATGTTCGATGTGCGGGGCTATCCACGCCCCGCGCGGGGCATCGTCGGGCCGCCGACCTGGGCCGACGGCGTGCTGACGTTCAGCTACACCGGCCTCGACGGCAAGCTCCGCCGGACGCGGATCAGCTTCGACCCCGCGCCGACCCAGGTGGTGCTCGATCAGCAAAAAGAGAAGTTGCGCGCTGAACCAGGCACAGTGCTGCCCGAGTCGGCGCAGAAGACGATGACCGAGACTGTGCTGCCGCCCCTGGCTCACGTAAGTTGGCAGGTGACGTTGCCCCCGTCCCAGCCCTGGGCTGTGACGCTGCTCGTCGCGCCCGACGGTCCACCGGAGCCTGCGCCCTCCCCGCAGTTCGACGAAGACGCACGCCGTCTGCTCCGCGCCTACCATCAATGGGAGACCGGCTGGGACGTACAGACCGATCACACCCTCCTCAACCGGCTGATCGCGCGCAGCCTGGCCGACCTGCGGGTACTCAGTCAGCCGGTGGAGGGCGGTTTCTTGCCGGTGGCGGGCATCCCCTGGTACGCGGTCCCCTTTGGCCGCGACGCGCTGATCACCGCCCTGCAAACCCTGATCTTCAAGCCGGAGATAGCCGTCGGCACGCTCCGCTTCCTGGCCCGCCACCAGGGCAAGAAGGTAGATCCCTATCGAGAGGAGCAGCCCGGCAAGATCCTCCACGAGATCCGCACCGGCGAGATGGCCCGGCTCGGCGAGATCCCCCACGCGCCGTATTACGGCACCGTGGACGCCACGCCCCTCTTCCTGATGCTTTTCGCCCTGACCATGCGATGGCTCGACGATGATGAGCTATTCGCCGAGATGCAGCCGCATGTCCTGGCCGCCCTCGACTGGATAGATAACTACGCGGATATGACCGGGCGTGGGTATGTGGAACACGCTCGCGGCAGCCACACCGGCGGCAGCCTCAGCAACCAGGGCTGGAAAGACTCGAAGGACGCCCTCCAGTGGCCCGACGGCAGCTATCCCGAAGGGCCGGTCGCCCTCGTCGAGGTGCAGGGATACGTCTATGCCGCCAAACGTTGGCTGAGCGAGATCTACGCCCGGCGCGGCGGCAAAACGCTCGCGGCCCGCCTCACCGCAGAAGCCGACGACCTCAAGCTGCGCTTCAACCGCGACTTCTGGCTGCCCGACCTCGGCTATTACGCGCAGGCGCTCGACGGCAAGGGACGCCCGCTCCCGACCGTGACATCGAACCCCGGCCACTGCCTCCTCACCGACCTGATCGATGAACACCGCGATGCGGTAGTCGAGAAGCTGATGGGCCGCGACATGACGTGCGGCTGGGGGATACGAACCGTGAGCAGCAATCACCCCAGCTTCAACCCGATGAGCTATCATAACGGCTCGATCTGGCCGCACGACAACGCGATTATAGCGGCGGGGCTTGTGGGCCGGGGCTACGGCGACGCTGCGCTACAGATATTCGATGCCATCATGGACGCCTCGCTCCACTTCCGTTACCTGCGCCTGCCCGAACTCTACTGCGGTTTTGCCCGCGACCTCCGCTACTACAACATCCCGGCGGAATACCCAGTATCGTGCAGCCCGCAGGCGTGGGCAGCCGGCACCATGATACACCTCTTCCAGGCGATGCTCGGCCTCGAAGCCGATGCGGTCAAGGGAGAGATCCGCCTCGACCCGCACTTCCCCAAGGAGCTGAACCGCGTGCAGATCCAGAACCTGCGCGTCGGTCGGCGGACGCTCGACCTGGTGATCAGCCGTGCGACACCCGATGCCCAGCCGACTGTGCAGGTGCTCCGCAATCCCGGCGGCATAAGGGTGGCTGTCGGGTGAGCAGCCTTGACACGATACCCGCTTCCACGTAAAATCATGCCGATGAGCAACACCCCAACACCTCACCTCCGCACCCTCGTCGTCGGGCAGGCGGGGGGGCCGACCCCAGTGATCAACAGCAGCCTCGCCGGAGTAGTCGCCGAGGCGCGGGCGGCCGGCTATGCGCGGGTGGTGGGCCTGCGATACGGCGTGCGAGGGCTGCTCGCCGGGGAGTGGACCGACCTGACCGCGCTGACCGACGACGAGCTGGACCAACTGGCCGCAACCCCGTCGTCGGCGCTCGGCGCGTGCCGTATGAAGCTGGACGCAGAGCAGGTGGCCGAGGCGCTGGCCGCCCTGCGCGCGCTGAATGCGGGGGCCTTTGTCTACATCGGCGGCAACGACTCGGCGGATACGGCCCACCGGCTCGCGCAGGCTGCTGCCCACGCCGACGACCCGCTACGGGTGGTGGCCGTGCCCAAGACGATGGACAACGACCTGCCGGCGACCGACCACTGCCCCGGCTACGGCAGCGTCGCCCGCTATGTCGCCGTTGCGACACTCGAAACCACGCTCGACACACGGGCGATGCCCGAAACCTACCCGGTGAAGATACTCGAAGTCAGTGGGCGTTATGCCGGCTGGATCGCGGCTGCTGCTGCGCTCGCCCGCACGGCGGACCCGACGACGCCCCACCTGATCTACGTGCCGGAGCGCCCGCTATACCTTGACCGCTTCCTCGCCGATGTGCAGGGCGTGGTTGAGCGCGAGGGGCACTGCGTCATCGTGATCAGCGAGAACTTGAACGGGCCGGGCGACAACCGCCTGCACACCGGCCCCGCACGCTTCGTGGACTCCTTCGGCCATGCATATTACCCCGGCCCCGCAGACATGCTCTGCCAAGAGGTCATGCAGCAGACCGGCATACGCGCGCGCTTCGACAAGCCGGGGACATTGCAGCGCATGTCGGGCGCGCTGGTTTCCCCGGTGGATCGGGAGGAGGCGTGGCGCTGTGGTGCCGCAGCGGTACGCGCGACGGCGGCCAGCGAGACCGATCGTATGGTGTCGCTGGTGCGCCTCCCCGGCCCCGTCTACCGATGCGAGACGCGTCTGGTCCCGTTGAGCGAGATAGCCAACACCGAGCGGCTGCTGCCCGACGAGTTCATAAACCCCGCAGGCAACAACATCACCGACGCCTTCATCGAGTACGCACTGCCCTTGATCGGTGGGCCGTTGCCTGTCTATTTCAGAGGAGGATAGCATGGAGATCAAGACGATCAAGACAATCGGCGTGGTCGGCGCGGGAGCGATGGGAAACGGGATCGCCCAGGTCTGCGCGCAGGCCGGATTTGACGTGATTATGAACGACCGCGAAGATGCTTTCGTGCGGAGAGGGCTTGGGACCATCCAAAAGAGCCTGGGCAAGCTCGCGGAGAAGGGCAAGTTCGGCCCCGAGGAGCGAGACGCGATCTACGCGCGGATCACGCCGAGCACGAACATCGAGGATATGGCAAAGGCCGACCTGGTGATCGAGGCGGTCTTCGAGAAGTTCGAGGTGAAGAAAGATCTGCTGGGCCGGCTGGACGGCATCTGCCGGCCGGGGACGATCCTGGCGAGCAACACCTCGTCCATTTCGATCACCAAGCTGGCCGCCGTGACGAAGCGGCCCGACCGGGTGATCGGGATGCATTTCTTCAACCCAGTGCCGATCATGCAATTGATCGAGATCATCCGCGCGCTCCAAACCAGTCAGGAGACGTTCGAGACGATACGTGACCTCAGTGCGAAGCTAGGCAAGACGGCTGTCGCCGTGAACGACTCGCCGGGCTTTGTGTCGAACCGCGTGTTGATGCCGTTATTGAACGAGGCGATGTATACGCTAATGGAAGGCGTCGCCTCGGCGGAGGACATAGACACGGCGGTGAAGCTCGGCCTGAACCACCCGATGGGGCCGCTCACCCTGGCGGATTACGTCGGCCTCGATGTCTGCCTCGACGTGATGGAGGTGCTCCACCGTGAACTCGGCGACCCGAAGTTCCGCCCCTGCCCGCTGCTCCGCAAGATGGTGGACGCGGGGTACTTGGGTCGCAAGTCAGGCCAGGGCTTCTACAAATACTAAGGGTACTGCGAATATGGTATAATACATCATCGGGCAACCCTTACCCCAACATCACCAGCAAAGGAGCAACTCAACATGCACCATTTCGCGATCCACAGGAAGATCAAGCTCTATACGGCGCTCGTCGCCGCCCTGACCCTCGCGTTGAGTTCGGGCCTGCTTGCGCTCGCCAACGTCACGGTGGTTCAGGTCAGCATGGATCCCTACACGAACAACACCAGCCAGCACGCGACTGAAGTCGAGCCGGACACCTTCTCCTATGGGAGCACAATCGTGGAAGCCTCCCAGGTCGGGCGGTTCACGAACGGCGGCTCCTCCAACGTCGGCTGGGCCACATCTACGGACAACGGAGCCAACTGGACGCACGGCTTCTTGCCGGGCACGACGACCTTCGCCACTCCCCCCGGGCCGTGGGGCCGCGACACCGATCCGTCGGTTGCCTACGATGTGGCGCACGGGGTCTGGCTGATCAACACGCTGCCTCTGCCGACCGGCGGGACTATCGGCGGTGCGGTGATGAACAACCGCTCGACCGACGGAGGCCTCACCTGGTCGAACCCCATAAACATCGTCGTCCAGAACGGACTCGACAAGAACTGGATCGCCTGCGACGACGCGCCGAGTAGCCCCTTCTATGGGCGCTGCTACTCCGAGTGGGACAATAACAGCGCCGGCAACCTGCTACAGATGAGCACATCGTCGGACGGCGGCCTCACTTGGGGCCCGGTTCGAACACCTTCCGGCAGCCCCAGCGGCCTCGGCGGGCAGCCTGTCGTGCAGTCCAACGGCAATGTCGTCGTTCCCTACAGCGAGAACGATTCGGGGATCGGGTCATTCCGCTCCACCGACGGCGGAGCGAGTTGGAGTAGCGCCATCACAGTCGCCAGCGTGAGTGAGCACGCGGAGGGCGGCAGCATCCGTACCAGCCCTCTCCCCTCCGCCGAGGTCGACTCCGGCGGGCGGGTCTTCGTCGTCTGGCAGGACTGCCGCTTCCGCAGCGGCTGTAGCTCCAACGACATCGTGATGAGTTCCTCCACCGACGGCCTCACCTGGTCGGCGGTCACGCGCATCCCGATTGACCCCGTAAGCTCCACGGTTGACCACTTCATCCCCGGTATCGCCGTGGATAAGGCCAGATCCAACCCCGTCGCTCACCTCGCGCTCACCTACTACTACTACCCGACCGCCAACTGCACCGTTTCCAGCTGCCAACTCGATGTCGGTTTCATATCCTCCACTGACGGTGGAGCGAGTTGGACCGCGCCCACTGCAGTCGCCGGTCCGATGACGTTGACATGGCTGGCGTCCACCAACCAGGGCTACATGGTCGGGGATTACATCTCCACTTCGTTCGACACCCTCGGCAAGGCCCACCCGGTATTCGCTATCGCCCATGCTCCGAGCGGCGGCGTGTTCGACGAGGCGATGTACTCGCCTGTACCGGGCCTGTCGCTGGCGCCACAGGCCGGTGGCAAGGCAAAGACCGTGCGGGCGGGAGGCGATAAGGTCGTCTTCACCGGACGGGGCGACCGACCGAAATCGCCAGGGCTGCCTACGTCTCACTAAGACTACAGCCGCCGATCGCGGGCGATTGCGGTGGGCGCTTAGGGATGGTATAATGAATTATCGGGAAATCTCATTCTAACATCACCCAGCAAAGGAGCAATTCAGCATGCACCATTTCGCACGGATCCGCGGGAATATCAAGCTGTCTATGGCGCTCGTCGCCGCCCTGACCCTCGCGTTGAGTTCGGGCCTGCTCGCCCTCGCCAACGTCACGGTGGTTCAGGTCAGCATGGATCCCTACACCAACAGCAGTAGTCAGCACGCGACCGAGGTCGAGCCGGACACGTTCTCCTACGGCAACACCATCGTGGAAGCCTCCCAGGTCGGGCGGTTCAATGACGGCGGATCGTCCAACATCGGGTGGGCGACATCCACAGACAACGGCGCGACCTGGACGCACGGCTTCCTGCCGGGCACGACCACTTACGCCACCCCTCCAGGCCCATACGCGCGGATCAGCGATCCATCCGTCGCCTATGATGCCTCCCACGGGGTCTGGATGATCGTCGCGCTGCCTCTGCAAGGACCGGGCGGCGGCCTGAACACCTCTGTCAGTCGCTCGACCAACGGCGGCCTCACCTGGCTCAACCCGGTGACGGTGGTGACACAGGGCGGCCTCGACAAGACCTGGATCGCCTGCGACAACTCGCCGAACAGCCCCTATTATGGGAACTGCTACGTTGAGTACGACAACAACGGGGGCGGCAACATCATGCAGATGGTCACCTCTTCGGACGGCGGCCTCACTTGGGGTCCTGTACGCACGCCAAGCGGTGCCGGCAGCGGCCTCGGCGGGCAGCCGGTGGTGCAGCCCAACGGCATCGTCGTCGTCCCCTACAGCGGCAACGGCTCGGCGATCCTGTCCTACCGTTCGACGAACGGGGGCACAAGCTGGGGAAACGCAACCACCGTTGCATCAATCAGTGAGCATGGGGTGGCAGGCAACCTACGCACCAGCGCCCTCCCTTCCGCCGAGATCGGCCCCGGTGGACGGATCTACGTCGTCTGGCAGGACTGCCGCTTCCGCAGCGGCTGTAGCTCCAACGATATCGTGATGAGCAGTTCCACCGACGGCCTCACCTGGTCGGCAGTCACGCGCATCCCGATTGACCCCGTAAGCTCCACGGTTGACCACTTCATCCCCGGTATCGCCGTGGATAAGGCCAGCTCCGGCCCGGTCGCCCACCTCGCGCTCACGTACTACTACTACCCGACGGCCAACTGCACTTCTTCTTCCTGCCAACTCGATGTCGGCTTCGTTTCGTCCGTAGACGGCGGAGCCACTTGGACCACGCCCACCGCAGTCGCCGGTCCGATGACGTTGACATGGCTGGCGCTGACTAACCAGGGCTACATGGTCGGCGATTATATGTCCACTTCGTTCGACCCGCTCGGCAAGGCCCACCCGGTGTTCGCCATCGCCCATGCTCCGAGCGGCGGCGTGTTCGACGAGGCGATGTATTCGCCGATGCCGGGCCTGTCGCTTGGTCCAGTGTCTGTGGGCGGCGGCAAGGTAAAGACGGTGCCGGCGGGAGGCGATAAGGTCGTCTTCACCGGACATGGGGACCGACCGTTGCCCCCAGGGCTGCCTACGTCTCACTAAGCGCCTATAGCCGCCCATGTTAGGGCGGGCATCTGCCAGGGGTCGGGTACAAGAGGTCGGCAAACGACCTTGCGCCCCCGGCCCCTGACTCTTGCCTTCACGTATCACGGCTGTGTGCTATATTGGCCGCAGATTAGATGCTTGCTCTGCGGAGCGGAGTAATGGACTTTCACACCAAACCTTAAATGCTCACGACGAACCAGGCTGGTGTGCTGTGAGCCGGTTCCTCGCCTCCCAGAGTTCGGGGAAGAAGCGGTAGCTGAGGGTGCGGTTCAGGTAGCCGCTGCCTGCGGTGCCTGCGGTGCCCGCCGCGCGGTCGCCGATCACCCGCTCGACCAGCTTCACATGGTGGAAGCGCCAGTGCTGAAAGCGGATCTCGTACTCAGTCAGCGCCTCGGCGAGCATGAAGTGCTCAAGGTGGGCCGGTGGGTCGGCGTAGATCTCGGCCAGAGCGGCTGTCGGGTCCGAAGAGAGCGGGCGGAGCGCGCAGCGGAAGGCGTCGGCCAGGGTGACCGGCCAGAGAGCGCGCAACGTCGAGCCGTCCATGTGCTTCTCGAGCACTCTCAGGAAGGTCGGGTCGGCCAGCCCCGACGCGAGCTCGACTTCGCGGAACTGCTCCGACTCGAAGCCACTGGAGGTGGAGAGCACGCCACGGAAGCGCGCGAACTCCATCGGCGGCATCGTTTCGAGGACTTCCACCTCACTGCCGAGTACGGAGAGGATCAGGTTGGCGCGGGAGATGAGCCGCACGGCTTCGAGCAGCGCGCCGTCGGCGAGCAGACCGATCACCGTCCGCAACTCGTAGAGTATCTGCTTGAACCAAAGCTCCTGCGCCTGCTGGACGATTATGAAGAGCATCTCGTCGTGCGCCGTCGGCAGGCTGAGCGGCGATTGCAGGTCGAGGAGTTCGGGCACGCGCAGATAGGCACCGTAAGTCAGGGGGCCTGCGGTGTGATCGTGCGCGGGCGGGCCGTCGTCAGGCGGGTCCAACGACGGCCTCTGTCGGGGGGCAGGTCGGCGCGGCCTCGCGTAGCTCGATCAGCACGCCGTGAGCCGCGCGCGGGTGAATGAAGGCGACGAGGCTGCCCTCCGCGCCGTGGCGGGCTTCGGCGTCTACGAGCTCGACCCCCGCCTCGGCAAGCTGGGTGAGCAGGCCGCAGATGTCTTCCACGTCGAAGCAGATATGGTGGAGGCCCTCTCCGCGGTTGGCGAGGAACTTCTGCACCGGCCCATCGTCGCCGAGGGGCATGAGCAACTCGATACGGCTCTCTCCGACGGGAAAGAAGCCGGCCGTGATCGCATCGGAGGGCACCGCCTCCTCGCCCGCAAGCGGGAGGCCGAGCGCCTGCCAGAAACGACTTGCCTCCCGATTCTGCACGGCCAGTCCGATGTGGTTTATCCGCAGGATGCGCGGCACTACTCGGTCTCTCCGCCGCGCTTGGCCTGCGCCTCGGCTGGCGAGCCGGGCGCGTCGAGCCAGCTCATCGGGTAGTTCGGGTCGTCATAGCCCTGGGCGTCGCGCGTCATGCGGAGCGGTCTGAACGTGTCCACCATCACGGCCAGCTCGTCGGTCTGCTCCCTGCCGAGCGACGCCTCGGCGGCGCCGGGGTGCGGGCCGTGCGGGATGCCGTGCGGGTGGAGCGTGAACGAGGCGACGTCGATCCCGCGCCTCGACATGAAGTTGCCGTTGACGTAGTAGAGGACTTCCTCGCTGTCTATGTTACTGTGGTTATAGGGCACGGGTATCGAGAGCGGGTGGTAGTCGTACTTGCGGGGCACGAAGGAGCAGACGACGAAGTTGCGGCCCTGGAAGGTCTGGTGGGTCGGCGGCGGCTGGTGGATGCGCCCGGTGATCGGCTCGAAGTCGCCGATGTTGAGTATCCAGGGGAAGAGATAGCCATCCCAGCCGACAACGTCGAACGGGTGGTGGTCGTAGCTGTACTCGGTCAGCTTGCCGTTCGCCTTGATGCGGACGTTCGCGCCGGGCGCGTCGAGCAGCAGCAACGGTTCGGCGGGCACGCGGATGTCGCGCTCGCAGTAAGGCGAGTGTTCGAGCAGCTGGCCGAACTCGTTGCGGTAGCGGTGCGGCGTCTCGATGCGGCCACGCGACTCCAGCACCAGCCAGCGTTGGGGGGTTGTCTTCATCACGATGCGGTAGATCGTGCCGTGCGGGATCACCACGTAGTCGCCCTCACGGTAGTCGAGCGCGCCGTACATCGTCTCGAAGGTGCCCTCTCCCTCGTGGACGAAGTAAAGCTCGTCGGCCTCGCCGTTCTTGTAGTAGTAGGTCTCCATCTGCACCTCGGGGCGGGCGATGGCAAGCGACACGTCGTCGTTGAACATCAGCACCTTCCGGCTGCTGATCGGATCGCCGGCAGGCTCTGCGGCGAGAGTGCGGAGATGGTAGTGGCGCTGCACCGGTTCCGCCCACTCCTGGGGCTTCTCGAGCGGGCACGGCGCGATACCGGTGACGCGCACCGGCGGGTTGTGGTGGTAGAGGAGCGAGGCCGCGCCCGTAAAGCCCTCGTTGCCGATCAGCTCCTCGGTATACAGCGCGCCGTCGGGCCGCCGGAACTGGGTATGGCGCTTCGGCGGGACCGCGCCCACGCGATGATAGAATGGCATGGTGTTGCCTCCTTAAAGATTCCCCCTTTGTGCCTGCTCGCGCTCGATGGCCTCGAAGAGGGCCTTGAAGTTGCCTTCGCCGAAGCCCCGGCAGCCGTGGCGCTCGATCAGTTCGTAGAAGAGCGTGGGGCGGTCCTGCACCGGCTTGCTGAAAATCTGGAGCAGGTAGCCGTCGTCGTCACGGTCGGCGAGGATCGAGTGGGCCTCGAGCTTCTCGAGGTCTTCCTTGATCTTGCCGATGCGGGCGGGAAGGTCTTGGTAGTAGGTGTGCGGCGTGGCGAGGAAGGTCGCGCCGTTCTCCTCGAGCATCATCACGGTATGGAGGATGTCGCCGGTCGCCACGGCGATGTGCTGGACGCCGGGGCCGTTATAGTAGTCGAGGTACTCGTCTATCTGCGAGCGTTTCTTGCCTTTGGCCGGCTCGTTGATCGGGAACTTGATCTTGCCGGTGCCGTCCTGAACGACCTTCGACATCAGCGCCGAGTACTCGGTGGAGATCTGCTCATCGTCGAAATGCACGAGCTGCTCGAAGCCCATCACACCCGCGTAGAAGTTGACCCACTCGTCCATCTTGCCGAGTTCGACGTTGCCGACGCAGTGGTCCACGACCCGAATCCCGGTGTTCTTGCCCTTGATGCTGAGGTCCTTGTAGCCGGGCATGAATGTGCCGTGATAGTCGCGCTCGATAAGGCTGTGGATCGTCTCTCCGTAGGTGGCGATGGCGGCGCGCTTGACCGTGCCGCGGTCGTCGGTCGTTGCCTGGGGTTCGAGGACGCCACGCGCGCCCCGGCTGACGGCGACCTGGTACGACTGGCCGACGTCGGGCACGCGGAAGGCGATGTCCTTCACGCCGTCGCCGTGCAGCCTCACATGCTCGGCCACCTCGCCTGTACTCGTGAGCGGGGCGGTGAGGATAATCCGCACCCGGCCCTGCTCGATGACGTAGGAAACGCGGTCGCGCAGCCCGGTTTCGGGGCCACGGTACGCGATGATGTCGTAGCCCCAGACGGTGCGGTAGTAGTGCGCGGCCTGCAATGCGTTGCCGACGTATAGCTCGATGTAGTCTATCGCCTGGATAGGAAAGAGGTCTTTTTGCGCGGCGCGCTGCTTGTCGCGCTCAGTAAGTTCGCGGCGGGGGACTGTGTCTACCATGCTTCTCCTCCTTGAGATGGGTTAGTAAGCGGTCAGCCGTCAGCTTTCAGCTTTCAGCCGTCAGCTTTCAGCTAGCTGAAAGCTCGTGTTCACGACAACCCGGCACCGCGCGGACGTTGCGTGGCACCTTCGCCGAAAGTATAGCACCGCGCGGGCGGGAGCGTCAAGCGGAATTTCGAGTTTTGAGTTGTGAATTACGAGGTCGGTCCACGAAATGACACGAAAAAGACACGAAGAGGGGTGGTCGGTGGTCGGGTCCGCGGTTGCGGGGTGGTGGGGTTGGTGCTATAATCGTGCGGTGAGCAGACTTGCGCCGGGCCTGCTGGGAGAGGCCCTCGGCACCGTGTGGCCGGGGTGCGGGGCCGCCTTTGGGCGGCTTTGGTGTTGTTGAGATGGGCGGTTAGGAGTTCGGGACTATGCTGACGCGGTTGCAGATACGGAACTTCAAGAAAATGGACGAGAAGGACTGACCATGACACCTGAAACTATACTACAAGACTCCCTCGCCGAGGCGCGGCGGATGGGCGCGGACTACGCGGAGGCGCGCGCCGAGGATGCGCGCGTCGAGAGCCTCCACGGGCGCGACACCGCCGTTGAGAGGCTGTCGCGGGACGCGGACAGCGGCTGGGGGCTGCGCGTGGCGGTCGGCGGCGGGTGGGGGTTCGCGTCCACCGCAGATGAGGGGCCGGGCGCGGCGCGGGAGACTGCGGCGCGGGCCGTGGAGATCGCGCGGGCGAGCGCCGCACACCGTGGGCAGGAGGTTGACCTCAGCGACATGCCGTCGGGGCGCGGCGAGTATGCCACAGAGGTGAAGACCGACCCCTTCGGCGTGCCTCCGACCGAGCGGATCGACCTGCTGCTCGGCGCGCTCGCCGCGATGGGGGCCGCGCACGCCCGCGTGAAGGTGGCGGAGGGCAGGATCACGCTCTGGCAGACCGAGAAGCTCTTCGTGAACACGGCGGGCGCGCACCTGCGGCAGAGCATCGTGGAGTGCGAGGCGACGCTCACCGCGCACGCCGTCGGCGAGGACGGCTACAGCTACCGCCGCAGCTACGGCAACATGGCGCAGGGCGGCTGGGAGTTCGTCGCGGGGCTGGACCTGGCGGGCAACGCCCCACGGGTCGGGGCGGAGGCGGGGGAACTGGTCGCCGCGCCCTGGGCACCGTCGGGGCCGACGACCGCAGTTATCGGCCCGCAGATGGTCGCCCTGCTGATCCACGAGAGCTGCGGCCACCCTATCGAACTGGACCGCGTGCTCGGCTGGGAGGCTGCCTTTGCGGGCACCTCGTTCCTGATGCCCGACATGCTCGGCAAGTTCCGCTACGGCTCGGAACATGTGAACATCACCGCCGACTCGCTGACGCCGGGCGGCCTCGGCACCTTCGGCTGGGACGACGAGGGCACGCCCGCCCAGCGCACGCCGATCATCCGCGACGGCATCTTCGTCGGCTACCTGACCAGCCGGGAGACCGCGCCCGCCATCGGCCAAAAGAGCAACGGCACCGGGCGCGCCACGTCGTGGGGCCGCATCCCGATCGTGCGGATGACCAACGTCAGCTTGGACCCCGACCCAGCGGGCGCGTCGCTCGACGAGATGATCGGGGGGGTGGAAGACGGGCTGTATCTGGAGACGCCAAGCTCGTGGAGCCTCGACGACAAGCGGATGAACTTCCACTTTTCGGTGGAGATGTGCCGCGAGATACGCGGCGGCAAGCTGGGGCGGCTTTACAAGGCCGCGTCGTACCAGGACCGCACGCCCCACTTCTGGGGCAGCGTGCGCGCCGTCGGCGGCCCCGCGGACTGGGCGATGCACGGCTTCCCGGGCTGCGCGAAGGGCGAGCCGCTGCAAGCCTGCCATGTGGCGCACGGCGCGGCACCGCTCCTGGTCGAGGGGCTGCGCGTTGGGAGGGAAGGTTGATGGACACGCTAGCTGCCGGGGCTGACCGTGACGCGATGGAGGCGGCGCTCGCAGCCTCGCCCGCCGAGCAGACCGAGATCGTGCTGCTGCGCGACCGCACCGCGGTGACCCGCTACGCAAACTCGGTTATCCACCAGAACGTCTTCCAGGAGAACAACCGCGCTGCGGTGCGCGTGGCGGTCGGCGGGGCGACGGCGCGGGTCTACACGAACGACACGAGCCGGGCGGGGTTGACGCGCGCCGCCGAGGACGCTGCGGGCCTCGCGCGCCTACAGGCACCGAACCCGCGCTTCCACTCGCTGCCCAGTCCAGGCGCGGGCGCGCCGCCTGAGCAGGAAGCGCCGCCGTCGTTCTTCGCAGCCACGGCAGAGCTGACCGCCGAGGGGCGGGCGGATGCCGTCGGGCGGGTCATCTCCCTGGCGCGGGAGGCGGGGTACACCGCATACGGCACCTACCGCAGCAGCAGCAGCAGCCTGAGCGTCGCCAACTCGCTCGGCGTGCGGGCGCAGGCCGGCTACACGACGGCTTACCTGAAGGCGCTCGTAGAGAGCGAGGCCGGCACCGGCTTCGCAGACGCGCTCACGCGGGACGCCACCGAGATAGACCCCGACGCCGTGGGCGCAGACGCCGTGGCGAAGTGCCGACGGAACCACGACCAGCGCGAGATCGAGCCGGGAGACTACCCTGCCGTCTTCGAGCCGAACGCGGTGGCCGACATGCTCCACTTCCCGGCGATGCACGGCTTCGGCGCGCGCGAGTACCAGGACGGGCAGTCGTTCCTCTCCGACCGCATTGGGCAGGCCGTGACCGGGCAGGCCGTGACTATCTGGGAAGACCCGCGCGACCCGCGCTGTATGCCGCTGGCGATAGACGCCGAGGGTATGCCGGCCGTGCGGGTGCCGCTGATCACCGATGGCGTCGCGCGGGGCGTTGTCTACGACAGCGAGACGGCGGGCCTCGAACCCGGCAAGCGCACGACCGGCCACGCCCACAACCCGTTCACCGACCACGACCGGCCCGAGCCCGGCCACTTGCTGATGCCGACCGGCAGCGAGACGAGCGCCGAGCTGGCGCGGCGGATGGGCCGGGGCATCCTGGTGACGCGCTTCCACTACACCCACTGCCCCGACCCGAAGCGCGTCATCGCCACCGGCACCACGCGCGACGGCACCTTCTTGGTGGAGGGCGGCGAGATCGTCGGCGCGCTCAAGAACCTGCGGCTCGGCATGGGTGTGATGGAGCTGCTCGCCGGCATCGAGGGCGCGGGCGAGGGCAAGTGCTGCCAGGACTGGTGGGCGATGAACGGCATGGGCAGCACCTTCTACTACCTGCCGACTCTGCTCTTCTCCCGCGTGACCTTCACAGGCGTGACGACGTTTTGAGGAGAGGACATGAACCCGAAAGCCTACCGACTGCCAAAGAACACGCTGCCGCGACGATATGACCTGGAACTGGAGGCGCGGCTCGACGAGGACTTCACGCGCGGGCGGGTCGCCATCGGGCTGGAGGTCGTCGAGCCGAGCGACACGATTGTGCTGCACGCGGTCGGGCTGGCGCTGTCGGATGCGCGGCTGACGGCCGGCGGGCGGGAGCTAGACGGCACAGTGGAGTTGGACGCGGAGCGGGAGGTTGCGACGATACGCTTCGCGGAGGCGGTGCCTGCCGGAGAGGCCAGGCTTGAAATAGCCTTCACGGGGCGGGTGAGCCGGGGGCTGGAGGGGCTGTATCGGGCGACCGACGGGCCGGAGCGCCTGCTTTGCACCCAGAGCTTCGCCACGGCGGCGCGGACAATCTTCCCCTGCTTCGACGAGCCGACCTTCAAGGCCCGCTTCGCCTACAGCGTCACGACAGATGCCGGGGCGACGGTGCTGGCGAACAGCAGCCTGCTCTCTGTGACCGAGGCCGAAGACGGGCGGTCGAAGACGTGGACGTTCGAGGCGACGAAGCCGATGTCGTCCTACCTCGTCGCGCTGGTGATCGGCGACCTGGAAGGCACGACGCAACAGGAGGTGCGAGGCGTGCCGACACGGGTCTGGGCGCTGCGCGGCAAGCAGGCAATGGGCGAGTTCGCGCAGGGCTACATAGCGAGGCTGCTGCCGCTCTACGAAGATTACTTCGGCCTGCCGTACCATTTCGACAAGTACGACCAAGTGGCCGTGCCCGGCTTCGCGGCGGGGGCGATGGAGAACTGCGGGCTGGTTGTCTTCCGGCAGGGCTTACTGCTTATGAACCCGCAGACCGCGTCCTGGCGGCAGGAGAAGAGCATCGCGCACGTCGTCGCCCATGAATTCGCGCACATGTGGTTCGGCAACCTGGCGACGATAGCCTGGTGGGACGACGTCTGGTTGAGCGAAGCCTTCGCCGAGTGGTTCTCCTACAAGGCGGTGGACACTCTCTCACCCGAATACCGGCTCTGGGACGACTTTGGGGCGTCGCGGATGGCGGCGCTCGAAAAGGACGCGCTCGAAAGCACCCACCCGATCTACAGCCCCGTCG
Source organism: Chloroflexia bacterium (assembly GCA_050998805.1). Lineage (GTDB taxonomy): Bacteria > Chloroflexota > Chloroflexia > QHBQ01 > JAICKM01 > JAICKM01. Next base: position 46,483 of record JBPCPV010000028.1, on the reverse strand, counting down.
AGACGCCGGCCGAGGCGCTGGAGCTGTTCGACAACATCACATACCTCAAAGGCTGCACCGTGCTGCGTATGCTCGAAAACTACCTCGGCGAAGATGCGTTCCGGGCGGGGCTGCGGAGCTATATGCGCGAGTTCGCCGAGAGCAACGCGACGAGCGCCGACCTCTGGCGGAACCTGCAAACCGCGTCGAGTGAGCCGGTGTCGCGGATCGTGGGCGGCTGGATCTTGCAGCCGGGCTACCCGATCATTGCGGTTGCGCTCGAAAGCGAGGGCGCGGGCACCCGGCTCCGCCTGGGGCAGAGGCGGTTCTATTCCGGCCCCGGCGTCTCCGGCTCTGACGCGCACTGGGACGTGCCCCTTGTCATTCGCTACGAAGACGGCGCGGGCATCCACGAGATCAGGCACCTGCTATCGGAACAGGAGGCGAGCCCGCCGCTGCCGGTGAGCGGGTCGCTGCTCTGGTGCCACGCGAACGCCGACGAGATCGGCTTCTACCGGCAGAATCCCGACGATCTGCTGCTGTGCGGCCTGCTGGACCACCTGCCTCGGCTGTCTCCGGCAGAGCAGATCGGCTTGCTCACCGACCAGTGGGCGCTGGTGAGGAACGGCAGCCAGCGCATCGGGCGGTTCCTCGACGTGCTGTCGGGTAATATGTCGCCCTCACGGGGCGACATATTGAGCCAGAGCTACAGTGTGCTGGAACAGGTGGTAGGCTATCTGCACAGGCTGGAGGATATGCTAGAGGACGCCGGCGACGCCGAGGCAATCCGCAAGTTCCGCGCCTGGGTAGACAGCACCTTCCGCGACAGGCTGGCTGCTCTCGGCTTCGAGGGGCAGGCCGGGGAGGCTCAGGAGAGATCGCAGAAGCGGGTTTCAGTGGTGGACGCGATGGCGACGCTCGCGCAGAACGCAGATGCTATCCGGGCGGTGCGGCAGGCGGCGGGACGGGAAGCCGCAGCCCCGGCCTCGGTGGACGCGAACCTCGCCCCACTGTTCGTCGCCGCCGCCGCACGGTTCGGCGACCGGGCGGACTTCGACCGATACGTCGAGATCTACCGGGAGCGGAGAGCTGCGGGCAGTTCGCCTCAGGAGACGAACCGCTACCTGAACAGCTTTGTCTCCTTCCGCGCACCCGGCCTGCCCAAAGAGACGCTGCGGCTGATGGACGAGAAGACCATCCCCCAGGAGAGCGTCGGCCCCGTACTGGAGCAGATGCTCCGGCTGCGCTACGCGCAGGCACCGGCCTGGGACTACATGAAGACGCACTGGGGCGAGATGCAGGCGTTGAGCGGCCTCTGGGTTGACCGGCTCGTGGAGGCGACGGGGCGGCTGCCCGCAGAGAGACGCAACGAACTGGTGGGGTTCTACGCGGTGCATCTGCACGGCGAGGCCCAGCAGAGCTTGGCGCGCGCACTCGAAACGATGGAGCAGTTGGCCGAGTTCCAGGCACGCACGCGGGCGGAACTCTTGGAGTGGTTCCGGGGCAAGTGATGAGACCGAAGACAAATTACAGCTACATTGCGGGCCACAGTCTGGAGAGACTTTCCGCGTTAAGCGACGGGATATTCGCCGTCGCGATGACATTGCTTGTGCTCGACCTCACTGTGCCCGCAGTTGAGGCCGCCCACGGCCAGCAGCCTCTGTGGGTAAATGGGGCCATTCAGTCCGAGCAGATCTTGTGGGATGCTTTGGTCAAGCTTTCGCCGCGCCTGCTGACCTATTTCATGAGCTTTCTGACGCTCGGCATTTTCTGGCTTGGACAGCAGACGCAGCTCAACTATTTCGCCCGTAGCAATCGCAATCTCGCCTGGATCCATCTCAGCTTCCTGTTCGCGGTGGCGCTCCTGCCGTTTTCGACGAGGTTGCTGGCCGATTTCATCGACTATCGCCTTGCCCTGATCGTCTATTGGCTCAACCTTCTCCTTCTGGGTGTGGTGCTCTTCGGCAGTTGGCGGTACGCGCGCCGTGCGGGGCTGATGAAAGACGAAGCAACCGCCGAAATCCGTTCCGCAACCGATCGCCGCATCGTTATCTACCAGGCGCTTTACGCATTCAGCGCATCGCTGTGCGTCATCAACACGTATGTCAGCATCGTATTTATCATCCTTCTGCAACTCAACTCGGCTATAGCGCCGCGGATTCCTCTGCTTGATCGTTTCTGAGGACCATAGCACGCTGCGGGACACAATGACAGTGAACGGGAGGCTGGATATGGAAGTGAAGCCGGTGACGTTGGAGGGGCGGGCGGTGCGCCTGGAACCTCTGAGCCTGGAGCACGCGCCTGCGCTGCATAAAGCGGCGGCCCCGAACAGATTGTTTGCCTACTCGGGGCGCAAGCCGGCAGATGACACGCTCGAAGCGTTCGAGGCTTATATGCAGGGCCTGCTCGATGACCCCGACTGGTGCCCGTTCGTGACCATTTTGCGGGAGACCGGGGAGCCAATCGGCGTCACATGCTACCTCGACCTCCGCCCGCAGCACCGTGGCCTCGAGATCGGCGGCACCTGGATAGCCGAGCCGTACCAGGGGACGGTGGTGAACCCCGAAGCCAAGTACCTGATGCTCCGCCATGCATTCGAGACGCTCGGCGCTGTCCGGGTGCAGATCAAGACCGACGGGCGCAACCTCAGAAGCCAACGCGCCATCTCCAAACTCGGCGCGGTGCATGAGGGCGTGCTACGCAAGCATATGGTCACGTCCGACGGCTACATCCGCGACACTGTGATGTACTCTATCACCGACGATGAGTGGCCGGTGGTGAAGGCGGGGCTGGAAGCGCGGTTGGGCTATGTGCCGTGAGCAACACATTGGATCGGAGGAATAACGCTATAAGGGGGCAACGGTATGGATGCGGACACGGAGGGGATGCGCGGCGTGCAGGTGGTGCGGGCCAGCCAACTGAGCAGTGCCACGGCACAGACACAGGGGATGCAGCGGGACGCGGCGGTGGCACCGGAGACGACCGGCAGCCGCGGGCTTTGGATGGGGCGCGTAAGCACGCCCGGCGGCACGGTGAGCGACTGGCACCATCATGGAGATTGCGAGACGGCCATCTATGTCGTCGCAGGGCGGGCACGCTTCCGCTGGGGGCCGGGCGGGCGCGAGAGCGCCGAAGTCGGCCCGGGCGATTTTGTGGCCGTGGCACCGCGCGCGATTCACCAGGAGGAGGCCCTCGGCATGGAGCCTGTGGTGTTCGTGGCGGCGCGGGCCTGCGACAACGTCACGGTCGTCAATGTCGGCGGACCCGCGCCCGAGGCATGACTACGGGTATCGTGTCACTCGGTCGCCCCATGTTGGCGCAGCAGATCCGCAATCGCCGTCTGATCCCGTTCTTGCGCGGCCTGTAAGGGGGTCTTGCCGTCGAAGTTGCGTATCTGGACATCCAACGGCCCCGCGGCCAGCAGCCAGGCGACCATCGCCGTGTGCCCGAACAGTATCGCGCCGTGCAGGGCGGCGGCCCGCCCTTCGCCGCCGCCGTGCGCCATGAGCAGATCGCCGATGGCCGGGTCGCCGCTGAGCGCGGCGTGGTACAACACCGGGATGCCGTGGGCGCCTCGGGCCTGGGCAAGGCCCGCATCGGCTGCCAGGAAGCTCGCCACACGGTCGGTCCAGCCGAGCATCGCCGCGGAGCAAATGTCGAGCGGCGCACCGGCGGCGAGCAGGTACTCGGCCACCTCGCGCCGGCCCATGTGCGACGCGGCCTGCAAGGCCGTTTCGCCGAATTTGGCCCAGGGAACGTTCAGGAGTTCGGGGTGGGCGGTGTGTAGGGCGCGCACCTTCGCCGGGTTCGCGTGCGCCGCCAGCACGAACTCTTCGACCAATTCCTGGGATGGCGCGCTGGGTGTCGCGGTTTCCATTGCTGTTCTCTCCTGTCCTACTTGCCGGCTTCAGTAACTGACGGCTGACGGCTGACGGCTGGCCGCTCGCAGTTCGGAGATGATCCGCTCCAGTGTGGAGATGGTGTAGTCAACATCCGCCTCGGTGTTCTCCGAGCCGAGCGTCAGCCGGAGGGAGCCACGGCCAAGCTCGAACGGCACGCCGACGGCGCGGAGCACATGGCTGATCGAGGTTGAGCCGGAGTTGCAGGCCGAGCCGCTCGACGCACAGATCCCCGCGAGGTCGAGCCGCATCAGCATGTCCTCGCCTGTGACGTCGGCGAAGCAGAAGGCGGCGTTGTTCGCCAGCCGCTCGGTCGGGTGGCCCTGGAGGTGGGCGTCGGGTATGCGGGCGATGATGCCTGCGATCAGCCGGTCGCGGAGCGCGGAGACGCGGGCCACGTCCTGCCCGCGCGTCGCGTGGGCGAGTGTTAGCGCGGCGGCGAGGCCGACGATGCCGGGCACGTTCTCGGTGCCTGCGCGGAGGTTATGCTCCTGGCTGCCGCCGTGTATCTGCGGCTCCAGCTTGATGCCTCGGCGGACGTACAAGATGCCGACGCCCTTCGGCCCGTAGAACTTGTGGGCAGACAGCGCGAGCAAGTCAACGTTCAGGTCGTCCACATTCAGGGGCATACTGCCACCGGCCTGTACGGCGTCGGTGTGGAAGGCGATGCCGTGCCGCCGGGCGAGGGCACCGATTTCGGCGAGCGGCTGGACCGTGCCGATCTCGTTGTTCGCGTACATCACAGTGATCAGGCAGGTGTCGGGCCGTATCGCCCGCTCAATGTCGCCCACGGAGACGCGCCCGTAGCGGTCCACCGGCACCTGGGTGACGCCGAAGCCCTCGGCCTCCAGGTAGTCGAGGCTGTGGCCGACGGCGTGGTGCTCAATCGGGATCGAGATGATGTGCGAAGTCGGGTTGCCGGCGGCGCGATGGACATGTGCCGTCCCCTTGATCGCCAAGTTGTCGGCCTCGCTGCCGCCGCCCGTGAAGACGATCTCCGGCGGGCGGCAGCCGAGCACCCCGGCGACCTGCCGGCGGGCCGATTCGAGGCCCTGGTTCGCGGAGCGGCCCCGGCTGTGGACACTCGACGGGTTCCCGCCACGCTCGGTGAAGAAGGGGAGCATGGCCCGCACCACATCGGGGTGGACCGGAGTGGTTGCCGCGTGGTCGAGGTAGATGTCTGTAGGGTTCATGGCGCTGTTTTGCTCCTGTAAGCGGTCAGCCGTCAAGCCGAGATTCTTCGCTGCGCTCAGAATGACAGTGACTGGAGTCAGCCGTCAGCCGAGGCAGCAGTGGGCGGCGTGGTCGTGTCAGCCCCATTATACCATATCGGAGCGCCACAGCACTGTTATTCTGAGCGTAACCACTGTCATTCTCGGCGAACACGCGGCTTTTCCACCAAAGTTGTGGATAAGTTGGTGGATAAGTTGGTGGATAAAGGGGATTGACAGGAGCGGCTTTTTCGGGTATGATGGTCTCACTTCGGTATTGTTCTTCGGAACCTGTATTGGAGTAACGAAGCCGGATGGTCCGCAAGGATTGTTCGGCTTTCGTTTTGCCCGGGAACCAGAGCGGGGTAAGCCACGGAGGGGACCATGGCGGAGGTGATCGCTATTGTGCTTTGTCTGTATGGCCTCGCGCTTGCCCTGGCGCTGGCTCCCCTGCATGGCCTCTGGCGGACCCGGCGTATGGGACAAAACCCCGTCAGGGTCCTGAGTACAATTGCGATTGCCGTCCTTGGGGTTCTCCTGCTCGTGGTGGTTCGCCAGGTCTACCTCCCGGTGAGTCAGGACTACAACATGTCCAACATGGGCAACGAGGTTTGTTTGATGACCGACCCTGCAGCGAACCCCGGGAAGCGCATGGCATCCGGTCTCGAGGGCACCATGAAGGACTGGGCAACGCGAGAGACGTTGGAAAGGAACAGGGAGGTGCTGCATCTATATACCCGACGCTCGAAGGGATCTTCGAATGGCAGCGCATCAGCATTCATACGAAGCAATTGTACCGAAATCTGGGAGGCAAGCGCAAGTCGCTTGGTGAGCCGCGCAACACGCTAAACATGTACGGCTTACGGCATCGATCAAGAGTTCCAAGGATACCGAGGCCACGCAGATACTGAGTGGAACGCGATACCGGATATCGGTTACCGCCGGTGCGCCTCTTCCTGAACCCCGACTGCGGGTTCGGCACCTTCGCCAGCCGCCCCACGAACCCGCCGGAAACCGCCGCGCGCAGGATGGCGGCGATTGCCGACGCCGCCATCCTGCGGGCGTAAGTGGCGGCGTCGTAAATCAGGGCGGCGGAAGAAGCTTAGCGGATCAGATCACGACCTGCAGCAATCGCGACCGCGCCTCCGGCGATGAGCGCAACGCCGACGAGCCGGCGACCCCGCAGGGCGACTACGATGCCGGTGGAGACAGCTCCCAGGCCGATTAGCTCGCTCACCTGATGGACGAGGGCATCGGCTTCGGCTTCCGAGCGGCCCTGCTCCACCAGGGTCCACTTGAGGATGGTGCCGGCGTCGAAGATCGGCAGGGGCACCAGGCTGCCGAAGAAGAGGACACCGTGGCCGAGGCAGGACACGTCGGCGAGGTCGCGGGCGGCCGAGTCGGGTCGCGTAGCCCGGTGCCAGAGTAGGCTGAGCAGCAGGCCGAGCAGGTTGGCAGCAGGCCCGCCGAGGGCGCGCATGCGGTGGGTGCCGGGCGGCACCGCGTTGTCGTCGTAGAGCGTGCGCGGTATGCCCAGCGCGACCAGCACCCGGTCCATTGGGGCGCCGGCCAGGCGGGCGCTGACGGTGTGCCCCAGTACATGCCCCAGATCGGCGGCCACGGCGAGGGCAAGGCCCAGCCCGCCGACCAGCAACCGCCCGCCCCAGCCGCGCTCCGGGCGGCGCCGCCCAGCCAGCCAGACCAGCCCGCCCCCCAGGACGACCACGTCGCCCCAGTAGGCAACCGGCACCTGGAACGGCACGCCGTTGAGCCGGAAGAGGACCGGCGCGTCGCCGGTGGGTTGCTCGGTACTCATAGCGGTGAAGCCTGATGGTGCTTGGCCCGGGCGAGGTTGACCAGGCGCCAGCACTCGTAGGCGTTGCGGATGTGCGCCGAGAAGTAGGCCCCTGCCGACTCAGCGTCCTCCAGGGCCATCCATTCTTCGGGCGGTACGTCCAGGTAGCGGTAGATACGATGGTTGCGGAACTCGACTTCGCGGGTGCAGGTGGCCGGATCGTAACCCGCCGACCGGATCACGCTCGAGTCGAACGGCTCACGTTGCATGGTCGTCCCTCCTGCGGCCATTATACGCCTCGCCGTCGCCCGCGTCAACCTCTTCTTCCCCGCCCGATCGAACTGCACCGTCACAATCTGGTCCTGCCCGCTGGGAGTAACCTCTAACACCTGGCCCGCACCACATCGGGGTGGACCGGCGTGGTCGCCGCGTGGTCGAGGTAGATGTCTGTAGGGTTCATGGCGCTGTCTTGCTCCTGTAAGCGGTCAGCCGTCAGCCGTCAGCCGTCAGCCGAGATTCTTCGCTGGGCTCAGAATGATATTGACAGGAGTGGCTTTTTCGGGTATGATGGTCTCACTTCGATATTGTTCTTCGGAACCTGTATTGGAGTAACGAAGCCGGATGGTTCGCGACGAATGGCATGGGTATAGTTGGGTAGAGGAGACTGGCCGTACGCACAAAACGGTGTGCCATGCGCCCGGCGTGCGGGAATGGGCGCGCAATGACGACGGGGACGGGATCCGGGCCGGTACCTGGCGGACTTCGGCTGGATGCACAACCTCAAACGCGCCACCCTGGAGTTTGTACGCATGATGCTCATCCCTTGCACCCCTGATCCCACATGAGCCAAGATATTTCAGGCGGTGTAGTACACACAGTTCCAGCGGATTTACGGGAAGCTTTGACTTCTGACCCCGAAGCTCTCAAAGCATGGGAAAGCCTTACACCGCTTGCGCGCAATGAATGGATTTGCTGGGCGACCTTCGTTAAAAAGCCAGAAACCAGAAAACAGCATGTTGAAAGAGTGTGCACAGAACTTAAAGAAGGAAAGCGTAGACCTTGTTGTTGGCTTGGCTGTATTCACCGCACAGATAAGCCGATCAGCCCCTCGGTGCAATATGTACTTAATAAACAGAGAATAAAAGATAAGGAAGCAGTAGGTTAATTGTTGTTAGCGGTATTCGTTCTTATCACATATCTACGGACGATTCTCGGTAATACTCTTGCTCCGTCGGTTCTTGCCGGTCTTCTTCCTATTGGTCTCCACTTAAGTAGTAAGAGACAATTCCAGCCCTTATAGCGAATACCTAGCACCAACGAGAACAGGTCAGTTGTGCGTCACAGCGTACAACGGCACCTGCTTTATGCTGGTCTCCACCACCAATCAGACATTGCAGTTTGATTTCGGCTTTCGTTTTGTCCTCATCGTCGCGGAGCGTTGCCCTGCCGCTCGATCACGAGCGCCGCGATGAGCGCGCTCAACCAGGCGAGGCTCGTGCAGATCAGCATGACCACATTGAAGGCGGAGACAAAGGCGAGCTTGATACTCTGCTGGACGGCGGCGGCCTGTGCGGGCGACAGGCCCGCGGGCACCCCGGTCCCTCCGAGCTTCGCTGCCTGGGCCTGGAGCGCGGCGCGGGCCGACTGTGCCAGGTCGATGCCGGCGGTGCGATCCGCCAGCGCGGTCGAGAATATCGCCAGCACCAACGCGCCTACGACGGCTATCGCCAGGACCGAGGCGCTGCGCGCCACGGCGTTGTTGATACCCGACGCCGTGCCCGACGCATCCCCCGGCACCGCACCCATCACGGCTGTCGTCAGTGGGGCGACCGTGACGGCCAGCCCCAGGCCGAAAACCACGACGCCGGGGAAGAAGGTGGTCCAGTAGGCGGCGGGGCCGGAAGTCAGGCCAACAGCAGCAAACAGAAGAAAGCCGCATCCGGCCAGCGCGGGGCCGATGACCAGCGGCAGGCGCGGCCCGAACCGGTCGATCAGCCCACCCGCCCAGCGGGACAACCCGGCCAGGAGCAGCGCGAAGGGGGTGAAGGATAGCCCCGCCTCCGTCTGGGTGTAGCCTTGAGACTGCACCAGGTTCAACGAGAGGAACAAAGTGCCCACGCCGAGCGCGCCGTAGAGGAGCAGTGTGACCAAATTAGCGCCGAGGAAGGTGCGCGAGCGGAACAAGCGCAGTGGGACCATCGGCTGCCCACTATGTTGCTCGACGACGATGAAGGCCGCCAGCGCAACGAACCCGACGATCAGCGCGCCGGCTACGCGCGGGTCGCCGAATCCCAGGGCGGGCGCGGAAATGAACCCGTAGGTGATCCCGGCCAGACCGAGCGCGACTAGGCCGGCGCCGGGCAGATCGATTGGCCCCGTGGCGGCGGGGTTGCGGCTCTCGGCGACCTTCGTCCACAGGATCAGCAGCGCGGCGATGCCGATCGGCAGGTTGATCAGGAAGACGCCGCGCCAGAGTCCGGCATCGGCCAGGAAGCCGCCGAGGATCGGTCCGGCGACGGTCACGAGCGTCGTCACGGCCGACCAGGTGCCGATAGCCTTGCCGCGCTCCGATGGGCCGAACGCCGCCGAGATGAGGGCGAGGCTGCCTGGGATCATCAGCGCGCCGCCGATGCCTTGAACGACCCGCGCGCCGATCAACACCAGCGTGGTGGGCGCGAGGCCGCAGGCCAGCGACGCCAGCCCAAAGACGGCGATCCCCGCCATGAAGACCCGCTTGCGGCCAAGCTGATCTCCCAGCGCCCCGCCGAGGACTATAAACGCGGCCAGCATCAACAGATAGCCGTTGATGATCCACAGGATCTCGGCGCCATTGGCACCCAGGTCACGTTGCAGAGCCGGAAGGGCGACGTTGAGCGCCGAGCCGTCTATGAAGGCCATGCTGGAGGCGAGTATGGAACCGATCAGAACCCAGCGCCCTGCCCCCGGTGTCGTGCCCACGGCCCCATCTTCGGGTTTCTGAGCCATCAGCTTGTATTCCCCCATAACTTGGCTACAAATGACCACCAAGACGAGCAAGAACAATGCCGGTGCAAGTTCACCTCCATAGTCGGCAGTTCGCCGCGCAAGAAGCGGGTAGATTTACGCCCCGAATCGTCGTATGATAGACGAGTACACATGAAAGCTGAAAGCTGAAAGCTCACGAACGAGGAGGCGAAAACGATGGACGAGGAGAGGTGCTGGCAGGCGGTGGTGGAGAAGGATCGGCGGATGGACGGCGCGTTCGTCTACGGGGTGCGCTCGACGGGCATCTATTGCCGCCCGTCGTGCCCTTCGCGGCGGCCGGGGCGCGCACAGGTGCGGTTTTTCGCGGGGCCGGAAGTCGCAGAGGCGGACGGTTTCCGCGCCTGCCTGCGCTGCCGGCCAACGGACGACGCGCGCCCACTTCCGGGAACCGACGCAGTGGCGCAGGCGTGCCGGCTGCTCGACACGGCGGAGGAGCCGCTGACGCTGGCTGACCTGGGCCGGACGGTAGGCTTCAGCCCCGCCCACCTGCAACGGGTGTTCAAGCGGGCAACCGGGGTCACGCCACGGGCATATGCGGCGGCACGGCGGGCGGCTCGGTTCAAGGCCGCCGTGCAGGGCGGCGAGTCGGTGGGCGCTGCGGGCTACACGGCGGGCTACGGGTCAAGCAGCAGGCTCTACGAGGCCGCCCCGCAGGAACTGGGCATGACCCCCGCGACATACAAGAAGGGCGGCGCGGGGCAACGCATCGGCTATACCACCGCCGCCTGCCCGCTGGGCCGCCTGCTGGTGGCCGCCACGGACCGAGGCATCTGCATGATCAGCCTCGGCGACGAGGATGCCACATTGGAGGCGGCTCTGCGGGCGGAATATCCGGCGGCGGCAATCGAACGCGGCGGGACCGGGCTGGACGCCGCCGTAGAAGCGATCCTCCGGCGGCTGCGCGGCGAACGGCAGGCGCTCGACCTGCCGCTCGATGTGCGGGCGACGGCCTTCCAGCGCCGAGTTTGGGAAGCTCTGAGCGCGATCCCTTACGGCGAGACGCGCTCCTATCGGGAGATCGCGGCGTCCATCGGCGTGCCAGGTGCGAGCAGGGCTGTGGGCCGGGCCTGCGCCATCAACCCAGTCCCCTTGATCGTGCCCTGCCACCGCGCCGTGGGCAGCGACGGCGACCTGACAGGGTACAGGTGGGGGCTGGAGCGCAAAGCCGCGCTGCTGGCGGGGGAACGGGCGGAGACGCCCTAGTTCCACTCCACCTTGAGCACGATGGCCGTCGCGTCGTCCTGGTGGGCGCGGTAGTTGTAGGCGCGGGTGAGGTCGGAAGCGTCGGGCAGGGGGCGCTCGACGGAGCGGGCGTCGGCGCGGTCCACCAGTGCGGCGGCGGGGTCGAGCAGCTTCAGCCCGTCGGCGATCTCCGAGGCGGTCAGGTTGCCGTAGACACCGTCGCTACAGAGCAGGAGCATGTCGTTCGGGCGTAGCTGGATCACCGATAGCGCGGGGGCGGGAGCGGCTTCGCTGTCGCCGACCTGCCCGAAGACAAGGTTGCGGCGAGCGAAATAGGTGCGGGCCGCCGGATCGAGCTTGCCGAGATCCCGCCCGTCGAAGTTGTCGAGGGTGTCCTGCAACACCTCTGCCTGATCATCGGAGAGAATGCCCTGGTCTCGGTCGGCCTGCACCGCGTCCTGGTCCTCGGTCAGCAGGATCAGCTCGCCGCCTGAGAAGAGGTAGCAGCGGGTGTCGCCGTTCTGGCCGATCACGGCGCGCCGCCCGCCCTCGCAGAAGACAGCCCCGGTCATGCAGGCGGCCACCATCACGTCTTCGGCGCTCTTGCCGGACGGGATCTGCTCTGCGGGGATCTTGCCGTCGTTGTTCAGCTCGTGGTAGACCCGTGCGCCCGCCTCGGCGACGACCGACGCAAGCAGTTCGCGTGCGGCCGGCACGGAGAGGTCGGTCGGCAGGTTTTGGAGGCGAGCTTCGACGACCTCGGCGATCAGTCCTGCGGCGTGCTCGCCGCCAATCTCGCGGCCCGTGATCTGCCTGCGGGCGCTGCCCATGCCGTCCACCACCACATGCGCCAGGCCGTTCGCCGCCGACCAGCCGAGGTCTTCGTCGCGCTCAGGGTGCAGGCGGCTCGGCAGGCTCTTCGCCCAGCGCCGCACGGTAACTCCGTCCGACATTGTATATCTCCCTGGGTAAGCGATCAGCTGTCAGCCGTCAGCCGTCAGCTAAAAGAGCTGTGTCGTGCATTATACAGCAAAGGTGGGCGAAGTGCGGTATAATATCTCTTAGCTGAAAGCTGACGGCTGAAAGCTGACGGCTAATGAAGGAGGGATGCCCGTGTTGATCGTATGCCCGGACTGTGGAGCGGACCAGCAGGAAGTCGGCAAGTATTGTGAGAACTGCGGGAGGCTGCTGACCGCCGCCGACGCGCAGGGCAGGCCGCCCGCAGCGCCCACGCCCGCCGCTTGGCCGCCACCGGCCACACAGCCGACCACAGGCCCCGCGCCCTGGAATGTGCCGTCGTCGCCTCCCGTTGCACCCACTCCGGCGGGCGGGGCGCGCTTCGCGGTGGTGCGTAACCGCCAGGCGAACCCCGCCGAGGGCTTCACCATCACCTACGCCGGGGAGTTTCTCGTAGGCAGGCCGAACATGGACACCGGCACCGGCGTTGACGTGGACCTGCGCCAATGGGTGCAGCCGCTTGAGGTCGGCGGGCAGAAGCAATACCTGGTGCATCGCAGCCAGTGCTTCCTCGGCATCGCGCCCGACGGTGCAGTGACGATCCGTCCCTGCCCCGGCGCGGAGAATGACACGCTGGTGAAGCCGGTCGGGGCAGCCGTTTTCGTGCCCCTCGCGCAGCTCGGCAGCATCCGCCCACTCCGCCCCGACTCCGCCTACCCTCTACAGCCGGGCGACCGGCTCTTCATGGGCGACCCCACGGCGATTCCCTACTTCGAGGCTGGCGACCCGACCGCGCAGGGGACGTATTTGGTGCTGGAGCTTCTGCCGTAGTTCGTAGTTCGGGGCAGCTCCCACACGGCACACCGTTCGGGCGATCAGTCGTAGTGGACAACGATGAGCACGTGAGTTAGACCGCTGAGGGCTGGATTTACTGAGAACGTCAAGTCCAAACGTTGATCTTGTGTGGTAACACGCCAATAGAGGTCGTCGTATGGCTCGGATCTCAGAAGGGCCCATCCACTCCGCTGAAGATAGTCCCGGTAAGATTGTACAACCGTCCCCGGGGCGTTAGGAGTATCGAACTCTTCCCGGCCAATAGGCTCTTTAGTGAAGCCGTCTCTGACCACATTGCGGGCATTAGCCGGAATGGGGAAGTATGTCCCGTTGGGATCGCTGACGATTTGACCGACGGTGTAGAAAACCAGCAAGAGAACCAGCGTAGCAGCCAGGATCGCAGCCCGGAAGCGCCTCGGGTCCAAATTGCTGACGAGCCTGGAATAGCCCAAGCCGAGACAGTAGAGACCCAGAGCGGCGAGCGAGAAGCCGATGATAGGGTTGCCGGTTCCATAATACATCATCGGCCACCCGATTATACCCATGAAGGTGCGTTCTTGTGGGCTACCAGGCTCAAAACAGGACGAGCAAAGGGAAAAGAGGATAATCAGTAGCGATGTAACCACAAACCAAACCACGGTGGTCCCGAGAGTGATGAGAGCGGGAGCGATAAAGCGCCAAACGCCAGAGGACCTACGGTAGACGCGGAGCGTAACCGCCAGGTGAAGCGTGAGCAGCAAGAATAGAGCTATGCTGGTTACGAAAGCTATTTCGGTAGCGTATGAGTTCATCGGTCACGGCCCCCGTCCCCTATCCCCTATCCCCTACTTCCCCTGGAAGGCCCAGGCTTTGGTCTGGGCGTTGTAGCTCATTACGCCCTGGTAATCCCAGGTCGCACCCATCTGCTGTACGCTGATCGTGACCAGCGACGTGTCGCCGTGGGCGTCGAACTGCCAGTCGCCGAGGATGTGCTTGCCGGGGAGGTCCGAGGCGTGGGTGGCGGCGACGGCCTGGCGGATCGCTTCGCGGTCTTTCGTGTTCGCCTGGGCGATGGCGTGGATCGCGGTCTCGGCGGCCTCGTAGCCGAAGGGGGCGAAGTCTTCGTTGCCGTCGCTCGGCCACCGGCTCTTGTACTCGCTGTACCAATCCGCGCCGGGGCCGGTCAGTTTGGCGGCGGGCAAGCCGACGAGGGTCGCGTAGGCGGGACCGGCGTTGTCTCCGGCCTGCTGGATGAAATCGCCGCCGCCGATGCCGTCCGCGCCCATGAAGACGCCCTTGTAACCGGCCGCACGCAGCGCCTTCAAGACAAGCGCGGGGTGGTTGTCGGTGACGCCGCCGAAGTAGACCACGTCGGGGTTCTGCGCCATGATCTTCTGCACGAGGCCGGTGTAATCGGTGGCATGGACATCAATGCTCTCCGGCCCGGTAACGGTTGTGATGCCGAGGTCTTTGGCGGCCTGGGCGAAGATCACCGCGATGCCGTGGCCGTATAACTCGGTATCGTCGAGGACGTATGCCGACTTCGGCTTCGGCTGCAACTGTTGGGCTGCGAAGGCGGCGGCGGCGTTGCCCTGCAAGTCGTCGGCGGGCACCACGCGGAAGTAGTTCTGCTCGCCGAGCGGGTAGTAGATCCAGGGTTCGCCTGCCGTGCCGGTGCCCGGCTTGGTGAGGCCGGGGTACGTGTTGCCGGGGCTGATCATCGCCAGGTGGACGCGGTTCAGCACCGGGATGCTGATCTTGGCCGCGCCGCTGTTATAGGTGCCGATGTAGGCCACGGCGTCGGTGTCGGCGGCGGCGCGGCGGGCGTTCGCCAGCTCCACATCGGTGTCCCAGTGGTAGGTGCGGTCGGGGCGCAGCTTGTCGTCGGTGAGCGGCACGAAGTCCAGCTTGAAGTTGCCGATCCGTCCGCCCGTCTCGTCAATCGCCATCTGCGCGCCATGCACGATGGAGGCAAAGCTGTGGAGTGGCACGCTCGCGTATATCCGCACGACCTGGGGATCGCCGGCGTTGCCGAACGAGGGCGGGGCCAGCAGCACCAGCAGCACCACCCCGATGATCGCCGCGATAACCACGGGCACCGCCGCCCGCACCAGATTCCTCTCAGCCGCCCGCATGTTCATGATCCCAAGCCTCCCTGCACAACCCGATTGTCACCCGTGATGCTTGATTTACGTAGATCGGGGCGGTGAAGTTACGTCCTACACAAGATCGCTAAAACTGAGTATACTAGAGACCAAAGGAGAACGCAAACTTTGGCTAGAACCCAGCCCCCCGGAGTAGGGATACCGCAAGTCTGCCCGAACTGCGGGCATAGCGTTGTGCCCGACGACGGATACTGCCCGGACTGCGGCTCGCCGATGGAGTTGCCGTCGAGCGCAGAGCCTTCTCCCACAGCGACGACCGCAGCAACAACCGCCTGCCCGGTCTGCGGCACCGCGCTGAGGACCGGGGCCGAGTTCTGCCCGAACTGCGGGGCATCGGTCGCCGACGCCACGCGGAGCGCGGGGCTGGAGGCCGCGCCGACAGCTAGTGCGGCCTCCGACATCGCGGGCGGGAGCAGCGGCCCCGCGCCCGCCGCCTGCCCGAAGTGCGGCGCGCCCCAGCGCTCGAACGCCAGGTTCTGCAAAGAGTGCGGCTACCGCTTCAAGGACATCGCGACATCTCTGCCGACCGGCGCGGGTCCTGCTGCTGCCCTCTCCGTCGGCAAGACCCTGGCCGGTCGCTACAAGATCGTCGGCGTGATCGGCGGCGGCGGCATGGGTGCCGTCTACAAGGCGGTGGACACCCATCTCAAGACCCGCGAAGTGCCGGAGGGCAGACCGGCTGCGGTCAAGGCGATCCTCAACACAGACGACCCCGAACTACTTGCGGCGGCGGTCGAAGAGCGCGAGATGCTGATCCGCCTCGACAACCCGAACATCGTGCGGATCTACGACATCGTAGAAGAGGGCGGCATCCCGTTCATCGTCATGGCGTTCGTGCAGGGCACGAGCTGGAAGCAGATGTACGACGCGAACGGCGGGCCGCTCTCCGAGGCCGAGGCGCTGCGGCTGGTGCTCGGCATCCGGGGTGCGTTCGAGTACCTCCACCACCGCACGCCGCCGGTGGTATACCGCGACTTCAAGCCCGGCAACGTGATCCAGGTCGCGGAGCCGAACGGCAACACCCGCCAGGTGCTGATCGACCTCGGCACGGCGGTCGAGTGGATACCCGGCCAGAAGCGTGAAGCATGGGGCACCGAGGGCTACGCGCCGCCGGAGATAGGCGGCATCTGCGAGCAAACGCCCGCGATGGACCTCTTCACCATCGTCAGCACGCTGGCGGCGCTGCTCGGCGTGGACGTGGCCGAGCAGCGGATCACCGCGCCGCCCCGCCGGAGCTGGCCGGTCTCCGACGAGATCTACAATCTTGTCGTCCGGGGCCGCGATCCCGATCCGAGCGTGCGCTACCAGACGGTCGAGGAGCTGTTCGACCAGTTGGAGGGCATCAACCGCTTCATCTTGGGGCAGGAGCGCGCCCGGCTCGACGGAACGCCGCAGCTGACCGGGCGGACGACGAACAACCTGCCGCAGTCGCTGATCCCGGTGCAAAGCACGCTGTTCACCGGCAAGCTGCTGAGTTCGAGCACCGGCAAGATCACCGCGTTGCCCTCACTCAGCGCGAGCGACCCCGCCACCCCGGCCCTCCAGTCTGCCCGCGACCTTATGGCCGCCGGGCGCTACGATGAGGCGCTGATCCAGATAGACGCCGCGCTCAAGACGAACCCGGTGAGCATTGACGGCCACCTGCTGCGCGCCGCCAGCCTTACGAACCTCGGCAACATCGCCGCCGCGCAGGAAGAACTAGACCGCGCCCAGCGCCTCAGCACACCGGCCACGCGCTGGCGTACCGTGCTGGTGCAGGCACAGGCCGCAGAAGCCGCCCACGACTACGGGCGGGCCGAGGGGCTGTACGGCGAGCTGATCAAGCTGGTGCCTGGCGAGATCCTGCCGAAGCAGGCGCTCGCCGACATCTACAGGGTGACCGAGCGATACGCCCCCGCCGCCGACCTCTACCACCGCGTCGTCGCCGCCGACCCCGCGAACGCCGACGCCGTGCTCGGCTGGGCCGACAGCCTGGTGGCGCTCGGCCAGCTCGGCGACGCGATCAAAGTCCTCAACGATGTGAACGAAAACGCCCTGCGATATGTGGACGCGCAACTCAGCCTGATCGAGTTGTACATCATGCGGATCGACGCCTACCTGACCACGCAGAAGTCGGCGCTCTCTGCGGGCAAGCCCCCGCCGCCGGGTATGGCGGACCTGCTGCACGACCTCGGCCTCGCGGCGCGCGCGATCGCGGGGCTGAACGACCGCACCGAGTCGCGCCGCTACTACCGCCTGCTGGCAGACTGGTGGTACGCGGCCTACCGCCTCGCGCGTGCCCGCCGCCTGCCCCCGAACCTGACCTGGCCCGACAACCAGCCGCACCCCGCAGACAGCCCGGCGGCGATCGGCGCGGCCTGCCGCGAAGCGTATAAACGCTACCTCCGCCGCGCCCCCGACTCCCCCGACAAAGAGGACATACTTGCTCGGATCTATTTCGATGTGGCCGAGTGGCAATAAGGAGGACTTCTAGATGGTGACATTTCGCGTGACGCCGCACCCGGCGGAGGCACAGGTGCTCGAAGGCCAAAGCAGCGCCCGCACTCTCTACAGCATCGGCGCTGATGGCGGTGAGGGCGAGGCCGTACCTATCTTCCTCGGCGTTGTCATGGACCAGTCGGGCAGCATGAGCGGCCAGAAGCTGGAGGCCGCGAAGCAGACGCTCTGGAACCTGATACAGCAGGTGCCGCCGAGCGACCAGATCGTGCTCCACATCACGCTTTTCAGCAGCACCGCCCACGAGCTTGCGCCGCCGATCACCGGGCGGGAGCTTGCCAGCGCGATGTACGACCTCGGGCGCAAGATCGAGCGGATCGAGGCGGGCGGCGCGACCTCCCTGGGCAGCGGGCTGCGCGTCGCGCTCAACGCTTCGATGCGCTACCCGAACTACGTCCGCCGCGTGCTGATGATCACCGACGGCAAGCAGGAGGGCGCGGAGCCGATCAGCGACGCCTACGAGACCGCCAACGCCCTCGCCCGTGAGGGGCTGCGGGTGGACGCCTGGGGCGTGGGCACCGCCTGGGAGGCCGACCAGCTGCGGACTATCGCCCACAGCACCGGCGGCGAGGCCGACGCTGTGCCCGACGCACAACGGCTGACCGAGGCTGTGGGCGCGCTCTTCGCGGAGGTGCAAAGCACGAAGGCGAGCGATGTCCGCCTCGTCTTGAACACGCCGAAGGGTACCACGATCCGCAGCGTCCGCCAGGTCTACCCCTCGGTGCAGGAGCGCGCCGCACAGCAGATGGACGAGCAGCACTGGTCGATCCCGATCGGCTCGCTCACCAAAGAGGAGCCTAAGTTCGTCGTCGAACTCGACACGCCGAGCCGCAACGTCGGCATCGCCTTCCGCATGGTCGTGCCTGCCGTCGTCTACTCGCAGGCCGGGACCGACAAGACCGAGGAACTCGACCGCAGCTCGTGGTTCTTCGTGCGCTGGGTCGCCACTCCCGCCGAGATCCACATGGACCCCGAACTCTCCCGCTTCACCGGCGAGGAGGAGATCACCAGCCTGTCGCAGGAGGGCTTCGCGCTGCTCGACATGGGCGCGGTGGAGGAGGCCACGGCCAAGCTGAACGCGGCGCTCCGCAAGGCCGAGCAGATCAACAGCCCGCAGGCCGACATACTCGGAGCCGTGATCGACCCGCAGACCGGCAAGCTCGCCTCGACCGACGCGAACGCCGCGGTGAACAAGACCGGCAAGCTGCACACCGGCAAGACCGGCAAGCTGCTCTCAGGCACCGGCAAGCTGCCCGGCGGCAAGTAGGAGGAGGCCCGACATCGCTACCACGACTATCGGCGCGCCGCCCGCCGTCCCTGCTGCCGCAGCCCCAGTCGCCGGCAACCGCCGGATCGCCTGGCAGCGCAACGCCATGCTGACCCTGGTCGCTGCCGGCATCGCGTTCGGCGTGCTGGTCGGGCTGATCGCCTGGCGCGCGAACGACGCGGCGTACAACTCTTACGACACGCTCGTGAACAAAGGCTCGGTGAGCGTGGACGCCGCGCTGCGCGCCCGCGCCGCTGCGCTCGACCACATGGGCCAGGCCGCGACATATTTAGCGACCACCGGCGCGCCCCAGCAGGCCGCCGAGGCCGCAGCAGCACAAAGCTGGAACGGCTTCAACGAGGAGGCGCGCAAGTCCTGGAACAACCGCACCGACCAGACGCAGGGCGAGTTCAACGTCTTCGCGGCGGCAGACGCGGCGGCAAGCCTCTATATCCAGCAGATCGGCGCGATGTTCTCCTACAGCAAGTCGAACCCGCCGCAGATCCCGAACGCCCGCGCCGCCTTCCTCCAGGCGCGCGACACGCTCAACTTCCGGCTCGTGCCTGCGCTCACCGGCCTCGAGGAGATCAAGGTCGAGGACATGGCCGCGACCGACAGGGGTGCCGCCGCCCAGATAACCGGCTGGCGGAATGCGCTTCTCGGCGTGACCGTGCTGCTGGGGCTGGCGCTGCTCGCCGCACTCGGCCTGGTGCTGCGTATGCACTATCGCTGGTCCTGGACGATAGGCAGCGCGCTGCTGCTGACGATTCTAGTCGGCGGCTGGATGCAGCTACAGCTCTCCCAGGCGAGCCGTGACACGAGCGTGATGGTTCACGACGCCTACGACACTGTGTCGGGCGTGCAAGACCTGACGACGCTGCTCGCGCAGGAGCGCGCGCTGGAGAGCATCGCTATCTTCGACAGCGAGAACGCGGCAAAGCCCGGCGGCAGCTTCGAGCAGTACGCCCAGTACGCCTTCCTGGTGGACCAGACGCTCTGCGGCCCCGCGCAGTGCGCCCTCAGCGACACGACCTTCTTGAGCGCGCCCAGCTCGGACGCCATCGCCGACGACGTGAAGAAGGCGGCGCTCGACGAGCAGAACCGGCTCGGCCTGCCGCGCGTGCCCCTGGTAGCCAACGTCCACTTCCCGAACGAGGCGGCGCAGTTCGACCAGCTCCGGCAGGATTACCAGGCGTGGCAGAGCGTGCATAACAACCAGCTGGCGGCCCAGGTCACGGCGGGGCAGAAGGATGCGGCAGCCGCGACCAGCACCGGCCCCGCCGCCGCCGCCTATGCCACCGTGATCCAGGACGCCGCGAACGTCGGCGGCACGGCCCGCACCGAGTTCGACCGGATCGCCCGCCGCTGGACATCGGTCCAGGGCGGGAGCGGCCTGCCGATCAGCCTGATCAACGAGGCGCTCGCGCTGCTCTTCCCCTTCGCGGGGCTGCTGGCCGCGCTCGGCCTCTGGCGGCGGCGCAGCGAGCTGTTCGCGTAGGCAGGGGTCGGTCGCGCTTGACATCTGAGAAGGGGCGGGCCTATAATTGGCTCTGATAGGATGCGCCCGTAGCTCAGGTGGATAGAGCGACCGCCTTCTAAGCGGTAGGCCGTGGGTTCGAGTCCCCCCGGGCGCACCACGCGCGCCACTAGCTTGGAGAAACGCGATGACTTATACCACTGCGCGTGGGCGGAGCACTAACGCCGAAGCCAATAAGCTATACATCGAAGATTGCGCGGTCCATGAATGGTATCGCTTCGTGTTATCCTTCCCGCCGCATTTAGTTCAGTCCTACTTGACGCAATTTCAAGCCGGTCCTGGCTCGCTGGTTCTCGACCCGTTCTGCGGCACCGGGACTACGCTGGTCGAATGCAAAAAGAGTGGGATCCCCAGCATCGGGGTCGAAGCAAACCCGATGGCGGCCTTTGCCAGTGAGGTGAAGACTGATTGGATGGCGGATGCTGACGGCTTAATGTCACATGCGCTGATGGTGGCCGACGCCGCGACGGCGCGCCTAGCTGCCGATGGGATCGAGGATACCACGCTGCTGACGCCGGACGAGGATCCACCCCTGCGAGGTCTCACGCCCGAACTGGTCAAACTGCTGCTCACAGATTCGATCAGCCCGCGCCCGCTACATAAGACGCTCGTCCTGCTTGATTGCTTGGCCGCGTATGCGGATGCCCGCTACGATGCCTATGAGCGATTGGCGCTGGCAAAAGCCGTCGTACATACCAGCAGCAATTTACACTTCGGCCCCGAAGTCGGGGTAGGGCCTCTGAAACTGGACGCGCCGGTGTTGGCTCCCTGGTTGGCCGTAGTGCGCTCAATGAGCCAGGATCTTGTGGCGGTCGCGCCCTTGCGAGAGACCCCGGCGACGATCCGCCGTGGCGACGCCCGGCAGATCGTGCCCCTGTTGGAGCCGGCCTCGGTAGACGCTGTGATCACGTCACCGCCCTATCCGAACGAGAAGGATTACACACGGACGACCCGCCTTGAGTCGGTCCTCTTGGGCATGATACGGAGTAAGGAAGACCTTCGTATGCACAAGAAGGGTTTGGTGCGCTCAAATACGCGAACCGTATACATGGGCGATGATGATGATCGTTGGATCGCCGACGATACCGAAATACAGCGACTCGCTGCGACGATCGAGGCTCGCCGGATCGAGTTGGGGAAGACGTCGGGCTTTGAGCGACTTTATGCAAAGGTCACGAAGCTCTATTTTGGGGGCATGGCACGGCACTTAGCCGAACTTCGCACGCGGCTACAGCCGGGCGCACAACTCGCTTATGTAGTCGGCGATCAGGCATCCTACTTCCGCGTAATGATACGTACCGGCACGCTCTTGGCGCGGATCGCTGAACGCCTGGGGTATGAAGTTGTGCGAATTGATTTGTTCCGCACACGGCTGGCGACCGCGACGAAAGAACAGCTCCGAGAGGAAGTCGTGGTCTTGCGCTGGCCCGGCCCGCCGCCGGGACGGCTTTTGCTTTGAGCCGCTCATCGGGAGGAAGGTATGAGTGATCCACAACAGCCCCAACCCCATACTCGTGCGATTTCGCGTTACGTCCAGATCTTGGAGCGAATCTTCTTTGATCACTATCAGCCAGGGCAAACCGAGGTGGCATTTACGCGGCCGGAAATCGAACAGGTCGCAGCGGAGCTCGGGATTCGTCTCCCCAAGAACCTGGGGGACGTAGTGTATAGCTTTCGCTACCGCGAGGTACTACCTCCGCGTGTCGCCGCCACCGCTCCGTCGGGCACGCAGTGGATTATCTTGCCGAGCGGTTCGGCCCGGTATCGGTTTGTCGCGGTATCGCCCGATCTGGCGACGGTCGTTCCGAATCCCTTGATCGCGCTGGTTAAAGTGCCGGACGCGACTCCAGGCGTGATCACGCGGTACGCGCTCGGTGATGAACAGGCTCTGTTGGCCCGCCTGCGTTATAATCGGCTGATCGATATTTTCACGGGCCTGACTTGTTACTCTCTACAGAACCACCTCCGCACAACCGTCAGAGGTATGGGGCAGGTGGAAACCGACGAGATTTATGTTGGCCTGGATCAACGTGGCGCACACTACGTGGTTCCGGTACAGGCGAAAGCTGGGAGGGATAAACTCAGCGTGGTGCAGATACTCCAAGATATGGAGTTGTGCAACGAGAAATTCCCGGATCTGATCTGCCGCCCGGTGGCCGCACAATTCATGCGGGATCAGACGATCGCTCTATTCGCCTTCGCAGCCACGACAAGTAATGCAGTGGGCGTGGCACTTACAATTGAGAAGCATTACCAGCTCGTGGTTCCCCGCGATATGGCACCGGAAGAGCTGGCGCAATATCGCCAGATGCAGAACGAGTATATCGCGTAGGGAAGGAGAAACCCAACTCGGAGTGACGCGGCAGAGGCCGCGAACGTGACGACAGGAGGAAAAAGGACATGAAGATCAAGCTGACGACTGTGTACGTGGACGACCAGGATAAAGCGCTGCGGTTCTACACCGACGTGCTGGGCTTCGTCAAAAAGGCGGACTTCTCGCAGGGATCTTATCGCTGGTTGACAGTGGCCTCAGCCGAGGAGCCGGACGGCACCGAGCTGCATCTCGAGCGGAACGACAACCCGGCGGCCAAGGCCTTCCAGCAGGCGATGTTCCAGCAGGGGCAGCCCGGAGCCATGTTCTACACGGACGACATCCAGCGCGACTACGAGCGGATGAAGGCCGCGGGGGCCGAGTTTACGATGCCGCCGACGAAGGTGACTGCCTCGACCATCGCCATGCTGAACGACACCTGCGGCAATCTGATCCAGATCTCCCAGCTGGACCACCACAGCGGTTAGGCGAGGCCGGGCGCAGACGCGTCATTCCCGCTTCCACTCCACCGCCAGCCCGTTCGCGCGCAGCCGGTCCCACATCTTCTCCGGGGCGATCCAGCCGCGCCAGTCGAGCAGGCCGGTCGGCAGGTCGCCGTCGAGATAGCAGGCCACGGCGGTCGCGCAGGGCAGCACCGAGAGCAGGCGGGCATCGCGCGCGACGACCGAGAGGCTGCCTGCGCGGATAGCCGCGTGTCGGCCAGGCCGCCCCGAGATGCCCCGCGCGGTCACCTGCACGCCGCCGCTGTCCTCGCCCACGGCCCGCAGGGGCGCCGACATGCCGAGGAGGGCGGTCGTGAGCAGCCCCTTGTATCGCGGGCGGAGGCCGACGCGCCGCATCAGGCCGAGGACGCCGAGCACGCGGTTCACAATGTCCAGCTCGAAGCCGAGCCGCACCCGGATGCGGTCCTGGCGCAGCCCGAAGAGGCCGGGGAAGAGGTCGTAGTCGGGCGCGTCGAAGTTGTAGACCTTGCGGCGGCCTATTGGCTGAGGGAAGTCTGCGCGTGTGCGCCCGCTCCAGCCGTGGATGTTGCGGGCGAGCGGCCTGCCGGCGCAGCGGAGAGCCGCAGCCAGCGCGCCCACTCCCCGCGCCCGGTGGCTGCCGATGTAGACCGCGACATCCACCCGCGCTATCTCTTCGAGTTCGAGTTCGGCGACGGCATAGGCGGTCATCAGCGCGGAGAGGCCGGGCAAGATGCCCAGACCCGACCCCGCCGTGATGCCGCTGCTCTCTATCGCCGGGCGTCGCGCCAGCACTCGGTGCATGTAGGCACGGCTGTCGGCTATGTCGAAGTAGGCCAGGCCCCGCTCCATGCACGCCTCGAGCAGGCTGACCGGCATACCCTGGAAGCCGCGCACGCAGCAGACCGCCGCGTCCATGCCGTCAAGCGCCGCACGCAGTCCGGCCTCGTCCTCCAGGTCGGCATGTGCTGCACGCACGCGCTCCCCGGTCGGGTCGAGATCCCGCGCGGCCTGCGCCTCCGCGTCCCCCTTCGGCCCCACGAGCAGCAGCCTTGCGCCCGTCCTCTCCAGCAGGTCAGCCGCCATCAGCCGCCCGAACACGCTCCCGCCCGCGTAGATCAGCAGGTTCTTCTTGTGCGTTTGGCCGGTCATGTGGTATTCTAGCAGAGTAAGCGCCGAAAGGCAATCGCGGCGACCGGCCAGTGGTCAGTGGTCAGCCGAGATTCTTCGCTGCGCTCGGCAATGACAATGGTCGGCAATACGCAACACGTAATACGTTCTAAGCAATACGCAATACGCACAGGAGAGATACTATGACTACCACGCTGCCCACGCGGGCGGATATAGCTGTCGAACACACTTGGGATCTGACGCCGGTCTATGCCGACATCCCGGCCTGGGAGGCCGATTTCGCGGCGGTCGGGCCGCTCGCCGAGGAGCTTGTGGGCTACAAGGGACGCCTCGGCGCGGACGCCGGAACGCTCCTCGCGGCGATGCGGCTCCAGGACAAGATAAGCCGCGTGCTGGGGCGGCTGGCCGCTTTCTCGATGCTGCGGCGCGACGAGGACACCACAGACGCGACCTACCAGGCGCTCGCCGACCGCGCAGAGCAGCTCGGCACACGCACCGCTGCCGCCGCGTCCTTCGTCCGCCCCGAACTGCTCGCGCTGCCCGACGGCACCATCGAGGGTTTCATGGCAGCCGAGCCAGGGCTGCGGCTCTATTCGCATGTCTTCGACGACCTGCTGCGCGAAAAGCCGCATGTGCTGACCTCGGCAGAGGAGAGCCTGCTGGCTGCGGCCGGCGAGATCGCGTCCGGCTCCGGCACCGCCTACAGTATGCTGAACAACGCCGACCTGACCTTCGGCACCGTCACCGAGGCCGACGGCACAGAAGTCGCGCTGACCCTGGGGCGCTACTTGCGCTTCATGCGCTCTCCCCACCGCCCGTTGCGCGCCGAGGCATACGAGAAGCTGCACGCGGTCTACAGCGCCCACCGCAACACCTGCGCCGCGCTCTTCTCCGCGAACGTCAAGTCGGACATCTTCTACGCCCGCGCCCGCAAGTACCCGTCGGCGCTGGAGGCCGCGCTCTACGGCGACAACATCCCGCCAGCCGTCTACACGAACCTGATCGAAGCAGTCCACGAGAAGTTGCCGCTGCTCCACCGCTACCTCGACATCCGCCGCAGGGCGCTGGGGCTGGAGGTGCTCGAGATGTACGACCTGCATGTGCCGCTCGCCTCCGACGCCGAGAGCCGCATCCCATACGGCGAGGCGACGGGCACCGTGCTGGCCGCGCTCGAGCCGCTCGGCCCCGAATACGTGGACGCGGCACGCACCGGCTTCGCGAGCCGCTGGGTAGATGTCTACGAGACGCCGAACAAACGCTCCGGTGCGTATAGCTGGGGCATGTACGACACGCCGCCCTACATGCTGCTCAACTACCAAGACACTCTGAACGACGTGTTCACGCTGGCCCACGAACTCGGCCACTCGATGCACTCCTACTTCACGCGGCGCACCCAGCCGTTCGTCTACGGCGATTACACGATCTTCGTGGCCGAGGTAGCCTCGACGCTGAACGAGGCGCTGCTGACTAATCACCTGCTCAAGAACAGCACCGACCCGCGCCTGCGGCTCGCGGTGGTCAACAGCAACCTCGACACCCTGCGGGGCACTCTCTACCGGCAGACGATGTTCGCCGAGTTCGAGAAGCTGACCCACGAGGCCGCCGAGTCAGGCGAGGCGCTCACCGCAGACAAGCTCTCCGCGATCTTCTTCGACCTCAACCGGCTCTACTATGGGCCTCACGCAGGCTCCGGCGACACTATCGGCATCGAGTGGGCGCGCATCCCCCACTTCTACAGCAGCTTCTACGTCTACAAGTATGCCACGGGGATTTCGGCGGCGAACGCTTTGGCGGAAGCGATCATCAACGAAGGTCAGCCTGCGGTCGAACGCTACCTCCGCTTCCTCTCGCGCGGCAGCAGCGCCTACTCGATAGACCTGCTGCGCGACGCGGGGGTTGACATGACCACGCCGGCCCCGGTCTCGGCGGCGCTCGGCGTCTTCGAGCGGCTGCTCGACGAGCTGGAGGGGCTGCTGGCGGAGACCGGCGCGCTGCCAGCGGGCAAAGCATAGAGCCGGACGACAAATTGGCCCAAAAGTCGCGGCAGCTTATGGAAGCCAGGGGACGATCCGAGCGTTATACTATACAGAAGAACTTTCCTCCTTTGGATAGCCCCGATGGTCCGCCCAACTGTCGGGGCTTTTCCTTGCCCCTGTCGCGTAGTTCGCGGGCCTCTTTCTGCCGGTCAGGTAGTCGACCAGCTTGGGTCAGGCTGCGCCCCGATACGCACGCCTCGGAGCTCAGGATCAGCGAACCGCAGCAGGCGCGATCAGGTGCTCGCGCAGCATCTCCAGCAGCGCCAGGGCTTGCTCACGCTCCACGGTGGGGAAATCGTCGAGGAACTCGTTGAGAGATGCCCCGGCCTCCAAGCGCTCAGAATGACACTGGGGGCGGGGTTGCTAGGATGGCAGGCCGGCACCAGTTAGCGCTGCAACATAAAGCCGTAGAACTCGATGTCCCCAGGTGAGTGCCCATAGCGCGTGAGCAGCACCGCCGCTTCGCTCCGATGGTAGGCGCTATGATAGAGGGTGTGGATCAGAACCCGCCAGATGACGACGGTATGCTCGCCGCCGTCCGGCAAGCGCCCGGACACGGTAGCGGCTAATCCCGTATCGTCCAGGCGGGCCAAATACGCTTGGCCCGCCGCATACACCTGGTCCCCAAGTGCGCGCAGCGCGGCAACATCTGGATAAGCCGCCATGGAGTGAAACTCGAAACGCGGCCGACCTTCCTGGCATAAGGTGAGCCACTCTTCCTCAACTGCCAGCAGGTGGAACAGGGTTTCGTGCAGGCTGTACGGTACGTAGTCGACGTACGCATCCCACTCGGCGGCTGGGACGGTGACCGCGAGATCCAGCAAGCGCGTGTTGATCCGGTGATTGTACTCCCACATCGTCTGGAGTAAAACAGGGCCAATCATCTGTTTATCCTTGTCAGGGTCTTGCGCTTCCCGCATAGCCCGACGCAAGTCAAAGGGCAGTTCTCCCTTCGCTTCGCTCACGTTGGGGAAAGGTGCGAATTGCCCTTCCTCCGACCAATGCTTATGGGGCGATTATAGCACCGTTTGGGCGTTGCGTCAAGGAAATCCGCCGGATTCGGTAGGGCCTATGCGTGCTACCAGGAGTGGGAAGCACAAAGCAGTTGACAGGCTTGGGAATCGGTAGTAGAGTGATATCGGGTTAAAAGGGTTCCCGCTTAACTGTGGTGCCGCTGCAGCTGGACTCTTCCTGCTTAATTAGGAGGAACTGGGATGTATTTGGATTATTTTGGACCCCGCTTCAGTTGGTTCGCGCTGCTCGCGATCTACTTGGGTTGTGCCTTACTGCTCTCCGGCTGTGCCGACCGCCCACCACCGGGGCAGGCACCGACTACGCCCGGCACGGCGGCTACCGGCCCCAACCCGCCCCCGGCGATCTCCAGTATGACCCCCACGCGCACCCAAGTGGCGACATCGAATCCGATTAGCGAAGAATCGCGGCAGCAAGCGTTCCGACGACTGCCCACGCTTTACAAGCTACCGGGCACGGTGATTGCACAGGGTCAGACGGCAACCCCTATGGGAATCTATCACTTGAAAGGGTACACAATCGAACGGGTCGATTTGGCGCAGCCAACGTTGTTCGCGGCCACGGTACCAGGACAGGGAAGTGACCCTTTGCACACGGAATTCCTGACAGTCGATCGGTTTTGGCGAGTTAGCGTGATCGCGGAACCCCGGACTTTTGTCATGACCGACTTGTCTTGGCTTATCTGGGTGAACGACACTTTGCTGGGTTGGGGTGTCGGCACTGAGGACAAGATTATGGTCGCCGTCTTCGACCGTCAACTCTTGCCGGAGGGTGCGAGCATCGCTGTGTCCTTCGGTGAGTCGAGGCCCCAAGAAGCAATACCGGAGAGGATCCACTACACACAGAAGCCTTGAAAGACTGCTGTTAAGAAGGAGAACTCACGTGAAAGAAGGCTTTCTTCGCGTCCTTCTAGCTACGGAAGTGCCGCCCATGATCTCGGGGTCGCGCACGACCAGTTTTGGTTCTTCCATGTCATTGCTCCTTGCGTGGCCTAACGGTCCGAAGCCTTGAATCCACCACAAATGGTGCATCTTCACAAGCGGTCAGCGGTCAGCTTTTCTTCGCGTTGACAGCCCGCGAGGGGCTGTGCTATACTCAGTCTAAGAGTGACGCAATCCGTGAGGCTGAGGGGGCTGTATGCACAAACTCGTTGGTGTCGGGGTACTGCTCGCGGGACTGCTACTGGCGGCGTGCGACACGGATAAGCCGCAACTGTCCAACGCCTCGCCGAGCGACCTCGGCGCGCCCGTGCCGGTGGTCGCCTCGCCCACGGCGGTCCACCC
Organism: Chloroflexia bacterium; assembly: GCA_050998805.1. Classification (GTDB taxonomy): domain Bacteria; phylum Chloroflexota; class Chloroflexia; order QHBQ01; family JAICKM01; genus JAICKM01. Next base: position 17,883 of record JBPCPV010000028.1, on the reverse strand, counting down.
GATGCCGTCGCTGGGCAACGGGAAGACAAGCGGCAGCTTCGGCGGGGCGGCGGTGCAGAGCAAGCCGTTGCCGAGCGCGCCGAACACGCCCGCGCCCCAAGCCCCGAACCCGACGGCAGTTCCCGCGCCCGCCCAAGCCCCAGACCCGACGGCAGTTCCGGCACACGCCCAAGCCCCGGCGGTAGTTCCCGCGCCCGGCCAAGCCATCGCACCGGCCCCCGCTGCCGGAGCGAGCATCGAGAACCGGTCCATCCCAAAAGACCGGCTCGACTTACGCGGGCGGCTCGTCTACGTCGGCAACGACGGCAAAATCATGTCGGTCGGCCCCGACGGCAAGGACTCTCGGATAATCCTCAGCAGCCCGGCCGGAGGCGGGCCTTCGGGCACGATCAGCGGGATAAACCTCTCGCCGAACGCCCACCGGATCTTGTACACGATCGACGCTGGGATGCCGACGCAGCGCGTGATGATGATTGACGTGGACAAGGCGATGCTCCTCTCGGAGAAGTACAACGGCGCGTGGTCGCCCGACGGGGTGCATGTGGTCGCGTCGGACGGCGGGCGGCTGGTGGTGACGAACGTCGAGGACGGCAGCGTGGATAGCCTCGGCGACGGCGACAACGCCAACTGGACATCGTTCAACCAGGTGATCGCGGTGCGCGGCGGCAACATCTGGATGCTCCCCTACCCGGCTTCGAGCGGCACGGCGAGGCAGATAACCAACTGGGCGGGCGGCGCGTGGGCCTTCTCGAACCGGCTGCAATATCTCTACACGAACCATATCCTGTTCACAGGCGGCGAGCGCGACAAGCTGGGTGCCCAGGGCAACGGCCTCGGCCTCTGGTCGGTGGACGTGCCGAGCGGGCGCGCCGTCGAGATGGCGACGCCGGGCGGCAACGATGTCGGCTATTTGGCGCTCGCGCCGAGCGGCACGGTGGTCGCATGGGGCAGGCAGGCCCACAACAGCGCGTGCTCGTCCGTCGGCGGCGTCGGCTGGGCGCGAGCGACCGGCGCGGGGCAGGCGACATGGGCGGGGCTGCCGAACACCGAGGACGACTTCTACAAGATCACCGGCCTGAGCTGGTCGCCGAGCCAGACGCTGGCTTTCTCGGGCCTCGAGCAGAGCTGCTCCGGCCTGACGCTGACGGCACGCGCGCCGGAGAAGATCTTCGTACTCGACCCCGCGAAGTCGAGCACGCCGAGCGTGCTGGTCGAAGGCAGCAACCCGGTCTGGATCACGCCGCAGGGCCTGGGCATGATAGTCCCCGGCCCAGTGGCCGGGCGTTAGCCCGCACCGTGCTGACGACGCTCCACCAGACCCTCGCCACGATGGGGACTATATACAGCTTCGTGCTCGGCGTCTGGGGCCTCTACCTGTTCCTGCGGCGGCGCGGCCCGCCCGGCAGCTTCAACGGTGCGCTCGTGATCGCGCAGGGGATCTTCGTGGTCGAGGCGATACTCGGCGTCAGCCTCTTGCTGACCGGCGGGCAGCCGAAGCAGGACATACACTTCCTGTACGGCGTCAGCACGTTCCTGACGCTACCTTTGGCTTTCACCCTGACACGGGGGCGCACAGACAGCCGCACCTCGCTGATCTACGGCCTCGCGCTGATGTTCCTCTGGGGCCTGGCTCTGCGGGCGGCTCAGACGGCGCAGTAGTGCGGAGTGCGGAGTGCGGAGTTCAGATCGCGGAGTGAGAAGAGAGGGATTTGCGATGGGAGATGACAAGGTTACGGGTTCGCGCGGGGCGGGAGTGTGGCGGGCGGCGCGGGCGCTGGTGGTGGTGGTGGTTATTGGGCTGGTGGGGCTGTTCGTGGTGAAGCCGTTCCTCGAACACCCCAACGGCAACGCGCCGGGAGTTGTGCTGACCGACCTCCACTCTGTGGCCGATCTACAGGCGCGTTTCAACGCCGACGTGGGGACGCCGCGGCTGATACTGCTCCTGTCGCCCACCTGAGCGACCTGCCACGCAGGCGCCAGTTGGGTGCAGCAGAATATCTTGGCGAAGTATCCAAAAGCCCACCTGCGGGTATACACCGTCTGGTTCAACATGCTGGTGGGCGACAGTCGGGGCGGCTGGGACAGCACGGTGCTGCCCGACGCGCGGGTGACACACCTCTGGGATGGGCAGAAGCTCGTGGGCCAGTGGTTCGCGGCCCAGGCAGGCGACACAGGGTCCACCTACTGGGACGCCTACTGGCTCTACGGGCCGGACGCGCGCTGGGACCAGGCACCAGGCCCCACGGTGGGGACAGGAGGGCCGGTGATCAGCGTGCGCGAGCAGTTGCAGGGCCAGATCGTGCCGCTGCTGGGCAAAACGAGCAGCCAGAGGTAAAGTGACGGAAGGCTTCCCGCCGCTCCGCCCCAGCCCCCTCGCCACCCTGCGCGCCACGGTGCGCCTTCTCTATAGTTGCAATCCCCGCGCCTTCGTGACCAGCGCCGTCGCTTCCCTGACCGAGCCGCTGTTTTTCCCCGCGCTGCTCTGGCTGCTGCACGGCTTGCTACAAGAGGTCAGTGGGCCGAACGAGACCTTGCACATGACGCCCGCCGCCGTGAGCATCGGCGTGGGGTTGGTGGGGCTGATCCTCATCCAGCGGCTAGGCGTTATCGTGCGCGACAGCTCCTCAACGATCTTGCGCCAGCAGGCATGGGTGGTGATCAGTGGGCGGATCATGCAGAAGCTGCCCTGCGTGCCCTACCCGCTCTTCGAGAACAACGCCTTCCAGGCCCGCTATGGGCTGGTGCTGCGCGAGGCCGCGCAGAGGTCCATCACGCTCGTGGACTCGCTGCTCTCCACCGCGCCGATCTTGTTGGGCGCGGTCGGGGTGGCCGCGACGCTGTTTGCCCTCGCGCCCCTGCTCGTGCTTGCGATGATCGCGATCGCGATCCCGGCGGGGCTGATCGAGCGGCGGTTCAGTGGCGCGATGTACGACCTCCAGGAACACAATGCCCCGCATCAGCTACGCATGGAGGCGCTCACGAACATGCAGGTGGATGCCCACTGGCAGCGGGATGTGCGGGTCTACGGAAGCGACATTTTGCCCCGCGAATACGCCGCGCTCGCCGAACGGTATCTCGCCGAGCTAAAGCGGCTCACGGCACGCTTTGCGGGGCTGCGGACGCTGGCGGCCCTGGTGCAGGGCATCGGCATCGGCCTGGGACTGGTCGCCCTGTTCGCACTCATCGGGCAGGGCCGGATCAGCCTGCCGAGCCTCGCCGTTATCCTGCCGGGGTTTGCCCTGCTCACCGGCATGATCAGCTCGCTCATCTATAACATCCGCTCGTTGGGCGAGTCCCTCAACTATGCCGCGACCCTATTCGATTTCCTCGCCCAGCGATTTGCCGAGCAGCCCCCGGCGGCTCCGGTTGCCCGCACAGAGGCTGCGGGCAGGACGCGGGTCACCTCGATCCGCCTGCACTCTGTCTCCTACACCTACCCGGAAACCGAGAAGACCGCGCTCACAGACATCGCCTGCGAATTCACCCCCGGCCTCACGGCGATTGTCGGCCCGAATGGGGCGGGCAAGAGCACGCTGGTCAAGCTGCTGACCGGGCTGGTGCCCCCGACGACTGGCGGCCTAGAGGCCGTTCTGGAGTCCGGGGAGGCTGTTGCGCTCTCCGCCGTGCGTAAAGCGGTGCTCTTCCAGGACTCGGCGCACTTCCCGTTCAGCATCCGCCAGAACGTTACCATGCAGAGCGCGCGCACGCCGGGCGAGGAGGAACCGATCGCCGAGGCGTTGCGCCAGGCCGGACTTTGGGAGGCGATGGCCGCCCTGCCCGACGGGATCGACACGGTGGTGGGCGCGGGGTTCGGCGGGACAACCGACCTGTCGGGCGGGCAGTGGCAACGGCTGGCTCTGGCCCGCCTGCTCTACCATGATGCCCCGCTGCTGATCCTCGACGAGCCGACCGCGAGCCTCGACCCCCTGGGCGAGCGGCAGATCTTCGACCTGCTGGCGACCTTTGCCAAAGAGAAGATCATCCTGTTCACGACACACCGCTACGATACGATCCGCCAGGCCGACCGCATCGTGGTGCTGGTAGACGGCGCCCTCGCTGAGAGCGGCACGCACGAGGAATTGGCCGCGAACGGGCGGGCGTTCTGGTCGCTCTACCTCGGCCAGGGAGCCTATGCGCGTAGGTGATGCCGCGTAATCGGTCTAATGGCCCTTGCCGGAAGTGGGACGGATGTGCTATAATAGGGCAGGGCACAACGACGGCCTGCTGCCAATGGAGGCAGAAAGAGCGGCGCAATTGCACTGCTCAGATTTCTACCGATAGGCGCATAGCGAAAGGAGCAGCACGCCAATGGAGACCCAAGAGACGTATACACCGGCCCCAGAGTCCGTCACCGACTGGGAAGACGGCGTTGCCGATATCCCGATCCGGAGCACGGATTATAGCAGGGCCAGCCACGAGCAAGCCCTAGATGAGGGACCGGAGGCCGAAACCAACAGCGACCTCGGCAATCTAGGGCGCGACGTGCAGGACGACGAAGCCGACCAGCCTGCCGCCTGACCCCGGCGAGAAACCCGACGCTAAACCGCCGCGTGTGATCCACGCGGCGGTCTTTTTATGCCTGCTACTTGATGTCGGCCTTCGCGCCGGCGTCTTCCAGCTTCTTCTTGCCGGTGTCGGCCTGCTCTTTGTTCACGGCTTCGAGCACGTTCTTGGGCGCGCTCTCTACCAGGTCTTTGGCTTCTTTGAGGCCGAGGCCGGGGATCAGGTCGCGGACGGCCTTGATCACGCCGATCTTGTTCGCGCCGTAATCGGTCAGCACGACGTCGAACTCGGTCTGCTCTTCGACGGCTTCGACCGGGGCGGCTGCCCCGGCACCGGCACCGGCACCTGCCGACGCCGGCATCGCGCCGCTGAAGACGGGGGCCGCGGAGACGCCCCACTTGTCCTGCATTTCCTTGACGAGCGAGACTAGCTCCAGGACGGGAAGCTGCTCGATGCTCTCCAGAATCTCTTGTCGGCTTGCCATTTGTTGCTCCTTTTTAGCGGTTAGCTTTCAGCTTTCAGCTTGTCAGCTTTCGGTGATTGGGTCGGGTGTTTCGGTTTCGGCGGGCGGCGCGACTGCCGGTTCTTCGGCGGGCGGCTCGGCTACAGGTTCCTCGACTGACGGCGGCTCGGTTATGGGTGCCTCGACTGACAGCGGCTCGGCGGGAGCCTCGGCTGTCGGGGCCTCGGCTGCTGGGGTCTCGGCGGGCAGCTCGGCTACATGAGCTTCGACTGTCGGTGGCTCAGTTTTAGGTGCCTCGGCTGTCGGGGCTTCGGCGGGCGGCTCGGCTGTCGGCGGTTCCGCCGGTGTCTCGGTTGATGGGGCTTCTGCCGGTGCCTCGGCGGGGGCGGCGGCCTCGGTTTGCTTGTCGGAATATGCCTGTAGGGCGTAGACGACCTGGCTGAATAGCTGGTTGAGCGTGCTCACCAGGTTGTTGAGCGGGCCTTGCACGCTTCCGACGATCTGGCCGTATAGCTGGGGGCGCGACGGTATGTTGGCGAGGTCGGCGACCTTGCCTGCTGGCACGATGCTCGGCCCGAAGAGCGCGCCACGCAGCGTGAGGATGCGCGAGGTCCGCACGAATTCGTTGAGCGTCTGGATCGCCCCGGCGATGTCGTCTTTCACGAAGGCGACTGCGGTCGGGCCGCCGAGCAGCTCGGAGAGCTGGGGCAGGTTGGCTTCTGCGGCGGCGCGGTGCAGCAGGGTGTTCTTGGTGATGTGGAGCACGGCTTTGCCGCGCAGGTTGCGGCGCAACTGTCCCAACTGGGCGACCGTGAGGCCACGGTAGTCGGCCACCACGGCAAGCTGGCTGTTTTCGAGCAGCGCCCTCAGCTCGCCGATTGTCTCGGTTTTCTGTGGTGTCGGCATGTTCCTCCTTCGGTTAGCTTTCGGCTTTCGGCTTGCTGACGGCTGAAAGCCAAAAAGCCCCGGCCATACGAGGCACAGGGCGGGCGGGCCGCACGGGGGTGCGACACGGGCGATGTTACCTCGGCAGGCTTGTGGTTTAAGCGCATCGGCGCGCGCCGGCTGTCTTAGGCTATTACGTTCCAGCCCATCTCTGGGCAGACGTATTGTAGCACAACCGGCGGGCGATGTCAAGCCCAGACGATGGCTGCGGCCCCGGTGGGGGCGGCTTCGATGCGGAAGGCGAGGTCCGGCGGGCGGACTGTCAGGTTGTGCTTCGTGCAGACGAGTATCCGACACGCGCCGGTGATGTTCAGCGGATCGCGCGCGACGAGCAGCGTTGAGCGGGGAGCAGTGATGATGTCGGTCGAGGCTCCTCGGCGCTGGCCTGCCCCGCCGGTATAGAGGGACCGCACGAGCAGGATAGCCGCCCCGCTGCGCTCGGCAAGCCTGGCGAGCGGTGCCAACGCACGGCTGGTGTTCACCCCCGCCGGCAGGTAGGCCATTAACGGGTCGATGATCACCAGCTTGGCCTCCTTTCGGAGGATAGCGGCCTCGATTTTATCGAGATCGGTCAGAGAAGGAAGGCGCTGCACGCTGATCCGAGATAGATCGGCGTGCGCGGCCTCGAGCCTGGGGCGGATCGTGCGGTCTACATCGTCGTCTGCCGAGAGTATGACCACACCGGCAGGTCCGCCCAGGTCGCCGATGCCGCCGTCGGGTATCGGCGAGCCAGTGGTGACGCGCGCGGCGAGGTCGAGCGTGAGCAGGCTCTTGCCCACGCTGGGGTCTCCCTCTATCATCGAGAGGTGACGGAGCGGGATGCGCCCCGGCCAGAGCCAACTCACCTGCTTGTCCACCACGTCGGCGAAGTTGACCCAGCCCTCGCGCCGTGTGGATCCATTTTCACTCTTATACAGGTCTGCCATTGTCAATCCCAGTCCTTTCACTATTTGCTCCGGTGAGCACTCCCCACTCCGTACTGCGCCGAGATTCTTCGCTGCGCTCAGAATGACAGTGGTGGTGGGCCGCACTCCCCACTCCGCACTCCGCACTCCGCTGGCGTCCGATCCCCTATTTCGGGTATAATTGGGCATGGGATTCGAGGTGTTTGGCGTCGGCGTGCCCGAGATGGTGATCATACTCGTGGTCGCGCTGATCTTCTTGGGGCCGGATAAGCTGCCGGAGGCCGCGCGCACGGTCGGCGGGTGGGTGCGCGAGATACGCAGCTTCACGGGAGAGGCGGCGAGCATCTGGCAGGAGACGATGGCGGTGGGCGAGGGGCTGAAGGACTCGGTGCGCCCGGCTTCCCTGCTGGGGCTTCCCCCGACCTCCGCCCCGCCGCCTCCCCTACAAGGGGCTGAGACTGTGTATAAGCCTGCCGCCGAGACGGCGGCGCAGCCTGCCGCTCCTCTGGCCGTAGCCTACACGCCGCCCTCCGCTGACGGCGCGCCGCCGGAGGCCGGTCCGCCGGGCACGCTCGAATATCCCAACCCCTTCGAGGCACCCGCGCCGACCAAGCCGGCGGCTGAGACGCTCGACTACCCAGCACCGTTTTGAGTAGCCGCACTAAATGCGCCTAACAAAACCGCGGCGCAAGTAGGCGAGAAAGCAGGATGGTTGCGAGCCATGGGATCGAGTCGAAGGAGCGCCTAGGGCGCCACCGGTTTCTCCGAAGGCGGTGACCGCTTCAGAAGAGTTCCTCGGCCAGCGCGACGATGATGCCCGCAGGGCCTCGCATGTAGCAGAGTCTGTACATGTCCTCGTACTGGGCCACCTCGCCGACGAGTTCGGCGCCGTTGGCGCGCAGGCGAGCGACAGTGTCGTCGACGCTTTCGACTGTAAACATGACGCTCCGCAGGCCCAGCGTGTTCGGTGGTGCGATCGCCGGTTCGATCTCGACCAGTTTTGGATTGCGAAACTTCGTCAGCTCGAGCCGCCCGTGCCCATCTGGGGTCTGCATCATAACGATGTCGACTTGGACACTTTCGAGCCCGTTGACGCGGTCCACCCACGGGCCCTCGACCGGCGACTCGCCTTCGAGCGTCATGCCGAGCGCGGTGAAAAAAGCGATAGCGGCTGCAAGGTCGTCGACGACGACGCCGACGTGGTCCAATCTCTTGATCGTCATGTCCCTAGTATAGCAGAGGCCGTGCGCGGCGGGCAAGGCCGACCGCTCTCGCGAGTTGGACGTGGTTAGCCGAGGAAACGCAGGGAACGGTTTTTGTTAGGCGGTCAGCTTTCAGCTTTCAGCCGTCAGCCGTCAGCCGATACGTTGTCGGCCGGTCGCGCCGGAGGGCCTGCCGCCGAAGGCGGCCAAACCCCCAAAGATCCCCAAACTCCCCATAGATCCCCAACCCCCAGAGATGGGGATCTATGGGGAAGATGGGGATCTTTGGGGAAGATGACCTTCTATGGCACCCTATGGCGCTCTGACGAGTGCGGAGTGCGGAGTGACGAGATTCTTGGCTGCGCTCGGCAATGACAGTGGGGGTGGGCACTCGCCCGCACTCCGCATACTCCCCACTCCGCGCTCCGCACTCCGCGCTCCGCGCTACCCGTCGCCGTTCGAGCCACCGAAGAGGTGAGCATACTTGCCGGTTAGGTACTTATCGGGGTCGAGCCTCGTGCTCGAAGCGTCGTCTTTGCGCGCCTTTTGCTCTCCGCGAGGCTTGCCGGGCACGCCCCGCCTCACCGCGCGGTTCTCGCCGACGAGCCGAACCAGCAGGCCGGCGGGGTTCTCGATGCCGGGGGTTCCCAGCACGTACTCGACCTGTGCGGCGATGTAGCCGTGCTCGCGGCCGTGCGCGGCAGCCGAGCGGGCCAGCGAGATCGCGCTCTGCCGATCCACTCCGACGCGCCGCACGATCAGTTCGGTATCCTGCTCTATCTGCTCGTCGTCCACCACCACCACCACGGTCGTTTCGTTGGGGGTCGTTTCGTTGGGGGTCGGTGGTGGTGGTGTTAACTGTTTCTTGTATTCTGTCTCTTGTACTACTGTTTCTTGTATGGGCGAATTGTGCCCAAGCCCTTCGGCGGATCGTGACCCCTCCCCTTCGGCGGATCGTGACCCCTCCCTTAGTCGGATCGTGACCCCTGCCCCTGGTCGTTGGGAGGCCACGGGTGTGTCTGGACTATCGGGCGACGCACGCAGCACCAGCCGGTAGGTCGTCGGCTCGTAGCCTCTGTGGGGCGATTGGTTGCGGTAGCGCGTGATCAGCCCCTTCGCGGTCAGCCCCTTGATGCCCTTCTTCGCGCCCGACTCGCTCAGTCCGGCCCCGCAGTCGAGCCTGTTGCCCTCACGGGTCACGATGCCGTGCGTCATCTGGTTCAGCGAAATGTCGTCTGCATCCCTGCGAAAGCCGCAAGTGCGCCGCATGATGTAGAGCAGCACCTTCATCTCGGCCTCGCTAAGGCGGGGCAGCCAGTAGTCGAAGAGTTCGTCGGGCACCGGCGTGTAGCTCATCGGCTGGAAACCCTCCCAGGTCTTCTCGTCGGCGGTTACGTCGGTTGTCATATCTTCCTCCCGTAGCTTTCAGCTTTCAGCGTTCAGCTTTCAGCGTTCAGCAGACGAACAAACAACTCAAAACTCAAAACTCAAAACTCAAAATTCGTCGTTACTCCGCAGGCTGCGGCGGGCGGCGGCGTAGAGGCGGTAGGCCTGCCGCTTGCCGAGGCCGACCCGCTCGGCCACCTCCCCTATCGGCAGGCCGAGTATGCCGCGCATCACGACCACCTGACGGTCCAGTGGGTCGAGACGGGCCAACAGCCGGCGGCACAAGACGGCCTCCATGTAGGTGTCGGCGGGGTCGGCGGCAACACCGAACTCGCAGGCGGCGGCGTCGTCCGCGGCGATCTCGGGCATCTTCTCCTCGCGCCGATAGATCAGCCGCCGGACGTAGTGGTGTGCGCGGTTCGGCAGAGCGGCCCCGACGAAACCGGCGAAAGGCGCGACTTCGGGCTGCCATTCGACCAGCAGCGCGCAAAACATCACGAAAATCTCCTGGTGCAGATCCCCGACCTCGATCAGCCCCGACGGCGCGGCCCGCGCCGCCCTCTCGGCAACCGCCGCGAGGCGGAACAGGTAGCCCTCCATGCTCGTGTAGAGCGTATCGCGCGCGACCAGATCCCCCGCCCTCGCCCGCACAGCCAGGTCGTCCCATTCGGTCTGCATTGCGTCCCCCCCTCCTGCGACAGGCTGGTGCTTGCCGCCGTCACTCCGGCTGCTCGCTCTCGACGGCCTGCACCAGCCGCAGGTGGGGGCCTTCGGGGTGCTGGCCTTCGTCGTCGAGCCGGTCAAGCTCGGCGCTGAGGCCCGCCAACAGCCCCGCTTCACCCAGCCCGACCAGGCGCTTCCACTGGAGGCGGCGGGCCGAGATCCCGTCGATCCGGTCGTAGATCCGAACCGCCAGCGCGGGGTCTTTGTCGATCAATTCGGCCATCTTCGCGCGCCAGAGCGCCTCGTCGGCGTCGAGCAGCCGACATTCCTGCGCGACCTCTTCCTCGCGCTCGGCGTGGGTATCGGCGAGCCAGGCCGACCGCAGCACGGCCACGTCGCTGCCGACGGTCGCCAGGCTGACGCCTAGCTCGGCGGCGATCTCCTGCTGGGTGTTGCGCGCCAGCAAGAGGCGGGCTACCTCCCTGCGGCGCACGGCGATTTTGGTCGTCCTCGTTTGCATTTTGCAGCTTCTCCTTTCGAGCCTAAAACCGGCGTTATTTTTACCCTCTCACTTTATATATCCATTTCAGGGGCCATTTACTGCCACTTTTTGGCACTTTTTGGCGATTTTGGGCAAAAGATACTCCGAAAGACGGAGACGAGCGATCAGCTTGTCAGCTTTCAGCTTTCAGCTTATCAGCACTCCCCACTCCGCATTCCGCATTCCGCATTCCGCACTCCACAATCCGCAACCCGCAACCCGCACTTGGGAGAAATTATAGCACATATGTTCTAGAAATGCAATAGGTTTTGGGATCGATTTTGCTAAGTTTTTTACCAGCCGTCAGCCGTCAGCCGAGATTCTTCGCTGCGCTCAGAATGACAGTGGTGGTGGTGGGCCGCACTCCGCACTCGGCATACTCCGCACTCCGCACTCCGCACTCTACACCCTCCCAGAGCGCGCCAGATGCCTCAGAACATGTGTTCTAAACGGCGGGCGCACTGAGAGGCCCCTCCACCCCGGAGCCGCCCCAGACGGTCCTACAACGCATCACAAGACGAGTGGTCAGCCGTCAACCGTCAGCCGTCAGCCGTCAGCCGTCAGCCGTCAGCTGTAGCCCTCAGCCCACCACCACCACTGTCATTGCCGAGCGCAGCGAAGAATCTCGGCCCACCCACTGTCATTCTGAGCGCAGCGAAGAATCTCGGCTGGCGGCAAGAGGCCGTCCACCCGGCATACTCCGATCGGAGTATCTTTTGCCCAAAAGCCCCAAAAACGGGCAAAACATGGCAGGAAATCGCCCCCCAAATGGATATATAAAGAGAGAGGGTAAAAATAACGCGGCGAAAACGCGCTGCTCCGTGCCTACGGAGTTCAGATCGCGGAGTTCAGATCGCGGAGTGACGTTGGATTTTGCGGGATTTGGGGAAAATACTCCGACCGGAGTATGGGGGGATCAGAATGACAAGGCAGATAGATCCACAATCCGCACTCCGCACTCGGCATACTCCACACTCCGCACTCGGCCGGGCGCTGGCCGACTTTGGGGAGTTCTCGCGGGCGTGCTATCCCGCTCACGCGCTGCGGAGGTATCAGCTCGAGGCGGCGGGGCCGATCTTGGAGGCAGCAATATGTCGCCCTCACGGGGCTACATATTACGGGTTCGTGATCCTGTTCAGTCGGCAGGCGGGCAAGGACGAGCTGCTCGCGCAGTTGCAGGCGTTCTTGCTGGCGCGCGGGCAACGGAGCGGCTGCGGCATCGTGGTCGCCGCGCCGACGTTCAAGCCGCAGTGCCTGATAAGCAGGAGGAGGCTGCTGGCGCGGATGAACGCGGGGCTGCACCCAGGGGCGCGCGGGGCCGACGGCTATCGCGTGGTCTGCGGGCAGGCGGCGACGGCCTTCCTGAGCGCGGGGGAGGCGAACGTGCGCGGGGAGACCGCCGACCGCCTGCTGATCGCCAACGAGGCGCAGGACATAAGCTGCGAGGTCTGGGATAGCCGTTTCGCGCCGATGGCCGCGAGCACGAACGCGCCGAGCGTCTTTTCGGGCACGCCCTGGTCGGCGGGGTCGCTGCTCTCGCGGCAGACGTACCTGGCAGAGGAGGCGGGCACGATATACCGCGCCGATTGGCAGGCGGTCGCGGCGGAGTTGCCTGCATACGGCGACCATGTGCGCTCGCGCATCGCGCAGCTCGGCGAGCGCCACCCGTTCATACGCTCCGAGTACTGCCTCGAAGAACTGGACGCGGCAGGCGGGATGTTCGGGCCTGACCGCCTGGCGCAGATGCGGGGCGTCCACCAGCGCATATACGCCGCGACGCCGGGCCACGCCTACGCGATGCTGCTCGACGTGGCCGGGGCCGACGAAGACGCGCCCGAAGGGGTTGCGGCGCGGGCGCGCGAGAAGCGGCGGGACAGCACCGCGCTGACCGTCGTGGAGGTTGACCTGAGCACGGTCGCAAACGACCTGCTGCGGAAGCCGACGTACCGGGTGGTGAACCGGCGGCTCTGGCTCGGAGAGAAGCACTCCAGCCTGATGCCGAAGCTGCTCGACCTGGCGCGCCGCGTCTGGGGAGCGCGCTGGTTCGTGATCGACGCGACCGGCATCGGCGCGGGGCTGGCGTCCTTCTTGGCGGCTGCGCTCCACGGGCAGACCGAACTGTTGCCCTTCGTGTTCAGCCAGGCGAGCAAGAGCGACCTCGGCTGGGCGTTCCTCGGCGCGATAGAGAGCGGACGATACAAGGAGTACGCGGACGACGGGGAACCGGCGACGAGGCTCTTCTGGGCGCAGGCCGCCGCCTGCATCTACAACGTGCAGGACGGCCCCGGCAAGCTGATGCGCTGGTCCGTCCCCGAAAGCAAGGGCCACGACGACCTGCTGATCAGCGCCGCCCTAGTCGCCGCCCTAGACAACCGCGACTGGCGGCCCCGGCTCGCCGCCGCCCGGACGACCGAGTGGTCAGTGACAAGCTGAAAGTTACGGGAGGTACACATGAACAATGAACTAGACGGCCCGGCGAGCGCGCCGCCGGGAGGGGGCATCTGGCCGCTCAGCGTGCCGGGGGCGCAGACGGCCCACACCCTCGCGAGGATCGCCCGCTACGCCGAGTATCGCGCCTTTTACAATGGCGACCAGTGGGAGGATCTCCCGGCTCCCGGAGAGAGGCGGCTGACGTTCAACTATGCGCGCGTCTTCGTCAACAAGGCCGCCAGCTACCTTCTCGGCAAGCCCGTCGGCTACGATGCGCGGAGTGCGGAGTTCAGATCGCGGAGTTCAGATCGTGGAGCGAGTATTCAGCCGTCAGCCGTCAGCCGTCAGCCGTCAGCCGAGATTCTTCGCTGCACTCAGAATGACAGTGGGGGTGGGATCCACACTCCGCACTCCGCACTCCGCACTCCGCACTCGGTCGAGTCGTTCCTCGATGAGGTGGCCGACTTCAACATGCTCGCCGCGCTCGACCTCGACACCGCGATCAGCACAGGCTGCCTCGGCGACGGCGCGTGGACGGTGCGCTGGGACGCCGCAGCCCGCCTTCCCCGCGTGACCGGCCTCGACCCCGTGGGCCTCGACGCCCGCTGGCGGGCCGACGACCTGCGCTCGCTGCTCTGGGTGCGCCAGAGCTACTGGCTCTCCCCGGCGGAGATGACCGCGCGCCAGCTCGATGCGCTGCGCGCGGGCGGCGGAAGCGGCGCAGGCACCGACCCGTACACCGCGATGCGCGCGCACGAGGAGTGGACGGCTGAGGCGTGGCAGCTCACGGTGAACGGCGTGCCGGTGGACGGCGGCCCCAACCCATACGGCCAGATCCCCTACGTGATCTTCCCGAACCTCCGCGTCCCCGGCGAGTTCTGGGGAGAGAGCGATCTGGTGGACCTTCTGCGCTTGCAGCGCGAGCTTAACGCGCGCCTCTCGATCTTCTCGCGGATACTCGAGGTCGCCGGCAACCCGGTCGCTGTGATAAGCGGCGCGGACGCGGCCTCGACCGACACGCTGCGGCTGGGGCCGAACCAGCTCTGGACGCTGCCCGAGGGCGCGAAGGCCGAGGTGCTCGACCTGCTGCGCGCAGGCGGCGCGGAAGCCCATCTGAAGTACATTGACACGGTGTACCGCGCGATGCACGACATAAGCGAAATGCCCCGCACGAGCTTCGGCGACAGCAGCCACGGCACGATGGCGCGCTCCGGCGTTGCCCTCGAAATCGAGCTACAGCCGCTCCTCCACAAGCTGGCGCGCAAGCGGGCGATCTGGTCGAGCGCGCTCGCCCGCCGCGCCCAGCTGATCCTCGCGGTCGCCCGCCTCCACTCCGACGGGGCCGCAAACCTGCCCGACGTGCGGCTCTCGGTCACCTGGCCGCCCGTCCTGCCCCAGGACCGCACCGAACTCGTCCAGCAAGAGACCGCGCTCGTCGCCGCAGGCATCCACCCGCCGACGGCAGCAATCGCCGCCCTCAACGACCCCGACCCCGATGCGGTCTTCGGGCGCGTCCTCGCCGAGCGCGCGGAGCTATCAGCCGTCAGCCGTCAGCCGTCAGCGACGAGCGGTCAGCAAGGAGAACCCCATGGGACTGAGCCAACTTGAACTGAGGACGCAACTCCGCAGCAGCCTGCTCGACATCACCCCGCCGTTGCTCTGGACCGACGACGTGCTGAACCAGTGCATCGCCGAGGCGGTGACGACGCACTCGCTGCTCTTCCCGTTCGCCGCGACGGTAGACCTGCCGGTCGCGCTGGGGCAGCAGAGCTTCTCGATCTACCCGGTGCAGAATCCGGGGCTGCTGCCGCCGCCGGTCGGGGAGGCCGACCTGCTCGCGGTGCAGGGTGTCGAACTGCCGGTCGGCCAGCCGATACCCCAAGACCCCTGGCAGAGCACCGACCCCGCAGGCTCGGCGAGCAGCCGCTACCGCCAGGGCTGGCGCGTGCGCTCGAACACGCTCACCCTGCGGAACCCAGCGAGCGGCAACGAGATCGGCCCCGCGACGCTCCGCGTCGAGCTGCTCCAAACCTGGAACCTGCCGGACGACGGCTCCGGCTCGTCCTGGAACGGCCCCGTACACGACGTGCCCCTGCTCGTCCTGCTCTCCAAGCGCAGCGCCTACCAGTACCTAGCCGAGTGGCAGGCCCGCGACCAGGGCATCACCCCCGCGCTCGCCCCGTCGGGCAGCGGCGCGAACCTCCACATAGACGTGCCCCCGATCCTAGTCGCGCTCGAAGTCCAGATCGACCGCGCGCTAAAGCTCCGCCAACAGCGCAACCTACGCAGCCGCGCGCTCGACATCTGAGTGCGGAGTGCGGAGTGCGGAGTGCGGAGTGCGGAGTATCCGAGTGCGGAGTGCGGAGTGCGGAGTGCGGAGTGCGGAGTGCGGAGTGCGGAGTGCGGCCCACCGCCACCACCACCACCACCACCACCACCACCACCACCACTGTCATTCTGAGCGCAGCGAAGAATCTCGGCTGATAGCTGATAGCTGAAAGCTGATAGCTGAAAGCTGACAAGCTGACAAGCTGAAAGCTGACAAGCTGAAAGCTGAAAGCTGACAAGCTGAAAGCTAACCGAAGGAGGCAAAGCAATGAAACTAGACACCGTGGAACAGGAGACTGAGACGCCCGTGACGCCCGAAGCCCAGCCCCTAGAGCCGCCGCCCAACCCCATCAGCGACGAGGTGAGCGCGGCGCATGAGAAGGGTGCCGCCGCCTTCGCCGACCTAGAGAAGGCGGCGGTGGACGCCCTGCTCGGCCTGGCGAGCCGCCACCTGCCCGCCGAGGTGATCGCCCTCGTGAAAGGCGTCACGCTCGCCGAGGTCAAGGCCGCCCTCGACGACGCCGAGCGCCTCTACAGCGACGTGAGAACCGCCGTGCTCCGCGAGCAGGCTTCCGCGCTCCCCCAAGCCCACTCCGGCCCCGGAGCGCCCCCACTCCCCGGCACCCCCTTCGAGATGATACGCGCAGGCGTGACAAAAAAGTAAGGAGGAGACACACATGGCATTTCTACTCTCTGATGCGGCGAAGCTGACACAGGACATGCTCCTGCGCGGGGTGATCGAGACGATGATCACCGAGTCGGCGATCCTCAAGTACCTCCCGTTCCTCACCGTGACCGGCAGCGCGGTCACCTATAACCAGGAGCAGACGCTTGCGACCGCCGAGTGGCACGCCGTCAACGGCCCCTGGGCCACCTCCGAGATGACCGTCCAGCAGAAGACCGCCGCGCTCAAGATCCTCGGCGGCGATGCCGACGTGGACGCCTTCTTGCAGCAGACCTACTCCAACAAGAACGACATCCAGGCGCTCGTCGTGCAGAGCAAGGCCAAGAGCCTCGCCTACGCCTTCAACCAGGCGTTCTTCTACGGCGACTCCAGCCGCGACGCCAACATCTTCGACGGCATCGTGACCCAGGCGGGCACGCCGGTCGTCGGCTTCGGCAACCTCGACAACACGAACCGCGCGTTCGCCGCCGCAGCGAACGGCACCGTGCTCGACCTGACCACGATGGACCAGCTGATCGACGCGATCAAGCCCGGCAAGCCCGACGTGCTCTTCATGAGCAAGCGCAGCCGCCGCAAGCTCAGCGGCCTCCGCCGGGCGAGCGGCAACCTGCTCGAGGTCACCGTTGACCAGTTCGGGCAGCGCGCCATGATGTACGACGGCATCCCGATAGAGGTGGACGAGAATATCCCCGACACCGAGGCGGTCGGCACGAGCGGCGCGGTCTGCTCGTCGATCTTCGCGCTCAAGTTCGGCTACCAGACCGGCGTCTGCGGCCTCCAAAACGGCGGCATCCAGGCGATCCCCGTCGGCAACCTCGAGACGAAGGACGCCGTCCGCACCCGCCTAAAGTGGTACTGCGGCATGGCGATCTTCCGCCCGATCTCCTACGTCCGGCTCGCGGGCGTCAAGGACAGCTAGACGAGCCGTCAGCAATCAGCTATCAGCAATCAGCTATCAGCCGTCAGCAATCAGCTACAAAGCTGAAAGCTGATAGCTGAAAGCTGACCACTCGGCAGGAGGGACGCATGTTGGCTCTGATAGATGTCGTGCTGCTGATGTGGGCGCTGGTGAATACGCTGCTGCTGGCGCTGCTCGGCGCGTTCGTGTCGCGGCGCGTCGGCATCGAGGTGAGCGGCAGGGTGCTGCTCTTGGAGGGGCGTGTGCAGCGCATCGAGGACGTGCAGCGCGAGGAGCTGGCGCGCTTGCTGATCATAGACGAGAAGCTCGGCGCCCTGGCGACCCGACAGGACATTGACGACGGCATCGCTATGGCGATGGCCGGACGGCACGAGGTTCGCCGCCACACCAAAGTCGGCAGCATCAGCACCGGCGGCGGAGGCGCGAGCGTCGGCGGCGAGCTAACGGATCGGAGGGAGACCAAATGAAGCCCGACGACTGGCGGAACCTCGGCGTGATCCTCGGCGCGCTACTCGGCGGCGGCGCGATAGGCTGGCGCTGGGTCGCCCGCCAGCGCGCCGACCTCTCCCCCAAACCCGGAGCCGAGCCTCCCCCTGCCGAGAGAGGGGCCGCGCTCTCCGTCGGCCACATCGAGACCGGCGGCGGCGCAGTCTCCGTCGGCGGCGACGTAGTGGACCGGCGCGGCGGGCGCGGGGCATAAAGCCTCGCGCCCTGCCCGGCTATTAGGCATCTTGACCACCTAAAATAGCGGTGCTATAATGAGCTCGACTTTGTACAGTTCTTTGGTCACCCTGTTCTCCTCCTGGCCCAGCGTATCGCTCATGTGTGGGGCGTACCGGGGGAGAGCAAATTGGAGGCCACGCCAGCGCGCTCATGGGTTGCACCCGCGGGCGAAACCGAGTAGAATAGACCC
>JBPCPV010000049.1:0-39988 GCA_050998805.1 Chloroflexia bacterium | reverse complement strand
GGCTATCCGAAGGCCGAGAGGATCTCCGATTGGCAGCGGATCAGCATTCATACGAAGCAATTGTACCGAAATCTGGGCGGCAAGCGCAAGTCGCTGGGTGAGCCGCGCAACACGCTAGACATGTACGTGAATGCTACTGAAACAGTGATAAACAAACTGCCGGGCTACATTTCGGCCAACATCCACAAGAGCCTGGATGGGACACGGGTGGTCAACTATGCACAGTGGCAGAGCCGGGAAGCGTTCGAGGCGATGCTTAGAAACCCCGAAGTGCTCCCGCATATGCGGGAAGCTGCAAAGCTCGCCACCATTGAGCCGCACTTGTACGAGGTTGCGTTCATCGACGAGGTTCAGCAATAGCCCAGAAGTACCGCTAGCAAAGTCTTGGCCCGCAAGGCAAGGAGCAGGCATAGAGGCTTTGTCGGTCCGTTGCTCGGATCCCAATAGCGGACGCCTGGGATACTTCTCCTGATTTAGCACGCATAGGCCCTAACAACAAGACAGCGCGACCTTGCTAATCTTGAGAAGATATGTTAGAATAGCTGACCACGCTCGCCGTTGAGTTTGGTACGATTACTAGGCGCTCTTCGTGAGTGCGTGCAGCGCGAGCACCGCTAACATCCCCAGCGCCGTTCTGGCTAAGGGCTACGCAAATGGGCAAGCGACCGACCCCGGGACCACGTTGGCCCCTACCGATACCGTCCACGCTGTGGTGCAGGTGGCGAATGCACCGGACGATACAAAGGTGAGAGCGGTGTGGACGGCAGTCGACGCCGGAGGCGGCCAGATCAAGGATCAGAAGGTCGTCGAGAAAGAGGTTCTCATCAAGGATGTTGGTTCCTCAATAGACTTCACCTTCGTGCCGGATAAACCATTCCCAGTGGGCAAGTACAAGGCCGAGATCTTCCTCGACGATAAGCTCGACAAGACCCTGAACTTCGACATACAGTAGCAACCGCAACACCCGGCTACGTCAACTCTCCATGCCAGAGGCGCTGCATCTCGGCGGATGTCGCCAGTAGTGCCTCTAGCGTGCCCTCGGCCTCCACGCGCCCGTCTTTCAGCACGATGATCCGGTGGGCGCGGCGGAGTGCCATGCGGCGGTGGGATACGGCGAGGCAGGTTGCGCCCGGCCGGGCGAAAAGCCGCTCCCAGAGTAGGCGCTCGGTGTCCACATCGAGGCCGCTGGACAGGTTATCCACGACGAGCAGCGCAGGCGCCCGCACGAACATCCGGGCTCCGGCGGCCCGCTGCACCTGCCCTCCCGACAGCTTCACTCCCCGTGGGCCGACGCGGGTATCCAGCCCTGCTTCGAGTTCTGCCAGGTCGCGCTCGAGCACTGCCGCGTGCAGCCCCGCCGCCATGCTGTCGTCGTCATCGGGTAGGCCCATCAGGATGTTGTCCTTGAGCGTGTCGCTGAAGAGCCGTGGCACCTGCGGAGTGTAGGCGCTGCGCGGCGGCACGAAGAAGGTTGCGGGGTCGCCCACAGGATCGCCGTTCCAGAGGATCGTGCCCGCGTCCCGGGGCAGCAGGCCGAGCAGCACCCGCAGCAGGGTCGTCTTGCCTGCCCCGATCCGCCCGGTGATCACGATGAACTCGCCGCGCCGGATATGCAGGTTTATCCTCTCGATGCCCCGCTCCGAGCCGGGGTAATGATATGTCAGCCCGCTCACTTCCAGGCACTCTAGCGCGTCAGCCGCAGTCGGCACCGGCACCGGGATGTCGGGATACGCCCCGCGCAGGTAGACAGGCCCATGCTGCACGAGCTCTTCGGGCGGGGTGCCCTGGAGCAGCACGGTCAGCCGGTCGAGCGAGACGCCCATCTGCCGGTACTGGGTCAGGAAGTTGCCGAACATGCTCGTCACCTGGGTCAGGTAACCCATGTACGACACGAAAAGCGCGAAATCGCCGACTGTGAAGCTGCCCTGGCGCATCGCACCGGCGACCAGCAGCAGCAAGATGCCTGTGCCGAGGTTCGCGGCGTTCATCGAAACCGAGCCGATTAGCTGCGTCAGCAGCAGGTCATTGAGCGTTGCTTTGCGGCGTGCCTCGTTGATCATCCCGAAATAGGCGACCACGTTGTCTTCCGCGCTAGCCGTCTTCACCGCCTGCACCGCCCCGAACACTTCGCCGAGCAGCCCCGTCACCTCGCCGATCGCTTGCTGGTTGGCACGGCGGTAGTGTTGGATGCGCTTGCTCACGGTGTTCACGGCGATCAGCACGCCTGCCAACGGCAGGAAAACCGTGAGCGTGATCAACGGGTCGATCTGCGCCAGCACCACCAGCGCGAAGCCGGAGACAACAGCCTGCCCCACCGGGTCGAGCGTCCAGCTCAGGAAATGTACTATGGCGTCCACGTCGTCGCGGAAGCGGCTGATCGCCTCGCCGGCCGAGGCAGGGAGGGCGTTTGCTCCTGGGCGGCGCAGGATGCGTGCAAACAGGTTCTGGCGCAGGAGGGCCGCAGCCACTTGCTGGACTGTGATCTCTGCGGCCGTTGCGGCGATCAGCGCGGCGAAGCGTGCCACCGCCGTGCCGACCAGCAGGCCGAGCAGCCCCCAGGCCGCCAGGTCAACTTTGCCCCCTCCGGCCAGCCGGTCGAGGTACGAGCGAACTATCAGGCCGGGCACCAGTGGGAAGATATAGAACATCACGCTGGCGAGCAGGCCGCTCAAGAGATACATGCCGAGCCGGTAGCGCGCCAGCCGCCAGAGATACCACCAGCCCTTGCGCTTCATGCCAACACCTCGTCAATACCGGTCCGCAGCAGGCGGGCAAAGTGGGACGACGGGTCGCCCACCAGCTCTGCGCGCGGGCCGTACTCCACCATGCGCCGGTCTTCCAGGATCAGGATGCGGTCCGCCCTGTTAACGGTCGCCAGTCGGTGCGCGATGATGATGCCGGTGCGCCCCGCCATCAGCCGATCTATGGCGCGTTCGACCTGCGCCTCCGTCGCCGGGTCGAGCCGCGACGATGCCTCGTCGAGGATCACCAGGCGCGGATTCTGTAGAAAGACGCGGGCGAAAGCGACTAGCTGCGCCTGCCCCGCCGACAGCCCGCTGCCGCCGGGCGCGAGCTTCGTATCCAGGCCCTGCGGCTGGCTCCCGTACCAGTCGCCCAGCCCGAGTTCGTGCAGAACCGCCAAGATCCGCTCATCGGGGATGCTCCGGTCGAAGAAGGTCAGGTTGTCGCGTACAGCGGCGTGGAACAGGTGGATCTCCTGTGTCACCATGCCAACGTGCGAGCGCAGCTCAGTCAGGCGCGTGTCGCGCAGGTCGGCTCCGCCGAGTCGGATGCTGCCCAGGTCGGGGTCGTAGAGGCGAAAGAGGAGCCGGGTGAGCGTCGTCTTGCCGCTGCCGGTGCGCCCCAGCACACCAAGCACCTCCCCCGGCGGCAACGCGAACGACAGCTGCTCCACCACCGGCTCCTCCGGTGCATAGCCGAAGGTCACATCCGCGAACTCCACCGCAGGCGCCCCTGCGGGCAGCGGCACGCCCGCGCCGTCGCGGATCTCACTCTGCATGTCGAGCAGTTCTCCGATGCGGACCAGGCCCGCGCCAGCCTGCTGGAGATCCTGCATTTGCCGCGAGATCTGATCTATGGGTCGGCGCAGGAGTTCCGTGTAGCTAAAGATGAGGTAGACTGTGCCGAGGGTGATCGTCCCGGCTGTGAACAGGTAGCCTCCCAGCCCAAGCGCCAGGGCAGCGCCCACAGTCAGCAGAACCCCGGTGGTGAGACCGGTCGCGTTGCCGACTATGGCGGCAGCCCGTTGCTTCTGCAAGACTGCGCGCGACCGCTCATAGAGGCGGCGCATCGCATATTCGCCGGCCCCGCTCGAGCGGATGTCCTCGGTGCCCGCGAGGCGCTCTTCGAGGAAGCCGAAAAGCTCGGCGCTCGCCTGCCGTGCGGCGGTCCAGTAGGGCAGGCCGACGTTCCGCAGGCCGCTTATCAACGCCAGCGACAAGCCGGCGAATGCCGTCACGGCCAGCCCCACCCGCCAATCTATCCCGAAAAGCAGCGCCAGCACCCCGACCAGCAGGAGGCCGTTGCCGACGAGCTGCACCGCGAAGCGCGAGAAGAAATTGCCGAGTGTTGCCACGTCGCCGTCCACGCGCTCGATCAGTTCGCCTGGAGTGCGTGCGTTGTGGAAGCCGGGGTCAAGGTTCAGCAGGTGGCGGGTCAGGTCGTTGCGTAGCCGGTTGGTGGAGGTCAGGCTGATGTTCTGCGCGACGTAGGCTTCGGCCACCGTGATGCCCTGTGTGGCGATGGCGACGCCGAGAAAGAGCACCGCCAGCCGGAGGAGCGTGTCGGGCGGGTCGCTGCGGCGGGCGGCGTCAATGAACTCCCGCAGGATCAACGGGTTCACTAGCTCCACGCCCAGGCTGACCAGCAGCAACAGCACCAGAAGCGCCACCTGCCGCCACTGTGGCCGGAGGTAGGCCACCAAGAGGCTGCGCCGTCCCTTCATCGGCGGAACCTCCTACTGCGCCGCGAGCAGCAGCACGCTACCCGGCTCCAGGTCGAAGCTGAGGCTGCTACCTGAGTAGGTGCCGTAGGGCGTCAAATTATCGTCGCCGGTCGCCTGCGGGTTGTTGTGCGTGCTGTCGAAGAGTGTTGCGCCATAGACAGCTCCGGCCCAAGCGCCCGGCAACGCCAAGTGGATACGCGCCCTGTCCCCGCTGCTGTTCCAGAGGACCGCCTCCGGCTTGCCTCCGGGAAGCCCCGCCAGCGCGCCCACGCCAGCCGCCCCAGTGCTCGCCACTGGGAGCTGCGACCCGGCGAGATCCTGGTAGGCGCGGATCGCATGGTAGATAGGTTTCGTGTGACCGTCGTTCGTCGTGATGCCCCAGCGCCCCCAGTAGGCACCGTCTGCGCTGTAACCGTCTTTCACCTCGAACAGAAAGGCGCGGTCCAGCCCCGACCGGTCCATCCGATCGAGCATCGCCAGCACGTATGCCGCGCCTGTGCTACTGTCGCTGGTGTGCCCCAGGCTGGTGTCGTTCGGCCCGCCTGTCATCACGTTGAACTCGGTGATCGCCATTTCGGGGTGAAGCCCCGGATGCGCGGCGATCAGGTTGCGTGAGGTTCCGATCTGGTCGGCCACGGTCTGCGGGGAGAGGCCGTAGGCGTGCCAGGAGAGGAACTCGGCCCCGCCGGGCGCGCCCCTCTGCTGTTGGTGGTCCAGGAACCACTCAAGCCCGCCGGCGTCGTAATAACCGCGCGCCGGACCTCCCACGCGCGCCTGCGGGTCCACCGCTCGGAGCGCGTCTCGTGTCGCGTCGTACAAAGTCAGGTAGTCCGGCCAGCTGCCGCGCCAGAAGCTCCACTGGTCCGGCTCGTTCCAGACCTCCCAGTAGCGGATGCCGAGATTGCGGTCCACATTGAAGTGGCGCACCGTCGCGCCCACCAGTTGCTTCCATTCGACGAGCGAGGTCGGAGGCTGGATCGGCGTGCCGTCCGGCGACATGGTCGGGGGGGTGTAGCTCAGGCATAGCATCGGCTCCGCGCCCATCGCCCGGATGCTGTCCACCACCGGGTCGAGCGCGCTCCAATCGTAGCGAAGGCTGCCGTCTGTGTTACGGCTCACCACATGGTAGAAGGTGTAGATGTTGTCCAGCCGGATGATCGGGATGTGGAGCGCGCCGATCAAGGGGACGACGTTCTGGAAGAAGGCGGGGTCGGACGACTCGCCTCCCTGGGAGAGGCCGAGTTGTAGATGCCGCGCAGCAGCTGGGCCGACCGCCACGCTCACCTCGCTTGCCGGCAGCGTGCGCTCGACCATTGTTTCGTCGCCGAGCAGGCCGAGCGACACGCGGAAGTTTGCGGGCAGCTCGGGGTGGAACTCGAAGCGCGCCCGCTCGAACCACTGCACCCGCAGCCCGTTCTCCACGAACTCCTCGCTGATCGGATAGCCGAACAGCGTCAGCCCGCCGTGTACCCGCCAGTAGTCGAGGAAGGGGCCGCCCAGATGGTGCCCGGTCTCCGGCACGAAGACGCTGCTCGCCTGCGAACGAGACGAGGCCCTTGTGGGGGAGAACGCCGCGTCGGCCCGCCCCTGCGTCAGGTCCGCACCCAACCGCCCAAGCAAGACCTCGAACGGCGTGCCGGCGTGTTCGGGGTGGTATTCAAGCCGCTCGCGCTCGCAGTACTGCACCAAATACCCGCCCTCGGTGTGTGCGACGTCAATCGGGTAGCCGAATGCCTCCGGCCCGCCGTGGCTGTCGTAGAACGCCGTGAACTCCACGGCCAGCGTCTTGCCCGTGGCGGAGTAGTAATGGCCCCCGCCCTCTGCCTCTGTGTCCTTCCCCGCTATCGGGGTTAAGAGGAGCAGCAAAACGCAAAACGCGGTGCGTAGTGAGTAGTGCGTAGTGCGAGATGTGTGGCTTTTTCGGGGCGGGCTGCGACGAACTTCGTGTTTATACATCGTCGGGGGCGGGCAGGTAGTAGCTCATGCTCTGTAGCTCGACGATCGGGTCAATGTGGCGGATAGAAACGTGCTTCGGCACCTTGACGACGGTCGGCGCGTAGTTCAGGATCGCACGCACGCCGTTTTGCACGAGCAGGTCGGCTACCTCCTGTGCCGCACCGACGGGCACGGCGAGCACCGCGATCTCGATCTTCTCGTGGCTGAGGATGGCGGGCAGGTCCAGCATACTTTGTATCACCAAGCCGGCGACGCGCCTGCCCTGCTTGTCCGGGTTGTGGTCGAAGAGTGCGGCTATCTGGAATCCGCTTAGGTTGAAGTCGCTATAGCGGGCCAGGGCATGTCCCAGGTCGCCGACACCAACTATGGCTACGTTCCATGTGCGGTCAAGCTGCAAGATAGCCTTGATCTGTCCGAGCAGGTACTCGACGTTGTAGCCCTTGCCCTGCTTGCCGAAGTCGCCGAAGTAATTCAGGTCGCGCCGGATCTGCGCGGCCCCGATGCTGATCCGCTCGCCCAACTCCTCGGAGGAGACATGCACGCCCTCCTCGTCCCGCAGGGTTTCGAGCACCCGGACATATAGCGGCAGACGCCGGATCACCACGTCGGGGATGTTCTCGGCCCAGCCGGCTTGCGGTGCGCGATGGGCATACCGCTCGCCGTTCTGTTCGAGGTCGCCCTCGTTATCTTCAAGGTTCCGCTGCATTCTATTTCCCATCAGAGTATGTGGCCTATTGCAGAGATTCTTCGCTGCGCTCAGAATGATAGTGAAGTATGTGGCCTACCGCCTACCGACATGGATTGCGACGCTACCGAACATCAAACGCTTGTACCGGACATCATGCAGCCCAACTTCGCGCATCAGGTCGGCGAGGCCCGGCGCGTCGTAGAACCGTATCATCGAAGCTCGGAGGTACGAATAGGCGTCGGCATCGCCCGCGATCACCCGACCGAGCAGGGGCACCATGACACGCAGATAGAGCCGGTGGCCGAGGCGCACAGGCAGCAAGGGCGGCTGCGACGCCTCAAGCACGATCACCCGCCCGCCGGGCCGGACCACCCGACGCATCTCGGCGAGTGCAGCCCGCACGTCGGTCACGTTGCGGAGTGTGAAGCCGCTCGTCGCGGCGTCGAAGGCGGCATCCTCGAGCGGCAGCCTGAGCGCGTCGCCCTGGACGAAACAGACGGCGCGTGCGGCCTCCCGCAGGTGCGGGTCGGCCTCCATCTCCTCGCGCCCGCGCCGCATCATCTCATATGTCAGGTCGAGCGCCCAGACCTTCGCCCCCCGCCCGGCGAGCGCGGCGGCGATCCGCCCGGTGCCGGTGCCCATGTCGAGGATGACGCTGCCGGGGCTTGGCCGGGCGACGCGCACGGTGAGTTGCCTCCATCGCTCATCGCGCCCGAAGGTCATCACGGTGTTCATCAGGTCGTAACGTCCGGCGATGCGTGCGAACATGCCGGTAACATACCGGCGTTTGGTGGCCCCGGTCAGCACGGCGTCGGCATTCTCAGTGGGCGCGTCCTCCACCCGACGATCAGACATCGCATATCTCCTCCCCAGATTGTGATTATTGTATCATTGAAGGCCGAACTTATCAAGGCCGACGACGGGCGAAGAGTCCGACGTATCTGAAGACCCGTGCCTGGGAGCTGATAACAGTGCGTATTGCGTATTGCGTAGGCGTTGGTCGGGGACGCCGAGACGGCGGGGGTCCACGGGCGGAGCCGTGTCTTACGAGTTGTTAGTGGTTGGGGCCAACAAGTTGTGTATGGTGACGGTAAGATTGTGTAAATAGAAGAAGACGGCACTAAAGGTAACTGAACTGTTGGGGAGTAGGATTTTGGCTCGCTATTTTTACCCTCTCACTTTTAATATCCATTTCAGGGGCGATTTACTGCCAAGTTTTGGGGCCTGAGCCAGGAATCGGGGCAAAGATACTCCGAAAGACCTAGACGATTGCGGATTTCGGAGTGCGGATTGCGGAGTGAAGGTGACGAGGTAGGCGGATGTCGAAACTCGATGTGGGTTCGAGTTGTTATTGTGGAAGTGTTTGTAGTGAATGGAATAGAGTGAGAAACGGGTGGGTTTGTAGTTTTGGTATGGGCAATTTGGGGGTTTTACTTCGCGGAGCGGGAGTTTGGGTCGTTGAGGGGACACATGGGTGTAATGTAGAGCGCGTGTCGCGCGCGGTGTTCCCCTTGGGCGGGGGCCGCGGGTGGGATCAGGCCAGCTACCGGCTACCTCACGATCTCTACCCGCTGCACGCCCGCGCCCAGCACGCGGCGGTCGGGAGAGGCGGGGTTGAGGGCGTGGGGGCTGAGTACGGGGCTGTCGAGGTGGATGTGAAGTGTACCTGCGACCGGCGGCGACAGATGCACGCTGTAGTCGGTCCAGGCCGTGGTGAGCGCGACGGGGACAGGGGCAGCGCCGTCCACCCGCACGGTGACGGACCAGAGACCGGGCGCACCGAGTGGCGGAGCGGCCATCCGAAGTCGCACAGAGGTCGCGGGAGTTGCGCCCGCCGACGCCGGCAGGCGGATCTCTCCACGTCCGCCGCTCCATCGGAAGGGTACGCCTGCTGCCTGCTCGGTTGCCTGGAAGCCCTGGATGTAGCCGAGGTCGCGGTTGCCGCCGAGGGTGAGGCGGTTGAGGGGCGTGGCGTTGAAGCCGTTCCAGGGCGCGCCGCGCAGGTCGTTTGGGTCAGCGTCGAGCCAGTCGCGCTCCGCCGACGTCAGTTGCCAGTCGGGGTGGCGGGCGGCGAGGTCCGCGAGGCCGAGGACGCCTCGCGGGTCGTCGCCGCGGGGGGCTGCGAGGGCATAGAGACGGCGTGCTTCGTCGTCGCGCGCGGCGCGGCGGGCTGCGTCTGCGGCGTGGCGGATCGGCCAGAAGGAGCGGGGCAGCGCGTCCATCGCCTCTATGTTGAGGCCGGCGACCTGTGACGGGTCGGCTGTATGGTCTGCCTGCCAGGCCAGCGCCACCGCCCGCACCGCTCCAGGCACGGTCGGTGTGAGCGCGCCCGCCAACACCCACGCGCACAACAGCCCTGCCGCCAAAGCCACGCTGGGATGCGCCCGCAGCGTTGCCGCCCAGAGCCGGAGGTCGGCCACCCGCCGCCAGTCGGCGCTCACGACAAGGCCCGATGCGAAGATGATCAGTGCGGGGGCCGCCGGCATCCGGTAGCGCGCGTCGTAGGGCACCACGGCCCCGAGGAGGGCCATGCAGACAAGCCAGAGGAGCAAGGCCCGCCGCACCCGCGCGGCCTGGTCCGCCGCCCGCCGCCCGCCGAACGCCGCCGCCCCGCACAGCCCCGCCAGCGATATGAGAAGGAACGCCAGGTCGCCCGGCAGCACATCGGGCACATCGGCGTCGCGCAGCGTCAGATCCCAGGCGTTCGGCTTCACCGCCGACTGCAGCTCGAGGTGCCAGGCGTAGCCGAGGCTGTCGAGCACGTTGCGCGCAAAGCGGTCAGGGTACTCAGTGATGTTCGCCAGCCCCTCGCGTAAGATCATCGCTTGCCGGTCCGCAGGGTTCGGCAGCGCCGTCAGCAGCGCGGTCTCGTCCTCCCCGCGAAAGTTGTTGTAGTGCCAGAACGCCGTCACGTTGGACGTATCTAACCACAGCACCCGCCCATACATTGTGTAGTTGTACACTGTCCACGGCATGATCGTGGCGACGAGCACAAGTGTCACCACCAGCCATGCGGAGGCTGTCCGTCTAAGCGTGAACCCGAAACCCCGACCGTTGACGGCCGACGGCTGACGGCCGACGGCTGACCAAAGCCATAGCGCGACGAAGGGGACGAAGGCCACGGCGGCGGAACGAGTGAGGGAGGCGAGGCCGAGCAGCAGGCCGGTGATGACCAGCCATGTCCAGGCACCACGGCGCGGCGTCCAGCGGGTGAGCGCGACCAGGGCGGCGAAGAACAGCGTCATGAATAGCGTCTCGCTGAGGAGTTGATCGGCGGCGCTGTTGACCAGAGGCGGGTAGAGCGCCGTGATCAGCCCGGCGAGGAGGGCTGCGGCGCGGCGGCGGGCAGGGAACGCCTCAGCCGCCAGCCACATCACGAGTGGGATCAGGCCGAGGCTGACCAGAATCAGCGCGAACTCTCCGGCGGCGAAGCGGTTGGACATCAGCCCCGTGTCGTAGACTGTGGCCGCCGGAGGCACCTGGGGCTGTGTGGCGAAGGCGGCGGCCAGAAGGAGGCCGTTCAGGGGCACGCGGGTCCATGTACGCCCGTCGGTGATGAATGTGTCGAGGTAGTGCCCGGTGCGCGTCAGAGTCTGTGCGGGGATCACGTAGTCCGGCTCGTCGCCGCGTATGCCGTGGCCCTCGGTCGCCTGCCTGCTCGCCAGCCGGACGCCTAGGCCGAGGGCGAGGATGAGTAAGACGTAGAACGCAGTGCGGAGTGCGGAGTGCGGAGTGCGGGTTGGGTCTTGGTCGTCGGGGGTGTGTTGGATGAGGGGTGCAGTGGGTTTGGCGTTCGGTTCGTCTGATGTGGTGGTCATGGAGGTTCATTATACGGATGGTGGGCCTGTACGCACTCAGGGACCATCCGTATGCCGTACTTCGGCTGTAGCGTGGTGTGCAGCGTCATCTCGATCTTCTGGTTGGGGACGAGGGCCATGCGGAACCGCTGGAGGATCATGGCTAGCACGGTGCGGATCTCGAGCATGGCGAACGGGGCACCGATGCAGGAGCGGGGGCCGGCCGCGAATGGGATGTAGGCGTAGGGCGCGATTTTGTCCGCAGCGTTCGGGGCGAAGCGTTCGGGGCGGAACACCTCCGGCTCAGGGAAAGCGTCGGGCATACGGTGGCTGACGAACGGTGAGTAGAAGACGACGCTGCCCGCGGGTATGCTGTATCCGCGCCACTCGAAGCCGAGGCGGGCTGTTCGGACGGCGCTGGCGGCCGGCGGGTAGAGCCGCAGCACCTCCTTCACCACCTGCTCGAGATATGGCAGGCGCTCGAGGTCGGCGGCGGTCGGCGGGCAGCCGTGAAGTTCGCGTTCGAGTTCGGCGAGGAGCTTGGCGGTCACGTCGGGGTGCTCGGCCAGGCAGTAGAGCGCCCAGGCCAGGGCGTTCGCGCTCGTCTCGTGGCCGGCCACGAAGAGCGTCAGCAGGTGGTCACGGACCTGGGCCGCGCTGAGGCGGTTGCCCTCTTCGTCGCGGGCGGCCACCAGCATCGAAACAACGTCGCCTGTGTCGTCGCCCTCGCGCTCGTGGCGGGCGATGATGTCGCCTATCACCCCGTCTATGCGGGCAAGCCCGCGCCGCACGCTACGTCCGTGGCCGAGGCCGGCAGGCAGGTCGAACGGCAGCTGCGCCGTGCCGAGGCGCATCACGTCGCCCACACTGGCGACGAGCATCGCGACGGCCCTCCCCAGCTCGCTCTCGTTGCCTCCCATCTCGATGCTGAACAGTGTGCTGCCGGCGATCACCAGCGCCAGCGCGTGCATCTCGCTCGCCACGTCTAGCTCAACGCCCGGAGTCCATCGGTCGAGCATCGCGCGTGTCTTCTCGACCATTGTAGACTGGTAGCCATCGAGCCGCCGGCGGTGGAAGGCGGGCATGATCAGCCGCCTCTGGGTGTGGTGCGCGGGGTTGTCTATGAACAGCACGCCCCTACCGACGAGCCAGCGCGCGTGGAGACGGTCGATCAGCGGCTCGACCAAGAAGTTGTCGACTGAGTCCACCAGTATATAGCGGTTAGCCTCTGCACCGTACATGCTGACGCCGCGAACGCCCGGCATCCGCACCCGGACGATCTCGCCGTAGCGGCGGTAGTTCGACATGGCGTTGCCGAGGGGGTCGCGCAGCCCTCTGAACAAGGTGCCGAAGAAGGGCAGCCCGTTTGAGCCGGGGGGTTCGCGTCTGTTCATTATGCACAAGTCTAGCATTTGGGCGGGAATCTTGTCAAGTTGGAACAACCGACCGGCAAGACCTTGCCCTTCTCGCATTTCGGTGTTATAATACCCCCACGGCGAATCCGAGCTTCGCACCCGAGTAGTACTTGGCCTACCCGATCTCGGGGCCACCGCTGCGGGTTGAAGCCGTCAAGGAAGTCGAATCAATGCCCTCTGCCCAGAGCACGCCGAAAACACCGCGGCTCTTCAGCGCGAAGACGCGCATCCCTTTGCCTCCGCCCTCCTTCTTGAGCCGTCCCCAGCTGCAGACCACCCTCCGTATCGGCACTGAGCGTAAGCTGACATTGGTGGTGGCACCCGCGGGCTTCGGAAAGACCACCGCCGTTGCGGAGTACGCCCGCGCCCTTGGCGCTTCCGCAGCCTGGCTGACTTTGGACTCCGGCGACCATGATCTGTCGGTATTCCTCCACTATCTACTTACCGCGATTGCCCAGGTGCGCCCCGGTTTCGGCACGGAGACGCGGACCTGGCTGGCGGCTACGCCCTCGCCGGCCTCCGAGGTCGACACCTGTGCCGCCATGCTCGTGGGAGAGCTGGAAACGGTCGGCGGTTCGCCCCTCGTCCTTTTCCTCGACGATTTCCACACCCTGGAAACCGCCCCGAGCGTCCTCCGCCTGCTCGATCTGACACTGCAATATCTGCCCCCACACGTCCACATCGTGATCGGTTCCCGAACCGGCCCGCCGCTCGCTATCACACGCCTGCTCGTGGAGCAGCAGATCAGCGGCTTTGGAGCAGACGAACTCCGCTTCAGCGTCGGCGAGGCCGACACTTGGTTCGCCTACCGCCCCGATGTGCCCGAGCACGAGCAGATCGCCCGCCTTGTCGAAGCCACCGAAGGCTGGATCACCGGCCTGATACTACAGACCGCGGCCGGTGGAGGCGCGATTCCCGAAGTGCCGACCGCAGAGCTATACACCTATCTGCTGACCGAGGTGCTCGCTCGCCAGACGCCCGCCTTGCAGCACTTTCTGCTGCGCGCGTCAATCCTCGACCACCTGACGGCGCCGCTCTGCGCGGCGGTGTTGGACGTGCCCGACGCCGAGGATCTGTTACGCCAGGTCCATGAGGACAGGCTCTTTCTGACTGCCCTCGGTGGGCGCGAGACCCTCGCCTACCGGCTCCACCAGCTATTCCGCGAATTCCTCTTGACGCGGTTGCAAGCTGGCGACCCGGGCGAGGTCGCCCGCCTCCACCACCGCGCCGCGCGGTACTTTGAGCAGCACGGAGAGTATGGACAGGCGATGAACCACCTCTTCGCGACTGAGGACTGGTCCTCTGCTACGAGCTTAGTTGAGCAGGTAGGACAACGTGAGATCGATGCAGGCCGGTTGGAGAGCGTTGGCCGTTGGCTAAGTATATTCCCGCCCGCCGAAATTGGCGTTCGGCCAAGCCTTTTGCTATTCGACGCGCGTATTCTGATGGGCAATGGGAAGTACGCAGAGGCAGGGGAGGTTCTGACCCGAGTAGAACGCGCATTGGCCGGACAGGACGACGTGCCGAGTCGCGCCGAGGTTTGGCTGCTGCGCGCCCGTCTGGCAGCCGCCCGCAGCGACGGCAGGCAGATGGTAGAGTGCGGCCGGCAGGCGGTAGCCATTCCCTCCGTGACGCCGGTTCAACGAGCGCAAGCTGCCCATACCAGCGCGATTGGCTATGCGATGTTGGGTGAGGGGGATCGGTCCGATGAGGCGTTTACCGAAGCGATCGCTGCTTACTCTGCGCTCGGCGATCTCCAGAATACGGCTACCGTCGGATCTGACTGGGGCAATGCCTTGGGCATGCGGGAGGAACTGAATCGGGCTGCCGATAAGCTCGAACGCGCCCTCGATTACGCCCAGCAATCCGGCAACCTCCGGATACAGACATTGGTCCTAAACGCCATGATCCCTGTCTATCTTAAGCGAGGCGAAGTCCAGAGCGCCGAAAGGGCGGCGGTCGCAGCTACAGAACTCGCGCGTAGTCTGCATTGGCAGCGCCTGATCGCCGAAACCCTGTTCAGCCGGGCGGAGATCGCGCTCGAAGCGCGGGGTCCACGGGCGGCAATGCCTCTCTACGAAGAAGCCGGTATGATCGCGGAATGGGCCGCACCGACCACACTGGTCGGAGCTCTGGCCGGCCTGGCTTACTGCTTGCGACGGCTGGGGCGCTACCCCGAGGCAGCGCGAGCGGCGCGGCGCGGGCTAGACGGTGTGCGCGCCGGCGAGATGGTGTTTGAGGCGGCCCTCTGCCGGCTGGAATTGGGTGCCGCGACCCTGGTGAGCGCGCCCGAAGAGGCGCTACCGCTCATTCGGGAGGCCACGCGGACTCTAGCTACGCTCGGCAGCAGACGCATCGAGGCGCGAGCATCGGCGATACTGGCGACCGCCCTCTGGGCTACCTATGATTTCGCCGCCGCAACCGAAGAATTAAAGTATGCCATTGCTACGTCGGTCGAGAGCGGTAGTGAGGAGTCGCTCGTCCCCGAACTCGCGTCCCTTTACGGTCTGCCGCTGTTGCGGAGGTTAGCTGGGCACAATGAGCGTTGTGCCGGTCTCCTCTCCGACGTGAGCGACTACCTCGCTTCGGAGCACGAAACCGCCCCAGTGGATCAGGAGCCGGCCAGCCCGATGCAACTTGTCCGCAGCCGCCCCCACATCCTCGAAGTCTACAGCCTCGGCCAGGCAGCGGTTTACCGCGATGGCGTGGCGCTGGCCCGCACTGAATGGCAAAGCGCCACCGCTAAAGAACTCTTTCTCTACCTTGTGGAGAATCCTGACGGCCAACGCAAAGAGGTGATTTTGGCGGCCTTGTGGCCCGACCAGACATATGCCCGTGCGAACAACACTTTCCACGCTTCTCTCAAGCGGCTCCGGGGCGCGCTGAGGATGGACGTAGTGCGTATTGAGGACAACGTTTACCGGATCAATCCCGCCCTGAGCCTCTGGCACGACGGCACAGAGGCGCGGGCTTTGATCGACCGGGCACGCCAGACCGACATCCCCAAGCTCGCTCGGCGGTGGTGGGCTGCGGGCGCCGACCTTATGCAGGGGCCTTTCGCTGAGGAGGTGTACCGCGATTGGGCCGGTGCGCGCCGCCAGTTTTGGCAAGCCCAGTCGCATGAGGTGCTGATATGGCTCGCCAACGATGCCCTCTCGCGATCCGCCTTCGAGGAGGCGACGAACTGGGGGCAACGACTGCTTGCCAATGATACAACCGACGAGTCTGTTCATGCCTTGCTGATGCGGGTCTTCGCCGCCGCCGGATGGCGCGACCGGCTCACCCGGCAATACAAGGAAGTCTGCCAGGTTCTCTCCTATGAACTTGACGCCGAGCCGAGCCACGAGACCCAGGAACTCTACCGAGAACTGCTGCGACAAGCTGACCATCCTCGCCTTGCGCTGTCTGCCTCTCGCGGATCTCCTTCACCTCTACGCCCAGCGCTCTCTACAGAGACGACCAATCCTGTAAGTGACTCGTAAGCGCCGGTATTATAAACTCGTGTCACATGGCGATACGACGTTATTTAATGAGGGGAGAAACAAAAGATGAACAAGCTTTGGTCGAAACTGGACCCGAAGGTGCTGTACATGCTCATCGCGCTCGGCGCGTTCATAGGCGCTGCAAGCGCTACAGTGAACCCATGCGGCTGGAGCATGCCCTAAACAAGAGCCTCGGCGTGCTGAATGGTCAACCTATTCTTAGTGTTGCTCGGCGCGATCGCCGGACGACTATGTGGAGGCAGGATCGGGAACTTACGTTTCCTGCCTCTACGGGCGGGGTTGCTTGTCCTGGTCTCCTATGCCTGGCAGTGGGTTCTGGTACGGCTGATTGGTGGGCATCCGACGTCTCTGATAGGGTTGGCTTTTGTAGGCTCGTATAGCCTGCTGTTAGGGTTTCTATGGGTCAATCGGGGACTACCCGGCCTCAAGCTGGCCTTCGTCGGGATGATACTGAACCTGGGGGTGACAATAGCGAACGGCGGGTTTATGCCGATCACGCCCCAAACACTTGTGGATGCACATCTGGAACGGCAGGGGGTAGCGGTCGGCGAACGGGTCATGGGCAGCAAGGACATCTTGCTCCCACCGGATCGTGTCCAACTCGGCCTACTCAGTGACGATTTATTTGTCTCTTGGCCTATTCCGTTGGTTTTTAGCCCAGGAGATGTGCTTGTGGCTTTGGGTGCGGGGATCTTGGTTTTCCGTGGCACCCGCCCCCAGGTACGCGGCCCGTGGGCGGCACAGGCGGACCGATCGCCTGGCTCTACTCCAACGGGTGCCGTCTAATTTGGATCAGCGCGTTTGCGCCAATGGCGGGCGTGCCATTGTATAAGGGAGATCACCATGTCCGTCCGTGGTATGCAAACAATGTTGGCTACCGCCGTCACAGATCGGCGGCACCGGGAGGCGTTGCTGTGCGGCACTCCGGAGTCGTACACGCAATTCGATCTATCGGCCGATGAAGTCAAGGCGCTCCGGACTATCCAGGCGAATTCGTTGGAAGAGTTCGCGCTGGCTGCTCATCAAATCTTTTATGGAGAGGATCTGACTTCGATACGCCCACTGCGGACCGAACGCCGCTCGTGGGGAAGGTCGTTCCTGCCCTCCACGGAGGATCCGATTTCCATACGCCCTGCGTCGGCCCAATCGCTCGTGCAGCGGGGTACCGCGTAGCGTACTCGCCCTCGTCACGTTATATCCCTGGTAGACCAGGGTGGCGGTTGTCCTCTTGTGTTGGGAGAGGATTGCTCCGCTGGCAGGAAGCCCAAATATGATACGCCGCGATGAGAACCGCGGTGCTCTGGCGCGTACTCCACGCGCTATGCCTCGTGAAGACCAAAACACCGCCGGAGGGGTATCTGCCCTGTTCCAGGCCGTGTTCGAGAAGATCCCTGACCCTACGTGGATCTTCGACGATATGCAACACTATGTTGCCGTCAACGAAGCGGCGTGTGAGCTTCATGGTTTGCCCAAGCAGGATCTTCTAAAGCATACGAGCACCGATTTTGTGGCACCTGGTACAGAGGCTGCGGCCGCGCAGGCTTGGCAGACCTTTGTCAAAGGAGGCCGTTTCCAGGGTGAGTTCTACCTCCAGCAAGTGGAAGGTATGATCCGGCCGGTCGAGCTATCGCTCATCGCAAATCTCCTGCCTGGTTACCACTTGGCAACTGCAAGGGATCTGACGCCGCAGCGACAAGCAGAAGTAGATGGCGCTCGTCAAAGGACACGTTTGGCCGCGTTACGTGAGGTGGATCGTGTCCGTTCCGCTTCCCGTGACTTGCACACGATCTTGGACGTGATCTTGACCCAGATAACCACCCTCCTCGGAGTGAATGCAGCTACCGCGTTGGTGATGGATAAAGCGGGTCTGCTCACATTGATCAGCGGGATCGGCTTCCGCGGCGACCGGCCAACGCCCATCCGCCTATCGGCGCGAGCCGGCTACGCGGGGCGCGCGGTGCGAGAGGGCCAGATCATCCATATTCCGTACCTCTCTGTGGGCGGCGATTTACTGCGGGCACCCATGATCGCGCGGGAAGGCTTCATGGCCGGTTATGTCGTGCCCATGTGGGCCAGCGGGCAAGTGCAAGGTGTCATCGAACTCTTCCACCGCGCGGCTCTCGACCTGCCTCCAGACGACCTCGACTTCCTGCTCACGCTGGCGGATCAGGCCGCGATTGCGATCGACAACGCGACGCTTTTCGCGGATCTACAGAGTTCGAACCGCGACCTGGCGCAATCCTATGATCAGACGCTGGAGGGTTGGTCACGCGCGCTCGATATGCGCGACCACGAGACCGAAGGCCATACTCAGCGGGTCACGGAGTGGACAGTGCGGTTGGCAGAGCGACTCGGTCTGAAAGCGACCGATATTGTGCATATACGCCGGGGCGCGCTGCTCCACGACATCGGGAAAATGGGCATTCCCGACTCAATTCTGCTCAAGCCCGGTCCCTTGACGCCCGAAGAGATGACCATCATGCGACGCCACCCGGCTTATGCCTACGAACTGCTCTCACCCATCGCCTACCTACAGCCGGCGCTGCCCATTCCATACTCCCACCACGAACGCTGGGATGGCACGGGCTATCCGCGCAGGCTGTCAAGCAACGAGATTCCCTGGCCGGCGCGCATTTTCGCCGTCGTGGATGTCTGGGACGCGATGCGCTCTGAGCGTCCCTACCACGCGGCGCGGCCGGAGGGGGAAGTGCGAGCTCATATCCGCTCCCTATCCGGCACTCACTTCGATCCGCAGGTGCTCGCCGCCTTTCTTGAGCTTCTGGATCGCCATATCCCGCTCTAGTGACCACTAGGACGGACGCTGAGAAGGAGTGCGGAGATGTCTGCGCGAGGATTGCAAGCACTGATCACCACGGCCATCACTCACCCGGCGCTACAGGCTAGAATCCTGGCCAAAGAGCCGGACGCATACGCAGGGTTTGATCTGTCGGCATCCGAAGTTGAGATGCTGTGCGCTATCCATGCTGATTCGCTCACCGACTTCGCTCGTCAGGCGCATTATCTCTTCTACGGCGAAGACCCGGCCCCGGACGAACCGGCGGCCCCGTCTCCCCGCCCCCAGCCCATCATAAGAGTCATGCGCCCTTCCAACTGACCCCCATCCCACCTTATGCCAACCTTCCGCTTCATTGACCTACCGACCGCCGCCGAGGTGCTGGGCAGCAGCCGTGCGCGGGTTCTGCAATATGTCGAGAACGGCGAACTCAAGCCCTACAGCGGCTCAGGCCAGAGCGCAGTCTTCCGCACGCGGGACGTTGAGGATTTGGTAGCTAAACTGGGGCGCGGTGCCGCCGCACAGCTTCCCGTGCCGAAGCCGTCCGAAGCCGCAGGCGCTACCGCTCCCGACCCGGTGGAAGCCGCCGGCCGGCGCCGCACCGATACGATCCGCCGCGACCCCGTGAAGAAGGTCGGCACCCGCCTCACTCAGGACGTGCGCTGGGCCGAGATCACCGACGACGACCTTGCTGCCTGGTTTGACGGCCTCGACAGGCGGTCCTACTCAGCGGTCCGCCACGCCGCCCGTCAGGCGCTGCTCCGCCTCAACAAGATCATGGAGTTGACCGGAGGACAGGGCGAGACTACCGGCGACCGCGAACTGATCGCCGAGAACCGCACCGTGACTGCTAAGGAACTGCTCTAACCACTAACCACTCGCACGGAGGCGTCATGGACCCGGCGATCAAAAAGAAGAGCCTCAGGCTCTTCACGTATGACCTCTATATCGTCACCGCCCGGAGCGGGGAAGACCGGGGCGCGTTCACCGCAAACTGGCTGATGCAGGCTTCTTTCGAGCCGCCGATGATCGCCATAGCCGTCGAACACGACGCCCACTCCCTCGGCGTGCTGCGCGCCGCGGGGGCCTTTGCGGTCAACATACTGGAGAGCGGGCAGCGGGAGCTAGCAGGGCAGTTCGGGCGTTCGCACGCTAAGGTCGGCGACAAGCTGGCCGGATACCAAACGAAGCCGGGCAGTACCGGAGCGCCCCTGCTCGATCAGGCGCTGGGCGCGCTCGAATGCCGGGTCGTCTCGGAGTCTCCGTGCGGCGACCATGTGCTCTTCGTGGCAGAGGTGGTGGACGCGCACCTATGGCGCGAGGGAACGCCGCTCACGATGGCCGAAGCCGGCTTCCGCTACAGCGGATGAAGCCTAAGCGTGAGGCCGTGCTATTGAGCGCGGCGCTGCTGGCCTATAGCAACGGCCTGGCGCTGATCGCCATGCGCCGGGGCCGTGCCGCAGACGCCGCTTACCGCTGGACCAACCCGGTGCTCATGGCGCTCCTCCTCCCGGCGCTCTCCCGCGCCCGCCGCCTGCCGGTATCCGCCATCCTCCTCGACGCTGGCCTCCACACCCGGAACCTGCCCCAGGCGCTCGGCGGAGGGCTGCTGCTCGGCGTGCTGCTGTCGGGGCCGCCGCTCATCTTCTTTGCCCGCCCCCTCGTCCTCGACGAACCTCTGGAATACGGACGGATCGACCGCCTCACGCCCCGCGCCTTTTGGTGGCGTATGCTTGTCGAGCTACCGTTCGGCATAGCGATGTTCGAGGAACTGACCTTTCGCGGCCTGCTGTTCAGTGCATGGTCTCGCGCCGCCTCCCCGCGCACCGCCAACCTGGCGACCGCTGCCACCTTCGCCGCATGGCACTTCGCGGTCAGTATAGATACCATGCGCCACACCAACATCCAGTCGGCAGCCGTTCGTGTGCCAAAGCTGGTGCAGAGACACGCCAACGCTCTCGGCGTCGGCGGCGGCATGGCTGTGACGGCGGTGGGCGGCCTGCTTTTCAGCGGCCTGCGCCTGCGCGTCGGCGGCAGCGTCTTTGCCCCTGCCCTTGCCCACCTGATCGTTGACGCCTCGATGGTCGCCGCCCTCCATCGGCGGGGGCAGCGGCAGTAACCCCAGGCCCGTCTCTTGCGTATCATAAGGTATGCTAACCTGCGAAGTTTGCGGCAAACTGCATCCGGTCGGCACGGATTCGTGTGATGTTTGCGGCACCGGGCTGACTGCGCTGCCCTACCTCGCCATGAGCGACCTCAGCGAGGAACTTGGCCTCGACCGCCTGCCTCCCGGCAGCGAACTAGGCCGTGTGCTAGCCGCCCCGCTTAGAGAGCTGACCGGCGCGCTCTGCCCATTCTGTGCGAACACGAACCGCCCCGGCGCAGGCTTCTGCGCCCACTGCGGGCACACGCTGGTCACGCGCCCTCCGTCGGGCGCGCAGGGCGAAGGAGTCGGACAGCTGGATCCGGGTGCGCTCCTCCAGGCCCGCTACCGAATCGTTCGCCGGGTGGCACAGGGCGGTATGGGTGCGGTCTACGAAGCCCAGGACGAGCAAGAGCCAGGCACCAGGGCGGCAGTCAAGGAGATGGCCCAGAGCAGCCTCTTGCCGGACGAGCGCACCCAATCGCTCAAGGACTTCATGCGCGAGGCCACTCTGCTGGCAACCCTCCAGCACCCGAACCTGCCGCGTTTCCACGCCGTCTTCCAGGAAAACGGCAAATACTACCTGGTGATGGAGTTCATCGCGGGGCAGACTCTCGAACACCTGATCAGCAACAGCCGCAGCTTCTTGCCGGAGAACCGCGTCCTCGTCTGGACGGCTCAGCTCTGCGAGGTGTTGAACCATCTGCATGGTCGACAGCCGCCGATCATCTACCGCGATATGAAACCGGGGAACATCATGCTGCTCGATGGCGACGACCGTGTGAAACTGATCGACTTCGGCATTGCCC
The DNA here is from genome assembly GCA_050998805.1 of Chloroflexia bacterium. Taxonomy (GTDB): domain Bacteria; phylum Chloroflexota; class Chloroflexia; order QHBQ01; family JAICKM01; genus JAICKM01. Next base: position 18,418 of record JBPCPV010000049.1, on the reverse strand, counting down.
GGTTCCACCGGCGGGGCCGCAACACCGACACCGCCGCCTTCGGCACCGCAGGCTACTCACCTCCCGAACAGTACGGCAACGGCCAAACCGACGAACGCTCCGATGTCTACGCGCTTGCCGCCACGCTCCACCACCTGTTGACAGGGCACGACCCGGTTCAGAACCCATTCCACTGGCGGCCGATCCGCTCCTACAACCCCCACGTCTCCCGCGAGGTGGACCAGGCGATCATGCGGGCGCTCGAACTCAAGCCCGAGATGCGCTATCCGAGCGTTGACGCCTTTGCGCGCGCGCTCGGCTTGCAGCCGATGCCTGCGCCCGCCCCGGCTGTGCCCGTCAGTGTGCAAACCCCGGCGCCCCAGCCTCAGTCGGTGCCGTTGCAGCCCGGAAAGCCGCCCACTCCACCCATCACGCCACGCGGCCGCCGCGTGCCCAGCCCCGAGCTCGAGCTTTCCGAGACTGTAATCAACCTCGGCGAGATCGGACGGCGGGCGCGTAAGGCCAAACAGGTCAAGCTCTGGAACGCCGGCGCAGGCGATTTGAAAGGGATCGTACACGTCACGCAGCCCTGGCTGGCAGTCAGCGCCGTGCAGTTCGACGGCAACATCGGCGAGCTATCGGTGAGTGCTAGGAGCAGGGGTCTGCGCTTCGGCAGGCTACAGCCGGTGGTGCCGAATGTTTTCGCCTGGGCAGGCGGGCTGCTGCGTCACAGGGTTCTGCTCTGGGTGCTGCTGGCCGTGCTGATACTGGCGGCGGGAGCGGCGCAGGATGTCGGTATTCGACTGCAGGAGGCGCTCCTGGATCTCGTGGTTGGTCTGTTCGGCCTGCTGCTGGCGGCACAGGTCTGGTTCTGGTTGGTGGCACGCCATGTGCGGTGGTTTGTCCCCGCGCCCCTTGTCAACAGCGGCGAAATAATCATCGAAAGCAACGGCGGACGCCGGCGGATCGAAGTTAGGCTTCCGGCCCGCCCCCCGTGGCTGCTTTGTGCCCTCGCGTGGCTCTTGGTGACAGTGTTGATGGTCGGCGAGCTGCTTTTGGCAGCCTACCTCGCGGCTCGGGCGTTTGGCATCCCAATATCGATCGGGTAGACGGCCTGCCGGGGTGCTTGCACTCTGTAAATCTTGGGCTATAATGGAGACAAATCAGCCGGGCAAGCTGCCCAGATCTTCGCTAATGGAGGAGAACGACCATGGCAATACGCTGTCCTAACTGCGGGAACGAAAACCCGGACGACTATGCTTTCTGCGACGAATGTGGGGCACGCCTGACGACTGGGGCTGCGGCCCCCGCCGGCGCGGAACCTATGCAGGCTGTCGGCGCGGCGGTGCCGACCGGCCTTGTGCGCTGCCCGAACTGTGGTGCCGAGAATGTGGCCGGGGCCGCCTTCTGTGATGAGTGCGGTGCTACCCTGACTGAACCTGCCACTCATCAGACCGACATCCATGCAGACACGGCGGCTACAGCCGCCCCCGGCGATGCTGTGGGCGGGGCAGCCGGGGCGGTCGGCGGCGGGCTGCTCGGCGCTGTGGTCGGTGGGCCGGTCGGCGCTGCGATAGGTGCCGCGGTCGGCGGAGCTGCGGGGGCGGGAGCGACCCATGTTGCACAGGAAGGCGAAGTCAGCCACCCCGGGGCAGCCGAAACCGGCGGGGCAGCCGGAGCGGTCACCGGCGGCGTGATCGGCGCAGCGGTGGGCGGGCCGGTCGGCGCAGTCGTCGGAGCGGGCATCGGCGGGGCAGCCGGCGCGGGTGCAGGCGGTGCTTCCGATTCGACGGGCACGGGCACCCACGTTGACACACTCAGCACCAACGCCGAGCCCGGCGAGTTCGTCACTACTGAGACCGGTGCCGGCATGACCGCCAGCGAGACAGTCGTGGGGCAGCAGGAGAAGCCAAGCGCGGCCCCCGGCGACGCTATCGGCGGGGCCGGAGGCGCTGTCGCGGGTGGGCTGATCGGTGCTGTCCTCGGCGGGCCGGTCGGCGCTGCGATAGGCGCTGCGGTCGGCGGAGCTGCGGGAGCAGGTGCGACACACTTGGCGCAAGAAGGCGAAGTCAGCCACCCTGGGGCAGCCGAAGCTGGCGGGGCAGCCGGAGCGGTCACGGGCGGTGTAATCGGCGCAGCAGTGGGCGGGCCGGTCGGGGCAGCGGTCGGAGCGGGCATCGGCGGAGCGGTCGGCGGGGGTGCCGGGGGTGCCGCCGATACAACCGCTCAGGGCCAAGCGGTTGATATGGCTACGACAAGCAGCACACCCGGCACTCTCACGACAGTCCCGGCAGAGGGCATGGCAAGTACCGAGACCGTCACCCGCCCCGATACCGGGGCGTCCGCCGCCCCCGGCGACGCTGTGGGCGGGGCAGCCGGGGCAGTCGGCGGTGGGCTGCTCGGTGCTGCGGTTGGTGGGCCAGTCGGCGCAGCTATCGGCGCTGCGGCCGGCGGAGCTGTGGGCGCAGGAGCGACTCACGTTGCACAGGAAGGCGAAGTCAGCCACCCTGGGGCAGCCGAAACCGGCGGGGCAGCTGGCGCAGTCACAGGTGGCGTACTCGGCGCTGTGGTCGGTGGGCCGGTCGGCGCTGTAGTCGGCGCGGGCATCGGTGGTGCGGTCGGCGCGGGCGCGGGAGGAGCAACCGACGAAGCGACAACCACCTGCCGGAACTGCGGCGCGCCTCTCCGGGCCGACGCGGCCTTCTGCTTCCGTTGCGGCACTCCCACCGCCGGTGAACGCCCGACTACCTGCCCTAACTGCGGCAGGCCGGTGGAAGCCGACGACATGTTCTGCCCGAACTGCGGGACACGACTCGCGCCCGTGGCCGCGGACGCCGCCGCTCCGCTCGCGCCCATGACGGCGGAAGCCCCAGCCGCTCCGCTCGCGCCCGTCGGGATGCCCACCGAAGGGCCGCTCCTGATGCCGATGGCTCCGGTGCTGATGCCTTCCCCGTTAGCCGAGGCACCGGCTGTCGCGCCGGTAGAGGAAACGTTTGCTCCAGCTATGCCGGTCGTGTCGGAGGCTCCGGCTGCGCCGGTTGCGCCGATCGCCCCGGTCATGCCGACGCCCATGGCGAGCACCGGACAGCCGCGGCTCGAACTCCTCGACGGCGGGACCGTGCTCAACCTGCCCGCCAAAGACGAGGTTCTGATCGGCCGCGAAGACCCTCTGAGCGAGCCGCCTATCTTCCCCGATCTGGATCTCACGCCTTACGGCGGCGAGGATGGCGGCGTCTCGCGTCGCCACGCATCGATCCTCCGGCGCGGCAACGACTACCTGATCGAGGATCTACAGTCCACGAACTTCACGAAGCTCAACGGCCAGCACCTCACCCCCCGCACTCCGGTTCTGCTGGTGGACGGCGCACGGATAGACTTCGGGAAGGTCGGCGCGACCTTCCGGCGGTAGTGCGCGTAGTACGTAGTGCGTAGAGTTGGTTGAATACCTGCTTCCTACGCACTACGTTTCACGTCAAGTATGCCCGGCGAGGTGCCGTGGAGGAGCAGGGCGACTAGCCGTTCGGCGGTTTTGAGGCCCCAGCCGAGGCCGTGGCCGGTGAAGCCGACCGAGAAGCCGACGGTGGGCATGTCGGGCAGCGTGCCAACGAGCGGGATGTGGTCCCGCGAAAAGCCCATGACGCCCGACCAGCGGTGGGTGATCGGCACGCCGTCGAGTTCGGGAAAGTAGCGGTGCCTGAAGGCTTCGAGGCCCGCCTGCACCCCGGGCGTAACGCGATCTTCGTAGCCGACCTCTTCGGCGCGGAAGTGCTGCCTCCAACCGCCGAGCAGGAACGCGCCGTCAGGCAGTTGGCGGAAGTATTCGTAGCCGTAGTCTGCGTAGCCGGGCGGATCCCAGATCCTTTCGGCTATCGGCGCTGTGACAAACACCTGCGCCCGCGTGGGAATCACCAGCCCCGCGAAGAAGGGGTTGAGCAACGGCGCATAGGCGTTGGTGCAGAGCGCAACACGCCGGCAGCGGATCGTCGCCAACCGTGAGCGGACTTCAACGCCGGCATCGGTGGGCCGTATGTCGAAGACCTCGCTGTTCTCCAGCAGGCGTGCGCCGCTCGCCCGCACCAACGCCTCAGCCAGCAGCGCCGGGTGGGTCGCGCCGTCCCCGGCCTGCGCCAGGGATGCGGTGAAGCCGCGCCCTGTCGGATCGCCCCGCATATATTCGCCGGGCAGCCCAGCGACGGCAAGTGCCCGCGCCGTCTTCTCCAACTCGTCAGCCTCTGCCGCGTCGAGCGCCAGTACGAGTGAGCCGTCCCGCTCATATGGAACTCCGTATTCCTCGGCAAGCGTGAACAACAGTGCGCGGTTTTCGAGCGTGAGTTGCCAGACCTCGCGGGCGGTCTGCGGGCCGTATTCGGCGACCGCCTCGTGGTAGTACGCGGCCAATCCGGTGAGAACCATGCCCGCGTTCCGTCCCGTGGCACCTGCGGCGACATGCCGCGCTTCGATTATCAGCGTGTCTTCGCCGGCCTGGGCCAGGCACTTCGCGGTATACGCGCCGACTATACCCGCCCCGACAACGCAGGTATCGCAGGTCAGGAGTTGCTCGGCGGAGCGGTCTTGCCAATAGGATACGGTCATGCCGCCAGTATACCACAGCAACCTTAGCACTGTCATTCTGAGCGCAGCGAAGAATCTCGTTGCATTTATCCCGCCTGGGTGCTACAATAGCAGCCGAAGCCCTTGCGGAGCCGGGCATACGAAGGAGCGCCCATGAAGCTGATCGTCCAGATCCCGTGCCATAACGAAGAAGATGCGTTGCCCGTCACTATCCCGACGATACCGCGACATATCCCCGGAGTGGACAAAGTCGAGATATTGGTCATTGACGACGGCAGCCGCGACCGCACCGTGCAGGTGGCGCGGGCTTTGGGTGTAGAGCATGTCGTGCGTCACACATCGAACAAGGGATTGGCGGCGGCCTTCCAGACTGGGCTTGACGCCTGCCTGCGCCTCGGAGCGGATCTGATCGTGAACACTGACGCCGATAACCAGTACCCACAGGACCGCATACCCGACCTTATCGCGCCGATCTTGCGTCACGAGGCCGATATGGTGATCGGCGACCGGCAGGTGCAGGACATAGAACATTTCTCCCCACTCAAGAAGTTTTTGCAGGGGCTTGGCTCTCGGGTAGTGGGCAGCGCGTCGGGTACGCGGGTGCCGGATGCGCCGAGCGGCTTTCGCGCCTTCTCGCGCGAGGCGGCGCTACAGCTGAACGTGATCACGAAGTACACCTATACGCTCGAAACGATCATCCAGGCCGGCAAAAAAAACATCGCGGTGGCCCATGTACCGATCAAGACTAACCCTGAGATGCGGAAGTCGCGGCTGGTACGCTCTATTCCCGACTACGTGAAGAAGTCGGGGGCTACGATAGTGCGGATCTGGGTGCTGTACGAACCTTTGAAGATATTTTCGTATATCGCCGGCATATTCCTCTTCATCGGCATCTGGGGAGTCTTCTGGCTGCTGTTCCACTGGGCGGTTGACGGCCCTCAGCATTTCAACTGGCGGGCCACGTTCACTAACCACCTGCCGACGACATTTGCGACTATACTGGCGCTGGTCTTCGGGATACAGATATTCCTGATCGGACTGTTGGCCGACATCTTGGCCGCGAGCCGCCGCATCACCGAGGACACGCTCTACCGAGTGAAGCGCATGGAACTCGAGCTGTCAGAGTTGGGCCAGCGTGGGCAGGCGCTTGTTGAAACGCCGCCCCCAAATGGTGTACCAAACCCCGACGGTCAAGAAACGCTTCTGGAACCACCAGAGAGCAAAGATCCCATCATTGCCGACTGCTGACCGCTAACCGCTATGTCTCACCACCACCACCACCCCCGCCCCCAGCCCCGGCCATATCTTAGAGATGCGCGTGCCGATGCCGTATGTCAGCGCCCAGGTCTGCGTCCGTCGCACAAACCAGTTGCGCGGGTCGTGGAACCACATTCCTTTGACTACCTCGACCTCAAACCCGGCGCTTCGGACCAGTGCGAGGAAGCCCGCTAGCGAATGGTGGCGGATGTGGGCCTGCCGCCCGACCAGCGCCTTGTTCAGACTGCCCGGCGGCAGGTGGGGGGTGCCCCGCTTGCCTGGCTTGAGCACGCTGCGGGCCAGGCCGATTGCTGCGTATACCGTCCGGTGCTGCGGTGTGTACTTCAGGGGGATTGCAAGGATGGCCCGCCCGTCGGGGCGCAGCAGGCGGTGGATCTCGTCGAGCACCGCCCGGTCATCCAGCACATGCTCCAGGACATGGGAGCAGAGTATCTTGTCGAAGCTCTCGTCAGGAAACGGCAAACGCTCCACGTCCCCGTTCACCAAGCGTATCTGCTCTGCCGGGAAGTTCTTGAGGCCACGGAAGACTCGCAACACACTCTGCGAGAGGTCCGCACCGACCGTGTATCCAGCGTGGGCGGCCAATGGCATCGTGTAGTAGCCTTCACCGCAACCCACGTCAAGGAAGCGGTCCGTCTTCTGCATATCGAACAACCATCGGAACAGGCGCACATGCTCGGCCATCCAGTGCCTGCCCATCGGCGTCGGCACCAGCAGGCCGTCGCGCAGATTAAAATACGCGCCCTGCCCCTCGGTAAGGGTGCGCTCATAGAAGGCCCGCAACCTCCCGCGGAGCTCGGCCTCCTCAGCCGCGTCTTTCACGCCATATTCGGCTAGATGCCCACCGGGTGCTTGTTTGCCGCCCTCTGACATGCTTTCCCCTGCCGGCACCTATTCCGGTTAATGTACTTCGCTGTGTTCACCTTGCTTCGTGCTGGGCGGGGTGTGGCTGTACCCGGCATCGCGGTCGTGGACCTGGGCGCTGGCTGCCCCGCCTGCCTGCATAGCCTGCTGGGTGGCGGCTCCGCCCTGCCAGGTTTCGCCAATGTCAGGGGTGCCGCCCAGGGGCTGCGTTTGGCGCATAGTGTGGTCGCTGGGTGCTGCTGCGCCGGCCGCAGTGGTGGTGGTAGCCCCTGCTTCGGGGCTGGTCGGGGCCTTGTCCGTCGCCCCCCCATAGCGCCCGGGGCCGGCGTCTTCGGCCTCGGTGCTGGTGCCGCCGCCCTTCGGCGAACCATAGCGCCGCTCTACCTCGTCGTCGATCTTGCCCGTCGGATCCCACGCCGACAGATCTGGGGCCGTGCTTGTTGCGTCTGGCGGCGGCCCGGGGTCGGTCAGGCTGGTGTTCGCCGTCGGGTTCACGTCCGACTTGTCCTGTTCGGACGAGGGCTGCTGCGGATGGTATGCCTTGTCATGTTCGTGCTGGGTCATCACTGTTGCCTCCTCTGTCTACATCGCACTCTCGGTGCGGCATGGTGCTCTCCGAGAGAGCCAAGCAAGAAATATGCCCGTAAAGGCCGTCACATGCCTTGACAGCGCCGACCTCTCGGCTATACTATCGAGGGCGATTACCGACAATTGATCACAACCACTAACCACCAACTACTCGCCACCCGAGGGTAGCATGAACTCGACAATTCCGGCGCGGCAGCCCTCCTCGTGGGTGTGGCTGCTGTCGCTCTTCACGGCGGCCAGCTTCATCGAAGTAATCTTCTGGGGGCAGATCGGTGCGTTTACGCCGCTCTATCTGCCGCACCTCGGTATCGCGCCCAGCGATGTTGCCGGCTGGACCGGGCTGGTCACCGCAGTTTCGGCGCTCGTCGGCATCCCGCTGCTGCCGTTCTGGGGAGCGCTCGCCGATCGTTACGCCCGTCAACCGGTCATTGTCCGCTCGTTCGTGGTCCACATTATCGCCGGTCTGCTGGCGATGCTCGCCGGCAACATCTGGGTCTTCGTGCTGGGGCGGGCAATCCAGAGCTTCGCACTCGGCAACAGCGGCCTGATGATGACCACCCTCTCTGAGCGCACCCCACGCGCGCGGATCGGGCTGGCCTTTTCCGTACTGAACGGCTCGGCTCCCCTCGGCGCGTTCATCGGCCCGCTGATCGGCGGACCGATCGTAGACAGGTGGGGCTTCCCGGTGCTCATGGGGATCAACGTGGTGCTGATGACCGGAGTGGTGCTGGCGACCACCTTTGGGTACAAAGACACGTTCAAGGGCACCGACCGGGGGCCGATTCTGCGTATGGCGGTGGGTTCGGTCGGCATCGTTACGCGCTCCGCGCGGTTGCGGGTGCTTTTCCCGGCGCTGTTTCTGCTCTTCTCCGGATGGATGATGGCCCTGACCTATCTGCCTCTGGCGGTGAAGGCTCTCTACCACGGCACTACGCCCGGCACCGCCGTCGGCTGGGTGTTGGGCGCGGGCGGGCTGGTCACGCTGGTACTCAGCCCCGCGCTAGGCGCGCTGGCCGACAAGTGGGGCCACTGGCGGATGCTTCTGCTCGGCGCAGGGCTGATGGTGCTCCTATGGCCCCTTCCTGCCCTCACAGGCGATCTCTTCGCCTTCGGCGCGACCTGGGCGGTGATCAGCGGTCTATCGTCTGCGGTCTTCGCCATATCGTTCAGTGTTCTGTCCGACTCGATACCGCAAGACCAGCGTGGCAGGGTGATGTCGTTCTCCTACCTGCCGGTCAACCTCGGCAACGGGTTAGGCGCGGCTATAGGCGGTCTGGTGACCCAGGTCAGCCTTTTCGCGGTCTTCCCAGCGGCTGCCGCCCTGACCGCGCTCGGCGTGGCCGCGCTGCTGCTGGCCCGGCGGCAGCCGTCTGGAGTCGCGCAGATGCAGCCGGGCTAGGGCCTTCCTTTAGATGGTCGGCTTGCTCGGTGCCGGCATCGAGGCGTAGAAGTCCTCCTTGAAGCGCACCAGATATGAATCGAGCAGCTCTTGGACGCGCTCAGGGTTCGGGGCGACCACGATGAGGCCGGCGTGGTTCGGGCGCGCAGTCAGACGCCAGGCTATCTCGGGGTCGTTGTATGCGGTGGTGTCGGGGTGTTCCTGGCGGGCCAGCGAAACGATCAGCCCCGCGTAATCCTCCCGATGTTCGGGCAAAACGTAAGGCAGCTCTCCACGGGCCAGCTCGATCCTGGCCCACTCTGTCCAGAGGTTGATGCCGGTGGCGGCTTCCACCATTTCGGCGATGTGGGCACCGCCCACACGGGCGGCTGTCTCGAGGAAGTAGAAACGTCCGTCCTCCCGCCCCTTGATGAACTCGGTGTGGGTGACGCCCCGCAGCATGTTGAGCGCCTTGAGCAGTTCGCGATGCAGGGAGAGAAGCGCCTGCGCGTCAGCTGAGTCGCGTGGCAGCGTGCGAGTGGTGAAGATGCCGCCTCCGTAGACAACATCCATCGGTGGGTGGCCGTACTGATGGGCGATTGCGAAGATGATCTCGCGCTCCGACGTGATAGCGTCCACATGGTAGACATCGCCGGGGATGTACTTTTCCAGCACATAGTACGACTGCCGGTCGCCCATTGCGTCGAGGATTGGCCATATATCGTCGGCGTTGTTGATCTTAGTTATGCCGGTGGCCGACGCCTCGGATCGGGGCTTCAAGACCCAGGGAGGGGGAACACGGGCCATATACTCACGCAACCGGTCATAGTTCAGCACATGCACGAACTCCGGCACCAGGATCCCGTGGTCCTGGGCCTGCACGCGCATCGCCAGCTTGTCACGAAAGTGGCGTGCCGTCGTGTCGCCCATGCCGGGGCAACGCAGATGCTCCCGGAGGGCGGCTGCGGTCTCCACGTCGTAGTCGTCGAGCGGCACGATCCGGTCTATCCGTTGGCTGCGGGCCAGGTAGCTGACCGAGTTGATCACATCCTGGCGGTTGGCGAGGCTCGGCATGAGGAAGACCTCGTCAATCGCCTCGCGGGGCCAGGCCGCGCGCCCTAGCCGCTCGAGCGTCAGCAGCAGCACGCGCCAACCCTGCCTCTTGCACTCACGCAAGAAAGCGTGCCCCTTCTCATAGCTCGCCAGGCAGAAGATAGTTTGCGCTCTTTCGTCACTCATGGCAGGCACCCTTTCTCAAGCTATCAGCACTCAGCAGTCAGCGATACGCAGTCGGCTACACCCATCTGCACTCCGCACTCCGCACTCGTCAGGGCGACGGTGGCCGGAAGTCTACATCTTTGTCGATCTGTTGGATCTGCGCGGCGATGGACGAGAACGGCAGGAGCGAGGTGGCCTTTGTGGAGGCCGTGCCGCCCCCGGGTACGTCGAGTGCGCCGATGCTGTAGCCGACGGTACTCAGCGGCGAATTGCGGTCGTAGAGTCTTATCACGACACGGTGTGCGGCTGTGTCGCCGTTCGTTACCGCCAGGTCAACGGAGGTACTCTCCCGCCCGGCAAACGTCACTTTGCCGCCATCTCTCAGCTCGACCTTGAGCAGGGGCTTGATCCGCGCAAAGTCGCCCGTGCCGACGGTTGCCGCAGCGTTCTCGCCTGCGACGAAGGTAGAGGCAAGCTGCTTGTAGGCGGAGGCGGTGGACGCGTCCACCGCGAGTGCGGTGGCCGTCGCCGGAAGGTCGGGTGCAGGCGGACCCCCGACATCGCAGCCGAGCGCAAGCGCCACAGGCAGAAGGCAGGCAGCGACCAGCAGTTCGCGCATCAGCTTACTCACCTTGTTGTATTGTTGCAGGAACATGGCGCGACACCCACATGCCGAGGTCTGTGCCGACAGTATAGCACCGGTGTCGAGTCCGTGTCAAAGCGCGGCAGTCATGCCCAGCGCCCGGAGCCAGTCGCCCAACAGCGCCATCGCTTGGGCCACGCGCGCCTGGTTCGCGGGCGCATTGAGCCAAGTGCTGACCCCGCTGGGGTGAGGCAAGGGCAGGAGCAGGCGGCCCTCGCGCTCGAAGCCGAGGCCCACGAAGTCGTTGAGCGTGCCGGGGCCAAGAAAGGTGCGGATCGCAAGCCCGCCGACCAGCACCAGGATCGGCGGGTCGAGGATGGCTAGCTGGGCGTCGAGCCAGGGGCGGCAGAGGGCTTGCTCGGCGGGAGTCGGCACCCTGTCGCCCTTCGCACCGGCGAGGCGGCCGGGGTAGCACTTGGTGATCGCGCTGAAATAGATGTAGCGCCAATAGTCGGCCTCTGAGAGGCCGGCGAGTGCGAACCAGGCGCAGAGTTTCGCTCCACTATGCCCCGCGAAGGGGATCGATTCGCGGGTCGCGCGCAGGCCGGGGGCCTGGCCGATAAGCATGATCGGCGGGCGGGCGAGGTCCGGCGTCGGGTCGCGGACGATGGGTACAGATTCACGCTCATCGAGGTAGCCGGCGGCGTGGCAACGGCGGCAGGCGCGTATCACTTCGTCCAGCGCCTCCACCGGCAAGCGGTCCGTCAGAAGACCAGCCCCCGAAGCGTTGCGAGGTTCACCAGGTCTTCGGCACCGTCCGGACCCTTGTCCGTCTCCAGCACCATCGGGCGGTCGTTCACGCGAGGGTCGTTGAGCAGGTGGCGGAAGCCTTCGAGGCCGATCTCCCCCTTGCCGATATGCTCGTGGCGGTCAACGCGGCTGCCGATGCCCTTCTTCGAGTCGTTGAGGTGGAGCGCCTTGAGCTTGTCGAGCCCGATCAGACGGTCGAAGTCGCGGATCATGGCTTCGTAGGCTACCGCGTCGGCAAGGTCGTAGCCCGCAGCGTAGACGTGGCATGTGTCGAGGCAGACGCCGATCCGCTCAGGGTAGCGTGTGGCTTCGATGACGCGGGAGATCTGCTCGAAGCGGTAGCAGAGGCAGGTGCCCTGCCCGGCGGTTGTTTCCAGCAAGATCAGCGGGCCAGCCGGCCGGGTCTCGAGCACCTTGTCTATCCCCGCAGCGATCCGCGCCAGCCCCGCCTCCTCGCCCGTGCCGATGTGCGCGCCGGCGTGCGTCACCAGGTATGGGATGCCGAGCGCGCCCGCCCGGTCTAGCTCCTCGCCGAATGCCGCCAGCGACTTCTCCCAGAGGGCGTCGTCGGGCGAGGCGAGGTTGATCAGGTAGCTGTCGTGGACGATCAGCACATCGGCGCTATAGCCGGTGTCGGCGCGGGCCGCCTCGAATCGCGCGATGTCCTCGTCGGTCAGGGGTTTGGCCTTCCACTGGCTGGCGTTCTTCGTGAATAGCTGCACGGCATCCGCACCGATTGCGCGACCACGAGTCAGTGCATTGCAGGCACCGCCTGCGATGGACATGTGGGCACCGATCCGGAGTGCGCGGGCGGGTCTATCTGTCATGCGTGCCCCTGTCGGCTGATGCGCTCGGCTAACTCGGAGGCGCGCTCGGCCTCTATCTCGGCCTCCACGATGTCGAAGAGGGGTGCCTGCCCGGCGACCAGCGAGTCGATCACGAGCCGCAGCGCCTTCTCGAGGCTGTCGAGGCCCAGGGCGGGGTTGCCGCCCTCCCCACGCAGCGGTGGGATGTGGACAAAGCCGACACCCCGCAGTCCGCGCCTCCCGTCTGCGTACGCAAGCACCTTGTAGAGCGTCCAGTTGCAGAGATAGCTTCCCGCGTCGGTCGAAATCTCGGCAGGGACGCCAGCTTCCTGCATCCTTTCGGCGATCAAGGGCGCAGGCAGAGTGCAGACGCGGAACTGAGGGCCGTCCGGCTCAATTAGATCGTCCGGCGGCGGAAGCGCCCCCGCGTTATCCGGGACCGGCGTGGTGTAGTTGCGTGCCCGCACCTCCGCACCGACAGCAGTGCGGGTGGCGGCCAGGCCGAGCATGAGCACCCACTGAGGATCCACGCGCTCGATGGCCACCCGCAACGCATCCCAGGCCCTCGCCCAGTTCACAGGCAGGACAGCAGTCTGCACATGCACCATTTCAATCGTGTTGCCCTCGAATCGCATTGCCAGCTCCCATGACGGATTTACCGATGCCCCCCCGAACGGCTCAAAGCCGGTGAGTAGGAGGCGCAGGCTTGGTGCTTGTTGTGTGTCGGTCATTTGTTAGCTCTCGGCTTTCCGCTACTAGCCATCGAACTGCATATGTTGGGACATTATACTCGATCCGGGGGACGGCGGCAAAGGCTTGTCGGACCCAAGAGCAGCGAAATAGTCGCACCAGTCGCGCAGCACGCAGACGCCGCAGCGAGGGTCGCGCCAGACGCAGACGCGCTGGCCGTGAAGCAGCATGTTGCGGTGGAACTCCAAGACTTGTACAGGGTTTTCGGGGTCCGGCAGGAGCGCCTGCATGATAGTGTGCGCCTGTTCCGCGCTCACCTTCGGGCCGATCAGCCCCAGCCGCCCGCCCACGCGGTGGAGGTGAGTGTCCACCGGCAGCACCGGCCTGTGGCAGGCGAAGAGGAGGACGCACGCCGCCGACTTCGGCCCGACACCTTCCAGGCTCGTCAGCCACTCGTTAGCCTCCGGCAGCGGCAGGCTGTTCAGGAAGTCGAGATCGAGGCTGCCGTGGCGCTCGCTGATCGTTTGGAGCACCCGCTTGATGCGCGGCGCTTTCTGCTCCGGCCATGTCGTGCCGTGTATAGCCCGCTCGATCTCCTCCACCGGAGCATCGCGTAGCTTCTCCCATGTGGGCCAGCGCGCTTTCAACGCTTGGTACGCCGCCCAGGTCTGCGGATCCGCCGTCCGGTGCGAGAGTATCACCTCGATCAGAGTCGCCAGAGGGTCGAGCACCGGCCAGTTCGGCTCGCCGTACTCCCGGTTGAGCAGCGCGAGCACAGCCCGCGCCTTCGCCCTCAGCGGCTCGGCAGCCGCCTCCTGCTGCGCCATCTCGATCTGTGCCGAGGTCGTCTCCTCGCTCGGCCCTTCACTCGGTGCCGGCCATTTCTCGCGTTGCTTCCTATCAATCGGTGACATCTGACCCTCCCCAAAACAAAGCCGGTCGAAGTTCCCTCCGACCGGCTATTGCCTACCGCCTACTGCCTACTGCTTACGGGGTGGGCGTGCTGACGGTGCCGGTCGCGCCGCCTGCTCCTCCGCCCGCGCCCGACGGTGCCGGGCTTGCGCCGGGACTGCCCGCAGGCGGCGACGACACCGGGCTTGCCCCAACTGCAGGTTCCGTGCCTGTGATCACTGGAGTGGACCCCAGCGGCACGGTTTCGGTTATCGTGCGGGTGCCGCTGAGCACGCCCGTGCCGGTGATCGTCGCCGTGCCGGTCAGGATGCCGGTGCCGGTCAGTGTGACCGTGCTGGTGATCGGCGGGGTCAACGTCGGCAGGATAGTCGGCGCGAGCGGCGTGGGCGTCGGCAGCGCGACCGGAGGCGTCGTCAGCCAAGACTTGAGCGGCTCGATAGTCGTGTTGGCGACCAGGTAGACCGCGTCGAGATTATCGGGGCGGACGTAGTAGGAAGCGCCGTCCACAGTCGCCTTGCCGACAAACAGCGTGTGGGCAGGCGGCGTTACCCCGCTGAGAACCAGCGTGACCGTGATCTGCGGCGGAGCGAGGCCATACTGCTTGAAATCGGTCACGCCCGACGAGAGTTTCTGCACCGCGTCGGGCTTCTTGAGCTGCTCGGCGCTCTGGCTCACCGTCAGGTCGTCGGCGTCCTGCTGCACCGGCGCGGTGATCCGCCACTTGCCGTTGGTGATCTGCAAGGCGATGGTGCCGGTCACGGTCTGCACCGAGATCCCCTCGGCTGTGCCGCTGCTGTAGTCCCAGACCACGACCGTCGGGGCTGGGGTGGGGCCGGTCACGGCGACCGGTGTGCTGCTCAACCAGAACGTCGCCCCAGCCAGCAACACGAAGGCGACGCCGAAGATGATTATCGCGCGCATACGTCCTGTCATCCTCAGCGCCTCCTCCACCAAACTATGCCGCCGCCGAGCAGGATCAGCGCGGGCAGCACAACTATCGTGCTCCACGAGATCAGGTTCTGGCTCTCCGCGCTCAACACGATGCTGCGGGTCGTCGTGTCCTTCGGGCGTATCGAGATCCGCTCCTCGGACTGCGAGAGCCAGTTGACGGTGTTCTTGAACAGGTCGAGGTTGCCGAGGCCGTTCCCCTGCTGCGACGTCAGGTCGTCGCCGAGGAAGTCGTAGTCGCCGAAGACCACGAGCCGGGTCTGCGTCGGCTTCGGCGCGTTGGTGTCGGTGAAATTGTTCGTGGCGGTGATCGTCTGCTCGACGCTCACCCCGATGTTGTACGGCCCCTTTGGACCGTTCGGCTGGGGCACCAGTTGCGCCTGTCCACCCGAGGTTTGGATCACCCCGTAGGCGGCGTCGGCGTTCGACTGGATGATCGGCGAGGTGGTGAAGCCCGCGACGGTCGTCGTCGCTACGACTATCGGCTCGACGACCCGAAACGCCGTCGGCACGTTGTTCATCGAGGTCGTGATCGTGTTGGCCGGATAGGTCTGGTAGAGCAGTTGGGCCTGGCTCTGGCCCCAGATGTTCTGCTGGTTATTCTCGACTATCACGCCCCGCGCCTCAGAGAGGCCGTACTTCTGCAAGAGCGCGGCCGGCAGGGGCGCGGCCAGCGGGTCGCCGATCAGCAACACATGCCCGCCTTTGTCGAGGTAGTCGCTGAGGGCGCGCACCGCCGTGTCCGACAGTGTCTGCCCCGTAGGTGCCGGCGGCACGATCATCACATCTACGTCCTTCGGCGAGATCGTCGGGCTGACCACCAGGTTGTAGGGCGCCAGCACAGTGTAATCGTCCTGCTGTAGCCCGCTACTCAGCACCGAAGCCGGTACCGCCTGGGGTGCCGCGCTCCCGCCGAGGCTCAACAGCGACGGCACGTTCAGGAAGGCCACCGTCTTTTTCACGTTGTTGTATAACCGCAGCAGCGATCCGGTGAAACCGGTTTCGTCGTTCGTGGGCGCGGTTTCGCGGTGTGTGCCGTTGTCGAACACCACGACATTCGCCTTCGTCAGCCCGTACTGTGAAGCCGTCGCCGGGTCGGCATCGGGGTTCACGACGTGGATCGTCAACTTGTCGGTGTACTTCTGGTACTGCTTGACCAGGTTGTCGGCGGTGCGCTGCTGCGTGAGGTCATCCGCAGTCCTCTGCGTAAAGAACTCGTAGACGTTGGTCTGAGACTTTAGCTCTTGCGCCGCCTTGATTGACTGGGGCGAGAGGCTGTTCTGCTTGCCCTCCGTGAGGTCCGCACTCAGTACAGCCGCAGGCTGGCGCTTGCCGATTTCGCCGTAGAGGATGTTCACTGCCGCGATGATCCCGATGCCGAGCGCGAGCAGCAGCACCGTGCTGAGTATGCTGCGGGTGCCTCTGCCGGTGACCAGGTCAATGATACCCTGTGGGTTCATCAGCCCGAACGCGCCGAGGGCAAGCAGCGTGACGATCAGCAGGATCTTGGCAACTAGGTCGAACCAGTTGCCGGTGACTGCCCAGTAGAGCAGGTATGCCGCCAGCAGCACGAGGCCCGCCCAGCCCGCGAGGCTGGCGAGCAAGATGCGGTTCGCGCTCGGCTGCTCCGGCGCGTCGAGTGGTGTGTCAGGGGTGTTGTCGGTCGTCATAGCCGCGATCTCCGTGTCTCCAGGATCTGGACGGTGGCGAAGAGCGCCACCGCGATTATACTCAGATAGAATAGGCTGTCGCCGAAGTCAACCACGCCCCTCCCGAAGCTCTCGAAGTGCTGTGTCACCGAGAGCGCGGTCACCGACTGGCTGATCTGGCCGGTGGGCAAGATCGGCGTCAGAGAACCGATGATCCACAGCGCCAGCAACACGATGAACGCTACGATATACGCGATCACCTGGTTGCTGCTCAGGGACGAAGTGAAGAGGCCGACCGCCATGAACGCGCTACCCATCAGGAACAGGCCCAGGTATCCGGCGTAGATAGGCCCCATGTCGGGGTTGCCGATCAACTTGAGGACCAGAGGGAAGAGAAACGTGACGATGATCATCACCGCCCAGAAGCCGACTGCCGCAAGGAACTTGCCGAGCGTCACTTCCCAGTCGCGCACCGGCGAGGTCATCAGCACTTCCATGGTGCCCGTGCGTTGCTCTTCGGCGAGCAGGCGCATCGTCAGCGCAGGCCCGATGAACAGCAGCAGCACCTCGACAGTCGAGAACCAGCCCTGCAGGGAGGCTTGCTTGGAACTCAGCACTTCGAGCAGGAAGAAGAGACCGACGCCGAACATCCAGAACGCGAGCGCAACATAGCCGACCGGAGACACGAAGTAAGACCGCAGTTCCTTCACCAGGATCGTCCAGGTGTTTCTCATCTGCGGCCTCCTTTGCGACCGGTCCGCGTCTGCGGCCTCACGGGGGCGGGGGCGTAGACTTCTTCCTCGTCGGCGGCTTCTTCCTCGGCTTCGGCGGCTTCCTCATCGGCAAGCTCCTCGTCTTCGGTCTCCTGCTCGGCGTAGGCTTCGGCCTCGTCCGGCTCGTAGGTATCCGCATCTTCCGGCTCGGTGATAGACTCCTCTTCCGTGGTCACCCGCAGGAAGACATCTTCGAGCGTCATCCGCACCACGCGCAGCTCCAGCAGCTCCCAGTTCTGGCTCACGATCAGTTGCGCCAGGCGCGGGCGCAGGTCCGACTGGGGTGTGCTCACCACTTCGAGGTTGACCGTGCCCGGCTCACTGTCCGGCTGCACCGTGGCGCTCTCCACACCCGGCACTCCCGTGAGCGCGGCCTGCACGTTATCGCGCGGCCCCCGCACCGTCAGCATCACCCGCTCCGCCCCGCCCGACACATCCTCCTCAAGATGGAGCGGCGTGTCGAGCGCGACTAGCCGCCCACGGTTGATGATGATCACCCGGGAGCATGTCATCGAGACCTCGGGCAGGATATGGGTCGAGAGCACCACTGTGTGGTCCTGCGCGAGCGACTTGATCAGTTCTCGGACTTCGATGATCTGGCGCGGGTCGAGGCCGACGGTCGGCTCGTCGAGGATCAGCACCTCGGGGTCGTTGATCAGCGCCTGTGCGAGGCCGACGCGCTGCCGGTAGCCTTTCGAGAGCTTGGCGATCAGCTTACGCGACACCTCCTCGATCCGCACCTGGTCCATCACGATGTCAATGCGCTCTTTGCGGTCCTGGCCGTTGGTGAGGCCCTTCAGCTTGCCCATGAAGTCGAGGTAGTCGTATGTCGTCATGTCGGTATAGAGCGGCACGGTCTCCGGCAGGTAGCCGACATGCCGCCGCACTTCGAGCGAGTTCTTGCTTACATCATATCCATCCACATACGCGGTGCCGTCTGTTGCCGGCAAGTAGCCCGTGATAATCCGCATGGTGGTTGACTTCCCCGCCCCGTTCGGGCCGAGAAAGCCGAGGATCTCTCCTTTATCCACCGTAAAGCTGATATCCTGGACCGCCGGACTTGGCCCGTAGTACTTGGTCAGATGATCGACTTCGATCATTCCGGGGTATCCGTCCTTTCAGCATTTCAATCCTCACCCGCCTGTGATGGCTGGTGCAACAGTCAAGGGGCGACGGGAGTCACAACTCCCAACAGGGGATTCTAAACGAAGCCTGGCGGCTTGTCAAGGTCAGCCGGTAATACGCTAGGGCCTATGCGTGCTACCAGGGGTGAGGAGGGACAAACGGGCGCTCCTCTGCTAAAATGGGTTTCTATCACCAAGCCCTTAGCAGAAAGGAACGCCCTATGGATTATACACCACCCCGGCTCA
>JBPCPV010000016.1:0-96455 GCA_050998805.1 Chloroflexia bacterium | reverse complement strand
GTTGAACTGGGAGGCGATCTGCTCAACGAGGTCGTCAATGGCGGCCTGGGGGATGCGCTCGCGGGCGTTGATCGGCGGCACTCGGCGCACCTCGGCGGTTGTCGCGGCCTCGTCTTTCGTCCTGCGTGTCATCATCCGGCTCCTGCTTATTGGCCGCTAGGTGCCGGTTTGAAACCGGCACCTACAGAGACCTCTTTTTCAACACGCTCTCAGAATACCACGAACGCCGTCGGAATGCAACGGCCCGCCTATCTCTGTAAGACCCGGCTCCGCCCGTGGACGCGGCACTATACGGTATAATGGGGGAGGGGGATCGCGCGTGGAGGGCTGGGGCTTCGACAATCTCATACTGACCGGCTTTATGGGTACGGGAAAGAGCAGCGTGGGGCGGGCGCTCGCCGAACGGCTGGGGTGGGAGCTTGTGGACTTCGATGCCGAGTTGGAGCAGCGGTTTGGTCGCCCTGTCGCTAGGATTTTCGCCGAGGAGGGCGAGGCGGCGTTCCGAGCGGCTGAGGCCGAGCTGTGCCGGGGACTGACGCCTGGGACAGGGCTGGTGGTGGCGACCGGCGGCGGGACGGCTGTGGACCCCGCGAACCGAACGGAGCTGGAGGCGCGCGGCGTGCTGGTCTGCCTGACGGCCGAACCCGGCGTGTTGCTTGAGAGGTTGCGCGCGGCGGGGACAACCACACGCCCACTGCTGGACGGCGACGCGGAAGGGGCGATTCGCCGGCTGCTGGCCGCGCGCGCACCGGCTTATGAGGCGATACGGTTGCGGGTGGACACGACCGGGCTTGACGTTGATAGTGTTGCGGATCGTGTACTGCGTCTCTACCGGAGTGAAGTGGGGGATGGCTATGCCCAGAGTCATTGAGGTGAGGGGGCCAGGAGGGACATATCAAGTTACTCTCGGCGAGGGGCTGTTGGATACTGTAGGGGCTGAGTTGGCTGGGGCGGGTGCAGCACCGGGTTTGGGGAAGCGCGTGGTGATCGCGACCGATGAGAATGTGGCGCGGCTGCACGGGGATCGTGTGCGGCAGGCGCTGGAGGAGAGCGGCTACAGGGCGGGGCTGGTAGCCATGCAGCCGGGCGAGGCGCATAAGGACTGGCGCTCGCTCGACCTTTTCATTCGGGGGTTCGCGGAACATGGATTGGACAGAAACGGCTGGGTGCTTGCGCTCGGTGGCGGAGTGGTTGGAGACACCGCGGGGCTGGCGGCGGCCCTCTATATGCGGGGCATCGCGCTCGTGCAGGCACCGACTACGCTGCTGGCGATGGCCGATGCGAGCGTGGGCGGGAAGGTCGCGATTGACCACCCGCTCGGCAAGAACATGGTCGGCGTCTTCAAGCAGCCAGCCGCGGTGTTCGCGGATCTCTCCATGTTGAGAACCCTGCCTCCCAACGAGATAGCGAACGGGATGGCCGAGGTCGTCAAGGCGGCGATCATCGGCATCCCCCGTGACCCGGCAGCGGGCGGGCGGCTGATGGAGCTATTGGAGAGGGGCGCGCCGCCCTCCGAGGAGATGTTGGTGTTCTCCATCGAGGTGAAACGACGGCTGGTAGAGGCTGATCCGTTCGAGCAGGGCGAGCGCGCACTGCTCAACCTCGGCCATACCTTCGGCCACGCCTTCGAGCTGTTGAGCGGGTACACGCTGAAGCACGGCTTCGCGGTCGCCGAGGGCATGGCCGTAGCCGCGCACCTCGCGGAGCGGTTGGGGCTTGCGCCCATGTCGCTCACGGAGCAGACCGAGCGACTGCTGCTCACATATGGCCTGCCCGTCCGCTGGGGCGCGGGCCTCCCGCTGGAGACCAGCGCGGCGGATGTCCTGGCGGCGATGGCGACCGACAAGAAGCGGCGGGGAGGCGGGCTGCGCTTCGTTCTGGCCCGCACCGTCGGCGATGTGCGTGTGGAGGCGGATGTGCCGGAGGGAGAGGTACTCGCCGCCCTCGATGAGACTCGTGGAGACCCGTGACCGGAGGTAGACAGATGCACAAAATACTGGTCCTGCATGGGCCGAACCTAAATATGTTGGGGAGCAGGCAGCCGGAGATATACGGGCGGATTACTCTGGATGAGATCAATGAGATGCTGGAGGGGGCTGCGGAGGGGCGCGCGACACTACTGGTCCTACAGTCGAACCACGAAGGTGTGCTGATAGACACGATCCAGCAGGAGCAGGGCTGGGCAGACGGGATTCTGATCAATCCGGGGGCGCTGGCGCATTACAGCTATGCGCTCCGAGATGCTCTGGCGGGGATGGGCGTGCCTGCGGTCGAGGTGCATTTGTCGAATGTGCAGGCGCGCGAGGCGTTCCGGCACAGGTCGGTCGTGGCGGCGGTCTGCCGGGGGCAGGTTGTGGGCCTGGGGTCGGACAGCTACCTGCTGGGCCTGGAGGCGCTGCTGCGGATACTCGAACGCGAGGCATGATCGGGCGCGAGTTGCGGGGCGGGGGCACTTGTGGTATACTAAGCCTGGATAGACGTGACTCGAGGCACCAGGTTATTTCATTCTGTTTACCCGTCGCAGGTCTCGCAGGGGCGTGCGTCGTGGAGGAGGTTTTCCCGCAAATGGCGTTGGAGAAAGACCAGAAAGAGACGATCATCGTCAAGTATGCCATCCATGAGGGCGACACCGGGTCGTCGGATGTGCAGATCGCGCTCCTCAGTGAGCGGATCAACCAACTCGTGGCGCACCTGAAGGTGAATAAGCACGACCATCACAGCCGGCGCGGGCTATTGGTGCTTGTGGGGCGGCGTCGGCGGCTGCTGCGCTACCTGAGCAAGAGAGATGTCGAACGTTACCGGCTCGTGATCCGGAGCCTGGGCCTGCGCGAACAGCGCGCCCGCGCCCGCTAACCGACTCTGTCGGCCGGAGGCCGCACCCCTGACCAGGAGGTGCGGCCTATTTACTTATGCCGGGCAGCATATCTGGAACCACACCCCTGCCGCCATCCCCAGCGAATACAGGCGTACCGGGCATGGACATGGACCCGGACGTAGACGGAACCCCAAAGAGGGACAAGAAGGATTGATGGAAGGAAACGTAAATGCAAGTTCATAGAACCGAAACGACCGTCGCAGGGCGCAAGATGACCCTGGAGACCGGACGGCTGGCCGAGCAGGCGCAGGGCGCGGTGCTGGTCACGTATGGCGAGAATGTGGTGCTGGCGACTGTGGTGGGCGCGTATGACGTGCGCGAGGGCACCGACTTCCTGCCGCTGACAGTGGATTACGAAGAGAAGATGTATGCCGCCGGCAAGATACCAGGCGGATTTATCAAGCGCGAGAGCCGGCCGAGCGAGGCCGCTGTGCTGACATCGCGCCTCACCGACCGCCCGCTGCGCCCGCTGTTCCCCAAGGGCTACTACTACGAGATCCAGGTCATGGTGACCGTCCTCAGCGTAGACATGGAGACCGACCCGAACGTGCTCTCGATAATCGGTTCGAGCGCCGCGCTCTGCATCTCCGACATCCCGTTCAAGGGGCCGGTCGGCGCGGCGCGCGTCGGCCATGTGAACGGTGAGTTCGTGCTCAACCCGACCTACGAGCAACTCGCGCAGAGCCGCCTCGATATGATGATAGCCGGTAACCGCGACGCGGTGCTGATGGTGGAAGCCGGGGCGAGCGAGCTGACCGAGGACCAAATGCTCGAGGCCGTGAAGTTCGGCCACGCGGGTCTACAGAGCAGCATCGAGATCCAGGAGGAGCTTATCCGCGAGGCCGCCGTGCCGAAGCGTCCGTTCGAGGTGCCGGTGCCCGATACCAGCGATATGGACAAGCTGAAGGCCATACTCGGAGATCGGCTGCGGATTGCGGCGAACAACCCCGACAAGGTAGCGCGCGAATCCGGCACCGAGGAGGTCCGCAAAGAGGCCGTCGCGGCCTTTGCTGCCGACGCCCCCGAAGCCGAGAAGGCCGGCGCCGAGGCGAAGGCGCAGAAGGCGTTCGCCTCCATACTCAAGGCGGAGGTCCGCAACGCCATCCTCGACAAGGGCATACGCCCCGACGGGCGTGGGCCGACCGACATTCGGCAGATCAGCGTAGAGGTCGGCGTGCTGCCGCGCACCCACGGCACCGGGCTGTTCACGCGCGGCCAGACGCAGGTATTGACGATCTGCACTCTCGGCACCGGTGACGATGAGCAGAAGCTCGACGGCCTCGGCGTGGAGACGAAGAAGCGGTATATCCACCACTACAACTTCCCGCCGTTCAGCACGGGTGAGACACGCCGCGCCCGCGGGCCATCGCGCCGCGACATCGGTCACGGCCACCTCGCGGAGCGTTCTCTGGTGCCGGTGCTGCCGAGCGACGATGATTTCCCCTACGTGATCCGCCTGGTCAGCGAGACGCTGGCGAGCAACGGCTCGTCGTCAATGGCGAGCGTCTGCGGAAGCACCCTGGCGATGCTCGACGCGGGCGTGCCGCTCAAGGCATCGGTCGCCGGCATTGCGATGGGCCTCGTGACCGACCCCGACGGCCGGCACACTGTCTTGACCGACATCCAGGGCATCGAGGATAACCTCGGCGACATGGACTTCAAGGTCGCGGGCACCGCCGAGGGCGTGACCGGCCTCCAGATGGACATCAAGACGACCGGCCTTAGCTACGAGATCATGAGCGAGGCGTTCGCGCAGGCGCGCGACGCGCGGATCGCGATCCTCGACAAGATGAACGCGGTGATCAGCAAGCCGCGGGCCGAAATGTCGGTCTACGCGCCGAGGATCATCAAGCTACAGATCAACCCCGAAAAGATCGGTGCGCTGATCGGCCCCGGCGGAAAGATGATCCGCAGCATCACCGAAACCACCGGCTGCAAGATCGACGTCGAGGACGACGGCTCGGTTTTCGTCGCCTCGACCGACGGAGCGAGCGCACGCCGGGCGATTCAGATGATCGAGGGGCTGACCAAAGAGCCGGAGATCGGCACCATATACCTCGGCAAAGTCGTTTCGATCCAGCCCTACGGGGCCTTCGTGCAGATCATGCCGGGCAAAGACGGCCTCGTGCGTATCAGCGAACTCGCCGATTACTTTGTTGAGCGTGTCGAGGACGTGGTGAGCATCGGCGACGAAATCAACGTCATGGTCATCGGCGTGGACCGCATGGGCAAGATCAGCCTCTCGCGGCGCGCCGTGCTTACCGGGCAGATCCCGACGCCGGAGGAGCAGGAGCGGAGCCGGAATGAGGGCCGCGCGGGCGGTGCCGGCGGCGGAGGCCGTGACCGGGCACCGCGTGACGGTGGCGGCACAGAGGATGACCGTCCGCCGCGCGACCCGAACCGCGCGCCGAATTACAGCGACCGTGCGCCTGCTCGTAGTAGTGGTAGCGGGTACGGAGACCGTGGGCCTGCTCGCAGTGGCGGCGGAGGCTACGGGGACCGCGGGCCTTCCCGCAGCAGTGGTGGCGGAGGCTACGGGGACCGCGACCGAGGGCCATCCCGCGGAGGCGGCGGTGGGTTCGGGGACCGTGGGCCGTCTCGCAGCAGTGGTGGCGACCGTGGGCCTTCTCGCGGGAACGAGCGCGGCCCGAACGACAGCAGCTCGAGCGACCCAGGTACGAACGACCGCGACCGTGGGCCTCGTTGGTGACGAGTGGTCAGTGGTCAGTGGTCAGCCGTAAGTAGTTAGTGGTTAGTGGTTAGTGATTGGTGACCAGTGTTTACGCACTACGCACTACGCAATCTGCACTCAGTAGAGGGGGAACATCGTTTTGCGCTCATATACCTACCGACATCTCACTGCGGCGGTAGCTATCCTGACTCTGCTAGGCGGGGTGGTTGGCCTCGGCCTGGCCCAGCCAACGCCTGCTGCGGCCTCGCCGCTCGCCGACGTACCTGCGCCCTACGTCAGCCTTGCCCCCGGTGGGCAGGCGACGCTCCAGGTGCGGGCGCTGGCGATCGGGCCGGGCGGGACGCTGCCGGGGGCCGGTGCCGTCGTCGGCGACCTCGCCGCGCAGTCTCTCCGCTCCGCTCTCTACTATGGGATCAACTGGGGCTATGCCGACAGCGATCCGCAGCAGGTCTTCGACGCCGTATCTCACGCGCAGACCGGAACCTGGCCCGACAACCTCGACCACAGCGTAGCCATTCGCATCTTGGCGGCGGCGGCCGGCAACCCTAACCCAAGCTGGCTGACGCAGGGCACATCGGCCCTGCTCGCACGCCAGGCCGGCAATGCGCGCCTCAGTCTGACCGAGTTGACGGCAGGGCCAAACCCGCACCTGGGGCAGGGCACCCTTCTAATCACCAATCTTGGCCTGAACGCTGCACAACTCTACCTACCATACGGCACGCTGGTGAGCGGCGGGGGCAGCCAGGCCCTGATCTGGGCCACAGCCGCCGGTGCGCCGGTGCCCGCAATCACGCCCACGGCAACTGCCACGGTCGCCGCCACGGTCGCCGCCTCGACCCCCACCCCTTCGCCGACCGCGACCCCATCGGCCCCGACTCCGGGCGTCAAGCCGCCTCCGGCCACAGCGCCGCCCGAAACGCCTCTGCCCGATACACCTCTGCCGACGAAGCCGCCGCGCCCGCTCCCGCTGACGGCGACACCGACCGCCACCCCGGTGCCAGACACGCCCGCGCCGTCCACGCCCGTCGCTGGCCCGAAGCCGCCGCCCACAGCCCGCGCGGTGCCTCCGACGACGGCACCGACTCTGCCGCCGACTAACCCGACGGCCACGGCCGTGCCTCGGCTCACCGCGACTCCGGCTCAACCCCCTGCCCACAGCGCCGCTCACGCCGTGCCTCAGAACCCGCCGCCCCTGCCGCGCCCGGCAAATGCTGCTCCGCCGCTCCTGCCCCCTGCTCAGGCCACTGGCGGTCCGAGGGCAGTGCCGACCGCAGGCCCCCGCCCGATCCCGACCGCGCCTGCCCCACTGACCCCCACACCCCGCCCGGTCTCAGGAAATGGCGTGCCTCTGACGACGCCGACCGGCACGACAACCACCACACCGACCGGCACGGCGACCGGCACGCCGACGCCCGGAGCCTCCGATGGGTCGCCGCCGCTCCGCCCGCCGCCGACCCAGCCCTCCGTGACGAGGGCACCGACAGCATCCGGCCTTCCGCCGTCGGTGCCGACCGCCTCCGGTAAGCCGTTGCCGCCTGCCGTGGCGACCGCCGGCACAAGGGCGCTGCCCCCTCCGGTGGCGACCGCACAATCCCCGGCCACCGGCAAGCCTACTGCACCCGCCGTGACCGACACTTCGCCCACGCAAGCCCCGCCGGCCGCGGTGCCGACCCCGATTGTGCTTAACCCCGGCCCCGCCCCGCCGCCCGCACCCGTGGTGACCAGCGCGACCGATAGCGGCGCGCCGACCCAATCGCCGGGCACGGGGCACCCTTCGTCGCTGCCCTCGGCGCTATTCCTGGCCGGCACCTTCGCGCTGGCGGTCGGCATCGGCCTCCGCGTACTCGCGGTGGGGCGACGGCGGAGGAGTGTAGAGGGCGGAGTGCGGAGTGCGGAGTAGGCTTGTGGCTCGTTGCCGGCTTCTGAACTCTGGAAGCTGACCTCTGGTGAGATACCGCGCTCGCGGGGCTATCCTCGGCGGCCTTCTGTTGCTGCTCGCGTCCTGTGATAGCGCGCCGGTGCCGTCGCCGACCAGCGGCACAACAGCGGTGCCCAGCACTGCCGTGCCGTCAGCGACCAGCGCGGTCGCTGCTGCGCCGAGTCCTACACTGGCCGCCGCCCCGGCGAGTCCGACACAAGACAGTGCCGCAGTATCGGCATACGCGACGATTACCGCGATCTCGCGCAACGATGCGGCCACGGTGACTGCGCTAGCCAAACCGACCCTCACGCCGCCCGCACAAGCCGCGCCCGCGGTCCCCGCCTCGGCGCTTGGCACCTACCGGACGATCATCACGGCGAAGGCGGAGGGCTATCGGGTATACCAGCAGCCGGGCACGCTAGTGCTGAGTGCGGCAGCCCCCGGCAGCGGCCATTCGGCAGAGATCCGGATCTCGTCGGGCGTGCGCTCCCTCCATGAACTCGCCGACCTCTCTCCCGGCAAAACCGTCGGCGCTATCTTCCTGGCGACGCGCCCCGACCTGCTGCCGGCCGGCTTCAACTCCCCGGCGAATGCCGTCCCCAGCGTGGTCTACGACCCGGCGACGAAGTTCCTGGCGATCACGGCCGACCCGAAGTACGGCGTCCCCGGCGGCTGGTCAACCGGCCCGAACAACAAGGCCGGCAAGCCCCGCCCGATCACCGGCGGCACGATCATGCTCGACCTCGGCAACCCCGGCCGCCTGAGCGGGCAGCTGGACCTCAGTTCGACGGCTGCCCCCACGCCGGTCATGTACAGCGGTGGGCTGCTGGGCACGAAATAGCGGATACGCCAGGCACATCGTCTGTGGAAGAGTCGCTCTGCGCTCTATGAGCTGGCTCCCCCCCTATTACGCACTCCGCAATCGAGCCTGCTTGCCACCAAACCGTGCTGGATGGCTTAGAACACCCGTTCTGCGTTGGACGGCATAACAACGGCGTAATACACTCCTCCACCCCTAGCGCCGCCCCAGACGGCTCTACAACGCATCACGGGCCCTATCCCATCAGCGATCAGCCGTCAGCCGTCAGCACGTACTACGCACTACGCACTTCTAATCACTAACCACCAACCACTCCGCCGTCTAGGTCTTTCGGAGTATCTTTTGCCCGACAGCCCCGTTTTGGCCCCAAATCTGGCAGTAAATCGCCCCTCAAATGGATATATAAAGTGAGAGGGTAAAAATAACGCGAGACTTACGCACGAAAAAAGGAGCCGATCGCCATGCACTCGCAACTCGCAACTCGAAACTCCAAAAAACCCGTCGAAAGACCGATGCGCGCCATGACCAGCCGGGGGCCGACCGCCATGCCTGATGCGGCCCCCAAAAGCTGCTGGGTTTCTGATAATCGCTGGCAAGCCTTCCGCTACAAGCCTGAGATGGGGTCAATAGGCTCAAAACATCTCTTAACCTTTCACCAGCACGGGGTTGATTTCGCTGTCATAGGGGTCTATCTCGGCGTGCAGGAACTCAGTGTGCTCCTGTAACAGCATGGCGATTAGCCCCGTCCAGCCCGTCTGGTGGTCAGCGCCGAGGCCGAAGCCGTTGTCGCCGTGGAAATATTCGTTGAAGAAAAGCATATCGCGCCAATGAGGATCGTCTTGGAAGAGGCTGATGCCTCCGTAGATCGGCCTCTTTCCGTCTTTGTCGCGCAGGAAAAGCGCGATCAGGCGGTGCGCGATCTCGTCGGCGACTTGCTCGAGGGTCATCAGCGTGCCCGACCCGGTGGGGCACTCGACCTTGAAGCTGTCGCCGTAGTAGTGATTGAACTTGAGCAGGGATTCGATGATCAGGTAGTTCACTGGGAACCAGATCGGCCCGCGCCAGTTCGAGTTGCCGCCGAACACCCCGGTTTGGGACTCGGCGGGCTCGTAGTTGACGGTGTGCTCCTCTCCGGCCAGGTTGATCGAGTAAGGGTGGGCCTCGTGGTATTTCGAGAGGGAGCGTATGCCGTAGTCGGAGAGGAACTCGTTCTCATCAAGCATGTATCCCAGGACGCGCTCTAGGCGCTCGCGGGTGAGGATCGAGAAGAGGCGGTGCTTGTGGACACCGGGCCTGTCCACCTCGGCGATGTGGCCGGCGAGGTTCGGGCGGTTGGAGAGGAACCACTCCATGCGGCGGCGGAAGACCGGTAGCCGCTCGAGCAGCTCAGGCTCGATGATGCTGACCGCGAAGAGCGGCAACAGCCCTACCAGCGAGCGGACCTTGAGCAAGATGTGCTGGCCGTCGGGCAGGTGGAGCGCGTCGTAGAAAAAGCCGTCCTCGGGGTCCCAGAGGGAGATTCCCTCATCGGACATGTCGGCGACGGCGGCGGCGATCCGCAGGAAATGCTCGAAGAACTTGGTGGCGATGTCTTCGTAGACCCGGTCCTGGCCGGCGAGTTCGAGGGCAATTGTCAGCATCTGGAGGCAGTAGGAGGCCATCCAGGCTGTGCCGTCGGCCTGTTCGAGGTGGCTGCCGTCGGGGAGCTTGGCGTCGCGGTTGAAGACGCCGATGTTGTCGAGGCCGAGGAAGCCGCCCTGGAATACGTTGTTGCCGTCCTCGTCTTTGCGGTTGACCCACCAGGTGAAGTTGAGCAGCAGCTTGTGGAAGATACCTTCGAGGAAGGCGCGGTCGCCCTGGCCGCCTTCGGCGATCTCCATCTGGTAGATCCGCCAGGCCGCCCAGGCGTGGACCGGCGGGTTCACATCGTCGAAGGCCCACTCGTAGGCCGGCAACTGGCCGTTCGGGTGCTGGTACCACTCGCGCGTGAGCAGCAGGAGCTGCCGCTTGGCGTAGGCCGGGTCCATGAGCGCGAGGGGGATGCAGTGGAAGGCGAGATCCCAGGTGGCGAACCACGGGTACTCCCACTTGTCGGGCATCGAGATCACGTCGAAGGCGGTCATGTGTGTCCAGTCTGAGTTGCGCCCGTGTTTGCGGGCCGTCGGCGGCGGGGGGAAGGCTGGGTCGCCGTCGAGCCACTTTGTGACATCGTAGTAGTATAGCTGCTTGCTCCAGAGCATCCCGGCGAGGGCTTGGCGCTGTATCGTCCGCTCCTCGTCGCCGAGGTGTGGGGCCTGGATCGCGGCGTAGAAGGCGTCGGCCTCGCGGTGCCGCGCGGCGAAGGTGTTGTCGAAGTCGCCGTGGAGGGGGCTGTCGTGGGCCATATTGGTCAGCCGGAGGCGGATCACGGCGGTTTCGCCGCCGTCGAGGTCCAGCGAGTAGTCGAAGGCGGCTTTGGTGCCCGGCCCATCGGCGTTCACGGCCCCCGCCTCGCCGGCGACGAGGTAGCGGTGGAAGCCGTCTTTGACGTAGGGGCTCGGGTTCGGCGCGTTGTAGAGCCGGGTGTTGTTCGTCTCGTTCTCGGTGAAGAGCAGGTCGGGCGCGACCGGCTGCTCGTCCGCATAGAACCAGTAGGTGCCGAGGCTCTGGTGCTCGGCCTGGAGGGTTTGGCGGCCCTGCCCCGATCCGGCGCGGCTGATCTGGGGGCGGGTCGGGTCGTAGCCCCAGGCCCAGGTGTTGCGGAACCAGAGCGTCGGCAGCAGGTGGAGGCTTGCGCGGTCGGGGCCGCGATTGGTCACGGTGATCAGCACGAGCAGGTCGTCGGTGTCGGCCTTCGCGTACTCGACCCGCACATCGAAATAACGGTTCTCCTCGAAAATCCCGGTGTCCGCCAGCTCGTATTCGGGCGCGCCGCGCCCCCGCCGGCGGTTCTCGCCGAGGAGGTCGCTGTAGGGGTAGGGGGCCTGCGGGTACTTGTAGAGCATACACATGTAGCTGTGGGTGGGGGTGTTGTCGAGGTAGTAGTAGTACTCCTTGACATCTTCGCCGTGGTTACCCTCGTGCCCGTTGAGGCCGAAGAGCCGCTCCTTGAGGATCGGGTCGTGGCCGTTCCAAAGGGCGAGCGCGAACATGAGGCGGCCCTCGCGGTCGGATATGCCGGCGAGACCGTCTTCGCCCCAGCGGTATGCCTTGCTGCGGGCCTGGTCGTGGGGCAGGTAGTCCCAGGCGTCGCCGTCGGCGCTATAGTCTTCGCGCACTGTGCCCCAGGCACGGTCGCTGAGGTACGGCCCCCAGTGCCGCCAATCGGCCTTGCGGAGCGCGTGGTCGGCCAGCCGGTCATGTTCTGCTGTGGCTTCGCTCATTGAACATACTCCTGATAAGGATGTTGAGGTAGGTTACAGTAGAACGGGGCGGATGTCAATGGGGTGTGCCTCCGGCCATTACCCAGCAGGCGGTTGGCTGCTTACGCACTACGCACTACGCACTACGGCATCGCCGGGTTCGTGTCTACTAGGGGCACTTGCTCTAGCCGCCAGAGGGCGAGGGCGGCGGCGGCGAGCACACACAGGCCGAGGATCTGGGCTTCGGCGACCGGCAGGTAGGCGACGGCGATGGCCGCGATGCCGAACAGCAGACAGATGATGTAGAGGAGCAGCACGGCCTCGTGATGGTTCATGCCGAGGGCTACGAGGCGGTGGGATGTGTGGTCCCGCCCTCCACGGCTGATCGGCAGGCGTCGGCGCAGGCGCGAGATCGTTACGAGGGCCGTGTCGAAGATCGGCAGGCCGAGCACCAGCAAAGGGATCATCCATGTCACCGCCTGGTGGTTGACGGCAACGCCGGTGATCGGGTCGTAGAGCACCGGGAAGCGGAGCTTGATGCCGACCGCGGCGAGCATAAAGCCGAGGAAGAGGCTGCCGGTATCGCCCATGAAGATGTGGCCGGGGCGGAAGTTGTAGTAGAGAAAGCCGATGCAGGCCCCGGCTAGGGCGAGCGCCAGCAGTGCGACGTACCGTTGACTGCTCATCAGGGCGAGCAGGAACAAGAAGAACGACGCCCAGGCCGCGACGCCCCCGGCCAGCCCGTCCATATTGTCGAGCAGGTTGAGCGCGTTGGTGATGCCGACCACCCAGAGGATCGTTACAGCGAGGTCGAGCTGGTCGTTGTTCTGGAGTTGGACGCCGAAGGCGGCCGTGAGCACGGAGGCGAAGTGGATGCTTGTGCCGAAGGCGACTATGAGCACGGCAGCGATGATCTGGCCGAGGAGCTTGAGAGCGGGCTTGATCCCCTGCCTATCGTCCCAGAGGCCGACGACCGAGACTATCGTGGCGCCGACGATTATGCTGCCGAACTGCTTCACGAATCCCGCCGTGTCGAAGAGCAGCAGGGTCAGCACGAAGCCGCACCAGATGGCCGCGCCGCCGAGCAGGGGCACGGCTTCGGCGTGGATCTTGCGCGCGCTCGGTGTGTCGGTCACGCCGAAGCGTGTGGCGGCGTTGCGGACGAGCGGGGTAACAAAGACCGCGATTGCTACCGCCGAGAGGAGTATCGCCGCGTACTGGATCATACTGCTCCGGCCCGGCTAGCGCCCAAGTTTCTGCTGTATCTGTGTCAGCGCGGTGCGTATGCCGTCAGGCTCGGGCTGCTTGTCGAGCGCGCTCTGGTCGAGCACCGCCTGGTAGGCCGTGGCAAGCGGTTGTAGGGCACCGTAGTCGGCGAGGAAGGCCACGCGAGGGTCGAACTGCCCATCAGCCTGTAGCATAGCCGGGGTGAGCTTCACGGCGGCGGCGTAATCGGTCGCGGCAGCCACGGCCTCCTGGGTGATAGTTACCGAGCGGGTTGCTGTAAGCGTCGTGGTGCCTGTGATGGCGTGGCTTTGCACCCACTGCTGGTTAAGCAGTTGGACATGTGCCCGCTCTATCTCGGCGGCGAGGAACGGCGTCTGGTCGTAGCGGTCGTCCATCTTCTGCGAAGCCCGTATCGCGGTTACCGCGTCCTGGTAGCGCCCGCCCTTGTCGTAGGCGACCGCAAGCTCGTTCCAGAGAGTGGCGTTGCCGGGGCTGAGGCTGTGCGCCTTCTCGTACTGCTGGATGCCTTCAGCATACTTCTGGTCCTGCTCCTGTGAGGTGCCCTGGATGCCGCGCGCGGGGTCGCTCATCGAATCGCCCCAATCCACGTAGAGCCGACCGAGGTTCGCGTAGTGGTCGGTATTCAGGGGGGCGATCTTCTGCGCCTGTAGTAGCTCGCTCTCGGCATTAGCGAGGAGCTGGACCGGCGGAGGGCCGCCCTGGAAGGAGGTGTAATGCCTGGCCCACTCCATATATGAGCGGCCCAGGAAGAGATAGTAGAAGTCCTCGGTGGGCGAAATCTGGATGGCTTTGTCGTAGGGGCCGATGGAGACCGGCCAGGCGCTTTGCTGGTCATAAGCGAGACCCTGCTTGTAGAACATGTCGGCCTTGACGAGGTTGACGTTGAGGCCGACGGCCACCGTGACGGCAATCAGCCCCATCACCACATAGGCGACCAGGAAGGCTGGCCGACCCCCGGCGTAGCTGCCGGTGTCGGACATCGCGCGGTAGTTGGGGACGACTTTGCGCGCGCGTGCGGCGGGCAGTACGCGGTCGCCGGGCGGCTGTTGAGCAGGTCCGCCGGGCCTACGAGGTGGGCCGCCGTTGCCCGCCGGACCCATCGTCACTCCGGCCCCTTTGCGCGTGGGCACCACAACAGCGGTCGCGCGCCCGTTGGCTTTGGCGCTCGCCGTGGCTGTCGCTCCACCGACTCGGGACGGCACGGCGACTTTTCCGTTGCCGTGGCCGTTCACGGCGACTGCTTGTTCGGGTTCCGTGGGCAAGAGCGCATCCAACTCGATAGCTGCCTGCGTGGGCACAGGTGCGAGGTAATTGTTAAGCACCGAAGCAAGCACCACCATGCAGGCTATGCCGACGTAGAAAAGGGTGTAAGTCGCCGCGATCTGGATGCCGGTGATCAACTCGCCGACATGGGTGACGACCATCGAGAGCAGGCCGATCAGGATAAGTTGGTCGGGCAGGTTCGGCGCTTTGCGGAGGGCACGTACCGCGTACCAGATGAAGGAGCCGACAATGAAGAGATAGGCCGCCAACCCCAGCAGGCCCATCGTCACCGTCTGGTCGAAGAAGACATCGTGGCTGCGGTCGGGCGTGGCGTTACGCAGTTCCCAGTGGCCGAGGTCGGGCGGGTAGAACTTGTTGTAGGCGACGTACATCGACTCCGGTCCCCAGCCGATGACCATACGCAGCGGGTCCGACGTGATCAGGTTGTATGCGCCGCCCCAGATCAGCGTGCGGACTTTGCCGGTGCCTTCGTCAAGCTGCGAGAGCAGGCCGAGACGTCCGATATACTTTATGTCGCGCCAGGACGCGATCGGCGAGTCCGGCAGGTTGAAGACGAGCAGGAAAGCGCCGAAGAGGAGCGTGACCACGGTGAGGACGGCTGTGGCGCGCCGCAGCCGTCGCCGCAGCAGGTAGGCAAAAGCGAAGACGGCAAGGCCGATCAGCAAACCTAGCTCGGGGCCACGGCTCTGCGCGAGGAAGACGACCACCGCCTGCATCAGCAGCAGCAAAGGCAGGCTCACCACCTGTAGCAGGTCATTGATGCGTGAAGGCCGCCGGGATAGCGTGAAGACGAAGGTCAGCGCGTAGACAACGAAGATGGCGGCGGGGAAAACAACCCAAAATATAAAGTCGGTCGCGCGGTGGTTGGCGTCGCCGATGAATGCGATGCCGAGCATCAATACGGCGAGCTGCACAATCGGGATCGCGATCTTGGCGATGATCGGCACCGAGTATTCTTCTTCACCGGGCGCGGCAGGGTAACGGGTGCGGCTGACGGTGGTGTTCGCGATCCACGCAAAGATGACGCCTGCAAGCAAGATCCCGCCCCAGATCAGCCAGTCGCCGAGGTCATTGTAGCTCTGCCCTTGCGCGATCTGTAGGCTCGGCCCCGACGGCACGATCTTGTTGCCTGTGGTGATGCCTGCATACTGGATCAGGGTCAGCAACAGCACTGCCCCGCCGCCGATGATCGCGACGCCTACCGGGTCGTCGTTCGGATCGTCGGCAGAAGGTGTTTCGTCACGATAGCCGCGAAGTCGCTGCACCACCAGCAGGAGCCGCTGCAAGGTCAACGGCACGACCATGATCAGGAACGCGGCGACGAAGATTGCGTTGCCCAGGGTCGAGGCCACACGGGTCTGGACATCGCCGGCCCAGGGCAGCGGGTCGCGCCCCGTGAACTGCAAAATCCCGTATGCGGCGACGGGGAAGCTGGTGACTATGGCGAAGGTGATCAGCCGGTTGAGTTGCGCGCGCGAGCGCATGTTGGCGATGATCAGCAGCGCGACCATGATGTAACTGTATTGGCTGATCAGCCCTTGCATACGCTGATATGAGCCGAAGAACGCGGTGAGAGGCACCACCGAGGTGATCGTGCTGAACAGGTAGAGGAAGGCGTAGAGCAGCAGGGGCACCATCATCGGCACGCGGAGCAGCGCCGGGATGCCCCGTGGGGCGGCGTCTCCGAGCGCGCCGGCGACGCGCCGACCGGCGTTGCGCGGGTTGAGCGCGCCCTCGATCAGCTTGATCAGCCAGGCGAGGGTCATCATCAGCACGATGTTCCGCAACATGCTGATCTTGTCCGGCTCGAAAACGCGGCTGCTGTAGACGTTGAAGTAGATCGGCGTGAAGACTAACGCCGCTAGCCAGCCGGCCTCGATAACGCGATCACAGATGATCGCCAATTTACTCTGCACCTGGGCTCCTTAATTGCGGTTCACCTATTACACGGCCTAACGCATGTCGCAAGATCCATTTTACCCGATAGGGCGGGATTGATCAAATAGCTGGAGGCGGTATTGCTGCATATTCCCTAGCGGCGATCCAGGTGGTCCCTATTGGGCGAGGCCGGCTTCCTCCCAGGCCCGGGCCAATAAATCCGCCACGCCGAGTGGCCCGCCCAGTGTTGGAGATAGGCACTATCGAGCGCCGTATTCTGCGTTTTCAGCACGTCCAGCACGTCGAGCCACTGCCGCTCCGACACGCCGCCACCCATTAGATACCACCGCAGTTTGTGCAAGATGGTATCTTCGGGGGAGGCCAGCCGCACCAGCCGGCCGGGGGTGTCGGCGAGTGGGGTCGCCTGCGCGCGGGCCGCTTCCGCCTCAGCGAAGGCCGTCCGCTGAGGCAGAATGATGTCCACCTTGAACATGCTTTCCAGGTGGATGACGTTGAACATCCCCCGCTGCCGGATCGCGGCCTCGATCGCGGGGCACATCCAGATAGAAATCGGCCTGGAGGAGGGCCACGAACGGGACGACCTGGGCGAGTTGCAGATCGGCGACAATATCGGCATCCTGCGTGGAGCGCGGAAGACCCCAGGTAGAGGATGCGACTGAGCCGCCGATGTGATAGGGCACCCCGACTGCTTCCAGGGCGGCGACAACCGGCAAGAAGGGACCGATGCGATCGGCAGGAATAGTATACTGCGGCGAACTCATAACAACTGCGTCAGCGCAGCCGCCGGGGTGGATTCGGGATTGGCGCTGCGGTGCGCGCGCCATGCCACGATATAGCCTGCGGCCAGTTCCTCTCCGTAGAGCAGGGCACACCAGCGATAGCGCAGCTCGTCCTCCGTGGCAGTGGGATAGCGCCGGCAGAGGCCGTACCAGGACAGCTGGCGGGTCATGCGCGTGAGTTCAGCGGCCATTTGGAAGCGGCGCGCCGGAGAGAGCCGGCTCATGCCGGCAATTAAGACCGCTTCCGCTTCGGGGGTCGTATCGGGAGATTGAGTACGCATCCAGCCCTACCTCCTTTGTCCGTCACGTCGCATCGGCACCCGCGCCATGATGATTATACCCCTATTGTAACACAGTATGCTCAGGAGTGCGGCGAGGGGCGGCGTTACGGAGGCGGCGCAGCCAAACCGCGATGCCGTAGCCCGCCAGCACGCAGATAAGCGGCATGATCGGGTGGCGGAAGCGGCTGAGGCTCTGCGGCCCGCCCGACATCACCAGCAGGTAGAGTCCCAGGGCGAACAGAGAGGCGACGCGCAGGTTCCAGTTTGCGCGGGCGATCAGGGCGGTGAGCGCGGCGAGCAAGTAGACCACGAGCAGCGCGCCGAAGCCGAGGTCGAGGATCAGCAGCAGGCGGTTCTCGCGCCAGAGGTAGCCCAGGCTCTCGCCGAGGCCAGCGTTCACCGCGACGCCGAAATCGCCGCCTGCGGCAGGATAGGCGTCGAACAGCTTGAGATATTCGACGCCGCCGGGGTTGAGCAGGGTCTTGAGCATACCGATGACGTGGATCGGGGCGTAGGTCGGCAGATTCTGGAGGACTATCCGCCGCCCCTCGCTGCCCATGTAATCGTAGATCTGTGCGTCAGACCAGCCGTGTTGCTCTGGGTGGGCGCGGTCGTAGACGGCGGGGTCGCTGTAGCCCCAGGCAGCTTGCACGGTGTAGTAGGGGACATGCTGCTTCGCGGCCGCGACAGACGCGCCCTGGTAGAAGTACCAGTTGATGTCGGAGATCGCTGCGAAACCGGAGTAGCCGGTTTCCGCGGCGTTGCGCGCCTGCCAGAGGGCGAGCGGGCCGACCGAGAGCAGCAGGAACAGGCCGGCGGAGGCGATGCCGGCCGGTATCTGCCTCCGACCACGGCGACCGGCGGCCCAGAGCAACAGCAACGCCGCGAGGATCGGGAAGTAGTAGATGATCGGACGGACGAAGGCAGTGCCTGCGAGAGTGAGGGCCGCAGCCGCAAGCGCCGGGAGAGACCTGCCGTCGAGGTAGCGGAGCAGGAAGTAGAGAAACAGCGTCGTGAGCGCGGTGAACAGGGTTTCAGTGAGCAACTTGCTCGTGAAGAGGAGGGAAAGCGGCTCAATCGCGTAGAGGAGCGCGCCGATTGTGGCGGTGCGTCCGCTGCCGAAGAGCCGCAGGCCGATCAAGTAGACCAGGTAGACCGTGGCGCAGCTTAACGCGACTTGGAGCGCGACCGCGACCGTCTCGACGCTGCCGAGCAGGGTGCCAAGCACGAGAAGCATTGGGTAGCCGGGGGTGCGTATGATCTCCGGCAGGCCGCCGAGGGTGAAGCGCCCGGTTTGGACGAGGGACGACGCGAGGCCGGTGTAGCCGTCGGTGTCGAGGGAGTGGAAGACCATGCGGTCGCCTGTGCTCAGGAAGGCGAGGAGCGGTAGCCCCGCTCGCAGCGCGAACGCGAGCAGCATCACCGGCCGGATGCCTCTCACGATTTGCGGGCGGCTGTCTGCCGTATGATCTCGCGGGCGCTCTCCAGCCCGGTGGGCGTGACCGGCACGCCGCCAAGCATCGCGGCGATCTCGACCTCGCGCTCGGTCGGGTCGAGTTCGTCCACGCGGGTGCTTGTGCGTCCGTCATGCACGGCCTTTGTGATGCGGAAGTGGGTGTCGGCGAACGCGGCGATCTGCGGAAGGTGGGTGATGCAAAGCACCTGGTGGGCGGCGGCTAGCGACCAGAGCTTTTCGCCGACGACGGCACCGCTGCGCCCGCCCACGCCTGCGTCTATCTCGTCGAAGATCAGCGTCGGCGTGTGGTCGGCGGCGGATAGGATAGACTTCATGGCGAGCATGAGGCGGGAGGTTTCGCCGCCGGAGGCGATCTTCGAGAGCGGCTTGAGCGGTTCGCCGGGGTTGGGCGAGATCAGGAACTCAACGCGGTCGATGCCGCGTGTATCGAAGGCCCAGGTGCCGGGTTCGCCGCCGGAGGTCGGCAGGCCATGGGGGTCGGGCACGCGGGTGAGGCTGGTGGCGAACTGGATGCTGCCCATCAGCAGCTCGCGCATGGCGGCTTCGACGGCGCGGGCTAGGCGTTCGCCTGCCGCCTGCCGCTTCTGCGATAGTTCCTCGGCGAAGGCACCCGCCTCGGCGAGCAGGGCGACCTCCTGCTCCTGCAACTCGGCGATACGCTCCTCGCTGTGGGTGAGCGCGTCAAGCTCGTCGGCTGCCTCCTGCCCAAAGGAGAGGATCTCGGCGATAGTGGGCGCGTATTTGCGTTTGAGTTCGTGCAGCAGGCTAAGGCGCTCCTCGACCTGCATTAGCCGCTCGGGGTCGTGCTCTATCTGCTCGCGGTAGAGGCGGACGGAGCGGCCCAGCTCCTCCACGCCGTCGAGCAGCGCCTGGATGCCGGCCTCCTGCTCGGCGAGCGTCGGGTCGAGCCGCACTAGCTCGGCGAGCATGGTGCCGGCCTCGCCGAGAGCGTCGCGCACGGCGATCTTGGCGAGGGCAACTGCGGTCCGGCCCGCCCGCGCCGTTGCGCGACCGCCGTATCCCTCGTCCTCATCGGCCCCGGCGATCAGCAGCTCGTAGATGCCGTCGGAGAGCTCGCCGAGCCGCTCGGCGTTGATCAGTCGGGAACGTTCGGCGGCGAGTTCCTCATCTTCGCCGGACTCTAGACCAGCGCGCTCGATCTCCTCGACCTGGAAGCGGAGCAAGTCGGCGCGGCGGGCCAGCTCACGCTCGTCGCGTTGGAGCGTGGAGAGTTCCTTGCGTACCTGCCGGAGCCTGAGCACCAGCTCGCCGAGGTCGGCGCGGCGGCCCGCTAGGTCGGCGTGCTGGTCGAGTAGCTCGATGTGGGTCGGTGTTCGCAGGAGCGATTGGTGCTCGGTCTGGCCGTGGATGTCGATCAGCATCCGGCCTATCTCCTGGAGGGTCGGCAAATTGACCAAGCTGCCGTTGATGCGGGCGACGGTGCGGCCTCCGGCGTGGATCTCGCGGCTGAGAATCAGCGTGCCGTCGTCGAGATCGTCGTTCGGGAGGCCGGCGGCGTCGAGGCCGGCTCTAATCATCTCGCGGGCTGTGGCGTCGAGGCGGGCGGTGTCGAAAAGGCCCTCGACCCGGGCGGTCTGGGAGCCATGGCGCACGAACTCCGCACCGACCTTCGCGCCGAGCAGGGCAGACACGGCATCAATGATGATGGACTTGCCGGCCCCGGTCTCGCCCGTAAGGGCATTGAAGCCCGGCCCGAACTTGAGATTGAGCTGGTGTATGATGGCGAAATTGTGGATGGAAAGCTCTGCGAGCACGCTCATACCTCACTCTAAATGACAGTGATTTGATTGTACCATGATGGAGAGGCGCACGCAACGTGGACGCGGTGCGGAGTTGCGGGCACGTTTTGTGCTCTGAGCAGGGTTGTGCCCGTCCTTCGACGGCGGGCGGTCCCGGCGGCGCGGTCGCCGATAGTAAGGAGAATTGACTAATGACTCAGTATAACGTGGATCCACAGCACCCGGTGGGGCAGATGCATGGGCTGATCGACAACCTGCTCGGCAGGCATGGCGACGATATGACGCCGGAGCAGAAGCAGCAGTTGAACGGCTACAAGCAGCACCTGACCCAAAACCAGCAGTCGTACATGCAGAATCCGCAAGGGATGCAGAACGTGTTCAACGGCATCCTGAGAGTCGCCGCGCCGTTCGTCATCGGCTACGGCGTGAACGCGCTGCTCGGCGGTCAGCAGGGAGGCAGCTACGGCGGCGGCAGCTACGCCCCGAATTACGGGGGCGCATCCGGCGGCCTCGGCGGCGGCCTCGGCGGGCTGATCACCGGCGCGCTGCCGGGGATCATCGGCGGCCTCGGCGGAGGCGGCTCCCTGCCGTCGTTCGGGGGGCAGAGTGGCGATGTCGGCCAGCAGCCGCCGTCATTCGGGAACCAGGGCGGCGCACAATCGGTCTAAGGAAAGCCCCGGCATAATTGTGCCTTCCCCATAGGCCAAAAACAGCGATCCGGGCCGCTCAGAAATGGGCGTGAGCGGCCCCCGAAAACAGGCGTCTGCACCGTTGTCTTCGGGGCCGACGCCTGGTATTATTGGGTGAGAGGGGCGCACTTTACAAAGGCAGTTTCGCCAGGCCGTGCCGGCAGGCGTAGATGACTAACTCAAAGCGGTCGTTGACGGCCAGCTTGTCGAATGTCGAGGTGAGATGGTGGCGCACGGTGGTTTCGCTAATCGAGAGCTGATCGCCGATCTGCTTGTTCTTGAGGCCCTGCACAACAAGGTCAATTATCTGGAGTTCGCGGGTGGTCAGGGCGGAGATCAGCGCAGCAGCCGGGTCGGGAGTGTGGGCGTGGCGGCCCGACAGGTGAGTGAGGATGCCGGCAGTCATCCGGCGGTCGAGCCAGACTTCGCCGATGTGGACCTTTTCTATCGCCTTGATCAGCTCGACCGGAGGCTTTTCCTTGAGCACGACGCCCATCGCGCCTAGCCGCACCGCGCGCTGATACCCATCGACGTTATGCGAACTGGTCATCACGATCACTTTGGTGTGATCCCCTGCGGCAAACAGAGTCGGCAGTATCTCGAAAGCGTGGTCGCCGCTCAGTTCGAGGTTCAGCAACACAATATCTGGGGAACTGACGCCGACATGGGCGAGCGCCTCGGCGGGTGTGGCGGCTTCGCCGACTATGACGAGGCCCGGCTGCTGCTCGATCAGCAGGCGGAGGGCGGCTCGTATCATAAGTTGGTCGTCCACCATCAGTATACGTATCGGTGTGGTAGGCATTACGTTCTCCATATTAAATCTGCGCGCGCCCTCGTCAGCTATCTGTGATAATGTTTAGGGTGCCGGTAAGTTTCGGGCAGTAACCGGTGATGCGCTACGGACCTCTGCGCGGACAGCAACAAACCTGACGTGCTCGGCATATCGGCTTGGGCTGGCGGGAGCAAGCTTAAGAGGATAGCGCCATCGCTAAATAGGGCTGGCCCTCTCCATTCGAGCACCCATAATAATACACGCAAGGCGCGTTGCTGGATTTGTAATCTAGTATAGACGTTATTGAGACGCCTGTCAACGGCTTGAGTCTTTCGTGTTTTTTCGCGCCTTTTGTGGATCGGCTTTCCACTGTCGTAACTGTCATACGGGAAAGGCCGAGCACACGGCGTTGTGTGCTCGGCCCCTTTTGTCAGCCGCTAGGCCGCGAGTGCGGCGGGGCGGCCTAGTGGCAGATGTTGAGGCTCACGTCGTCGATGAAGAAGTCGGTCGGAAGGCTGACGTCGTTGGTGCCCTTGAAGTAGACTCGAATCGTCTGGCCTTTGTAGGCCAGCAGGTTGAAGGTGGACTTCGTCCAGACGTTGTTCGGGCTGGCGTTGCTCAGGGTCTGTAGCGTTGCCAGCGTGCCGCCGCTGGAGTTGAGCACCCGCGCGTAGAGGTAGTCATAGGGCGTGCAGCAGGCTTCCTGCGTGCTCACGTTCCACCAGTAGGTGAGCGTGGCCGAGGTCGCGTTGCTCGGGATAGACACCTGCTGGTAGATCGTGTCTACGCCGTTGTTGTAGCCGTCGAGGTAGGCGCTGTACGAGCCTGTGTGCGGGCGGGTCGGGTCTATGATCTCGTAGCCGCCGCTCGAAGTCTCGACCCAGGGACTGCGCCCGTTCTCGAAGCCGCCGTTGGTCAGCGCCTCGCCGCAGCTGGAGGGCGGCGGGGTGGGGGTGTTGGTCGGCGGCGGCACAGGGGTATTGGTCGGGCGGGGAGTGTTGGTAGCGCCCGGCACAGGGGTATTGGTCGGCGGGGGCACCGGGGTGTTGGTCGGCACTGGGGTAGCCGTCGGAGGAGGGCCGCCGCCGCAGGTGGGGAACTTGAACGAGCCGATGCGTGTTCCCCACGCCCAGGCACCGCTGCCGTTGTACTCATCGGTATACCAGAAGGTGCAGTCATCGGTCGGGTCTACTGACATCGAGGTGTAGTCGCCCCATCGGTTGACGCCGCTCTGGAAGCCGGTGCCGTTGTAGATGGTAGCCTCGCCTTGCGGCAGCGTGCCGAGCGCGTCGCCGACGAGGCGACCCGTGTAGCGGATGCCGGGATAGAGGCTGCTGCTCGAGACGCTGTAGCCGACGGCGATGTCACCGGAGCGGTCCATAGCCACCGAACCCATCCAGCGGTTGGTGGAGTCGGGGGCATAGGTGCCCTGCTGGTAAATGCTCGCACTGCCTCCTGGGTTGCGGATCTCGTACCAACGCACGCCGGCCTGGCCGCCGCTCGCCTGCACCGAATGGTTCACCACCATCGCCTCGTGGTCGCCGAAGTTGCGATAGGCCAGGCGGAACATCAGCCGGTCGCCGAGGCCGTCCAACCTCTGCGTGGTGCCCTGCTGCGGAACGCAGTCCTGGGTCGAAGCGCAAAGCTGGGTGAATCCGGCTGCGGCGAGGTTCGCCGAGTTAGTCCAGGTGGTGTTGGCGGGGTTCGCCCAGTCCACATGGAACTTGAAGATCGAGAGCGTGCTGCCGAACTCCACGAAGTAGTTTGGTGCTCCGGCGGGGGGCTGGGTCGCGCCGTCGAGGTCGGCGGGCATCAGCGGGCTGGCCGAGCTGCCGAGCGGCGCGCTGGTCGTCTGGAAGGTGGCTGCCGCGCCGGTAAGCATCTGGCTGCGGTTGAAGGCGTAGGGGCGGGGGCCGGCATAGGTCTGGCCGCCGGTGAACCAGTTGACGCTCATGTAGTAGCCGTCCGGCCAGACGCCGAACTTCGGGTAGTCCGGGAAGGCGGTCGTGCTGAGTTGGAAGGCGTAGCGATACCACGAGCCTGTCGCGTCGCTGGTCTGCGAAATCGCGATGCACTCATTGTAGGGCGAAGCCGCAGTGAACTGGCTGACGAGCCAGCGCGCGGCTATCGGATCCCAGAGAACCACCGGGTCGCCGTCGTTGCGGGTCTGGCACGGGCCGCCGAAGCCGCTCCAGATTGTGTTGATGTTCGCGGGGCCGTAGAGCGAACCGCCGGTCTTGTTGAAGACCTGGAAGGCCGTGTTCACGGTCTCGACTATCTGTGTGCTGCCGACATCGGCGTTCGGGTCCGGTGGAGCGCAGCCGTTGCAGCCGCCCGTAGACTGGATGCCCGCGAAGGTGGTCAACGGCGAGGGGATGTTCGGG
The DNA here is from genome assembly GCA_050998805.1 of Chloroflexia bacterium. Lineage (GTDB taxonomy): Bacteria > Chloroflexota > Chloroflexia > QHBQ01 > JAICKM01 > JAICKM01. Next base: position 72,233 of record JBPCPV010000016.1, on the reverse strand, counting down.
CTGATGCTCGCGGCACCCGCAGGGTGTAAGGAGGTCTGTTCGACCTGGTCCTTCACATCTTTGTGCCCGGTTAGCGGGATCTGCTCGCCGGTGTCCTGGGACGGCTTGTCGGCCTTAGCGGCAGGGGGGAGCGGTTTCATGTCACGGAGTGGTGGAGAAATGTCGTTCTTCGTGGACTGGCCGACGACGACAGGCCCGTTGGTGTTGCCGACAGCCGGCACCGAAGCACCTGCGGAGGAGGCGTTCGACTGCGCCCCGACCGCCGAGTTGGCCGAAGGGGCAATGTGCGCGGCCTGAGAGGCCGAGGGGGTAGAACGGGTGGCCGCCTGCCAACCCGCGAGTGCCATCAGAGCCACCAGGAGCATCGTCGCTACCTGTAGAAGCCCGCGCCGGTTTATCTTTCGGAACATGCGTCCTTCTCCTTTTGTGACTAATCTGATACCGCCTTGCCGCCCGCCGACCGGCGTTTTTGCCGTCGCCTTAGCCGGCACAAGGCCGTATCAATAACCAATCAGAGCCTATCCGCAACTGCGGAAGGCTGACTACGCTATCTTACTATAAAAGAACTCACAATACAACGGACAAAGCTGCCGATCTTGATCCGGCTTGCGCGCACAGCCCGTATCTGCTACTATGCACTACGCACTACGCAAGAGCAGGATCGGTGCCGCGCCGCTATAAAGGTGCAGGGCCGGCCCTGAATGCCGTGCCGATTCGGGCAACACAGGGAGGTAGCGATGGCGAAGCAAATAACCGTCATACTTGATGATGATGTGGCCGAGATATTGCCCGAACTGGCCGGGGGCGAGAGCCGCCAGGGTGCGTACCTGAGCGCGCTCATACGAGCCGCCTCGGAGAACCGCGCCGTCGCGACCGCAACTGACCTCGAGGCCCTCCGCCTACAGGTCGGCGGGCTGGCGAACGAGCTACAGTCGGTCAAATCGCGCCTGCTGACTCTCGAGACTGTGGACGAATAAGCAGGGCTAGTTGGCGGTCTGCGCCGGGTCGCTGGGGTTCGGTTTAGTCCCTGACCGCAGGTTGGACACCTTGTTCAGCAGGTCGAACCAGAAGGGCGCGCCGAAGCTGACGGCGAGCGCGGTCAGCAGCAGGCCGATGAGCTTCTCCACAAACAGCACTATCTCCTGCCCGGCGTTCAGCTTGCCCCACTGCGTGACCAGGTCGCCGTAGCCGAACAACTGCCTGAACTGATCCAACTGGCTGACCAGCGCGCCGGCGTCGGCGGTGTTGTTCGCGTGCCCCGCCTGCGCCACTACGGCGTCGCGCAGCGGCCCGTCCGTGGCGAGCGTGTGGACGATCTGCAAGCTGTCGGCCCCGATGAACAGTGTGACACACAGGCCGATCCCGAAGAGATATATCTGCACGCGGCGCTTATAGACATCGCTGACGTGGTTCATCGAGTTATCGAACCACGTTTCGATGCTAGTCCGTAGGGCGTTGAAGTCGGCCTGCCCCGCCGTCATGAAATCGAGCAGGGCCTGCCTCTTGTCGGTGGGCAGCAGAGGCACCACATTGTCGCGTATGTCGGCCAACGTCTTCGCCGAGGTGATGGCGGATAAGGCGTTGCCCACCTCCGATGTTCCGGCTAGCTCCGCCTGAACGAACCGCCGTATGTCGTCCATCCTCACCGGTACCGAGGTCTGGTGGCGGCTGTCGTCGAGCAGGGCGAGCAGGCTCTTGCCGAGCGAAGGCAGCCCCTCCTGGCCGGTGCTGGTTGCGCGGGTCATCGCTTGCGCCTGCTCGCGGAGCCGCTCCACGGTGGTCGGCCCATAGGAGGCGGGCGCAAGGGTGTCGAGCAGCGCGAGCGAGAAGGTGCGAGCCGGAATATAGCTCGGCTTGCCGGCGTATGCCTTCGCATCCGGCTTGCCGCTCGCCCCCTGAGTGCCGGCAAGCGCCTTCACGGGAGCCGCCTCGGCGTTGTCGTTGCCCATCGCCTTGATCAGAGGGTGATTCAGCACCTGCTGCGCGAGCGCGGGGTTGCAGATCAGGTTCGTGATACCATGCTCGAGGTCGCGCGCGCGCCACTTGAACAGGCCCGCCAGGAACTCGTTGATCCCCGAACAGGTCAGGCTCAACAGGAAGTAGATGAAGATCAGCCCGATGGCAACCTCAAGCACGTTTGAGCCAAACAGTCCACTCATGTCGGTCCTCCTTAACTAGCCCAGTTCCCTCGCCCGATACTGCAACGCCTCCGCGAGATGCACCGCCTCGATGCGTTCGGCCCGCGCCAGGTCGGCGATTGTGCGCGCCAGCTTCAATACACGGTGGTAGCCGCGCGCGCTCAGGTTCAGCTGGCGCATCGCCGCCTTGACCAGCGACTGCCCCGCCGCGTCGAGCACGCAAAACTGGCGTATCTCTGCGGGGCGCATCTCACCGTTCGTCCGCACAGGCAGACCCTCGAAGCGCGAGCGCTGCACAGTCCGCGCCGCCTCGACCCGCGCCCGCACGGATGCAGATGGCTCGCCGACGCCGACGCCCGCCAGCTTCTCGTATGCCACGCGGGGCACTTCCACATGGATGTCGATCCTGTCCACCAGCGGGCCGGAGAGCCGCTTCTTGTAGCGTGTGACCGCGCTCGGAGAGCAGACGCACGCCTTCTGGCTGTCGCCGTAGTAGCCGCAGGGGCAGGGGTTGCAGGCCCCGACTAGGATCAGGCTCGCCGGGAAGGTGAGTGTGCCCGACACGCGGGTGATCGTCACGACCCGGTCTTCGAGCGGCTGGCGCAGATTGTCGAGCGCCGCCTGGTCGAACTCGAGCAGCTCGTCCAAGAATAGCACGCCCCTGTGGGAGAGCGTGATTTCGCCGGGCCGCGGGATGCGCCCGCCGCCGACCAGCGCCGCGTGTGACACGGTGTGGTGGGGCGCTCTGAACGGGCGCGTGCGGACCAGCGGCTTGTCGGAGGGCAGCATCCCCGCCACCGAATATATCTTGGTGACTTCGAGCATCTCGGTGCGGTCCATCGCTGGCAGGATGGACGGCAGACAGCGCGCGAGCAGCGTCTTGCCGGAGCCGGGCGGCCCGCTCATCAGCAGGTTGTGGTTGCCGGCCGCCGCGACTTCGAGCGCCCGCTTGACATGCTCCTGCCCCTTGACCTCCTGTAGGTCGGACAGCCCGTCGTAAGCGCCTTCCTCGGCGAAGATGTGCTCTCTATAGGGGACAGGCTGGATCCGGGTGCTGCCGCCGTTGAGGTGGGCCGCGAGATCCGCCAGCGTACGCACCGGGTAGACCGCGATCCCCGACACGAGCGCCGCCTCGTCGGCGTCGTCCTGCGGCACATAGACCCGCTTGATACCCCGTTGACGCGCGAGCGAGACCATCGGCAGTATCCCGGTCGTGTGCCGGAGATCGCCGTCGAGGCCGAGTTCGCCGAGCAGCACGGTTTCTTCGAGGTCGCCATGGACCTGGCCGGTGGCCGCGAGCACGCCGACGGCGATAGGCAGGTCGTAGGCGCTGCTCTCTTTCTTCACGTCGGCGGGCGCGAGGGCGGCGACCACGCGCTTCATGGGGAAGATGCCGCCGCTGTTGCGTATCGCGGCCCGCACGCGCTCCCGCGACTCCGACACGGTGGCGTCCGGCAGGCCGACGACGCCGAAGTAGGGCAGGCCGTTGCTGACGTCAACCTCGACCTCGACGAGGCTGCCTTCCAGCCCTCTGATGGCACAACTAAGCACCTTCGCCAGCCCCATGCCTTCCCCCTCTGTCGTTGTGACGGACTCTGCCGTGGAGTAGTATGCCCGCATGATAGCAGATGTGGGGCCTGGGCGCAAGTCCCCGTTTTCTGTTCATCCACGAAAGATGCGAAAAAGACACGAAAATGGTCGGCGCGAAAATGTTGTATAGTTGTATAGTAGTGTGGTATGGAGGGAGTCCGAACAGCAACGCACAAACCAGGAGGCATCGCACATGGATGATAACACGCTCGGCCCGCTGAAACCGCGGCTGCTGGCCCTCCTCGCGCAGAGCGCAGCAGACTGGCACGACTTCGTTGCTAATCTGAGTCCGGCCGCGCGTGGGGCGACCGGCAGCGCCGACACATGGGCGGCGAAGGACCACATAGCGCATATGACGGCCTGGAAAGGTCAGTCGGCCCGTCTGCTCGCCGCTGCGGCCCGTGGGGAGACCCCCGCCGCCACTCCGGATGAGACGGAGTATAACCCACAGGTGTTCGCCGAGTGGAAGGACCGTCCCTGGGAGGCCGTGCTGGCATGGGCAGCCCGGGTTGACGCCGATCTCACCTCGGCCATAGAAAGCTGCACCGAAGACAACCTGACCGATCCGGAGGGCTTTCCTGGGCGGCCGGGCCGGGCGCTCTGGACGCTCGTGCCCGGCAACTGCTACGAGCACCCCAACGAGCATTTCGCGCAATTCTACCTTGCCGAGGGGGATCCGGAGCGTGCAGCCGCCGTGTACGAGGCGGCACCGCCCATAGTCGCCCGCATCTTCGGAGAGTCGGAGGCGTACAGCCATGCGGTCTATAACCTGGGCTGCTTCTATGCGCGCTCCGGTCAGCCCGGCCCGGCCCTCGACGCGGTTCGCCGGGCGCTGACGATCAATCCCGACTTACGCGAATGGGCGGGGACGGACGTGGACCTTGTCCCGCTGCACGACAACCCGGAGCTCAAGGCACTGGTCGGGGCGTGACGCCCGCGCCCGTACAATGCGAATGAGAATGCGCGGTCCCCGGACGCTGCTCCTCAGCATCGTGGTCGGAGCCGGTCTCGGCCTGCTGCTCGCCTTCCTGGCCGGCCTCCAGCCTAGCGGCGGCCCAGCGCCCTACCTGATCGGCCCTGTCGCCGGGCTTCTGCTTGGCCTGCGCGCCGAGTGGCGCGTGGCGATGTCGCTGGCCCTCAGCCCCGACCGCTACTACCAACCCTCGCGGCAGGGTTCGCCCTTCTTCCAGGCGCTTCTGCGCTACCCGTTCGTCATCCTCGGCCTCTGGCACCTGAACCTGGGATGCGCGCTGCTCGGCGGCCTGGTGGGCGCGCTCATGTGGTTGGGGACCGGCAACCTCTACGAAGTGGGTGCAGCCGGCGGAGCCGTCTGCGGTCTCGCCTCCGGCAACCGCTGGTTCCGCGCACTCGCCGGAGGCTAACCGATAGCCGTGGCGTGCGATTTGCTATGTATTGCCGTACAGGTGGGAGCCGGTTTCAAACCGGCACCTACAGAGGCGCTTTTTTATAGCAAAGGAGGCGTGATATGCCGCCAAGAGGGGTCAAGGAAGGCAGCAAGCGCGATCGGCAATATGAGCATATCAAGGAGTCCTACGAAGATCGCGGGGTCTCCGAAAAGGAATCCGAGAAGCGCGCCGCGCGCACGATGAACAAAGAGAAGCGCGCCGCGCGCACGATGAACAAAGAAAAGCGCGAGGAAGGCGAAACGAAGAAGGGTTCCGGCAAATAAGGAGGATTACCAATGGACGACAAGAAAACTACCTCCGAGCAAGAGCAGTGCGCCGGGTGCGGGATGCCGAAGGCCGAATGGCAGGGCAACGGCGGGCAGGGCTTCCGGCTGGGTGACAAGACATACTGCTGCCAGGGCTGCGCTACCGGCACCGGCTGCACCTGCGTCTAGATCAAGAACCTGCCGGCCTCATAAAACGGGGTGCCGTCCACGGTGATACGGCCCTCGTGCATATCGGCCACCATGTCCCAGTGGATGGACGAGGTGTTTTGGCCGCCGGTGGCCGGGTAGGTCTGGCCGAGCGCGCAGTGCATAGTCCCGGCGATCTTCTCATCGAAGAGGACGTTGCGGGTGAAGCGAGTGATGTCGGTATTAGTGCCGATGGCGAACTCGCCGAGCCTCCGCGCGCCTGCGTCCGTGTCGAGCATCGCCGCCAGGAAGTCGGACCCACGCCCGGCCTCGAAGCTGGTTACGCGGCCCCGCTCGAACGTCAGCGACACGTCTTCGACCTCGTGGCCCGCGTAGAGAGCCGGGTAGGTGAAGCCTATCCGGCCGCTCACGCTATCCTCGACGGGGCCGGTGTAGATCTCGCCCGATGGGAAGTTGTTGTGGCCGTCAGAGTTAATGAAGACCCTGCCTTCGATGCTCAGGCTCAGGTCAATGTTCGGACTCTCGACATGCACCTGCTTCTTGCCGCGCAGCCAGTCCACCAATCGCTGCTGCGCCTCATGAACCTCGCGCCAGGCGGAGATCGGGTCGGGCTGGTCGAGTTTGCAGGCGTGGAAGACGAAATCCTCGTAGTCGCTGAGGCTCATGCCGGCGTCCTGGGCGTAGGCGGCGGTCGGGAACTGTGTGCTCGCGTATGGCCGACCCTCCTGCATCCAAGCGAACGACTTGCTGTAGCGGCGCGCAGCCTTCCCCTGGATAGCGACACGCGCCGCTGGCACTTCCATGTTCGCCCGCGTGTTATCCTCTGCACGAATCGAAACGATTGCGTCGAACTCGTCCCATAAGCTCCGGTTGAAGGGGGTGACATAGTCCAACTGCTCGTCGCTACCCTCGGCGAGCAGGATGCCGTTAAGCTCAGGCAGGCTTAGGTGTACCGCCGGCAGGCCCCCGGCCTTCAGCACTTCGCCGTAGACAGCGGCGATCAGCGGGCCCGCCGCCGGGCTGCTGACGATACAGACCTGTTGACCCGGCTGCACCCCCAACGAATACTGGACCAACACCTCAGCCATCTTCTGAACACGCGGATCTCGCAGCATCTATTCTCTCCCGGTCAGTGATCAGTGGTCAGCACTATGCAATACGCAATACGCAATACTCAATACGTTGTGGTATAATAGCAGAGATCCGGCAGGCAGACAAGTCCGAAGGGCAGCTATGAACGCATTGCAGCGATTTGAGAACTTTATGGAGCGCACGCTCGAAGGCTCGTTCACGCGCCTGTTTCGCAGTAGCGTGCAGCCCGCCGAGGTGGCGCGCCGCATCGAGCGAGCGATGGAGAACAACCTGACCGTCGGCGTGGGCCGCCAATACACGCCGAACGAGTATAAGGTGCGGCTGAACGCGGCGGACTTCGCAGCGTTCGAGCCATACAGGCCCCGGCTCGAGCGCGAGCTCGCCGCCTTCGTGCGAGAGACGGCGCAGGAGCGCGGCTGGGATCTGCTCGCCCGCCCGCGCGTCAGCCTGACCGCAGCCGACGATGTGTCGCGCCACGGGATCGATGTCGAAGCCCGGTTGGTGGATGGCCCAAACCGGGCTGCCGACGCTCTGGAGCTTGCCGAATACCAGCCGACGACCGCGATGCCGATTATGAAGCCGCGCGCGCCTGCGCCCGCACCCCGCAGCAGGTCGGCTGCGCCCGCGCCTGCCGCGCAATCTGCCCAGCCTCCGGCCACTCTCAGCCTACTCGCCGGCTCAACTGCCGGCAGCACGGTGCTTATCACCGGTCCGCTCACCGGCCTGGGCCGCGAACTTGACAACGACCTCGTGATCGAAGACAGCCGCGTATCTCGTCACCACGCCCAGATAATCTTCCAACACAATCGCTACGCCGTGCGCGACCTGGGTAGCACCAACGGCACATTCGTCAACGGTCGGCAGGTCGCCACCTGCGTGCTTGCCCCCGGCGACCGGATCTCGCTCGGCGGTTTCGAGCTACAGCTAACTATATGAGTCAACTGACCAATCTGCCGTTCGATGTGATCATTTTCGTGTTGCGGCTGGCGTTCGTCGTGCTGCTCTACTTCTTTGTCTTCCAGGTGGTGCGCGCGCTCACACGCGACCTGCGGCAGACGCGCCCGGCGGAGGCCGCGCCCAGCCTCTATGGGCGGGCGATCATCGTGAACCCAGGCAGCACCGGCCTCGCTCCGGGCACCGGCTATAATCTGGAGCCGATCACCACCATTGGCCGCAAGATGAGCAACACCATCGTGCTTGACGACAACTTCATCTCAGGCGAACATGCGCTGCTCACCTGGCGCGACGGCCGTTGGTGGGCCGAAGACTACCACAGCACCAACGGCACCATGCTCAACGGCGCCCAGTTGACCCGCCCCACGCCGGTGTTGGACAACGATCTGCTGACAGTCGGCGGCGTGCAGCTCAAGGTCGCGCGCCCGCAGGCGTCCCCGCCATGAAAAGCGGCGTGAGGTTGGCAATGGAGGGCGTGCGCTGATGGCCTGCGCCTTGCTGATTCGATTTTGCATCCGGGGAACCGGAACAGGGGCGCGCGACGTTTATATATTTGCTGAAGGATACGGATGGGGGCCGAATGTCGGCGGCTGACGGCTGTAAGACACGGCTCCGTCCGTGGACCGCACCGCCACGATTGGATTAGAGATCTATGACACAGAGACAAGATGACGACGGACGCCGAAGCCGCCTTGACGGGGCGATAGGCGCAGATGCAGAGCAGGACGGCGCGCAACACACCGGCTATATTCCGCGCGTGGCCCACCCGCAGGGGGCGGACCGCCCTCTCGATGCCACCGGGGTCTATCCCCGCGTTCCCGCGCCTCCCCCCTGGGAAGACCACCCGACCGCACCGATTCCGGTGCAGCGCCGGCCTGCTCCCGGTTACAACCCGCCCGTTACGCAGCCCGCCGCACCCGGCTACAACCCGCCCGTTACGCGACAACCCGCACCCGCCGTCGCACCGTTGCCTGCCTACGACCCGACGCGGCCCCACCCGCAACAGGTTGCGGCGGTCGCGCCACGCCGCCGCCGTGGCGGCAGGCTGCTCGGTGTGCTTCTCGGCCTGCTCGTGCTCGCCGGTATCGGCATCTTTGCCGCCGCAGGCTGGTATGACCAGCAATACGCCGGACACATTTTCCCCGGCGTGCGTGTCCTCGGCGTAGACATCGGCGGCGACACGCCGGAAACGGCCCGCGTCGTCCTCGAAAACAAAGTCGCGGCTTTCACCACGCAGCCCATCGTCCTCGCCTGGAACGATCAGCAGTGGACGCCCCAGCCGCAGCAGCTCGGCATGACCGTGAACCTTGACACCACGATCAACAGCGCCTACGCGGTAGGACGTAGCGGCAGTCTGCTCGACCTCTGGCGCGAGCGCTGGGACGTGGCGAACGAGGGCCGCGTCGTGCCGCTCTCGGTCAACCTCGATGAGGGCGCGCTCCAAACGTACCTCGAAAAGCAAGTCGCGCCCAAGATAGACCAGTCCTTGCAGGAGGGCGACGTCTGGCTACAGGGCGCGCAGGTCAAGACGACCGCGTCCATCGAGGGCCGCAAGCTCGAAGTCTATCCAGCCCTGGTCGCGATCCGCGAGAGCCTGTCGCGCATGGTGACCAACCGAATAGACCTGCCGGTCACAGTGACCAAGCCTGCCGTCTCTCAGCAGGAGATAGACGCGACCGCGAAGACCTTGCAGACGATGTTGAGCGGCCCGCTGACCGCGCACTACGCCAACAAGCAGTACAGCGTGGACCCGGTGAAGATTTCGCAGAAGCTGCTGCTGCTGAACCGCGCCCCCGACCCCGCGACCGGCAAACACTACAGCATCGGCTTCCAGGACGACAACCTCAAGGCGCTCGTCGCGGACTGGGCCGACGAGATAGACGCCGCGCCTCAGAACGCCCGCGTCGCCTGGAACAACGGCCAACTCAGCGTCATCAAAGAGAGCCAGGACGGCGTGAAGCTCGACCGGGATAAGGCGGTCGCCGCCCTCAAATCGGCGGCGGCAACCACCGACAAGAGGAACGTTGACCTGCCGGTGACCAGCAGCCCGCCGAAAGTGTCGAGCAAAGACCTCCCGAACTTGAACATCAAAGAGCTGCTCGGCACCGGCAACACCTCGTTCAAAGGTTCGACCGTCGAGCGCGCGACCAACATCAAGGTCGCCTCCGACTACCTGAACGGCGTGGTCGTTCCGCCCGGCGACACCTTCTCCTTCCTCGACTCGGTCTCCCCCATCACGCTCGACCGCGGCTACGTCGAGGGCTATGTGATCGCCGCTGAGCGCACGCAGAAGGGCGTCGGCGGCGGCGTCTGCCAGGTTTCGACGACGACGTTCAGAGCGGCATTCTGGAGCGGCGTCAAGATCACCGAGCGCACGCAGCACGCCTACCGTGTGAGTTGGTATGAGAGCAAGGGCGAGCCGGTCGGTTTCGACGCCGCCGTGTTCGACCCCGGTGTGGACTTCCAGTTCGTGAACAACACCCCCGGCTACCTGCTTGTGCAGACGGTGATAGCCAACAACGAGCTAAACGTCAACTTCTACGGCACCAAGATCGCCGACGACGTGAAGCTGGTCGGACCGAAGATCGCTAACCCGAAGCCGCCGCCCCCCGACATCTACCAGCTTGACCCGACGCTGCCGCCGGGCACCAAGAAGCAGGTCGAGTTTGCCCACGCCGGACTTGACACGACGCTCACGCGCCAGATAATCAAGGGCGGGCAGGTGGCGAGCCAGGAGGACTTCTTCAGCCGCTTCGAGGCGTGGCCGAACTGGTTCATGGTCGCCCCCGGCGTGCCGACGCCCTACCCGCCGAGGCCCGCAGGTCAACCCGTTACCCCATAGTGGAGCCTGACATAATCCTCTGGGCGGACGAGATACGGGCACAGGCGAACGCGCTGCTCCATTATGCCGTCGACGATTACGACCGGGAGCGGGAGCATCGGCTGCTGGCTATCGCCGCCGAGATGGCTGCCGCCGGGCTGCACCTGCCTCCTGCCGATGTAGCGGCGACGTTCGACCGGCGGCTCGACTACATCACTCCTCTGTCGGTGGTGGACGCGGCGGTTTTCGACGGCGAGGGGCGCATTTTGCTGATCAAGCGGCACGACTCCGGCCTCTGGGCGCTGCCCGGCGGGGCGTGCGAGGTGGAGGAGACGCCTGCCGCCAACGCGCTGCGCGAGCTGCACGAGGAGGTGGGCGTTCGGGCTGAGGCTCTGGCCCTGCTCGGCGTCTGGGACTCGCGTCGCAACGACTCGCGCTCGGCGATGCACCTCTACCACCACGTCTTCCTCTGCCGGATCACCGAGGGCACACCCGCACCCAGCGCCGAAGCCACCGAGGTCGGCTACTTCGCGCCCGACGAACTGCCGCCGCTGCACGGCAGCCACCAGGTGCGCGTGCCCGCCGTCTTCTCGCTCTACCGGCAGTCGGTTGACGGCGGGTGTTTCACGCCGTACTTCGACAGGTGATTATTTTGTTCGGTTGGTTCAGGGGAGTGCTGCTGCCGCATTAGTCGCCAGCACTTCCTTTGCGGGCGTGCGGTCCCCGGTGCTGTTGATCATCCGCGGCGCGTCGAGTGTCCGTAGAGAAAAGCCGAGCGACTTGTACAGCTCGAGCACGCGCTCCGTCGCCTGGTTCGACAGCGCCACCGGCCCGGGGTGCCGCGCCAGCCATTCGGCGAGCCTCACCTGGTCGGCCCAGCCGAAGCCCTCCTTCGAGTACTGCGTGAACTCCACGTCATACGGCGGGTCCGCGTAGACGAAGTCCTCCGGCTCCAACGCGGTGCTCTCGAAATCGCCGGTGGTGAACTCCCAGTTCGCGAAGACGGCGGCGTATGCCGAAAAATCGGTCGTATAGCTCACCTGCTTGTACTTGCCGAAGGGCACGTTGAACTCGCCCCGGAGGTTGAAGCGGCAGAGGCCGTTATAGCAGGTGCGGTTGAGGTAGTAGAAGAGTTCCGCTGCCGTCTTGCTCTCGCCTTCGCCTTCGGCCACCAGCCGGTTGAACCAGGCCCGGTGCGCGTAGTAAAGCTCCCGGTCGTAGGCCATCGGTATCTCGATGACCAGCCCGGCCTTGAGCCGGTGGTAGAAATTGATCGGGTGGGGGTTGATGTCGTTGAGCAGCGCGTGCTCAGGCGACACCGCGAGGGCCACGGCGATCCCCCCGCTGAACGGCTCGACGAGCCGCCGATGCCGGTGGGCTTCCCAGATCGGGAGGAAATATGGGACGAGCCAGCGTTTACCTCCGGCCCATTTCAGAGGGGGTTTCGTCACCGGCCCGTCTACGCCACCTTCACCGCGCTCACCAACTGCCCCAGCGCGTCCTTCGCGTCGCCGAAGAGCATCATCGTCTTCGGGTTCGTGAAGAGATCGTTCTCGATGCCCGCGAAGCCGGTGCCGCGCCCGCGCTTGATCACGATGATGTTCTGCGCCGCGTCCACGTTCAGGATCGGCATCCCGTAGATCGGGCTGGCGGGGTTTGTCCGGGCCGCCGGGTTCGTCACGTCGTTCGCGCCGATCACCAGCGCCACGTCGGTCTGCGGGAACTCGGGGTTGATGTCGTCCATCTCCCGCAGCTGCGTGTAGGGGACGTTCGCCTCGGCCAGCAGCACGTTCATGTGGCCCGGCATCCGCCCCGCCACCGGGTGGATCGCGTATTTCACCTCAACGCCCCGCTTCTCGAGCACGTCGGCTAGCTCGCGCACCGTCTGCTGGGCCTGCGCCACCGCGAGGCCGTAGCCGGGGACGACCACCACGCTCCGCGAGTAGGCGAGCAGAGTCGCCGCGTCCTCCACGCTGGTTTCGCGCAACGGCACACCGGCATCGCCCCCTGCCACGCCTGCAGCAGCCGGGCCGCCGCCAGTGCCGAACGCCCCGAAGAGCACATTTGCCAGCGAGCGGTTCATCGCCTTGCTCATGAGCTGGGTCAGCAGCGTACCCGACGCGCCGACCAGTGTGCCGGCGATGATCAGCACCGGGTTGTTGAGCACGAAGCCGGTCATGGCGACCGCCAGCCCCGTGAACGAGTTGAGCAGCGAGATCACCACCGGCATGTCGGCCCCACCGATCGGCATCACCACCGCCGCGCCGAGGATCAGCGCCGCGACGGCTATACCGGCGAAGGCCCAAACCTGGGGGTCAATGAACAGCATGTAGAGGCTGAGAACGATGATCACCGCGGCGAGCAGGCCGTTGACGATCTGCTGCCCCGCATAGGTTACCGGGCGGGGAGAGACCAGGCCCTGGAGTTTGCCGAAGGCGATTACGCTGCCCGCGATAGACAGCGAGCCGATGATAAGGCCGAGGAGCGTGGTCAGCAGCACGGCGAAGTTCTGCGGCTCGCCTAAGCTGTGGCTGCGGAGGTATTCGGACGCGGAGACGAGCGCCGCCGCCCCGCCGCCCATGCCGTTGAATAGCGCCACCATCTGCGGCATCGCCGTCATCTGCACCCGCTTCGCCATCAGGAAACCGGCCACCCCGCCTATCGCCACGCCGACCACGATCCATGTCCAGTCCACGATCTGGTTGTTGAGCAACGTGATGATCAACGCCAGCGCCACGCCGACCGCCGCAAGCTGGTTGCCAGCCCGCGCCGTCACCGGCGAAGACAGCCGCTTGAGGCCGAGAATGATCAGCGCCGCCGCGACGATATAGACTAACTGCGATACATAATCCGGTATCTGCACAGAATCCCCTTCTACTTCTTCTGAGAGGGCTTCCTCTTGAACATTTCGAGCATCCGGTCTGTCACGACGAAGCCGCCGACGACGTTGCCGGTCGCCAGGATCACGGCCAGGAAGCCGAGCGCCGAGAGCAGCACGCCTTTGCCGGCGATACCTGCCACCAGGATCGCGGCCATCAGCACGATGCCGTGGATCGCGTTCGTGCCCGACATCAGCGGCGTGTGCAGCGTGGACGGCACCTTGCTGATCACCTCGGTGCCCACGAAGATCGCCAGCATGAAGATCGTCAGGCTGACGAGTAACGTTTCGATTGTCATGCGGCTGCTCCTTGCGGCGCGGCTTCCATCGCCTTCGCGGTCGCCGCGTGGACGATGCGCCCGCCGTGCGTGATGCAGGTGCCTGCGATGATCTCGTCGTCGAAATTGAGCTGTAGCTCGTTCTTCGGCATCAGCAACTGCAACAGGTTGGTCACGTTCTTCGAGTACATCTGGCTGGCGTGCAGCGGGATCATGCTCGGCACGTTCAGCGGCCCCATGATTATCACCCCGTTCTGCACGATTGTCTCTCCAGCCTGCGTCAACTCACAGTTGCCGCCGGTCTCCGCGGCCAGGTCCACGATCACCGAGCCGGCGCGCATCTGCGGCACCATGCCTGCCGTGATCAGCACCGGGGCCTTGCGCCCTGGGATCGCCGCCGTCGTGATGATCACGTCGGAGTCTTTGGCGTGCTTGGCGAGTAGCTCGACCTCCCGGCGGTGCTGCTCCTCGGAGAGTTCCGCCGCGTAGCCGCCCGTTCCCGCCGCCTCAATCGCACCCTCTTCGAGCATCACGAACTTCGCGCCGAGGCTCTCCACCTGCTCCTTGACCACGGGCCGCACGTCGAACGCCTCGACCACCGCCCCCAGCCGCCGCGCCGTCGCGATCGCCTGCAAGCCCGCCACGCCCGCGCCGAGCACGAAGACCCGCGCCGGGGCCACCGTGCCTGCCGCCGTCATCAGCAGCGGGAAGAACTTGCCGAGAGTGTCGGCGGCTATCAGCACCGCCTTGTACCCGGCGACCGTCGCCTGCGAGGAGAGCGCGTCCATCGTCTGTGCCCGCGAGATCCGCGGGATTGCCTCCATGCCGAAGCTGGTGATGTTCTGCGCGGCCAGCAGCCGGACGAGATCCGGGCTGGTCAGCGATTGCAGGAACGAGATCAGCAGCGCGCCCGGGCGCATCATCTCCACCTCGTGGCGGCCGAGCGCGGCGTTCATCACCGGCTTCTGCACCTTCAGCACGACATCACCCGCGCCGAAGAGCGCCGGAGTGTCGGCGACGACCTGCGCTCCCGCGTCCTGATACATCGCGTCTGGGAAGAACGCGGCTGCGCCCGCCCCCTGCTCCACCAAGACTTCATGGCCTGCCTTCACCAGTCGGCCCGCCGCGTCCGGCGTCAGCGCAACCCGCCGCTCCCCGGCGACTATCTCTTTAGGCACGACAAACTTCATAAGGCTCCCCACCTCTAGCATATGGTATAATGGACTGTTGCCGGGCAGCTGTTCCGGCTGCCGACTAGATACTGTATCAGAATCCGCCCTGTGTGTCAAGAAACCCAGCGGGCTCGCCAAACGTAGTTTGTGAAGGGAGAGAGGTTAATTGGCAGCACAGGCGACAGCAATCGAAGCACCCCACCCAACGGCCGTAAGTGCGCCGCTGCCGCGCCTGCTCGCGCTCGTCCGCCCATACTGGGCGCGCTTCGCAGTCGGCAGCGCCCTCATCATCCTCAACAGCCTCGTCTCGCTGGCGATACCCCTCTCGCTACGCGGGCTTGTGGACAGCCTGACCGGGGTCGCCTCTCTCAACATCCTGCTCAACAACATCATGCTGTTGGTCGCCGTAGCGTTGGTCAGCGCCGTGCTGAACTTCGGCCAAACCTACCTGCTCGCATACGTCGGTGAGCGGCTTGTCGCCGACCTGCGGCGGCGCGTCTTCTCGCACCTACAGAGCCTATCGCTCGCCTTCTATGAGAACCAGCGCGTCGGCGAACTCACCTCGCGGCTCTCCAACGATGTGACGATGGTCCAGGCCGGCCTCACCAACAACCTGCCGGGCACCTTCCAGCAGGTAATCACCCTGGTCGGCGGCACCGCGCTGCTCATCGTCTTCGACTGGCGGCTGCTCCTGCTCATCGCCCTCCTCGTGCCGCCTGTCCTCCTCGCAGCGCGCGTCCTCGGCAAGAAGCTCGAAGCCACCTCCCAGGAGTCCCAGGCCGCGCTCGGCGACGCCACCAGCGTGCTCGAAGAGACCCTGAGCGCGCCCCGCGTCGTCAAGGCGTTCAACCGCGAAGAATACGAAACCGACCGCTACGGCGAGGCCGTCGAGCGGACCTTCGATATCGCCGTCCGCCGGATTCGGCTCGGCGCGGCTTTCGGGCCGATCATGACGATGCTCGGCTTCGGCGTGCTGATCGGCCTGCTCTGGTTCGGCGGCAGCGAGGTGGTGGCCCACCGGCTGACCCCCGGTGGCCTCGTGATGATGATGGCCCTCGTCTTCATGGTCTCGGGCCCGCTCGGCAACCTCGGCACGACCTACGCCCAGCTCCGGTCGGCGAGCGGCGCGGCGGCCCGCATATTCGAGCTGCTCGACACCCAGGTTGAGGTCGCCGAGGCCCCCGACGCCGTTCCCCTGCCCGCGATAGAGGGCGCGATCACTTTCGAGCACGTCGGCTTCGCCTACAGCTCCGGCCCCGAAGTGATCCACGACCTCTCGTTGCAGATCGAGCCGGGGCAGGTGGTCGCCCTGGTCGGCCCAAGCGGTGCCGGCAAGACAACCCTCGCCGGGCTGATCCCCCGCTTCTACGACGTGCAGTCGGGCCGCGTGCTCGTGGACGGCCACGACGTGCGCGGCGTCAAGATCCGCGACCTGCGCGGGCAGATCGGCGTCGTCCCGCAAGACCCGCTCCTTTTCGGCGGCACCCTCCGCGACAACATCAGCTACGGCAAGCTCGGCGCGCCCCTCGCAGAGGTCGAGGCCGCCGCTCGCGCCGCGAACCTCGGCGGGCTGATCTCCGAACTCTCCGACGGCCTCAACACCGTCATCGGAGAGCGGGGCGTGAAGCTCTCCGGCGGCCAGCGCCAGCGCGTCGCCATCGCCCGCTCCCTCCTCCGCGACCCCCGCATCCTGATCCTCGACGAGGCCACGTCCTCGCTCGACAACGAGAGCGAGGCGCTGATCAAGTACGCCCTCGAGCGCCTGATGCAGAGCCGCACCGTGGTGATCATCGCCCACCGCCTCACCACGGTCGAGAAAGCCGACCGCATCGTGGTGATGAATGCCGGGCGCATCGTCGAGCAGGGCACCCACAGCGAACTCCTCGCGCGCGAGGGCCTCTACCACCGTCTCTACACCGGCTACCGAGCCGTCCAGTCCCTCGACCAGGACAGCCCTCTGCCGGACCTCGAGCTGCTTATCGGCAACTATGCCGGGACGTGATCCAGATGAACATCGTCAATGTCGGCTATCGCTCGACCAACTATTACGTGCTTGCAGACACCGCCCCGAGGCTGCTCGTGGACGCAGGATGGCCGGGCACCCTCTCCACGATGCAGCACACATGCCGGCGGATGGGCATCGCCCTGGCCGACATCCCCTACCAGCTGGCAACCCATTATCACCCCGACCACGCAGGGCTTGTGCAGCCGCTAAAGCGCCTCGGCGTCAGGCTCATCCTGATGGACACCCAGCTTGCCGGCATCCTCCTCCTGCGGACTTACGTCAAGCCGAAGGACAAGTACGTTGACGTTGAGCTGGGCGACAACACCCTCCTCAGCGTAGGCGAGAGCCGCGCTTTTCTGGCGCGCATAGGTATCCAAGGAGAGATTATCAGCACGCCCGGCCACTCCGACGACAGCGTTACGCTGATCCTTGACGAGGGAGCCGCCTTCACCGGCGACCTCACGCCCCCACAGATCGTACCCCAAGACCCCACAGACCTAGCCCATCAGAGCTGGGCGCGCATCCGCGCCAAACGGGTAATCACCATCTACCCCGGCCACGGGCTGGCATGGCACATGTGAGCAGCCAGCAGGGAGGACTCATGTTTAGCTTAGACTTGGGAGACGGCCTCGCACTCCGCCAACTGGAGGAGCCGGACGCCAAAGAGATGTACGCGCTGATCAACGCCAACCGCGACCACCTCCGCCAATGGATGGGCTGGCTTGATCAAGAGTCGTCGGTCGCCGATGCCGCCACCTTCATCGCCAGCCGCCGGTCCGCATGGGCCGAGGACGGCACCGTGACGGCCGGAGTCTGGTTTGAGGGCCGCCTCGTCGGTATCATCAGTTACAACTACCTGGATCGCGTCAACCGCTCCACCGAGATAGGCTACTGGCTCGCCGCCGACGCCCAGGGCAGGGGCCTTATGACCCGCTCCGCGCGCGGCTTGGTCGCCCACGCCTTCCGCGAAGACGGCCTGCACCGCGTCGAGATCCTCTGCGCGCCCGGCAACACCCGCAGCCGCGCCATACCCGAACGCCTCGGCTTCCGGCAGGACGGCGTCTTGCGCGAGGCCGAATGGCTCTACGACCACTTCGTAGATCTCGTGATCTACTCCATGCTGGAGGCCGACTGGCCCGCCTGAATCAGACCAACCGCGCCAACCAGCCCGACACAAGCCCCCGCTCCACCAGCGGCTTCCACCTCTCCGCCAGGTCCGGCGCGAGGTTCTCCCCCAGCAATGGCGTCAGCGTCAGCCTTCTCTCCATCTCCGTGAGCAGGTCGGCCTCAAAGCCGGCCGCCAGGCCCGGCAGCGGCACGATCTCGAAGCCCGAGATCAAGGCGAAGCTGCCCCCGATGCCCCCTCTCTTGACCCGCGCTCGCACGCTCCCCGGCGTCACCGCCAGCAGCCGCGTCGCCTGTCGCCTGCCAACCGGCCGGTAGCGCAGCATCCAGACCGGCAGCAGGTAGCACGTGTCGCTGGCCGGCCAAGCATCTGACGGCCAGAGTGCTGCGGCACGCGCGTCTATCGTCTCATCTATCCGGCCCGACGCTAGCCCCGCCAGGCCGCGTATCCGCTCGCGCAGCCCGTCACCGGCGCGGATCTTCAGGTCTGAGCAGTCGCGCTCGAAGGCCGCCAGCGCCGTGAGCCGCCCCGCGTGCTCGGCCATGCTTGCTGCTGTCGCCTTGTGTATCGCACGTAGCTGCTCCGTCGGCAGGCAAAGGGCCGCCGCTTCGTTCTCAGCATACATCCGGCTGTAGGCCAACAGGTCTTCTTCTGCCTGAGCAAGCCGCTTCTGCGCGGCCTCCCCCTCCTCGCGGATACGCTCCACCTCCTGTTGGGCGGCATCGTGCATCTCCTTTGCCCTCTCCACCCTCGGTGCCGTCGTCTCCCAGTCGGCGGCCAGTTTCGTGTACCGCTGCCCGCACAAACGGCCTTCTGCCCACGTCGGCCCCCGCCCGCCCCGCAACGCGGTATCGAGCATGTCCATCACATCTCGGTAAGCGTTCCTCGCATAGCCCAGCCTGCCTTGCAGCAGTTCAAGCTCCCTGGCGCGCTTTGTCAGGTGCGCGGCAAGCGCGTCCGCCTCGGCTTTCGCGCTCGTCTGCTGGTCGGCGGCCGCGCCCCCCGCAGCCGCCTGCGCCTCGGCCAGTGCGCGGGCTGCCCCCTCGGCTATCTCCCGCATCCGCTTCACATCCGATTGCAACTTGTCGAGCTTTTCGCTGCACCTGCTCACCCGCCTCGGCTCGTCCGCCAACCTCCGTAGCAGGCCGATATACCCCGCCTCGTGTACCTCCAACGGCATATCGAGGCGCTGCGGCCACTCCGGCCAGACCAGCTCGGTCGGCAACTCCTGCTCGTCTTTCAGCCGTTCGCGCAGCAGTTCGTCGGCCCTCGCGTCCAGGTTCTTCGCGTCCAGCGCGATCTGCGGCAGCCGCCTCAGCGCCTGTTCGGGGGCCGTCGGCAGGGGGATGACCGAAATGTTGCCGACCTTGTTCGTCTGCGCCGCCCGTGAGCGCGCATCCTTCCAGGCCCGCCGCAGATCCGCCCCGACCTGATCATGCGCTTCCCCCAACTCCTGCCATTGCTGGCCCAGCTTCTCGATCTCGGCCCTGATCTCCGCCAACGCCTGCTTCTGCCTGCCGAGTTCGCGCTCCGTCACCACCTCGTGGTTCCCCGCGCGGCCCGCCGCCAGCTTGTCTGCAGCCGCCAGCGTTTCGCGTGCATGTTCATAATAGGCGCTCAGCTTCTTATCCCCCTTGAGACGCAGATCCCAGACCCTGTCCAGGTAGGGTGCGGCCTCCTCGTCAAGCAGGCCCAGCCCCTCCGCCGCGACTGCCGCCGCCCGCTCCCCGGCCGCGGCCCGCGCCGCAATCGCCGCCTCGTTGCGTGCCGCAACCTCCTGAGCCGTCTGCTTCCATCGGGCGAGCGCAGGGTCGAACGCCTTCAGGTGGGACTCGATCCCCCGCAAGACCTCGCGCGCCTCTGCCTGGTAGGCCGGCCAGCTCGCGAGCCTCCCGGCCCACGCCCGCACATCGCCTGCGTCAAACCGCGACGCCAACACCGGCAATTCGCGCAACGCCTCAGCCTCCGGAGTCTCAAGCTCCAGCCGCGCGATCTCAAGCGCCGCCGCCTCCTCGCGTCCCGCGAACAGGCCCGGCCTGCCCTGCCAGGCCATCGCCTCGAGCGCGCCACCGAGTTCGGTCAGCCTCCCCAGCAACTCGGCATCCGTCGCGCCCGCCTCCGACAGCCGCTCGGCACCCTTTGTGAGCGGCGACAACGGCGCGTCGGGTTCGACCCAGCCGCTCCGTCCCCTCCCCGGGTCGAGCGTGTCCCAGACCACCGCGCCGCCGCCCATGCTCCAGGTCTCCCACGCCCACCAGAGGCGCACCAGCTCGAGTGGTTGGGGCCGCAACGCCCAGAGCAGCCCCCCCGCTGTCAGTATCACCCCCACCCAGACCAGCAGCATCCCGCCCGCGGCCTGCGGCGCGCGCCCGGCCAGCCAGGCCGCGCCCCCCCAGCAGAACACCGTCAGCAGCCCCGCGCAAACCCCCGGCACCCGTAGCCCCCTCACGAACTCCCGCCAGGCTTGGTCGAGCATCCATGCCCCCGCCAACGGCCCTTCCCATCCCTCGGACGGAAGGCCGTCGGGCGGGGCGTCGGGGTCGGGCCGCAAGGCCGCCACCAGGTAGCGCGCCAGCCCAACCGCCCCGGTCGCCGCTTCTAGCGATGGAGTGCCGGCCTCCACGGCGCGGTTGGGGGTCGCGAGCGCGGCCGGCCGATCTGCTGTTCTCACCGCCGCCTCGGCCTGCGCCCGCGCCCGTCGTGTCAGCAGGCTGGTCAGTACATGACCCGCCCCCATGGCTTGCCCACCTCCCGGAGTCCATGCATGGACGCTCTCGCCACCCGCGTAGACGCCGCCCAGCGACACCGCGCTCTCCGTCTCCACCTTCCCGGTCGCGCTGCCTATGCTCGCCGCGCCGAACCGCGCCCCGCCATGTACCGATACCGGCCCCTCCGCCAGCAGCCCCCCCGCCTCGACGCCGGGCGCAGCCGAACACCCTCCGCTCGCCGACACCACCCCCGCGACTCTCGCCCCCTGCCCCAGCTCGATGCTCCCCCCATGAACCCCGCCGGCGTCGGTGAAGCGGCTCTCCGCTCCCGCCTCGATCCGCCCTCCCGCGATCACCGCGCCGTCCACTACGCTGCCCTCGCCCAGCGTCAGCCCGCCGAGGCTGTAGACCGCCCCCTCCACCCGCGCTCCCCGCTCGACCACGATGTTCCGCCCAAATATCGCCCCCTCCCAACGGCTGTTCGCTGGCACGACCAGCGTGCTCCCCGCGTTCGCCCGCGAGCGCGGCGCGAACAGGCCCCCGCCTTCCGACGGCGGGCGCAGCTTGCGCGCCTCTGCTGCATCCGGTTCCCCTGCCTCAACAAGCGCCGGTGCCGCCGTCGTCTTATCGCTGTAGAAGCCCGCCGGGTGTTCCCCTGTGTAACCCGCCTGCTGCCGCCCCGTCGTCGCTTTCCCTCCGGTCACTTCCCCTAGCGAAGAGAGGATCGCCCCCAGCCCGAGCGGGTCGCTGAACGACGGCTCGTCGAGCCTGATCGCATTCAGCAGTTCAGCGGCAAGGCCCCACTCCGCCGCGCTCCGAGGCCCTGCCGCGATCTTCGCCGCCATCTCGTATAGCCGCGAAAGCGCGGGTTCGCTCAGTATACCCGCGCACGCCGCGAGTTCTCGCACCGCATCCAGCGCGCGCGATGGGCGGCTTGTCGGCTCCGCCGCCAGCCATCGGCGGAACAGTTCGTCCACACCAGCCGGCAGATCGCTACGGTAGGTCGAGAGCGGGGGTATATCGTATGCCCAATCTGTGTTCCGCTCGCCGAGCACCCAACCGCCGGCCAGCATCTCGTAGACCACCAGCCCGAAGCAGTAGATATCGGCTTTCGCGCTCACTCTCCCGTGGTTGAGCTGCTCCGGCGCAGCGTATTGCGGCGTGAGCGGCCACTGGCTATCGCTCCCGGAGGCATCTGCCTCCGGGCGCGCGATGCCGAAGTCGGCGATGTACCAGTTACGCCCCTTGTGGAGGATGTTGGCCGGCTTGATGTCGTGATGCACGATTGGCGACGTGCTCTCGTGCAAGCAATCGAGCGCACCCGCCACCAGCTCCGCGATAGTAAGGATGTCGTTCAGCCTCAGCTGCCCGCGCTGCGTCCGCATCCATTCTCCCAGAGTTCCTTCGCAATACTCCATCACCAAGTAGATATACGGGCCGTCGGGGTGCCAATCATAGATGTCAATGATCGCCTTATGCCGCGCTTCGCGCAGTGTCTCGATCTCCCGCTTAAAGCGCCGCAGCGCCTTCGCGTCCACCTCACCACCCGGCCACGCCAGCAGCTTGAACGCCACATCCTCCCCATTGCTTTCGCGCACCGCCCGGTAGACCACCGCGTTGCTCATGCCGACGACCTCCTTCAAGAGGTTGCCGCCGATATTCTGCCCCAGCAAGCTCGTGGGGTCAAATGTAGAGGGGATAGGCATATCGGTATGCGTAGTGCGTAGTGCGTAGCCGACATCTGTGGGAGAGTCGCTCTGCGCTCGATGTGCTAGCCGTCAGCGATCAGCCGTCAGTCGCCAGCCGCCGTAATTCAAAACTCAAAACTCAAAACTCCGTCGGGGGCCGTCTGGTTCATTCTAGCCGTCGGATAGGCCGCTTGTCAAGCCGCGCCGCCCACCCACCCATCTCCCCAACCGTCCCGCCGCAGTCCCGCCAGCCTCCGTAATTCATAACTCAAAACTCAAAACTCGTCGCTCGTCTAGGTCTTTCGGAGTATCTTCGCTCCAGCAGGGCCGTTTTGCCCCCAAACTTGGCAGTAAATGCCCCTCGAAATGGATATATAAAGTGAGAGGGTAAAAATAGCGCGAGATTTACGCACGAAAAAAGGAGCTGATCGCCATGCACTCGCAGTTCGGAGTTCAAAACGCCAAAAATCCGTCGAAAGACCGATGCGCCCCCAGATCATACTGCCTATTCGGAAAAGATGCTTCAGTATAACCTGCCAGGCACGAATTATCAGAAAGCCGCCCACCCCCATGCCTGACGCGACCCCTCAAAGCTGCCGGGGGGTTCTGATAATCGCTGGTAATCCTCCCGCGCACTTCAGGCTTCACCACCATTTGCCCACGTTGACTCGCCGAGAGAAACCGTGTACCCTAGAGACGAGAAACACGCACTAACCACTAACAACTAGCCACTCGTACTGACCACTGAGGGAGGAGCCGACACCACGATGGACCCACAAGCACTCCGCGCACTCGCCGCCGCCGGGCGCGACGACATGGTGGACTTTGCGCGCAGGCTGATCGCCACGCCCAGCCTATCCGGGGAAGAGGGCGCGGTTGCCGCCATCCTCGAGGCCGAGATGCAGCGCCTCGGCTACGATGAGATCTGGCGCGACGCCGCCGGCAACGTCATCGGCCTGGTGCGCGCAACTGCGCCCGCAGGTGAGCGGAAACCCAGCCGGATCATGTTCAACACCCACATTGACCATGTGGACGTGGGCGACCATGCCCGCTGGCCCTACCCACCCTATGCCGCCACCCTCGCCGACGGCGCGATCTGGGGCCGCGGCGCGAGCGACCTCAAAGGCCCGCTCGCCTGCCAGGTCCACGCCGTCGCCGCCCTCAAGCGCCTCGGCGTCCCCCTGCCCAACGATTGCTACGTCTCTGGCGTCGTGCAGGAAGAGGTCGGCGGCCTCGGAGCGCAGGAACTCGTCAAGATCGTGCAGACCGACTACTGCATCCTCGGCGAGCCGACCGCCAACACCATCACCCACGGCCATCGTGGGCGCGCCGAGCTTCGCGTCACCTTCGCGGGGCGCTCGGTCCACGCCAGCGTCCCCGAACAAGGCGCGAACCCGCTCTATGCCCTCGCCGGCTTCCTCGAAGGTCTCTCGCGCCTGCTGATGGTCGGCGACCCCGCTAACCCCGGCCTCGGCCTCTCAACGGTGGCTCCAACCTTGCTATATACCGATCAGACCAGCAGCAACGTCACGCCCGCCGAAGTGACCCAGCACCTCGACTGGCGTAATGTGCCCGCCGAAACCCTCGCGGAGATCCTGGCGAAGGTCAGCGCCCTCGCCGACGCCGCTCTCATAGACGGTGTGACCGTCCGTGTCGAACCTGAGCCGCGCGTGCTGACTTCGTACACCGGCGTCACCCGCGAGATCGGCGCAATCAGCCCGTCCTTCGGCATCCCCGAGGATCACCCGCTGGTCCTGGGCGCGGTCCGTGCGTTGACCGCCGCGCTCGGCAGGCAGGTGCCTGTCGGCCTCTGGCGCTTCGCCACAGACGGCGGCCACTTCGTTGAGGCCGGAACGCCCTGTATCGGCTTCTCGCCCGGCTGGGAAGACGTGATACACACCGTCGAGGAGCGGATCTCGGTCGCTCTCATGGTCGAAGCCTTCGCCGGCTACATGGCTCTCGGCCTCGAACTAGGAGGAGAATAGATGAGACTCGACATCGGCACCCCGGTTCGCTACCCCGACGGGGAGCAGGTCGGCATGATCCAAAAGGTCGTCTTCGACCCCCAAACGTCTGAGGTCCAGGATATTGTCCTCGGCACCCCCGATCTGGTGGCCCGCACAGTCCTCGTGCCGGTCATCATGTTTGAGTCTGGGCCGGGCGGCGTCATAACCTTCACCGCCGACCGCGACGCCTTCGCCGCCCTCCCCGATTACGAGGTCTCGGAGTTCATGGACCCGCCGGACGGTTGGACCCCGCCCGAAAATTACGCGCCCGGAGACAGCCTCTTTCCTATGGGGGTCCGCTATTCGATGATGCCCGTCTTCGAGGAGTCCAACGCCCCCGCAGGCAGCGTCGAATGGAGCCAGGGCACCGAGATCCTCTGCACCGACGGCCGCTTCGGCACCGTTGACGAGGTGCTGACACAGGAAAGCGGCGACGGCTCCTGCCTCTCCGGCCTCGTCGGCCGCGCCGACAATGACGAGTTTGTCCGCCTACTGATCCCGCTCAACCTGATCGCCGACGCTGGCTCACAAAGCATCGAACTCAGTTGCACCCTGGACGAACTCATGCAGCAGGCCGAACCCTACACCGACGAAGGCGAACCCGAAGCCGAGCCTTTCGTGCCGTCCACATAAGCGCGCTAGTCGCTCCTAACACTGTCATTCTGAGCACAGCGAAGAATCTCGGCCCACAAAGCATTGTCATTCTGAGCGCAGCGAAGAATCTCGGCCCACAAGTGAAAGTCCTAAGGAGGTTGGACGATGGCGCAACAGCCCCCACAACCGAATCCGCCGCAAGCTGTAGAACCCGTCTCCGCCCCTGGACCTGGCTCCCGTACCGCCGCCGTCTCGGAGGCCCTTACCCCCCACAACTCAAAACTCGTCCATACCGCCCGCCGCCCGGTCATCCAGGTTGAGCACGTCACCAAGAACTTCGGCGATGTGCAGGGCGTCGAGGATCTGAACTTCGAGGTCTACGAGGGCGAGATATTCGGCTTCATCGGCCCTAGCGGCAGCGGCAAGACCACGACGATGCGCCTGCTCAACGGCATCTATAAGCCGACCTCCGGCACCGTGCGCCTGCTGGGTGCAGACCCCGCCAAGCCGACCCGCCACCTCCACGAGGGCTTCGGCTACATGCCTCAGCAGTTCGTCCTCTACCCGAACCTCACCGTCCTCGAAAACATCAACTTCCTCGCGTCG
Source organism: Chloroflexia bacterium (assembly GCA_050998805.1). Lineage (GTDB taxonomy): Bacteria > Chloroflexota > Chloroflexia > QHBQ01 > JAICKM01 > JAICKM01. The sequence continues at coordinate 46,737 of JBPCPV010000016.1, read as the reverse complement.
GTCCACGGCCTCGGCCCGTTCAAGCGCCGCAAACCGATACGCAACCTGCTCAACTTCGTCGAACTCTGGGAGGCCCGTAATCGCCTCACCTCCAACACCTCCGGCGGGATGCAGCGCCGCCTCGAGCTTGCCGGTGCCCTTGTCCACAACCCTCGCCTGCTCTTCGTGGACGAGCCGACCGCCGGGATCGACCCCGTGCTGCGAGGCAAGTTCTGGGATGAGTTCCGCCGCCTGCGCGACGAGGGGCGCACGATCTTCGTGACCACCCAGTATGTCAGCGAAGCCGAGTACTGCGACCGCGTAGGCGTGATCCGAAAAGGCCGCCTGATCGCCGTGGCGACGCCCCTCGAACTCCGCCGCATGGCGATGAAGGGTGATGCCGTGGACCTCCAGGCCCCCAACCTGTCGCCCGATGCGATCAAGGCCCTCCTCACCCAGCCCTACGTCCTCACCGAGGGCGGCAAACCCCGCTACGAGTGGCTGAACTACCCGACCACCGTGCGCGTACATGTACACAATGGCGCGGAGGCCACTCCGCTGATGATGCAGACCTTGCAGGCGGCAGGCGTCGCAGTCACGAGCCTGCAAGAGTACCGACCCACGTTCGACGATGTATTCATCCAGCTAATGGGAGGCGCTGCCAGCGCCGAAGATTACGATTAGCCTACCTGGGGAACGTCCATGCTTTTCACTCGCCTGATTCGGATCGGCGGTTTCGTCGCCAAAGAAGTCCGCGAGGTGGTGCGCCAGCCGCGCCTCCTCCTCTCGTTGCTCCTCGGCCCGTTCCTGATCTTGCTGATCTTCGGCGCGGGCTACCTGGGCCCAGGCGGAAGGCTCCGCGCCATCCTCGTCATTCCGCAGGCCCTCGACGCCGACAAGGCCACGATCAGCGCCCAGTTCAGCAGGGGCGTTGACGTAGTGGACATAACTCCCGACCTGGCGAAAGCCAAGAACAGCCTCCGAAACGGCCAGGCCGATGTGGTGATCGACGTCCCCGCCGATGCCGCCCAGCAGATCGGCGCAGGTGCCCAGGCCACCGTGCCCGTCTTCTACAATGAGGTGGACCCCGTCAAAGAGAGCCAGATCGTCCTCGGCACCGTCAACTACACCAATGAGCTGAACAAAGAGACCATCGCCGCCGCATTCAAGCAGAGCCAATCCGGCGCAGGCAGCGTCAAGGACGCGCTCGGCCGTATAGACACGGCGCTCGGACAGATAGACACCGATATTGCACAGGGCAACGTGCCGCACGCTCAGGGGCAGGCCGCAGATGTCGGCGGCAACTCGAGCGTCGTCGCGCTCACCGCCGGGCTACTCGCCCAACTCCTCGAGACCGAGCCGGCACCCGCCACAGACCAGGTGGCGAAGCAGCAGCGCGAAAACCTGGCTCAAACCCGGAGTTCGGTGCAGAACCTCAACAGCGATGTCTTGAGCCTCCAGCAGGAACTCGCAAAACCCGCACCCGACCCGACCGCCGTCCACACCCGCACCGAGGCCGTCCGCCACGATGTCGGCGACCTCCAGTCCCTCACAGCCCAGTTCCAACAGATGAACCCCTATGTACTCGCTGCGCCATTCTACGGCAAGGCCGAAAACCTGGCCGGTTCCACCAGCTTCATCAACTTCTACACGCCCGGCGTGATAGCCCTGCTGCTCCAGCACATCGCCGTCACCCTCGGCGCTCTCTCGATGGTCCGCGAGCGCATACTCGGTTCAGTCGAACTCTTCCGCGTCTCCCCCATCACTCCCGGCGAAATCCTCACCGGCAAATACCTCGGCTTCACGATTTTCCTGGCCGTGCTCGCCGCCGCCTTGGTCGCCCTCGCCGTCACCGTCCTCCGCGTCCCCATGCTCGGCGACCCCCTCTGGCTGGCGATCTCGCTGCTCGGCCTGATCTTCGCCTCGCTCGGCCTCGGCTTCGGCGTCTCCATGCTCTCCGGCACCGAAAGCCAAGCCGTGCAGCTCGCCATGCTCACCCTGCTCACCTCGGTCTTCTTCGGCGGCTTCTTCCTGAACCTACAGAGCTTTGTCGTGCCGGTGCAGATCCTATCCTACGCCCTGCCCGTCACCCACGGCATCATCAGCCTCCAGGACATCATGCTCCGTGGCCGCAACCCCGACCTCTTCTATCCGGGGATGCTCCTCGCCCTCGGCATACTCTTCGCGGCCTTCAGCATGTGGCGCTTCAGCCGCGAGTTCCGGCGAGGGTAGGCAACACTCCCGCCCGCTTCCCTACGCTCGATCTGCCGGATGTCTATGCAACACTTTGGTACTATCTGCGCCACCAGGATGAAGTAGATGCCTATCTGGCAGAGCGGCACCGGCAGGCCGATGCCCTGCGCGCTGAGGTCGAGGCGCGTTGGCCCCCGGACGAACTCCGCGAGCGCCTCCTGGCCCGTCAGGCGGTCTAGCCGTGCTTCGCCTCGCGCTCGACGAGAACTTTGCAAGAACCGAATCGCATCGTCAACTCTACACCGCTCGCTGATAATGTAAGCACAACCAGCACAACCGTCGCCCGCGCAGTGGAACCCGTATCCACGCGACCACTGGATCTGGTGCGTTGGGGACCAGTCATCGCAGGGCTGTTCGCTGCCCTCGCAACGTTAGTGACCCTCACCGTGCTCGGAGTAGCGGTCGGTCTGAGCCAGTTTAATCCCGGCGACAATCTGGCTAACTTCGGGCTGGGTGCAAGTATCTGGGGTGGCATCAGCGCGTTGCTGGCCTTCTTCGTCGGAGGGTGGATCGCAGCGCGCACGGCAGCGGCTACCGGCCCCAGCAACGGCATCCTCAACGGCGCTATGGTCTGGTTCGTGGCCGTCACCCTGCTCGTCTACCTGCTCGGTAGCGGCATCGGTTCGCTTGTCGGAGCTACCGTCGGCACGGCAGCTGGTATAGCTGGGCCGGTCGCCGGTCAGGTGGCGGGCAACACCAGCGTGCAGGCTACGGCGCAGGCCAACGGGCAACAGGCGGCTCAGGGAGCGCAGGCTACCGCGCAGGCGGTGCTGACAGCGGCTACACCCCAAGATGTGAAGAACGCGACCACTACCGCCGGCAACACCGCTTGGAGCACGCTTTTGGCGCTGGGACTTGCGGCGGCGGCAGCTCTCCTCGGAGGCTTCTTAGGGGCGCGCCCTAACCCGTTAGGGTCTGTTACCGTGCGCCAGACGACGACGCGCACGTAACGCCGACGCCAAGAGCAGCGTAGCCTACGCCTTAACCTGCGACTTCAAGAACTCCACCGCTCGCGGCCAGGCGTCTTTCGCAGCCGCCTCTTTGTACGCGCCATGCGCCGGGTTCATAAAGGCGTGCCCCGCCTCCGGATAGACGATCACCTCAGCCGGCTTGCCGGCGTCCTTCAGCATCTTCTCGATCTTGTGTACCTGCTCGTGCGATATGCTCTGGTCCTTGCCGCCGAAGAAGGCGAGCACAGGCGCTTTCTGTCCGGCTATCTGCTCAGGGGTCGGGTCGAAGCCGCCGGGGTAGAACGGCACGACCGCCGCCACGTCCGGCGAGCGCAGCGCTGTCGTCCAGGCGAGCGTGCCGCCGACACAGAAGCCGATCACGCCAACCCGCTTCGGGTCCACATCGGGGCGGACCTTTAGAGTGTTGATCGCCGCCTGGATCTCGTCCAGCGCCTTCTCGAAGTTCGAGCGCAGCATCATAACCGCCTTCGCCGCCTCGTCTGGCTCGGTGACGACCTTGCCGTGGTAGAGGTCGGGCAGCAGCACCACGAAGCCCTCCGCCGCCAGCCTCTGCGCCATATCAATCGCATGAGGCTCGATCCCCCACCACTCCTGGATCTGCACCACCCCCGGTAGCGGCGTATCCGTGTCCGGGCGCACCAGCACGCCGGTTAGCCTTTTGCCGTCGTTTTCGAGATCGATACCCTCCTTGTGCAGAACCGCCATCACATCCTCCTTTATCTAACCGGATTCAGGAACTTCGCCGACGCCCAGCCGAGAGTGCCGACTTTGTCCCAACCGCTGATCTGCCACCAGGTCACTCCGTCTACGGTTTGCGGCCCCGCCTGCAACTGCGCCGTCACCCCGTTCGCCAGTTGGCCTACGACCCGCGTTTTCAGGCCCGGGTTCTGTCTGACGTTCAGCGACCCGCCGTTCAGCCCCGTCGCCTGCACATGCGCGCCGAGGGCCATCACAAGCGGAGCGGCAACCGGCACGGCGGTTGGGGCAGCGGTCGGGCGTGGGGGCGCGGTCGCGGTCGGCACAAAGGCAAACCTGGTGGCCGTCGGCAGGGTCGCCACGGCTGTCGGCGGCTGGACCGGCTTGTATTTGAGGTAAAACACCCCCGCAGCCACCAGCGCGACCAGCAGTATACCCCCGATCAGCACCCGGATGCGGCTCCCTCCGCCGGAGGCTCCGGGAACGCCCTCCTGGCCCGCTATCGGCACCATCGCCGGCACAGTCGGGTCCGCCGCCTCGACAGCCGGTTCCGGTCCCATAACTGTAGCAAGGGGAACCGTGTCCATCGGCGCGACAACCGGCACCTCCACAGGCTCCGGTTTCACGATAGAGAGCTGGTGAGGGCGGTCGCGTGCCTGCGGTTGCTTCGCCGCCTGCACCTCGGCCACCGTCACAGTGTTGCTTCGCAGCGGTGCCCCGCCCGGCCCGGTCGGCGTCAGCGGGGTCGCTGGCGCTCGGCCCACCGGCCGGGCTGCGGCAGGGGCGTCTCCCGGCTTCGCCCGCACCGAATCCCGCGCCTCCCAGTAGTCAATGAACGTCCGGCTGCACGAGAGCGACTCGGCCTCTACCAGGTGATTAGTCTGTGCATCATACAGCAGTGGGTTGCGGCACCACCCCTTGCGCCAGAGTGGGGAAGGCTCGTAAAAGCGACACGTCAAACACCTTCTGTCGCGCGGTTTCGCCGAACTCATCGAAGCGGCTCCCTTCACCGTCGTCAAGCCTCTTGCCCGGAGGCTGGAAACGACGCCATCGTAGTAGTCTATAGCGCCGCCCTGACTATACCACCTCCTGCGGTTTGCGTCAATCCAGGCCGGCTGTTCTCATCGTGGATAAGCCACTATTGCCCACAGAAGCGTGATAAAGGTAAGCACCTGTAAGAAGGCGCGGAGCGTCTGCCAGCGCGCAAAGCGGTCAAATATCGAGCTAAGAGCCGCTTCGTCATTCTCGTGGCACCGCTGCTCGAAGTTGGTGGGGGCCGCCCGCGCCGTGGCAAGCGAGTGGAGCACCGACAACACCGCTGCCAGGTAGATCGGTAAGCCCTCTGCGGCACCGGCACCCTGGAAGTAGGCCGCAATCGCTGCCAGAACCGACAGGAGCGCCGCGCCTATGCCGATAGAGGCATACCACACAATGCCGTTCCCCAGATCTGCGGCCCTGCTGTAAACGGAAAACGCTATTGCACCTATACGATGCCGAGCCGGTAGCTGCTTGATCGACTGGTCAAGACTGGCTCCTGCAAGTATCCCGTTCACAGTAGCCGCCGCGACGAGGAGCGCGAATGTTGTGTCAAGCATTGTGGTAAACCCCCTTTCCGTTCCTGTCTTGTCCTTACCTCTACATTCTATCCAGCGTCAGCAGAAATAGCAAGAAATGTGGTATGATTAGGGCAGAAGATTCGTTGCCCGGAGCGGGCGCAGGAGAGTGCGACATGGCTATACTCGACATCATTACGGATGACAACCCAACCCTGCGGAAACAGGCGCACAAGATCAAGCAATTCGACCCCAGCCTCAAAAAGCTGGCCGCCGACATGTTCGAGACCATGCGCGTCGCCAACGGCATTGGCCTCGCCGCCAACCAGATCGACAAACTCATCCGGATCATCGTCGTCGAGCTGACGCCGACCCCTGCGGAAGACGCGCCCGGCAGCCCTGCGGTCCGCATGGCTCTCTGCAACCCCGAACTGGTCGAGGGAAAGGGCCGCCAGGTAGGTTCCGAAGCCTGCCTGAGCCTCCCCGGCTGGATCGGCGACGTGCCGCGCTACGCAAGCGTGACGGTGAAGGCGCAGACGCTGGAGGGCAAGCAGACGAAGCTGAAGGCCGAGGGCCTATTCGCGCGCTGCCTACAGCACGAGATTGACCACCTCGACGGCATACTCTTCACCGACCGCGTGGAGGACATTTCCACCCTCCGCAAGCTGCCTCCCCGCGAGGCCGCCGTGGCCGGCGAAGTCGCCCCCGCCAACGACCTCGCGCTGAGTAGCTAATGGTAATCACAGCACGGTTTTTCGCGCTCTACAGAGAGACCGCCGGCAGGCCGCAGGCCCGGGTCGAGGTGCCCGCCGGCACCGCAGTCGGCGAGCTATGGCAGCACCTGCTTGTCGCCCACCCGCAGTTGGGGGCGGCGAGCGCGGCGGCCGCCTACACCGCCTACGCCGTCAACGGAGGCTGGGCGAAGGCCGACACCCCCCTGCACGACGGCGACACAGTGGCCTTCTTGCCACCGGTGAGCGGCGGGTGAGCGCCGAGCAGATGCCGGCTGCGGCAGGCCCCGCCCTCGGCCCGTTCGAGGTCACCGATGCGCCCCTCTCCCTGGACCGGTTGGTCGCAGAGGTCGGCACGAACGCCGACGGAGCCGTCGTGACGTTCGTCGGCCTGGTGCGCGATAACCACTTGGGCCGCCAGGTCGTCGCGCTCGAATATGAGGCTTACCCCGACCTCGCCGAACACGAGATGCGCGCGCTCAGCGAAGATGTCGCCGCCAAGTACGGGCTGCACGGCATCGGCATCCGCCACCGCACCGGGCGGCTCGCTATCGGCGAGATCAGCGTCGTGATCGCGGTCGCCGCGCCCCATCGGGCCGAGGCTTTCGCCGCCTGCGCGGAGGCGCTCGACCGGCTCAAAGCCACGGTGCCGGTCTGGAAAAAAGAGTGGTACGACGACGGCAGTGCCTGGATCGGCCAGGGTGCCGGTTAGTGCCCACTATTACCCGTCCAGAAAGGATACCGGTGACACTTACCGACACGCTAAACCGCCCGCTCCGTGACTTGCGTATCTCAGTCACGGATCGCTGCAACTTCCGATGTACCTACTGTATGCCGAAAGAGGTCTTCGGCCACGATTTCCGCTTCCTGCCGCCCGGCGAACTGCTCACGTTCGAGGAGATCACACGGCTGGCCCGTATCTTCATCGCCCATGGCGTCGAAAAGATCCGGCTAACCGGAGGCGAGCCGCTTGTCCGCCGCGACATCGAGAAGCTCGTCGCCATGCTGGCTCCACTGCCCGGCCTGCAAGACCTCACGCTGACCACCAACGGCTCACTCCTCGTCAAGAAGGCCCAGGCCCTCAAAGACTCCGGCCTCCGCCGGATCACCGTCAGCCTCGACTCGCTCGACAATTCCGTATTCAAGGCGTTGAACGACGTGGATTTCCCTGTCGAGCGTGTGCTGGCGGGGATAGAGGCCGCCCGCGCCGCCGGACTTTGGCCGATCAAGATCAACATGGTCGTCAAGCGGGGCGCGAACGACGCCTCGGTCGTCGAGATGGCGCGCTACTTCCGCGAGACCGGCTACATCCTGCGCTTCATCGAGTACATGGATGTCGGCTCCACGAACGGCTGGCGGCTCGACGACGTTGTGAGCGGCGCAGAGATTGTCCGCATGATCGACGCCGAACTCCCGCTAGAGCCGGCCGACCCGAACTACCGGGGCGAGGTCGCCCGCCGCTGGCGATATAAGGACGGCAAGGGCGAGATCGGCGTCATCACCTCGGTCACCCAGCCGTTCTGCGGGGCCTGCACCCGCGCCCGCCTGTCGTCTGAGGGCAGCCTCTACACCTGCCTCTTCGCGCAGGTGGGCACCGACTTTCGCGCCCCACTGCGCGCCGGGGCATCCGACGACGAGATCGCCGCGCTCCTGGGCCGTGTCTGGAGGCTGCGAGGCGACCGCTACTCCGAGATCCGCACCCTGGCGACGGCGCGCGCCCCGAAGGTCGAGATGTCGCACATAGGCGGTTAGCCCCATGCAACCCATCCTCTTCATGGGCACCCCCGCCTTCGCCGTCCCCAGCCTCCGCCGCCTGGCCGCCGCAGGCTACCCGCTGACCGTGCTGACCCAGCCCGACCGTCCGGCAGGGCGGAGCGGTGCCCCACAGCCGTCCCCCGTGAAGCAGGCTGCGACCGAGTTGGGCTTGCCCGTCCTCCAGCCTCCGACGTTGCGCGACCCGGCGGCTGTCGAGCAGATCAGGCAGGAGAACCCCGCGGCGATTGTCGTGGTGGCCTACGGTGAGATACTGCGGCGCACCGTCCTCGAGATCCCGCCCTACAGCTGCCTCAACCTCCATCCGTCGCTGCTCCCCCGTTGGCGCGGCCCCACACCGATCAACGCGGCGATCCTGGAGGGGGACGCCACAACCGGCGTCAGCGTGATCCGCATGGACGCCGGTATGGACAGTGGCCCCCTCCTCGCCCAGGAGCTGGCCCCTGTCGCCCCCGACGACACGGCGGCCACCCTCGGCGCACGCCTCGCCAAGCAAGGTGCCGATCTGCTGGCCGAGACGCTGGCCTGCGTGCTGCGCGGAGAGGCTCGCGCCCAACCCCAGCCGACTGAGGGCGTCACTGTCTGCCGCCTGCTGAGTAAGGAGGACGGACGTATGGAATGGACCCGGCCCGCAGCGGCGCTCGAGCGCCAGGTCCGCGCCTACGACCCCTGGCCGGGCACATTCACCGCCTGGGTAGGCCGCCGCCTTAAGATCCTCGCCGTCGCCCTGCTGCCCGATGCCGGCGGGTGTGGGGAGCCGGGGCGCGTGCGTCTCGTGGCCGAGCTGCTGCCGAACGCCGAGGGTGGGGAGCGGCGGCTCGCGGTCTGCTGCGGCGAGGGATGGCTCGAACTCCGGCAGGTGCAGCTCGAAGGCAAGCCCGCCGTCCTAGCCACCGGCTTCCTGCACGGCTATCCTGCGTTCGCCAGCGCGGTCCTGGAGTAGGCGGTGCCCAGCCCCGCCCCCGCACCACGCCTGCCGCTCGACTCCGGCGACCGCCCGCTCTACCGCCCACCGGCCCGGGTCGGCTGCTCCGGCCTCAGCCTGGTCGCGGTGGCCGCGCTGATCGGCTTCTTTTTCTTCGCCCAGGTAGTCGCTCCGGCCCTCACCGCGAAGATTCAGGCGATCCAGCTACCGGCGCTGTTCAGCCTCACGACGCCCACGCCCGGCGGCACGCCCGAAGCCGACCTCGGCGGGGTGACGCCCCTGCCCGCTCCCGAACTCACGCCAACGCTGACCGCCGAGCCTCCCGCGCCGACCGCTCTGCCCGCGCCCACTGCGTTACCGCCCAGCCCCACACCGTCCGCAGTACCCGCCATACCCACCGCCACGTTCCCACCGCCACCGCCGCCCGCCCCCATAGGCTATGTCGTTGTGACCAACACCGGGGGGAGCGGCGTCTACATCCGCACCGACCCACGGGACAACTCGAACCGCACCATCGCCGTGCCCGAAAAGACTATCCTCGCGCTTGTCGGCCTCGACGTGACGACCGACGGCAAGGCCTGGCGCAACGTCCGCACGCAGAGCAACAGCCCGCAAACCGGCTGGGTTCCGGCGCAATATGTGGCACCGGCATCGGGGCCTTAGCTCGACACGACCCTCGCCAGCGCCTCGTCCTCCGTCTCGAATATCTCGGCATAGCGGGCCACGCCGACCATGCGGAATATCTTCTGGTAGTGCGGGCTGAGGCCGACGATCAGCAACTGTTGCTCCCGGCTCCGGGCCTCCGAGAGCAGCGAAATCACGGTGGCGATCCCTGCGCTGTTGACGTACTCCACGCCGGTGAAGTTCAGGATGATGAACGTCAGGCCCCGCGCCGACGCCTTGTCGAAGCCGGCGTGCAGGCCAGCGTCCGAGAAGCTGGTCACGTCGCCTTTCAGGTCTATGATCGTCGCGTCGGGCAGTGGGCGGAGCGTAATCTGCGATTCCCCACCGGTGCCCGTGTCCCTATGCTCTATTGTGTCACGCTTATTCACCGGCGGCCCCATTGTCCCGCTCGAGGTAGATCACCATACGCACCTGCCCATGCGGCTGCGCCTGCCATTCCACCTCGTCAACCAACTGCTTGATGATGTACATCCCCATGCCGCGGTGCTTGTCGTGAGTGCCTAGCTCCGGCTCGCCGAACTCCGCGCCTTTGCCCTTATCGTTGACGTCGACCGCCAGGGCGTTTTCTTCTACAGTGAAGATGACTTCGACCCGTTGCGCGGCGTTCAGCCGGTTGCCGTGCTCCATCGCGTTTATGCAAGCCTCGGCGATAGCGGTTTGCAGGTCGAGTATACGGCCGTTGCTGAAGCCCATGCGCTGGGCCAGGCTCTGCGCCGCCCCCATGGCGACCTTTTCGTAGCCAAGCTCGCTGGGGATGTGCAGCTGGACCACACGCTTGTCGGTGCTCATAGTGTAGCGGATGCCCCACTGCCACGGCTCATGAGGTCTTCGATTGCCGCCGCCTCGGTCTCGAAGACCTCGGCATACTGTGTCAGCCCCACCATGCGGAATATCTTCTGGTAGTGCGGGCTGAGGCCGCAGATAACCAGCGTCACGCCGGCGGCGCGGGCCTCGGTCAGCAGGCTTATGATTATGCCGATCCCTGCGCTGTTGATGTATTCGGTGCCGACGAAGTTCAGCACAAGGTTTGCGGCACCCGAAGCGACCGCCGCATGATAGGCGCGCATCAGGTCCGCGTCGGCGAGCCCCGTCAGATCACCCTGCAAGTCGAGGGTTGTTGCCTCGGGCACCTGCCGTGTGCTTACTTTCAGTTCCTGAGCCAAGTCCGTGTTCCTTTACTTAACCCTAGCCACGGTGACCTTAGCACGATTCTGCGGCATTGTCAAGAACGCTCCTCTTTCTTCAAGCGCGTGGTCCGCTCGACTTCACGGCGCAGCAAACCCTCGCCGGCCCGGCGCGTGTTGTACCGCACGTTCTGGAACTTACCGTCTATCTGCTTGCGCTTCTTGCGCTCCCGGCGCTCGGCCTTATCAATCTTGGGCACTCTTTTCACCTCCGTTCGCCCTCTGCGATAGTATACCCCATCCCCCACCATTCCACATCCATCTACAGACCGAACTTTCCCCCCTAACCACCAAACACCAAACACCAAACACTAACCACTCGCTGCTACCGCGTGGTGTAAATTGCCATGCGATCCGCCGGGTCGTCTTCGGGGGTCTGGCCGGGGAACATGGCGGCGAGTTTGGCGCGCATCGCGGCGGCTTCCGCGTCGGTGAAGGCCCACCAGTGGACGACGACGTAGCGTATGCCCGCGCCGTGCAGGGCAGTTGCTCCGGCAGCCGCGTCCCCGGCGGAGAGCGCGGAGACCGGTGTGGTGTTCAACAGCCAGTGGAGTACCGGGGTGCCCCCCACGAAGCTGTCGGGCGGCTGGCGCGACAGGTAGCCGTAGACGATAGGGTGGCCGTGGACCGTCTGGTACGACATGTAGTCGGACATCGGGCGGAGTGGCAGCTCGAGCAGCGCGAAGTCGCCGGGCTGCTTGGCGATGCGCTCGTAGAACTGGATGTGGTAGCCGACGGCGGCCATCGGGTAGGGCACCGAGAGCGAATCGAGCGCGATCAGAGCGGTGACGAGGGCATAGACCAGTGGGCGCACCGGCGGTCGGCGGGGTTTGGCCTCGTCCTTTACCTGCCTGGCAGACAGCCAGTCGCTCCAGCCGGAGAGTGCGTAGCCGACCAGCACGGCAAGCGCCAGGCTCGCCAGCACGACGAACCGCGCCGGCACCCGCATCACGCTGAAGCCCGGCACCAGGCTGTAGAGCGCGAGATAGGGCATCGGTATCGTCGAGCCGAAGACGCTGAAGCTGCTGTGTCCCAGGACATGCATCACCGGGCCGAGCGAAAGCAGCCACGCCACGACCGCCGCCGCCGCCCAAAACCACACTCCCCGCCGCCGCCGGAAGGCCGCCAGCCCCGCCGCCCCCACCAGGAGCGTCGTGTAGCCGAGGAAGACCGACCGCTCCGCCGTGTCCCGCTGGGGATACGCCTTTTCGAGCGCCTTCGCGGGGGCTGACCAGAATGTGTGGAGCGCAGACGGAACGAAGGAGTCGACCAGGTCCGACGAATAGACGAGGGTTTCGCGCGGCGGCAGCGTCATCCAGGTCTGCCCCTGTTCGGCGACCGCGATGATGTAGAGCAACGGCCCGGCGAGCGCCCCGAACACCGCCCCCATCACCGCCAGCCGCACCGCTGTCGGCCCCCAGGCCCTCAACCCGTCGCGCCCCCGCGTCTCCGCGAGCAGCCGCCAGAGCAGGTAGCCTGCGGTGAACACGCCGAGGAACGCCACATAGATCAATTCCGTGAACGCATTAGCCGCCAGAAAGATACCCGCGACCACTGCCCACCAGATGCTTCGATGTGACACAGAAAGAGCACTCCCCGGCGCTCCACAGGCGCGGAAGAGCGTCCAGAGGTAGAATGGTATCCACTGCAACGAGGCGAGGTTCAGGTGGCCGAGCAGGTGGCCGAGGTGGTAAGGGCAGAACGCGAAGGCGGCCCCGGCGACAAACGCCGCCCCGTCACAGCCTGTCAGGTCGCGCACCAGCAGCCATGTGGCGTAACCGGCGAGCACAAAGGAGAGCGCGAGCAGACCGTTGTAGAGCGGCACCAGGTCCACTCCGGCAAGCTGGAAGGGGACTGTGAGCGCGCCTTCGAGCGGCACCAGGGTGTGGAACAGCAGCGTGACGCCGTGTGGATAGTATAGGTAGTTTGTGTAAAAGGGGTTGGTGTGCAGGTCGGCGAGGGCTTTACGCATCCACCAGAGGTTCCAGATATGCTGCCAGGCGTCGCCGCCGCCGGGCACCGCCGTGCCGAACTCTGCCGCGAGGGGCCAGGTGAGCAACATTGTGAGCGCGGCGTAGCCGACGAGTACGACGAGATGACGCCTCAAGGGCGGCTGCGGCGGCGAACAGCCTGGACGCGCCGACCCAGGCCGCGGACGAGCATGCCGACTGATGCCTGCGGAGTTGGTATCCGCGTACGCGTCCTCCGCACATCGGCAACGAGAGGCGTCGGGGTCGGCACGGCGCTCATGAGTTGGGCCTCGGGCAGAGCAACCACCGCAGCCGGTGTGGTGCCTTCGAGGGCCAGGGCCGGTTCTTCGGGCGTGGGCACATCGAAGAAGCCGCGCAGACGCGCCGTATATGGTCCTGCTACCTGGTAGAGCACTCCGGCGACAGGGATACCGAAGAGCGCGCCCCACGGCCCCGCGAGCTGTAGACCGATCAGCAGCGCAGCGATCACGAACAGCGGGTGCATCCCCACCGCCTGGCCCATGATACGGGGGCTGACCACCTGCACCATCAGCGTCTGCACGACGAACAGCACCAGCAGCAGCAGCCACCAGTTGCCCGCCGCGCTCGGCGTCACCAGAGCGACCAGCAATGGCGGCACATAGGCGAGGAAGCCGCCGAGCAGGGGGATCACCATCAACAGCCCCGCGACAATAGACGCGATCAGCACATAATCCAGCCCGAACAACTGCATGATTATTGCGTTTATAATGCCGTAGAGCAGCGCGAAGAGGAGTTGGCCGCGCAGGAAGCCGCCGAACGCCCGCCCGATAGAGGTGCCCATCAACTCGACCTCTTCGGCCAGCGTCGGCGGCAAGATCGCCACGGCGTTGTTGAACATCCGCGTGCCGTCCTTCATGAAGTAGAAAGAGAGCAGCAGCACGATGATCGCGTTGAACAGGAAGGCCGCCAGTCCGGTCACGAAGTTGAGCACGCTGCCGCCGACGTTCTTCACTTGCTCGCCGAGTGTGCCGTAGAGGCTGCTGAAGTTGATGTCTTGGACACGCACGCCCCAGGTCTGGAGCTGATCCTGCATCTGGATACTGAGATTCTCCAACTGTGTGGTGTAGCCTGGGGTGTTGTTGATCAGCGTCTGGATCTGGACGGCCAAGATCGGGAAGAGGAGCAGCCCGGTCAGCGCCAGCACGAGCAGCATCGCCAGGTAGACTATAGTGACCGCCGGAGGCTGGGCCAGCCCCGCCGCCTGGAGCCGCCGCGCCATCGGACTGAGCGCGAAGGCGAGCAGCCACGCCAGGAAAAACAGCAGGATGATGCCCGCGAACTGGATGATCAGCAACCAAAGCTGGCTGGCGAGCCACGACGCTGCAATAACCACCAGCAGGATAATCAGGGCCTGTAGCCAGCGGTTGTTGTTCATCTCATGTGACCGGTGTGCCGCAGTTCGTGCAGAAGGCCGCGCCCGGTGCCAGAGGCTCGGAGCAGGTACGGCAGCGCCGCGTGCCGGAGCCGACGGGCCGGGGTGTGGGCAACGGCGGCTCGGCTGCCGTTGCCGAGGCCACCGGCGTGGCCGATGGCTGAGCTGCGCGGGTGCCGTTGTCGGGCGGGGCGGCGGACGGACTTGCCGAAGCGCCTGGCGAGTACTGCGTATTACCCATACCGGCGAACGGGTCGGTGGAGGCGTATGCGGGGCTGTAGCCTGTCGGCGAGGGAACGCCGCCGGTTACAGAGGCCGCCACAACCGGCTGCGGAGCAGGTTTCGGTGCCGTGCGCGGGCGGCGGACAACCGCCGTGAGGACCGCGACCAGGCCGCCGGCGGCGAGCAGGACCGGCCACCATCCGGCCCACTCAAGGAAGGCGTTGGTGATTGGGTCGGTGGTGAGGGGGCTGCCGGACGCGCCCTGGCTGTAGTGCCAGTTGCGGAGCAGCAGGCCGAGGATCGCCGAGCCGTTGAACAGGCCGAGCAGCCCACCGCCAAGCCGCGCCGCACGCCCCGGACGGTTGCCCTTCGGCAGCAGCAGCGCGCCCCCGTAGCCGACGACGAGCAGCGGCACGAGGAAGAGCAGCCCCCGCACGACCATCCGCGCCCCAGAGGGGCCGAGGAAGCCGGCCATCCCCGCGAGGTCGCCGCCCCAGGGTTCGCCCCACTCGTCGGCGAGCAGCGCGCCGAGCAGCAGCCCACCGAGCGTGACGACTTCGGGCCAAGCCCCGCGCCGCACCCCGGCGAATGCGAAGAGCACCAGGGCCACCAGCAGCCCGCCATCCAGCACAGTAAGCATCGTCTCGCCTCCTTACTATCGCCACTGACATCCCTATTGTATCACACTTTGCTACGGATTGGCAGGGCGGGGCGTTTCAACGTCAGTGGTCAGTGGTCAGTGGTCAGCCGTCAGCGGGTGTCTGGGGCAGAGGGAACGTCTGAGGGAGAGTCGCCCTGTGCTCGATTTGCTTGCCCAGAGTCTGTTGCCAGCGGAGTGAGTGTCGGGTGGGTGTGGGACATCGAGGGCGGAGCCGCTCTCCCACAGACGCTGCTCCCACAGCTGTAAGACATGGCCCCGCCCGTGGACCGGTCAAGCTGTCCCGCCGCCGGGACGGCGGCCCCGTCACCACGCACTACGCACTACGCTTTCTGCCCCCGCTGCGTTCGTGTATAATACACGGTAGACTATCGAGGAGGACCGGCAGCACAATGAACGCAGAAGCCCCGACGCTCAGCAAGAGCGCGGCGGGAGAATGGCCGGTGGTCGGGCATGGAGCGGCGGTCGGCATACTGCGGCGGGCGCTCACCGGGAGGCTGGCCCACGCCTACCTGCTGATCGGGCCGCCGCAGTCCGGCAAGGCGACACTGGCGCGGCTCTTCGCCCAGGCATTGTTCTGCACCGGCGACCCCGCCGCGCTCGGCGAGGAGGGCAGGCAGCCCGACGTGCCGTGCGGGCGGTGCCGGAACTGCACGCGGATTGCGCGCGGCGTCTACCCCGACGTGGACTGGTACAGCCTGGCACGGCAGGCGGCGGAGCCGGAGCAGCAGGGCAAGGTGAACAAAGACCTGTCGATCGGCACGATCCGCGCGCTACAGTCGGGTCTCAGTTTGCGGCCCTACGAAGGCGAATGGCGGGTCGCGGTCTTGGAGGACGCCGACGCGATGAGCCTGCCTGCGGCTAACGCTCTGCTGAAGACGCTCGAGGAGCCGCCGCCCTACGCGGTGCTGCTGCTGCTGGCGGCGGACCCCTCGACGCTGCCGACGACGATCCCCTCGCGGTCCCAGATCGTGACGCTGCGTCCGCTGGGCCGGGAGGTGATAGCGGCGGCGCTGCGCGAGCGGGGCACGGCACCGGCGCGGGCGGAGCTGCTGGCCGCGCTCTCCGGCGGGCGCTTCGGCTGGGCGGCGGAGGCTGCCGCGCACCCAGAGCGGCTGGCGTCCCGCGACGAGCAGCTCGACAGCCTTGCCGCACTGCCCGCCGCCGACCTACCCGCGCGCTTCGCATGGGCCGCCGACCTCGCCGCAGGCTTCTCGCAGAACCGCCCGGTGGTGTTCGATGCCCTGACGCAGCTTGCGATCTGGTGGCGCGACCTGCTGGTGGTGCGAGTGGGCGCGCCCTCCCTGGTGCAGAACACCGACCGGCTGCCCGCGCTCGAAAAGGCCGCC
Source organism: Chloroflexia bacterium (assembly GCA_050998805.1). Taxonomy (GTDB): domain Bacteria; phylum Chloroflexota; class Chloroflexia; order QHBQ01; family JAICKM01; genus JAICKM01. Next base: position 30,375 of record JBPCPV010000016.1, on the reverse strand, counting down.
GGACGCCTCAGCCCGCAGCAGATCGGCAGCTTCCTGGCTGCCGTCACGGCGGCGCAGGAGCAGCTATCCCAGAACGTCAGCCCGCGCCTGGTGCTGGAGAGCCTGATGCTAGCGATGCCGGGGAGCTGACGCTGCCTACCGCCTACTGAGCCTGGGGAGTAGCTCCCGCAGCCCGGTGATCCGGGGAAGCGCCGTGCCGGGGTGGCGGTTGTGGCGGTCGAGCAGGAAGCCGCCGATGCCCAGGGAGATGGCGGCCTCGATGTGGCCTGCCGTGTCGTCTACGAAGCAGGCTGCGGAGGCAGGCACGCCTGCGGCTTTGAGCGCCAACTCGAAGATAGCTGGGTGCGGCTTTTCGTAGCCTGCGCTCCACGAGTAGAGGCAGGCGTCGAAACGGCGCTCAAGGTCGAGCTGCTGCATGATCTTCTGCATCGAGGGGAAGGCGTTGGAGATCAGCACCAGGCGCAGTCCCTGGCTGTGCAGCGCGGCGAGCGTTTCGGCGGCGTCGGGGAAGGCATCGTAGCTATCGAGCCGGAGGGTGTCCTCCACAAGCTGCTCCACGAGGCCGGGCACCGGCTCGATGCCGACGGCGCGCAGCCAGCCGGTGTAGTAGCCGCCCCAGTAGCGGCGCTCCGTCTCCTCGTCGTCCACCCAAAGCAGGTCGGCCTTGCCGTCGAAAGCGTGGTGCCAGGCGGCCTCGAAGGCTCGCGCTATCTGCTCCGCCGACGCCTCCCGACCGGTCCACTCGCGCACGGTGTCGGCCACGCGCACGTCGGCGCTGTAGAAGTCTATGAGTGTGTCGCCCGCATCGAAAAGCACAGCCTGGTAGGCGGGCATCACACCATGCTCCGGCGCAGTTCCACGATCTGGTCGCGCAGGAGAGCGGCTTTCTCGAACTCGAGCGCCTTCGCGGCGATCTTCATCTGCGACTCGAGTTCCTTCAGCAAGCGGGCGCGCTCTTCCTTCGGGATAGCTATCTCGCCGTCCGCGGAGTAGGCGGGGCTGGCTTCGGCGACCGCGCGCACCCGGTCGGTCAGGTCGCGGATCTGCTTCACGATCGATGCCGGCTCGATGCCATGTTCCAGGTTGTAGCGGACCTGCTTCTCGCGGCGGCGGTAGGTCTCGTCAATCGCCGCCTGCATCGAGTCGGTCACGCGGTCGGCGTACATCAGCACCTTGCCCTCGACGTGGCGGGCAGCGCGGCCCATTGTCTGGATCAGGCTGTCTCGGCTCCGCAGGAAGCCCTCTTTGTCGGCGTCGAGCACGGCGACCAGGGAGACTTCGGGCAGGTCCAGCCCCTCGCGCAGCAGGTTGATGCCGACGATCACATCGTAGATCCCCAGCCGCAGGTCGCGCAGGATCTCGATACGCTCGAGCGTGTCTATCTCGCTGTGCAGGTAGTGGGTCTTGATGCCGACCTCTTTCATGTAGTCCGCGAGATCCTCGGCCATCCGCTTGGTCAGCGTGGTCACAAGCACCCTCTGCCCCTTACCGACGCGGGCCTGCACCTGCTCGATCAGGTCTTCGACCTGCCCCGCGGTCGGCTTGACTTCGATCTCGGGGTCGATCAGCCCGGTCGGTCTGATTATCTGCTCGACTATCTGGTTGCTGTGTTCATATTCATAGGGGCCGGGGGTGGCCGACACGTAGATCGCCTGGTGGACCTGGCGCTCGAACTCGGCCCAGGTCAGGGGGCGGTTGTCGGCGGCGGACGGCAGCCGGAAGCCGTAGTTGATCAGTTCCTGCTTGCGCGAGTGGTCGCCGCCCCACATGCCGCGCACCTGCGGTAGGCTGATGTGGCTCTCGTCTACGAACATCAAGTAGTCGTCGGGGAAGTAGTCGAGCAGGGTGGAGGGGCGCTCGCCGGGGCCTCGGCGTGCCAGGTGGCGCGAGTAGTTCTCGACGCCGGAGCAGTAGCCGGTCTCTTGCAGCATCTCGAGGTCGTAGCGCGTGCGCTGCTCGAGGCGCTGCGCCTCCACCAGCTTCTCTTCGCCCTTCAGCTCGGCCAGCCGCTGCTCGAGTTCGGTCTCGATGTCTGCTATGGCCGCAGTCAGCTTTTCCTGGTTCGTGATGAAGTGGCGGGCCGGGTAGATGTCGATCCGGTTGCGCTCCACCAGCACCTCGCCGGTCAGCGGGTCGAACTCGGTGATGCGCTCGACCTCGTCGCCCCAGAACTCGACCCGGATCGCGATGTTCTCGTAGGCGGGGTAGATTTCGAGCGTGTCGCCGCGTACCCGGAAGGTGCCGCGCACGAAGTTCATGTCGTTGCGGATGTACTGGATGTCCACCAGCCGCCGCAGCACCCGGTCCCGATGCGCGACCGCGCCCTTCTGGAGGCTCACGACAACTTTGCCGTACTCCTCCGGCGAGCCGAGGCCGAAGATGCAGGAGACCGACGCGACGATGATCACATCGCGCCGTTCGAGCAGCGCCCGCGTCGCCGCGTGGCGCAGCTTGTCGATCTCCTCGTTGATGTCGGAGTCTTTTTCGATGTACGTATCGGTGCGGGCGATATAGGCTTCGGGCTGGTAGTAGTCGTAGTAGGAGACAAAGTACTCGACGGCGTTGTTCGGGAAGAACTCCTTGAACTCCGAGTAGAGTTGTGCGGCGAGCGTCTTGTTGTGGGCGAGCACGAGGGTGGGGCGGTTCACCTGCTCGATGACTTGCCCCATGACGTAGGTTTTCCCGGTGCCGGTGGCTCCGAGGAGAGTCTGGTGCCTCTGGCCGCCGTTGAGCCCGGCCACTAGCTTGCTGATGGCCTCCGGCTGGTCGCCCATCGGTCGGAAGTCGGACAGAAGTTGGAAGTTCGGCATCTCTCCTCCTCAAGTAGGCGGTAGGCAGTGGGTGGTTGTCGGATGTCTATTATAGCACATTTGTTTGGATTATGCTATCGGTCTTTCGGCTGAGATCCCTAAGCCATCGGGTTGTGGTGCCCCGCCGCGTACCGGCCGGTCACGTAGTGCAAGAGCTGGCGCTCTATGTCGGCGAGGAGGCTGCTGGCACCGATGCGGAACAGGGCTGGGCGCAGCCATGCGTCGCCTAGCTCTTCCTTCATCATGATCAGCCATTCGAGCGACTCCTTCGCCGTGCGTATGCCGCCGGCCGGCTTGAAGCCGACGCGGTAGCCGGTCTGCTCGTGGTACTCGCGGATGGCGCGCACCATGACAAGGCCCGCAGGCAGCGTCGCGTTCACCGCCTCTTTGCCGGTCGAGGTCTTGATGAAGTCGGCTCCGGCCTGCATACAGACGAGGCTGGCCTGCCCCACCTGCCGGAGCATGGCGAGATCGCCGACGGCCAGGATCGCCTTCATGTGGGCGGGGCCGCAAGCAGAGCGAAACGCCGCCACCTCGTCGTAGAGCGCCGCCCAGTTGCCGGTGAGAACATGGGCGCGCGAGATCACTATGTCTATCTCCGCCGCGCCGGCCTCCACCGACTCGCGGATCTCCTCGATCTTGAGGCGCAGGGGTGTCTGCCCCGCAGGGAAGCCGGTCGAGACCGCCGCCACCGGGATGCCCGATCCGGCGAGGGCCTCGACTGCGATCGTCACCATGTTGTGGTAGACGCAGACCGCCCCGACTGTGAGCGGCCCATCGCCCATGCCGAGCGCGTCGAGTATTTCGGCGCGCACAGGACGTCGGGCCTTCGCGCAGAGTCGCTGCACCGTGCCCGGCGTGTCGTCGCCGGCCAGCGTCGTCAGGTCAATGCAGGTGACGGCGCGCAGCAGCCATGCCGCTTGCCACTGCTTCTTGACCGTGCGCCGCGTGCCCATCGTCGCGGCCCGGCGCTCGACGGCGCTGCGGTTGACCCGCACGGCGCGCACCGGCCCCAAGTCAAGCGGCGTGCCCGTGTTGCGCGGCTGAATCTCAACCGCAGCTTTGGCTCGCTCCAGCGTAGTAGTCATTCTACCTCACCCCCTGGCCCTCTCCTAAGCGGAGAGGGGAGTAACCTTCGCGCGTATAGGTTCATTTTCGCGCAAAGCCGCCGCCGAGTCAAGGGGCGTGGCTGGCGTCAGCGGTCAGCCGATGCCTACTGGATTAGAGTGGTCATGCACATGGGCCTTCGATGCATGGTCCCCGTCGCTGTGCTCTTCGGGATGATCGGCCTCGAACTCATAGCCGGAGTGGCTATGCTCGTGGGTGTGATAGGTCGAGCGATGTTCAAACTCGTTCGCTCCCTGGCCGATGTGGTGGTGGCTCACATGCCAGTGGTCATGCGTGTGGACGGTAGTCTTGTGCTCCATCTGCTTGGCGTTGCTCTCTTGTTGGGTCATTGTATACTCCTTTGCATCCCAGGCGGCATCTGGTGTTTTGCACATGGATACAGCAAATAGGGGGCCATGACAACCGCTCTTGCCCTGTGCCGACCGGCGCATGTATAATATGCCTGCATGGACACCGAAGCGACCCTCAGCGCGCGATCAATACGGGCGACGGCAGGCAGCCGCACGGTGCGGGCGCTCGGTCCGGTCGCGCTCTTCCTCGTGCTGGCGGTACTGATGACCTGGCCGCTCGCCGGCGACCTCGGCGGCAGCATGATCTACGGCATGGCCGACAACGGGCGGAGCATCACGCCCGACGCCGGGGTGAGCCGCTGGGATCTCTGGTGGTTTAAGACTGCCCTGCTCGGCGAGCACACCGACCCGTTCTATACCGACCGGCTCTACTACCCGTATCGTGACGCCGCCGCCCCACTGCCGCTCTACTACCACACGCTCCAGCCGCTGAACGGCCTGCTCGCGTTGCCGGTACTGCTGCTCGCGGGGCCGACGGTCGGGCCGACGCTCGCCTACAATCTGCTGCTGCTGCTCCACCTTGTGCTCACCAGCCTCGGCATGTACTGGCTTGTGTACTACCTGACCGGCAGCGCCGGAGGCGGGCTGATGGCGGGAGTGCTGTTCAGCTTCGGCGCGTTCCACCGATACCATATCCACGAGGCGCAACTTGAATTGATGGCGCTCGAATGGCTGCCGCTCGGCGTGCTTTTCATGCACAGGTGGCTCTACCTGCCGGAGGGCGAGCGACGCCCGCGCGACGGGCTGCTTGCGGTCGGCTGCCTGCTCGGCGCGACCTTCACGAGTTGGTATCTCGCGCTCTACCTGCTTGGCGCGGTCGGCTTGCTGGCGCTGGTGAGGTTGGCCGAACGCCCCGCGAGTTCCGGCGGACGTTGTTCGCGGCCGGCCTGGTGCTGGGGGCATGGGCAGCCCTCGCCGCGCCATTCCTGCGCGACACGATCCGCGCAGGCAGCGACCCGACGTTCGAGCTGGTGAGCGGCCCGGATTACGAGGTGCGGTTTTCGCTGAGTCCGCTCGACCTGATCACAGCCGCGAAGGACACGCGGATGGTCCCGCCGGTCTGGTTCCTGGGGCCGCTCGGCTGGACTGCGCTGGCGCTAGGCGCGGTCGGGGCGGTGCGTATGCGGCGGCGGGGCGTGTTCTGGCTGCTTCTGGTGGCCGTCGGCGTCGTTCTCGCGCTCGGCCCCTATCTCAAGTGGGGAGACGCCGGGGCTGTGGGCGGCACAACCGGCATACCGCTGCCCTACCTCTTGCTGCGGAACCTGCCGTTCGTCTCGATTTCGCGTGTGCCCCGCCGCTTCGTTGTGCTGGCGGACCTCGGTCTCGATGTGCTGGCAGGTTGCGGTGTGGCCTTCCTCTTGGCTTGGGTGCGGAAGCGAAGTGTACGCTTGCGCCCGGCTACCCACCGCCTGCCGGAGTTCGCGGCGCTCGTTCTGCTACTCGCGCTCTCGCTCGGCGAGCTGGCGACGTTGCCCCAGCCGGTACACAAAGTCAGCCTCTCGCCGTTCTTCTCGAAGCTCGCCGGGGAGCCGGGGGATCTGCCGCTCCTCGAAATGCCGATCACGACGCACTATGTGCGCGACCACGCCCGAATGTTTTACCAGACGGTACACGGCAAGCCGATCTTCGGGGGGTACATCGCCCGCAAAGTCCACGACTACTACTCCGACCCGTCGTCGCCGTTCCACCCGTTCTTAGACCTGAACACCGGCCCGGTTCCCCCCGACATCCTGCTTCCGCTCGACCCGTTCGCGGTGCTGAACTACTACGGCGTGCCGTACATTGTCTACTACAAGCACGACGACAGCTTCGAGCAGCCGGGCGACAATCTGCCGTGGGAAGCCTACCTCCGCCGGCTTTTCCCCGACCGCTCGGCGGTGGTCGCCGACGACGACCAGCTAACCGCCTACAGGGTGCCGCAAGTGCCGACGACCGAGCTGATCTGGCTCGGCAGCGGCTGGTACAAGCCCGAGACGGTGGGCGGGCAGACGTACAGGTGGAGCACGCGCCGCTCGAGCCTCTATATCGAGACGAAGGCTGACGAGACCCGGCACCTGCGCTTCAGCGCGGCGACCTTCGCGGGCGAGGCGGACCTCGAAGTTGTGCTCAACGGCACGACGCTCCTTCGGCCCCACATCACGCCGGGCCTGGGGACATACGACGCCGGCAGCCTCCGCCTCTCCCCCGGCCTCAACGAGATAGACTTCCGCAGCAGCGCGAAGTCGGTCACGCCTGCCGAGGCCGGAGGCGCGACCGGCGACAAGCGCAAGCTGGCCTTCCGCCTGACGGGGCTGGATCTGCGATAACGCGGATCAGGTGTTAGGTGTCAGAGAACCTCTGCGGCGGATTCTTCGTCATACTGTAGACAGGAAGCAAGAATAGGGGCGCGAAAGGAACATCGGCTGTAGAATATGCCTCTGCCCATTGACCGTGGCCCCACAAACAAGGCCGGTGGAAAGACGGCGTCGGTAAGACACGGCTCCGACCGTGGATCGTCGCCGTCCCGTCGCCTATCGCTGATCGCCCTCGCCATCTTCGTGCTTGCCGTGAGCCTGCCTGCACCGCAGACCACTGCGGAGGGCAACGTCGGCGACCGCTTCTTCCCGCAGACCGGCTTCACGGTGCCCGCCCGCTTCATGTCCTACTGGACCGGCCATGGGGGCTTGCCGGTCTTCGGCTATCCGATCACCGCGCCGCAGATGGAGAACGGGTATCTGGCGCAGTATTTTGAGCGGAACAGGTTCGAGTACCACCCCGAACATACCGGCACGCCTTATGAGGTGCTGCTCGGCCTGCTCGGCAGCGACGCAGCCGCAGGCAAATACTTCCCGAAGCGTTCGGCCTTCGTAACCAACCAGGGGCACATTTATTACAACGCGACCGGCTTCAGCTTGGAGGGGTCGTTCCTGCTATATTGGCAGAGCCACGGCGGGCTGGCGCTCTTCGGCTACCCAGTCTCCGACGAGATCCAGGAGCGCAGCGCCACCGACGGCAAGACCTACACCGTGCAGTACTTCCAGCGCAACAGGTTCGAGCTGCACCCTGAGAACCGCCCGCCGTTTGACGTGCTGCTTGGCCTGCTGGGGCGCGACTATGTGGCCCGCAACAAGATCTCGGCCTCGGCTCCGGCGCGCGACCCGTTCCCCGGCTGGAACGCCTTCCCGCCCGGCGGCTACCCGCCCGCGCCCGCGGGCCCGTTCCCAGGCAGCCCCAACGCTGCGCTCGGCATCGTCGTGGACATGTACTACAAAGACCACAAGAGCGTCCTGGACGCGGCGCAGGGGGCGGGCTTCACCTGGATCAAGCAGCAGGTGCAGTGGAAGGACATCGAGGGCGCGCCCGGGTCCGACGCCTGGGCCGAACTCGACAGCATCGTGACCGACACGTCGGCGCGCGGGCTGCACATCATGTTGAGCATCGTCAAGGCCCCCGACTGGGCGACTGGAGGCGCGGGCGGCTTCCCGACCGACCCCGCGTACCTCGGCAACTTCATGCGCGCGCTGGCGGGCCACTACAAAGGGCGTGTCGCCGCATACGAGATATGGAACGAGCAGAACCTGTTCAGCGAGAGCCTCGATCTCGACCCGTCACATTATGCCGTGCTGCTCAAAGCCGGCTACCTCGGCGTGAAGGCCGCAGACCCGGGCGCGATAGTGGTATCCGGGGCGCTCACCCCGACAGGGATCTACGACAAGAACCGGGCGATGGAAGATACTTGGTATCTCGACCAGCTATATCGCTGGAACAACGGCGAAATCCGGCAGTACTACGATGTGCTCGGCTCGCACCCCTACGGCTATAACAACCCGCCTGAGACGATGTGGCCCGATATGCCGAGCGGGGCGTCGGGCTTCGTGAACCACGGCCAATTCTACTACCGCCGCGTCGAGCAGCAGCGCGAGGTGATGCTCAAGTACGGAGACGATGCGAAGCAGGTCTGGCTCACCGAATACGGCTGGTGCAGCGACGCGCGCCCCGGCGGTTACGATGAATGCGCCCAGACGACCCAGGCGCAGCAGGCCGACTACACCCTGCGCGCCATCGCCCAGGCCCGCTCGCTCTACCCCTGGGTGGGCGTGATGTTCCTCTGGAACCTGAACTTCAGCACCTTCCAAGACCCCGCCTCTGCCGAGTCATTGTTCAGCATACTGAACCCCGACTGGACGCCCAGGCCCGTCTACACGGCGATCAAGGGGCTGGAGAAGTGACCGGCGGCACGTTGCCTCATATGTAGATCGTACCCTGGTCTCCCAAAGATTGGTCCGGCAGACCCGACTATTGATAGGGCTATGTGACCTACACTATAATTGTCTCTGGGCGGCGGGACCATTCGTCCTCCTTGTCAGCCGTCCTCGATGAAGCGAACGCTTATCAAGCAACGAGAAGGCAAAAGGCGACCCCCAATGGCTGCTGGAGCTAGTGGACCTAAACCGGCCAATATCGCCCGCCTTGCCGATGCCGACACACGAACCCGCTCCTCCGTGCCGCACAAACCGTTCGTATTCATCTCGTGCCTGCTGCTGGCGGCAGGCGGTATCGTCAGCGTCCGCACAACGACTCCTGTGCCGACGTCCAGCCCATCGTCCACCCCCACGCCGCCCGGTCACGGTACGCCGGTGACTTGGGCGACGCCTCTGGTAAACGCGAGGATCACCCCGACCGACAACAGCATACAGAAGACTTCGGGACCCGACGGAGTCTGGGATGCGGGGGCCGTTTCCTCGCAGGCTATTGCGTCGGACAACGGAGGCAACGGCTACGTGCTGATCAGCCTGGAGGGTAGGCAGGTTGGTACGCCGACCCCTACGAGCACACCCGGTGCGCGCCGGGCGTTCGGGCTGAGCAGCAGCAGCCGCTTCCATGGCCACAGGCTGCAGGACCTGGATTTCGCGTTCGTGCTGACCGGCACCAATTCGTTGGATGTTTACGAGTGTGGAGCGTATGTAGCCCAGGTGGGCATATATGACTACAACGACGTGCTGAAGGTGGCTGTGGAGGACGCGCCCGGCCACCAGGGCAAAGTCGTGCGCTACTACCGTAACGGGGGTGCGGTGTACACCACCACCAACCCCTTGCTTGACTACCCACTGCAACTATAGTATTCCAGAAAAAGACCTGTAGTGACCATGACAAATGAACGGGGATGCCGTATCCTGGGGTATCATCAATCTCACCTCAGGAGGCATCCCGTGGCTCTTAGCATACACTTTAGCTCGGCTACCGTCAAGGACTTGGCCGGCGCGTGGCGACACGCCTTGGCCCTCGGCGACCGCCGCCCCGTCACCCCATCACCGCTCTGCAGATGGTCGGCCGGCGCCAAAGCGTGCCGAGCGTCGCAGCCTGTCTCGGCGTGGCCGAGTCCACCCTCTACGGCTGGGTCGCCGCCTTTCTGCTGTCGGGCACCGCCAGTTTGCTCTATCGGCGCTCGCCCGGCCGCCCGGCCAAGCTGACACCCACCCAAAAGGCCCGCCTCGCCGAGATGTTGGACGTTGGGCCAGAAGCGTCGGGTTTTGGCTGCGGGGCATGGGCCGCCCCTCTCGTCCAACTGCTGATCGAACGGGAGTTCGGCGTGCTCTACAATGTGCATTACGTGATCCAACTGCTGACCCAACTCGGTTTCTCTTACCAGAGAGCGCGCTTCTGCTCTGACCACCTCGATGAGGCAGCGCGTACCAGGTGGCTGGCGGACGAATGGCCGCAAGTCGTGGCGCGCGCCCGCCGAACTGGAGCGTTATTGCTCTTTGGGGACGAAGCGAGTTTTGCACAATGGGGCAGTCTCGGCTACACTTGGGCGCGGCGGGGACAGCAGCCGACGGTGCTCACGGGCGGGCGGCGCAAAGGCTACAAGATCTGGGGGCTGGTGGAGTGGTTTAGCGGGCGGCTGTTCCACATGGGGCAGGAGGGACGCTTGACGGCGCAGAGCTACTGCGCCTTTCTTTCGGACGGTGCTGGCCCAAACTAGCCAACCGCTTGTGATCGGTTGGGATGGAGCGCGCTACCACACGGCCAAGCAGACGCAGTGCTGGGTGGCGGCACACGCCGAGCGGGTGAGCACGGTGCAGTTGCCGAGTTACTCGCCGGACTACAACCCGATAGAACATGTCTGGCGCTACGTTAAGCAAGGGACGCATTGTGCCTACTTTGCGACGTTTGGTGCGCTGACGGCGCGGGTGGAAGAGCGCTTGCAGCAGTTGGCGACGGATACCAAGCGCGTCTTGCAGTTGCTAGGGACGCCGCTAGATGCCCTCCGCGCCACACCGGCGGCCGCGTAGTCTGAATCTTTTTCTGGAATACTATAGCTGCGGCCGGGGTGTGAACTCGTACGGGCAATTCGGCGGTTGCGCCGCCCCACGCTTTGCGGTATAATGGGAGTCGCGCCGACGACCGACCGCAATGGGGCGAGCGGGCTGGGCGCTGGGAGGATCGGCACGCCTCATGCCGGAGTATCTGACGACCATCGGGCTGGAAGTCCACGTACAACTCAAGACCGCCGCCAAGATGTTCTGTGGGTGCCCAGCCGAGGCCCACGGCGCGGCCTCCGCACCCCCGAACACGCTCACCTGCCCGATCTGCCTCGGTATGCCCGGCACCCTGCCGACGATCAACGAGCGCGCGGTCGAACTCGGCCTCCGCACCGCGCTCGCCCTGCACTGCACCGTCTCCCCGTTCAGCAAGTTTGACCGCAAGAACTACCACTACCCCGACCTGATGAAGGGATACCAGATTTCGCAGTATGACCTGCCCCTGGCGACCGACGGGCGGCTCGATATAGACACCCACTCCGGCACGAAGCGCATCGGCATCATCCGCGTCCACCTCGAAGAAGACACCGCACGCCTGCTCCACCGGCGCGAAGACGGGGCGGGCGTCTCCCTGATCGACGTGAACAGGTCAGGCGTGCCGCTCATGGAGATCGTCAGCGCGCCTGACATCGCCACGCCCGAAGAGGCCGTCCTCTACCTGACGGCGATGCGACGGATCGTGCAGTATATCGAAGCCTCCACCGGCAACATGGAGGAAGGGTCGTTCCGGTGCGACGCCAACGTGTCGGTGAGGCCGTCCGGCCAGGCCGAATACGGCACGAAGGTCGAGATCAAGAACATGAACTCCTTCAAGGCGGTGCGCCGCGCCCTCGAATACGAGATCGAGCGGCAGATCGGCGTGCTGGAGGCCGGAGGCCGCCTCGCCCAAGAGACGCGGGGCTGGTCTGACGAGCGCGGGGTGACGGTCGGCCAGCGCAGCAAGGAGTTCGCGCACGATTACCGCTACTTCCCTGAGCCTGACCTGCCGCCGATGACCTTCACGCCGGAGAAGATCGCCTCGACAGCCGAGCGGCTGCCCGAACTCCCTGCGGCCCGCCGCGAGCGGGTGGCGGCCGAGTATGGGCTGTCGCATGACGACGCCGACCTGCTGGTGCAGACCCGGCAGGTCGGCGACTACTTCGAGCTGGCGGTGGCGGCGGCCCGCAACGGCGGCGCTGCCACACCGGATGCCGCCAAGGCCGTCGCCAATATCCTGATCAACGATGTGCTGCCCCAGGTGCGCGAGCCGGAGCTGATCTCCGACCTGCCGATGACCCCCGCCCACCTCGCCGCGCTTCCGGCTCTTGTGAGCGAGGGAGTGATCACCAACAGCCAAGCGCGGACGCTGGTGCCTGAGATAGCCCGCACCGGCAAGAACCCACGCGACCTGGTGGCGGAAGGCGGCCTCGGCCAGATCCGTGACGAAGCCGCGCTCGAAAGCGCGGTCGCCGAGGTAATCGCCGCCAACCCGAAGGTGGTCAAAGACTATGTGGGCGGCAAGGCAAGCGCGTTGCAGGGGCTGCTTGGCCCCCTCATGCGCGCCACAGGAGGGAAGGCCAATCCCCAACTCGCGCAACAACTGTTGCGCCGACAATTGGACGCCCTGGCGCGGGAACGCGCCGTAAGCGTGGAAAAATAACGCTCTATATACTCAATGAGGAGGATATTAATCAAATGGCGGAACAAACCCAGGTCAAGGCCGACCAGACGCCCGAAAAACCGAACCCCTTCAAGGTGGCCCAGGAGCAGATACATATCGCCGCAGAGAAGATCAATCTCGACCCGGGCATGGAAGCGATCCTGCGCCAGCCGGAGCGCGAGCTGCATGTCCACTTCCCGGTCCGCATGGACGACGGCAGCATCCGCGTCTTCGACGGCTTCCGCGTGCAGCATAGCACGGCGCGCGGCCCCGCGAAAGGCGGCATCCGGTTCCACCAGGACGTGAGCATTGATGAAGTCAAGGCGCTCGCCACCTGGATGACGTGGAAATGCGCGGTCGTGGACATCCCATACGGGGGCGGCAAGGGCGGGGTCATCGTTGACCCGAAGCATCTCTCCCTCGGAGAGCTAGAGCGGTTGAGCCGCCGCTTCATCACCGAGATCCAGGGGATCATCGGGCCTGAGCGCGACATCCCGGCCCCCGATGTGAACACCAACAGCCAGATCATGGCCTGGATGATGGACCAGTACAGCCGCAACAAGGGCTACCCGGTCCCCGGCATGATCACCGGCAAGCCGCTACCGCTCGGCGGCTCGCTCGGGCGCAACGAGGCGACGGCGCGCGGCCTCCAGTTCTGTGTGCGCGAGGCCGCGAAGGCCACCGGCATGGACCTCCAGGGCGCGACCGTCGTCGTGCAGGGCTACGGCAATGCCGGCAACATCGCGGCGCGCCTGCTCGCCGGAGACGGCGCGAAGATCCTCGCGGTCAGCGACAGCCAGGGCGGCGTCTACTCGAAGGACGGCCTCGACCCGGTTAAGGCGCTGCGCTACAAGGAAGAGCACGGCACGGTGGGCGGCTTCCCCGGCACCGACAAGGTGAGCAACGCGGCTCTGCTCGAGATCCCCTGCGACATCTTGGTTCCGGCTGCCCTCGAAGGCCAGATCACCGCCTCGAACGCCGACCGGATCAAGGCCAAGATGATCGCTGAGGCCGCCAACGGCCCGACGACGCCGGAAGCCGACCGCATCCTCCACGCGAAGGGCGTGCTCATGCTGCCCGACATCCTGGCGAACGCCGGGGGCGTCACCGTCTCCTACTTCGAGTGGGCGCAGAACATCCAGGGTTTCTACTGGACCGAGGAAGAGGTAGACCAGCGGCTGCACCGCGTGATGGTCCGCGCCTTCAACGCCGTCTACGAGGGCGCGCAGCAGCACAACGTGGACATGAGGACGGCGGCCTACATCGTCGCGATCCGTCGCGTCGCCGAGGCCGTCCGCCTGCGCGGAATCTATTAGGTAAACAAATCCCTCTCTACCGGTGGCGGTAGAGAGGGATTTTCGTGTCCGGCAAAGGAGGCGAAGGCGGGGGCGATCAGCCGACCTTAACGGCGACCTTGTGGTAGCCATCGGCGCCGTTCGGGTAGTTGTTCACATCCGCCGGGTTCTGGAGTTTGCCCGTGCCGTCGGTCGCGCGGACGACCAGGGTGGTGTCGCCTGATGCGGCGACCCAGGGATAGGTCCAGAGCACCCAGGTGTTGCGGCCCAGCGGGCGGCGGAGTTGGGCGTCGCCCCAGGTCTTGCCGCCGTTGGTGCTGACCTCGACCTTCTTGATGCCGCGGTTGCCCGCGAAGGCGATGCCGCCGACATAGAGCGGCCCGCTCTTGACCATGCTGCCGTCGCTCGGGTAATCGATCCGCGACATCGTTAAATACGGCGCGGGGTCGCTCCAGCCCTGCGACTGCCAGTATCCCTTGTAATCGTATCCGACGAACTCGATGCCGGTGATCCACTTGACGTTCTTCATGCCGAAGATGTTCGGGATCAGCAGCCGCGCCGGGAAGCCGTGCTTCACCTGGAGCAGGTCGCCGTTCATCTCATAGACGAGCATCGCGTCCTTGTCCATCACGACCGAGAGCGGCACGCTGTCGCTGTAATCGTCGGCGGCTCGGAAGACGACATCCATCACGCCCGACTTGGGGCGCGCCTTCGTCACCAGGTCCGCGAGGTGGACACCGGCCCAGCGCGCGTTGCCGATCAGCGGGCCGCCGACCGTGTTGCTGATGCACTCAAGCGTATGGATCACCTTGATCTTCGGCATCGCCTTGATCTGGTCAATCGTGTACGTCGCCGGGTTCTCCACCATGCCGAGGATACTCAGGGACCACTTGGCGGCGTCCACCGACGGGTCGGTGATGTTCTTCGTGGTGATGTAGAAGTTGCTGACCGGAGTGATCTCAGGCACCAGGATCGGCACTGCGGGGAACGCCGTCGCGTTCGGCGCGGCAGCCACAGCAGTCGGCGCCGTAGCCGCCGTGCCTGCCGGTGCCGCGGTGTTCGCCGCCGCCGGAGTACCTGCCGGTGCCGCAGTGTCCGCCGCCGCCGGAGTGCCTGCCGGGGCCGCAGTGTCCGCCGCCGCCGGAGTCTGCCCAGCAGCCGGGGTCGTCGCCGGCACCGCAGTGTTCGCCGAAGCTCCGGCGGCCGTGTTTGTCGGGTCGAGGCTGCCTCCGCTGTTTGCGACTGCGGTGGCGATGTCGTTCTCGGTTCCGGCTGTCTGCGTGGCATCGGCCCCGCTCACCGAGTGGGGAGTGCCGGGCGGCAGGGCCTGGATGACGCCCGGTCCGGTCGGCTCGGCCAAGACGTTCGCCAGCACGCCCCACAGCCCCGCTCCGCCGATCAGCGCGAGCAGGGTGCCCCCGGCGACGCGCAGGAAGCCGCGCCGCCCGCCGTCGGCATCCGGTGCAGGCTCAACCACAGGCGTCGCACCCACCGGCCAGGGCAGCAGAGAGGCCAGCGAGAGGCCGAAGATCAGGCCGAGGAAGAGCAGCATCAGGTTGATCGCCAAGAGCCTGTCGGTGGCGGGCTGCGGGTTGTAGAGGGCGAGCAGGTAGAGTATGTAGAAGGCGGCCAGCAGTCCGATGCCCACGAGCAGGCCGTAGACCGCGCCGGCCAGGTAGCGCCCGTTCCACATCCGCCGGACTGAGTTCGCGTCGGGTGCCGCCGGCCGCCAGAGGCGGACGAACAGCCAGCCCAGCACTCCACCGGCCAGCAAGATCCCCTCGAATACCGAGACGAGCAGCAGGACTTTCGCCCCCGCCCCGAGATGCTGGACCATGAACTCAAACATGTCGCCTGACACCAGGCGCAGCAGCACACCCTGTAGGAGTTCAGGGATGCTTTGGACGGTGAGGGTGTAGCGCACCAACTCCATGCCGATGATCATCACCAGCGCCGCCCCTACCCCCGCGCCGAAGCCCTTGTGGAGACGTACCTCTTGTGTAACAGGTCTGCTCATATCTCGTTCCTCTCTCAGCCGGTCGGAAAATCACGATCTCATTATAAGGCTAACATGCCAGGCCGCGCGAAAGTTCCCACGTCACAAGGCAGCTATATCTCTTCGATAGCGGCACCCTCACCGTCGGGCGGCGCCAGGCGCAGCGCGGCGACGAGTTCGGGCAACACCACCGCGTCGCAATCGGTCACGACTGAGCCGCCGAGCCGGGTCAGCAAATGCGGCCTCAGATCCAGCATCACCCGCTCGAGCGGCTTGATACGCGGCCTGTAGACGCGCAGCTCGATCTGCACGATCCGCGCCCCGGCTGCCCGCGTGAGCGGCAGCAGATCGTCGAGGCCGTAGCGCGCGCGGTGCGTCGGGTCGCCGTGGTGGTCGAGCACCTGCCCGCGCAACCGCCTCAGCAGGAGTCGGTTCTTGACAAGCAGAGGCCAATCGATCAGGTTCGCGGTGATCGGCAGGTGGAGGAAGAGGCCGTCTGTCCAGCCGCGCGGAGAGGGTGTGTCGAGTACATCCAGCCCGCCGAGCAGCCGCCGCAACAGGCCCGTCCCCTCCTGCCGTGGGAAGTGTTCCAGCACGTCGGCGAGCACCACAGCATCGTAGGCGGCGTCCGGCCTCCAGCTTGCCAGGTCGGCTGTCTCGAAGCAGAGGCTGCCGCCATTCTCCAGGGGAGCCTGGCCGTATGTCTGCTGCGCCCAGGCCACAGCATCGCCCGACAGATCCACCCCCGTGACCCGTGCGCCGAGGGTCGCCAGCAGCCACGAGCCGGCACCCAGCCCGCAGCCGGCGTCGAGGATACGCATCCCCGGCTGCACCCCCAACATGCGCGCCGCCCGACGGTAGGCTTTCAGCGCCGGTGCCTGCTGGTCGAACGGCTTCTCCATCGCCTGCCCCATACGCCGGGACCGGAAGTATTCGAGGGAAGCCACCTACCGCTCTAGGGAAGGCCGGTCCCAGCCTGCCAGATCGGCACCTGCCTCATACGTGCTTTGCAGGAACTCGAGCAACGTCTCTCTCGGGTCGGCTGCGTTGCGTACGTCATCATACCGCAAGAGGAACTCCCCTAGATCCCTGTCATAGTACGCGCCGCCGGGGCGAACCGGAGCATTGCTCAGACCGTCTGGGGCGGGGGCGGTGTAGGCGTAGTAGGCTGGGAACGGACCGCTCGCATTCCCCGGCCAGAACCCGGCGGCACTGCCTTCGTGCGACATGGCTTCGCGCATCATTAGGTCTGCGCCGGGCTGTTCGGGAGCGCGTCGGCCTGAGAAACGCTCCACTGCCAAATCAAAGCTGCCCCAGAAGAACTGCACAGGGCTGCACTTCCCGACGAACCGCCCTCTGAAGTCCTTAAAGATGCTGTCGGTCTGGACCAGGATGCGCCAGAATCTGTTGGCGTAATCTTCATCGTAGGAGGCGTGAACGGTATCTTGGTCGAACGGGAGCGGGTCCGGTACTTCTTGCGGCTTTGTGCTGATCTCCACTGCAATGCCAAGCGATCGTAATATGGACATCAGCTCGCGGTAGAAATCGGCGACAGAGCGGGGATAGAGGCCCATGCTCTTGGTCTTGCCGTCGCTGGTCTGTACGATGAGATTGTGGTCAATGAAGTCGAACAGTATCTCGAAGGTTCCGGCCGTGTGTGGGCCTGTATCCCCTGCGGGATACGGGATCGGCGATGTGGTAAGGCCCCTTGCTGTGACATAGAGCGGCACCTGCCACCAGTGATTGATCATTGGGCTGAGGCCGAGCCGGACCTTGCCGACTATCTGGGTCCACATGTGAAGCGTGTCACATGTGTCTTTCCATTCTTCATAGGGCAGGCTGGGCCATAGTTCCGCGTCAGAATCACCCATGATTGTTCTCCTCGCCTCTATTGTACCACAGTGCCTTATTCCGCATCCAACACCGCAGCCACCGGCTCTGCGGCCGGCGGCCAGTGCCGCGCGAGGGCGCGCAACAGCCCGAAGCAGCCGGTGAGCATCATATCTCCGTGCGGCACCACATACTTCAACGGCGCAGGCGGCATCCTGACCGGCAACAATTTGCGCCGGGGGCCGGTGACGGCGCAGAGGACGCACTCCGAGGGCGATGGGTCGAGCACGAGAGCGCCGTGCCCCATGCTGTCGAAGATCTCGGCGTTCGTGAGCGTGCCTGCGACGAGCCGCTCTAGGAAGCCGACCAGCTGCTCGCCGGTCAGTTCGCCGGTGTGATGCTCGAACAGGCCCTTGATCCTCCCTCCGGCTCTGTGGAACGCCAGCGTGTGGAAGTTGCCGATGTTCACGATCAGCCCGCTGCGCGGTCCGCTGGTCACGACGGCCACCTCCGGGTCTTCAAGAGCGCCGAGGATCGCCGCCGGGCCGGTGTCCATCGCCAGCAGGGGCAGCTCGGCGAGCGCTCCCTGTGGGCTTTCGGCGGCGGCCCGCAGCCGGGTCATGCTCGGCGGGATGTCGTCTCGCATGAAGCCGAAAGCGGTCAGATCGTCGCGCCCACCTGTCGCGAGCCGCTCGGCCAGGTAATCGAAGCGGAAGCTGCGGTCGCTATAGCCCGGTGGGGAGTTGCCGTGGTCGAAGACCGCTACGCAGAGCGCGTCCACCTGCCGGGAGACGCCGAAGCCCGCCAGCGCGTCCATGATCGCGCCGGGGTCGAAGTCCCGCATGGTGATGCGCTCCGCGCCCCCGGCCTCGATCCGCGCCGCGTCCGCTTGATCAATCAGCGTCACGCCCATCTCGGCGACCCGCGCCGGGTCGTCGTCGAATGTGGCGGCTGCCGGAGGGGTCGCGTAGACCGGCAGCCCGGAGCACAGGTGGTTTTCTGCCGCCCAGTGGCTCGGCCCCCCGCCCATCGTCGTGCCATCGAGCAAGACAGCGCGCCCAGCAGCCGTCGCCTGCCGAATCCGCCCGGCGATAACCAGCGTCGGCGAGGGTAGGATCAGTTGGATCGAGTTCTCAATCGGCTGGGTGCTGTCGAACAGCAAGATGTCCTGCGTGCCGGTGCCGATGTCTACCGCGAGGATACGCATTCGACCTCCTCGCCGAGCAGACGGCGCATGATCGGGCCTGCGGTCGCGGGGTCGCCGCTCGTGTAGAGCGTGAGCCGCCCGCGTTGCGGGCCGGGGTTGAGCCTGCCGCTCTCGGCAAGTAGCCGCCGGGTTTGCCGAGCCACGCCCTCGCCCGAATCAACCATCTGCAAGCCCGGCCCGGCGATCTCGGTGATCTGCCGGCGGAGGAACGGGTAGTGGGTGCAGCCGAGCACCAGCACGTCGGCACCCTCTGCGAGCATCGGCACCAGTGCGGCCTCCAGGAGCGCCCGCGTCTCCGGCGTTGCCTGCGCCCCAGCCTCCACTGCCTCTACCAGACCCGGCATCACTGCCAGTATCACGCGCACCCCGGCCGGCGTGGCGAACTGCTCAATCACGTCGTGGAGCAGCGCGCCGCCGGACGTGGCCGGCGTCGTCAGCACGCCGATGATGCCGCTGCGCGTGAGGGCCACCGCCGGCTTGACAGCCGGCACCAGCCCCACGACCGGCACAGCCGCGCCATAGCGCGCCCGCAACGGCTCCAGTCCCGCAGCCGACGCGGCGTTGCAGGCCACCACGACGATCTTGGCACCCCGCGCGAGCAGGAAGTCCCCGGCGCGCTCGGTCAGGCAGCGGATCTCGTCGGCGGGGCGCGGCCCGTAGGGGCAGTTTGCCGTGTCGCCGAAGTAGACGATGTCCTCCTCCGGCATCTGCCTCCGCAACTCGGCCACCACAGACAGTCCGCCGACGCCCGAATCGCACGCGCCGATAGGCCGCCTGTCTCCGATGCCCGTTCCGTCCATGAATGCCCTCCGAGTGGTTAGTGGTTGGTGGTTAGTATGCCGCGTTTGGCTAGGATCTGTCAAGATTGTTCGTCTGACATGCGTTCACAGATCATTCGTGCCGGCAAGCTGGTACCGGCATCGTACCGGCGGCCCGCGCGAAGTCCCCACGTTGTTGGGGTCAGCAGAAGATGTGTAAAACTGATGAAGGTTTGTGGAGGCCCAGCCCAAAAGGGGCTTTGTGGCTCGTGAAGAGCCGGTCCCAGGCACGCCGCTATGGTGGCTGGCCCCTGCCGAAAGCCGATAATGTCGATAACTCGTGCCTAGCCGTCGAATTGATAAGCGGAAAACGGTGATCCAGGCACGAATCGGGCGAAGTGTTATCGGTAGGCAGTAGGCAGTAGTGTGGGGTGGGGATTGGGGTGTTCATGTTTCTCCTCCTCGTGTGGTTGGGTACGGTGATGAAAGATACTCCGATCGGAGTATTTTTCGGAAACCGGCGAAAATCGGTCGAGAGCCTTGGGGGCGCGGGGCGGGGCGACTTGTTTTTTAGGCACGCAGTATGGCATTTTGGCCCCGCTATTTTTACCCTCTCACTTTTAATATCCATTTCAGGGGTCGTTTACTGCCAGATTTGGTGGCAAAACGACCTGGCCGGGGCAAAGATACTCCGAAAGACCTAGACGAGTGCGGAGTGCGGAGTGCGGAGTGCGGATTGGGGTGGCGGGGACGGCGGTGGTCCGCGGGCGGAGGCGTGTCTTAGCGAGTAGGCGGTAGGCGGTAGGCAGGGGACGGGGGCCGCCGAGACGGCGGCGGTACGGACGAATAGTGAGTTGGGCCAGTGAGCATACTGCATATAGAACGGCGACCCCGAACTAGCCATCGTTTTACGCGAATCGTCAGCCGATGTCAGTGTTCGTTCGGACTTGCACTCGCTCGTCAGTTGCTATATTATACCAACCACCGACCACTGACCACTGACACTGACCGCCGACCACTGACCACCGACCGCCCATGTTCTCTGACCGCACTGCCTGGAGGCTGACCGACAATGCATGGGCCGCTGCAGTTGGCCGGCGGCGGAGTTCGGGCGCGCCTTTGCTCGACCTCACGGAGTCGAATCCGACGCGGTGCGGTTTCGACTATAGCGGGGCAGGGCTGGCGGCGCTCTCCGACCCGGCTGGCGCGTTGTACAGCCCCGAGCCTCGCGGCCTGGGGGGGGCGCGGGAGGCGGTCGCCGCATACTATGCTGGGCATGGGCGCGTGGTGGACCCGGTATCGGTGGTGCTGACCGCGAGCACCAGCGAGGCGTACAGCTACCTGTTTAAGCTGCTGGCCGACCCAGGCGACGCGGTGCTTGCGCCCGCGCCGAGCTATCCGCTCTTCGAGTACCTGGCGGGGCTGGACGGGGTGCGGCTGGTGGACTACCCGTTGCGCTACGACGGCGCTTGGTCGCCCGACTTCCCGGCGCTTGAGGCCGCTCTGCCGGATCGCGCCCGCGCCCTGATCGTCGTCCACCCGCACAACCCAACCGGGGCGTTCCTGAAGGGGGACGAACTCGCCCGGCTGACCGGCTTCTGCCGCGCCCACAACCTTGCGCTGATCAGCGACGAGGTATTTCTCGACTACGCATACGCGGCTGCTCCTGAGCGCGCTCCGTCGCTCGCAGGGGACGGCGGCGTGCTGACCTTCGCCCTCAGCGGCCTCTCGAAGCTCGCGGGGCTGCCGCAAGTCAAGGCAAGCTGGCTCACGGTCGGCGGGCCGCCGGATCTGCGGGACGAGGCCCTCGCCCGGCTCGACGTGATCGCCGACACCTATCTCTCGGTAAGCACGCCGGTACAGCTCGCGCTGCCGATCCTGCTGGCGAACGGCGCGCGGCTGCGGACGCAGATCCTTGACCGCGTGATCACCAACCGGCGACTACTCGATGGCCTGCTCGCCGGGCCGCTGCCACTGCACGCGCTGCCCGCCGAGGGCGGCTGGTACGCGGCCCTCCGCCTGCCGGCCACCCTCAGCGAGGAAGCCTGGGCGCTTGCCCTGCTGGAAGACGGCGTGCTGGTCCACCCCGGCTACTTCTTCGACTTGTCGGGCTGCTTTGTGGTGATCAGCCTGCTTCCCACGCCGGAGGTCTTCGCCGAGGGCGTGCGGCGGCTCGTGGCCCGCGTCGTGCGCGGCTGACGGCCTGTGGATCGCCTCACGCTATTCGTGACATCTGCCTCGCTCTCAGCCGGTCTACAGTGTCTGCGGGGACGGTCGGGCAGGCACCGAGCATCGCGTGGTCTTTGATTTCGCGGGCGTGGTAGTCGCTGCCGCCTGTGGGCACGAGGTTGTGGCGGTCGGCGATCTTGACCAGGAGCGAGACTGTGGCGGGGTCGTACTCGCCATAGTACGCCTCCATCCCGGCGAGGCCCGCCGCGACAAGTGAGGGAAGCGTCTGCTCAAGGTCGGCGATACGGGCCGGGTGGGCCAGCGAGGCGACGCCTCCGGCCCGCCGCATCAGGTCGATCACCTCATCGGGCGTCATGCGCCTGCGCGCCGCGTAGGCTGGGCCGCCCAACCCTATGTAGCGGTCGAAGGCGTCGCGCATATCCGTCGCCCACCCGCCCTCGACGAGCGCCTGCGCGACATGCGGCCTACCGACCGCCGCGCCGCCGGCGATCTCCCGCACCCGCTCCCAGGAGACCGGCACGCCGAGCGTGTTCAGCTTCGCGGTCATCTCCCGCCCGCGCTCGTCGCGCCCCTCGCGCAGCCACGCCAGCCGCGCGGCGAGTGCGGAGTTCTCCGCGTCGAACAGGTAGCCGAGGATGTGGATCTCGCCGTGCGGCATCTCGCAGGCGAACTCGACGCCGTTCACGATCTCGATGCCCAGCGGCTCCGCAGCCGCGCGTGCCTCGGCCAGCCCTGCGGTCGTGTCGTGGTCGGTCACGGCGAGCGTGGTCAGCCCGACCTCATGCGCCAGCCTTACCAGCTCGGCAGGGGCAAGCAGCCCGTCCGACGCGATGGTATGCGAATGTAGATCAAGTTTCGGCATCTGTTGCTCCTTGTCCAATCTCCCTACTCGTCCGCCAGGCGCGCCCTAAGCTCGTCCGGCCTCAGTGTCGCGTTGCCGACCTTCTGGACGACGATGCCCGCGCCGTAGTTCGCAAGGCGGGCGGCGTCTAGGAGGCTCGCGCCTGCGGTGAGCGCGAGAGTCAGCACGGCGATCACGGTGTCGCCCGCGCCGGTCACGTCGAAGACTTCGGAGGTGTTCGACACCGGGATGTGGTGGTAGGCGTCGTCGCTGTCGAGGATCGAGACGCCCTCCGCCCCCCGCGTCACCACCACACCGTCGGTGTCGAGGTCGGCGCGGAGGCGACGGAGGCCGGAGGCGAAGTCGGCCTCGGTTTCGAGGCGTATGCCGAGGGCGGTTTCGGCCTCGCGGTCGTTGCAGCGGAAGATGGAGACGCCGTGGAACTTACCGAAGTCGCCCTGCGCGTCCACAGTGATGCGCGTGCCGGTTCGCCCCGCTAGCGTCCGCGCCGCTTCGACGACGGCACTGGTCACGGTGCCGCTGAGGTAGTCGCTGATCAGCAAGGCATCGGCCCCCGGCAACTCGCGCTCGAGCGCGGCGATAACCCCGCTCTCCACCTCCCCGGAGATCGGCCGGCGGTCGAGCGTGTCCACGCGGGCGATCTGCTGCTGGAGGCGCGCGGGGCCGTCGGCCACGATGCGGGACTTGAGGATAGTGGGGCGGCTGGGGTCAACGACGAGGCCGGCGGCTTCGACGCCGCGCTGCTGGAGGCACTCGCGGAGTTCGTCGCCGGCCTTGTCCGCGCCGATCACGCCGACCTGTGATGCCTGCCCACCGAGCGAACGGATGTTGCAGGCTGGCGCGGTGCCTCCGCCGGGCAGCACGAGGCGGCGCGCGAACTCCAGGACCAGCACCGGGGCCTCGCGCGACACGCGGCTGGGTGCGCCGAGTATGTACTCGTCTAGGATCGGGTCGCCGAGGACGACGATCCGTTTGCCGGAGAAGGCGGGCAGCAGGTCGAGGAGGCGCGCCATCGGCTAGCGCAGCCGGACATAGACGAGGCCGGCGGCCATCAGCATGAAGACGATCCCGACCAGGTCGCTGCTCGAAAACAGAGCCGCAATAGTCAGGCTGCCGTGCAGGATCGGGGCGGAGTCGTTGCCGGGTATCTGCTTCACGAAGTCGAAGATCTGGGGCAGCGAGGCCGCCATGTAGACGAGGGCGAGCCTGCTGACGACGATCCCCCAGATGACTCCGACGATGCCGATGGCCTGGAGGCCGGGGCCTCGCTTCTGGTTGGACGCCGCGCCCACCACCTCGGCTGCGCCGATGCCGAGCACGAGCAGCGCCCAGAAGTCGAAGCCCGGCAGGAACGCCCAGATGAGGCCGACCAGCGTAGCGAAGCTGATGCTCGCCGCCACCGCGCGCATATAGTAGTTCTTCTCGACCTTATAGGTCGGGAGTACGGATATGTTCGCGCAGTCGAGGCATCTATAGCCGACCGAGGTGTGTACCCGGCAGCGTGGGCAGATCGGCTTATCGCAGCGCCCGCAGCGCAGGTAGGTCGGCACCGTCGGGTGTTTCGCGCAATACATCACCCCGGCGTCCTGGTCGCCGGGCGTGGCGCTTGTGCCGTAGCCGCTAGAGGCCATCGCTATTCTCCCCGGAGCCGGACGGCACGACCCGCCGCGCCCCGATATACTCGTCGGTCCGCTCGTGGTAGTCGGGGTCAGCCGGGTCGAGGCTCTGCACGACCACACGGCCCGCCGCCCCGCTCGCGTGGATCACCCGTCCCGAGTCGAAATAAAGCATCACATGCGTCACCTGCTCTCGCCGTTGCCCATAGAAGATCAAGTCGCCGGGTCTCAAGTCCGCCTGCGCGACCTCCAGCGGCAGCGCCTTGAACTGTTGATCGGCGTCGCGCGGCAGATGCCGGCCGTGGAGCCGGTACGAGATCTGCACCAGGCCGGAGCAGTCTATTCCTTCCCGTGTCATCCCGCCCCAGAGATAGGGGGTGCCCTGGAACTGGCGGGCTGTGTAGATCGCCGAGTCGGCCTCCCCCCGGCAAAGCGGGTCAGCCGGACGCAGGCTCGATGGCTCGGCGGCGGCAAGCACCCCGCTGGGCAGTTCCAAGACGATCGGCCCGGCTCCCTGCACGGCCAGCGGCGCAACCCGCAGGCGCGTGCCCATGTAGGCCGTGATGGTCTCCTCGCCGGGCGACCTGTTCGGGCCAAGGATCCGCAAGGGTGTACTCAGAGCTTGGATGTACATGTAGTTTGCTTGCGGGTCCGGCGGTCCGGTCCGCACCATATGGTCCGCGAGCATCCAGCCCTCGTAATCCGGCAAGCGGACAAGCAGCCAGAGCCGGTCCTGGGAGTCGGCGTGCTTCTCGAGCACGGTCAGCGGCGTTGCCAGCAGCGCCTGGTTCAGGAGTTCGGAAGCGGCGTCCGGCTCTGCGCGCAGATCGGTCACCGAGACGCAGACGCCGCCGTATAGCTCTGGGCCGTCGTTCATCTGCCGCTCCTGCCCCGGCGTTGCCCGAGCACCGCGAGCGCGAACGCAGGCAGCGCCAGCATCCGCCGCCAGCGCCAGGGCTGCTTGTAGAGCCGATAGAGCCATTCGAGGCCCGCGCTCCGCATGAGAGGAGGTGCAAGCGGCACCCGCCCGGTCACGTAGTCGAACACGCCGCCGACGCCAAGCGCCAGCCGCACCGTGGGCAACGCGGCGCGGTTGCGCGCTATCCAGAGATCCTGCGCGGGCGCGCCGAAGGCCACGAACAAGAGATCGGCCCCGGCTGCTGTGATACGGGCGGTGATCTCTTCCTGCTCATCTGCCGACGGCGAGCCGGGATAGGCTCCCGCGAGGCGCAGGCCCGGATAGTGCCCCTCCCAGACGCGCCCAGCGTCTGCGGCCACGCCCGGCTGCGCCCCCAGCAGGAAGAGCCGGTAGCCGTCGCGCGCCGCCAGCTCCGCCAGCCGCTCGGTCAGCGCGACGCCGGTGGTTCGCCCACGTAGCCTGTGGCCGAGCAGAGCCGACGCCACCATGATCCCGGCGCCGTCGGGCGTCGCCAGGTCGGCCCCGTTCAGCAGCGCACGGAACTCGGCGTCCTGGCGCGCACGCATCACGAACTCGGGGTTGACTGTCACCACCTGGTGAAGCCTCCCGCCCTCGCCGCCCGGCGGCAGGCCGAGCAGTCGCTCACAGCGCGCTGTCGCGTCGTCGAGTGGGCTGTCGTCCACCCGCACGCCGAGGATATTCAGCCGCCGTCGCCTCTCTACGGCGCGTGGCATTGGTTTGGCGGTCGGTTGTGTTGCGCTTTGGCCTGCCGGCATCCTGCATCTCCCTTGTGTCTCCATCAATTATATCGCACGCTCGGCTTTTTTGCCAACAAGTTGCGTTCTCGCCCGCTTTGGTGTACAATGGGTGGCGGTACGTTAGGCGGTAATCTATAGGTATGCCCAGTTGGCCGACGATCACCCGCAGTGGGATATAGGAGGAGCCGATCTCTTGGATGAAGACTTGAAGGTGAGGCAGCAGGATCTCGACCGCCTGCTCGAATGGATGCGCCGCAGTTCGCGTCCTCGCACGACCGCAGAACTCGTGCGCTTCTGGATGGAGCGATTAGCCGACGCCGCAGGGCGTGGACGCTAGGATTTCGCAAGAGTATGATAGGGAGAACCAAGCAGCATGACTAGTGGGACCGTGGCAACGAGCGGGCCGACCTTTGCCGGCAAGCCTGCCCAGAGGGAGATGGCCTCCAAAGCCTTCGAGCTGATGCGACGCCAGGGGATGTTCTATGCCGAGGACGCGCCGATTGTCGTCGCCCTCGACCGGCTGGTGCAGGGCTTGAGCCGGGCCTACCCGAAGCCGGCAGCCGACAAGCTGCGGACCCAGCTACAGGCCGCCCTCGACGCGAACAGCGAGATCTTCACCCGGCTGGAGGTCGGCGGCATCGTCAGCTATGAGATCACCCGCAGTGGACAACGCCGCGTCGAGACCGACGAATCCCGGCACATGTTCCGGCGGCGGCTGAACACCGAGGCCCGCGACGTTACCGAGGAGGAGTCGCGCGAGCTCACCGAGGGCTGGGTCGCCCAGGCGCAAGCGCGGGCGGAGTCGTTCACGATCTTCCAGGAGCCGGCTGCTGAGGCGGCTGTAACCGGGCGCTGGCAAGGCCCGGCGGATATTGCCGCGATGGTGGCTCCCGCCCAGCCGGTTGACGAGGTGATCATCCCCGAAGAAGAGGAACTGCCGGAGCAGGCGGCCGCGGAGATGCCGGAACTGCCCACGACCGTCGAGCCTGCCACACCACCGATCGCGGAGGCCGTGCCGGTCGAGCCTGCCGCCCCCATGATGGTCCCATCGCTTACCGGCTCCAGTAAGACTGCGCCGGTCGAGCCGCCCGCTGCGACCCCCTTAGCGCCACCTCCGCCCGCCCCGGTCTACGTCGCGCCGCCTCCGGCCCGCCGCGAGCCTGTCCAGCCGCCGATGCCGCGCGGGCCTGCGCGCTTCGTCTTCCCCACCCTGGCCGGCGAGGCCACGATTGACGTGACCAACCCGCTCGACGAGATCCTGGCCGAACACGGTCCTGACCTCGAAGCCATGATGAATAAGGCGCTCTCCGAGGACTTCCGCTTCGCTTCCTTCGGCGACGACTGGTACGTTGAGGACCATGTGGAGCGTTTCAGCAAGGGCGACTTCCGCCGGATCAGAGAGTACTTGATCGAGACACAGGACGCGCTCTCTGATCGGACATTCCTGAGCGATGTACTGAACCGGCGGGAGAACGATCCCGACTATGAGCGGCTGCGCTTTTCGCTGAACTACCGGATGCTCCGCGAGAAGAAGGACTTCGAGTTCGTCGGCGTTCCCACCGAGCGGCTCTGGATCGTTGCAGGGGCCTCTCCGGTCAGCGTGCCGAAGCGCAAGCCGAGCGAGCTGGGCCAGGACTACCGCTACCTCGAAGACACGGCGACGCAGGCGCTGGAAACCCCGCTCGAGGAGCCGCCGACCGCGTGGGAACACGCGCTGACCTACTACGAGTACGAAAACGGCCTGTTGCCCTATGACATGCTCGCGCGCGCGCTCATGCCGCCGCCGATGCTCGAAGACCAGCGTGCCTCCGTGCTGCGTATCGAGCTGCCCACGCTCTTCCAGAGCTTCCCGGTCGAGCTACGCTACCCCACCGGCAACCGCGGCGGCTACCTAGTCGGCTTCGACGCCTTCTTCCAGGAGAGTCTGGTGCCGGGCGCGACGTTTACCATTGAGCCGACTGACCAGCAGAACGTGTTCACCCTGCGCTTCGAGCAGACCACGGCGCAGGAAGACTCGCTGCTCCAATACGACGAGCGGCGCAGCCGCTTCATCTACAGGCCGACGACGTTCTACGCAGGCACAAGCCCCGACTGGCTTATGAACGAGGCTCGTTTCCCGAAGCTCGACGCCATCAAGCGCCTCGACGAGGCCGACCGCAAGAAGGCAGAGAGCATAGTTGTCCGCGCCTTCGAGCTAATCGGCGAGCAAGTGGACGGGCGCGTCATGGCGCTGCTCTCCGATCTGTTGCCGGTGGTCAACCTAGAGCGTCCCTTCTCGGCTGGCGCTCTCCGCGCAATCCTCGAAGCCGCCGGCCACCGCTACTTCGCCGCCGACCCGGATACGCCCGGCGCTTACTACTACGACCCGAGCAAACGGTAGAGGCCAGGGGTGGACTTCAGCGCCGAACTGAACGATATAATCCGAGATGACCGCCCGGTGTCGGCGGCGCGATTGACCTTCCTCTCCGACATCGGGGCCGACGAGCGGGCCACGCTCACGCTCATGTGGCCGGCTGTCGGCACCGAGCGGCGGCGGAAGATCGCAGCGACCCTCGTGCAGGTAGCCGAAGACAACATCGAGTACGACTTTTACACCGTTTTCCGCGTGCTGCTCGGCGACCCCGACCCGGCGGTGAGGCGGCTCGCCGTCGAGGGTCTGGTCGAGGACGAGAGCAGCAACACCCTCCTCCGGCTGATCGAGGTACTGGAGGGCGACCCCGATCCAGGTGTGCGTGCGGCTGCCGCCAACGCGCTCGGCCCCTCTGCGCTCAGGGCCGAGACCGGTTCGCTGAGAGGCGACACGCCGGATCGCCTGCGTGCGGCCCTGCTTGACGCGGCTCGCAGGCCCGGCGGCGACGAAGAGGTTGGACGGCGGGCGCTCGAGTCGGTCGCCTACTACTGCGACAACCCCGAAGTGGAGCAGGAGATCGAGCGGGCCTACGCCGGCAGCGGCCTGTTGCGGGCGAGCGCCCTCCACGCGATGGGCCGGAACATGAGCCGCCGCTGGATGCCGATCTTGCTCAAGGAGTTGACTAACCCGCAGGCGGTGATGCGCTTCGAGGCCGCCCAGGCCCTCGGCGAACTCGGCGAGCGGAAGAACGTGCCCGCGCTCGTGCCTCTGCTTGAGGACGACGACAGTGAGGTGCAGTTTGCCGCGATCTGGGCGCTCGGCCAGTTGGGCGGGAGTGTGGCTAGCCAGTCGCTGGAACTGCTCCGTGCGGACGCGGATGAGGCGGTGCAGGAGGCTGTGGACGAGGCGCTGACGGAGATACGATACGGGTCGGACCCGCTGGGCGTTTGACTAGCTCGTCTCTATCCACGAATAGTTCGAGAACTCTTGGGGAGTGAGGATGGGGATACCTCGGAACGGGTGCAAGACCCGCAAATCTCTGTCCCCACTGATAATGCAGTCAGCCTTACCGCTAATTGCCAACTCCAGGAACTTGTTATCCTTCGGGTCGCGGCACTCGGTTATTGTCTCAGTCACTTCGATTAATATGGCTACTTCCGACAGATCCTTGATGAATTGTTCTCGTGCATCTCTTGTCTGATACTTGTCGAATCGTTCACGTCTGATTACCTCCTCGAGCTCGTCTCGCGTGACCTCCGAAAACAACAGCTCTCCTCTTGCAATCGCTAGATTGAATATCTGACGTACTACCGAGTGTTTCGATAACACTACATTTGCAGTTTGGGCTATGCGGCTGTAGCCAGACGTTGTTGAACTTGCTCAGGAGAATCTCCTTGCTGAAATTGGCCGTAAATCCAGCCGAGCAGATGCCCCTGGTGGGCCCTCTGCATCCGCCGACGCACTCCCCCAATCGTCGGGCGCTCCCCCGTCGCCGCCCGTTGCGCCGCTTGGTGTTCCTCCAAGAACACGTACAGTGCCAACACCAGTGTCCACCAGCGCACTATCCCCTCCGCGCTCAACACCTGGTAGGCGTCCAATCCCAGCTCCTTGCTGTCGCCGATCACCACTTCAATCGTCCAGCGTTCCGCCACGTGGCCCACCAGCCGCTCCCGATCCGCCTCCAAGTCACTGCTCGCCCAGTAGCGCACTCCACTCACCTCCCCGTCGAGGCTCTCGCGCACCACCATGACTTGACACTTATAGAGCTTGTGCACGCGCGTGCGCAGCGTATGCATATACACCGTGCGCCCGCCCTCGGCGCTCGGCCATCTCACGGCGCTGTAGTCCGCCGCCGTCAAGCTGGCCGCGTACTCGTTGAGCCGCTGCCAGTAGCCCCCCGCCGGGTGGGTCGCATCGGTTCGCCAGAGCCAGCGGTTGCTCTTGAGGCCACCCGTAATCGCAAACCCCCGCTCGCGCGCCGTACGCCAGACCGCCTTACATGTGTACCAGCTATCGGCCAGTACATGAGTGGCGGTGCCCGATGCGGGCTCGAAGCCGCGGATCTGCTCACACAGCAGGTCGATCTTGGAGGCGAATGGCACTCCTTCCGCACTACAGACGCTTTGTTGGCGGTAGAGCGCGGGAGCGCCAGGACAGCGCCGTCCCAACAAGCTGTAGCATGTCAGCACCACATCATGCCCTTGGACGGTGCGCTTGGCGGTGGAGGCATAATGTCGCCCGACGGCAGCCATGCGCCGGGCGGGCCGAGCCGTCTTGCGCGGGCGCGGGATCGTCTGGTGGGCGCGGGCCTTCAGACAGACGGAATCGTCGCCGATGAGGTAGCCGGTCACGAGGGCTTTAGGCG
>JBPCPV010000048.1:0-153750 GCA_050998805.1 Chloroflexia bacterium | reverse complement strand
GCCGGGGTCAGACCGGCGGCATCGCGGTAGACGATGACCGCGGGGATCGTCTTGCCGTCCGGGAAGCGCTGTTCGAGCGTGTTGACCTTGGTCGACTCGGCGTTGCTCGGCAGCCAGGCCGCGGCGTCGTTCTTCTCGACCGATGTCAGCTTGCCGGCGAACGGGCTGACCGCCGCGACGACGACCAGCCAAACGGCGACGATCAGCCATTTGGTCCGGCGGCCCGTGGGAATCCCCGCCAGGCGGGCGGCCAAACCGGGTGGGCGTGGGGGGCTGCCGCTGGCGCGGCCATTGCCATTGAGGTGAGCCATAGGTCGGTATGTCCTCCGCATCGCGTGGGCGATCCCGCCCCGCTTCGCACGTCCGATCGCGACGGATCGGGATGATTTGGCGTGGGGGTTTCCTGCGGAGGCTGTCCCGGTTATCCTTCGGACTGCGCGCCTTGAGGGTCGGGATTCGCTCCGCGGAACCGTTCTCGGGGTTCACGACCCTTGGCAGGGTGCGGCAACACCCTGCCAGGGGTCGGTGTGTCTCTGTTCAACAGGGTCGGGGTGCACCTCCTTACTGAGTGGTTAGTGGTTAGTGGTTAGTGGTTAGTACGACCGACGAGCAATCGACCAACCACTAACCACTAACCACTAACCACTAACCACTCGCATGCACATAGGCATCAACGCACAACTTCTGGCGTTCACTGGGGACTACCGGGCCGCCGGGGTCTCGAAGCACATCGCCGACCTGATCACGGCGCTGCTCGCGCTGCCCGACGACACGCGCTACACGCTCTACATCGGGCCGGGGGCGCGGGGGCGGCCCACCGACTTCGTCGCATCCGGGCGGGCGCGCCTCCGGGTCAGCCGGTGGCCGACCGTGCAGCCGGAGGCGCGGATAGCCTGGGAGCAGACCGCACTGCCCTTGCTCGCGGCCCGCGACCTGCTCGACGTGCTGCACTGCCCGGTGCTGGTTCGCCCGTTCGTCAGCCCGGTGCCGACGGTGATCACGGTGCATGACCTGGTCTTCCTGCGCTACCCGCAGCGGTTCCCGCTCGCCAAGCGGCTCTACCTCACGGCGCTCGCGCGGGTCTCCGTGAGGCGGGCGAGCCGGATCATCGCCGTCTCCGAGGCCACGCGGCGCGACCTGGGCGAACTCCTCGGCGTGCCGGCCGGGCGGGTGACCGTCGTGCCGAACGGGGTGGACCTGCGCCGCTTCCACCCGCGACCGGCGGACCAGGTGGAGGCCTTCCGGCGGGAGCACGGCCTGCCGGAGCGGATGATCCTCTACATCGGCACGCTGGAGCCGCGCAAGAACCTGACGACGCTGCTGCGGGCCTACGCGGCGGCAAAGGCCGACCTCGGCGGGGCGCGCCTCGTGATCGGCGGCGGCGAGGGCTGGTTCTACGACGAGATCTTCCGCACCGCAGCCGAGCTTGGCCTGCTCGACGGGCCGGACGCGGTGCGGTTCGCGGGCTACGTACCGGACGCCGAGCTAGCCTTGTGGTATAATAGCGCCACGGCGTTCGTCTACCCGTCGGACTACGAGGGCTTCGGCCTGCCGCCGCTCGAAGCGATGGCGTCGGGCGTGCCGACCGTCGTTGCGGACAGGTCGTCGCTGCCCGAAGTCGTTGGCGATGCGGGGCTGCTGGTCGATCCGCACTCGACGGCGGCGCTGGCCGATGCGCTGCGGGCCGTCTTGAGACCGGAGACGGCGGCTGGCTTCGCAGAGGCGGGTCCACGTCGGGCGGCTCGCTTCCCCTGGTCGGCGGCAGCAGAGGCGACGCTGAGGGTCTACCGAGAGGCGGCCCGCAAGTGAGCTTTCAGCGAAGAGGAGAGGTGGACGTGGATCTAAACTCGGGGCTGTCATTCATCGTGCCGATCCTCATCGTCGCGGGGCTGACCTTTCTTGTGATCAGGTCGGGGCGCAAGATCCGCACAATGGTCTGCACGCGCTGCGAGGGCAGCGGGCAGGTGGACGAACGCTGGCCCGACCCGTCGGCACCCGGCGGCTGGCACGTAGTCAGCGGCACCTGCCCGAAGTGCAAGGGTGCAGGCAAGGTCTGATGCACGACATTGACGTGATCAGCCACAGCACCGAGCAGACGCGGCGGATCGGTGTCCGGCTGGCGGTCCTGCTGATGCCGGGCGACCTGATCCTGCTGGAAGGCGCGCTCGGCACCGGCAAGACGACGCTCGCGCAGGGCATCGCCCACGGCCTCGGCGTCGAGACCGGCTACGTCACCAGCCCGACCTTCACGCTGATCAACGAGTACCCTGCGCGGCTGACGCTTTACCATGTGGACCTCTACCGGCTCGATACCGAGCAGCAGGCGCGGGAGCTTGGCCTGAGCGACTACGTCGAGGGGGAAGGAGTGACCGTGATCGAGTGGCCTGAGCGTGCCCTCGGCTTCCTACCGAAGGAGCACCTGACCGTCTACCTCAGCGATATGACCGAGACGAAGCGGGAGCTGCGCTTCCACGCCGAGGGCAGACGCTACGCCGACCTCCTGGAGCAGTTCAAGAAGCAAGCGTTCGCGGCAGCCTCGGTGCCCGACCACGGCGCGGCGCGGCGCGGCGGCGCACTCGGCGGCGGACCGGCACGATGATCGTCGCCTTCGACACCTCGACAGCGTGGTGCAGCGTCGCCCTCTACGACCCGCCGGCCGGGGTGCGCGCCGAGCAGACTTGGAACGCAGGCCGCGAGCAGACGCGCGAACTCCTGCCGACTGTGAAGGCGATGCTCGACCGCTTCGGCGTCGTCCCCGCCGACCTGCGCGGCGTCGCGGTCGCCGTGGGCCCCGGCTCATACACGGGGCTGCGCGTGGGGCTGGCGACCGCGAAGGGGCTGGCCTACTCGCTCGACGTGCCGCTCTGGGGCGTGCCGACGCTCGACATACTCGGCTACGCGCAGATGGCGATCACGGCGACCCCGGTCTGCGCGGTGCTGCACGCCGGGCGGAGCCGCCTGGCCCACGCCTTCTACCGCACGCGCGGCGGCACCTGGCAGAGGATCACCGACTACCGGAACACCACGGTCGCCGAATTGATCGCTGCGGTTGACAAGCCGACGATTTTCTGCGGCGAGATCGACCCGCCGACCGCCCTCGCAATCGTGGAGGGGCTGGGGCCGTTGGCGAACATCGCGCCGCTGGCCGCATCTCTGCGGCGCGCCGGCTACTTGGCGGAGCTGGCTTGGCAGCGCGCGCAGGCCAGAGAGCGGGACGACGTGGCCCTGCTACAGGCCATCTATCTTGACGAGTAGGCAGTTACCGCTTCTATGCCATACGTCATTGAGCCAATGCAAATAGGCGACGTGCCCGAAGTCGCGGAGGTGGAGAAGGAGTGCTTCTCCACACCCTGGCCTGAGAGCGCGTACCGGCGGGAGCTGAGGAACCCGGCGTCGAACCGCTACGTGGTCTGCCGGTGGGTGCATCAGAGCGCGAGGCGGCAGTCGGCAGGCGGCTGGCCTCCGCCCGGCTCGCCGCTGCGCGAGCGGCTGGGGCGCTGGCTGCCCGCGCTCTTCCCGCCGTCGCCGGACCTGGTCAGCCCGTACCCGGTGGCCGGTTTCGCGGGGCTGTGGCTCATGGTGGACGAGGCACATGTCACGACGATCGGCGTCGCGCCCCCGCACCGTGGGCGGCATGTCGGCGAAATGCTCTTCTT
Source organism: Chloroflexia bacterium (assembly GCA_050998805.1). Classification (GTDB taxonomy): domain Bacteria; phylum Chloroflexota; class Chloroflexia; order QHBQ01; family JAICKM01; genus JAICKM01. Next base: position 150,094 of record JBPCPV010000048.1, on the reverse strand, counting down.
GACAATGATCGACGCCGCGCTCGACATGCGGGCGACTTGGCTGACGCTCGAAGTCCGCGTCTCGAACACGGTGGCCCAGAACCTCTACAAGAAGTACGGCCTGACCGTCGCAAGCACGCGCCGCCACTACTACAGCGACGACGGCGAGGACGCCTACCTGATGTGGAGCAAGCCGCTGCACTCCGTGGCCTTCCGCGAGAAGCTGGAGGGGCTGCGCTCAGAGCTGGCGGTGAACTTGGCCCGCCAGAACGCCGAGGAGAGCGGCCCGACACGGCTGCCGAGAGGCGCGAGAGCGGCGTCGGACAAAGCATAGAAGGAGGCGACCGGGCCTTGAACATCTTAGCCATCGAGACATCTTGCGACGAAACCGCAGTCGCCGTCCTCCGCGACGGGAGGCACATCTTGTCGAACGTCGTGGCCTCCCAGATAGGGCTGCACGCGCGCTACGGCGGGGTGGTGCCGGAGCTTGCCTCGCGGCAGCACATCATCACGCTGGTGCCGACCCTGGAGGAGGCGCTGAAACTCGCGGGGCTGGCGTGGGACGGGATCGATGCGGTCGCGGTCACGCGGGGGCCGGGGCTGGCGGGGGCCTTGCTCGTCGGGCTGAACGCGGCGAAGGCGATAGCATTCGCACGCGGCAAGCCCCTGGTCGCGGTCAACCACCTTGAAGCGCATATCTATTCCAACTGGATCGTGCCCGCCGGCCTCGACATGGGCCGCGCCGCCTCGCCGGCCGCACAGCCAAGCCGGGCGGACGCGGCATTGCGGGCGCTAGGCGTCGAGCCGGAACATCGTGACACCGCCGACCTGCCGTCGCCCGCCGGAGGCACCCCACTTACCTCCGTAATTCAGAACTCAAAACCTTGGGCTGGCAGCCTCAAACCTCAAAACTCGTCCGCAGCCGTCCCTCGACCGGACATCGCGCGAACCGAGCCGACCGACCCAGCCTTCCCACTGCTCTGCCTAGTCGTCTCCGGCGGGCACACCGAGCTTGTTTACATGCGGGACCACGGCGCATACAGCATCCTCGGCAAGACCGTGGACGACGCGGCCGGTGAGGCGTTCGACAAGGTGGCGCGGATACTCGGCCTGCCCTACCCCGGCGGCCCCTCGATCCAGCAGGCTGCAGAGCACGGCAACGCGCGCGCGGTTGATCTGCCACGGGCTGCGATGCGCGGCAGCTACGACTTCAGCTTCAGCGGCCTGAAGACGGCGGCCCTGCGGCAGGCGCAGCGGTACGGCCCGCCGACACCGTCAGTGGTCAGTGGTCAGTGGTCGGTGGTCAGTGATCAGTCGGTTGAGGTTAGTGCGTCGGCGGAAGCGGGCAGAGGGTCGGGGGCGGCGGTCGAAGGTCAGGAGCCGGGGGCGGCGGTCGGTGGTCAGGAGCAGGCAGTCGGGAGAGAGGAGCAGGGGGTCAGTGATCCACGGGTCGTGGGCAGAGAGCCGGGGCCGGGGGCCAGTGGGCAGGAATCGCAGGCACCCGGACTTATACGGGTGAAGCCGGAGGCCGGCGAGACGCCGGCGGTACAACCCGATGAGACCTCCGACACGCCGGCGGTACGGGCCGACGAGGCCGACGAGGCCGACGACACGCCGCGCATCCTCGGCAGGAGCGAACAGGAGGAAGTGGCCCCGCCGCCGTTCCTGGCGGAGCGCGGGGGAGGCACACCCCCGACACAGATGCGCCGCAAGCCTGCGCCGACCCCCGCAGAACCCGACGCCCCCGCCTTCCTCCGCGAGCGTGGGCAGGCAGGCGGGGGGCCGAGGCAGATGGGTAGCGAGCAGCCTCCTGTTCCGCCACCCCCAGCGCAGTCTACCGACCAGGTGCTCGTGAGCGGGCTGGAGAGGGCGGGCAGCGAGCAGCCTCCTGCTCCCCGGCCCCCAGCGCCCGCTGCACGACCGCCGGCACCGGTAGTCCAAGCGCCTGCGCCCGTCCGCCAACAACCAACACCGCTCGCCCAACCGCCTGCGCCCATCGTCCGACCGCCGACACCCGTACCCCAACACGCGACGCCCATCGTCCGCGAGGTGAGGGCGGTGCCGAAGAGCGCGCAGGTGGGGCGGGCGAGCCAGGGCGATGATGAGGCTGAGGTGGACGCCGCGCTCGACGCGCTGCTCGATACAGACGAGGATCTGGGCACTGGCGACCAGCCGTCGCCGCCTTCCCATCCGGGGCGGAGCCTGGGCCTGGACGGGCCGCGCAGGCCGGAGGCAAGGATGCCGGCGCAACCCGCCAAGCCGCTGAGGGGAGAAGGCAAGCCGCCTCTGCCGGTGGCCGACTTCGCGGCGTCTTTCCAGGAGGCGGCGGTCGAGATACTGGTGGAGAAGACCGTGGCGGCAGCCGCCGCGTACAAAGTCCGCACAGTGCTGCTGGCAGGAGGGGTCGCCGCCAACCTGAGGCTGCGCGAGAGGCTGCGCGAGAGGCTCGGCCCCGACATCACGCTGCGCTTCCCGCCGCCGAGCCTCTGCACCGACAACGCGGCGATGGTCTCCGCCGCCGCATACTTCCGCTACGACGCCGGGCTGCAAGAGGGTTGGGCGCTCGACATTGACCCGAACGCGAGCTACGTGTAGTGAGCATGGACCCAGCCTTTTCCGACACGCCTCTCGAAGCGACGGCACCCGACTCGACGTTCGAGAAGATATGGGAGATCCGAGACGACGTAGTCCGCAATGTCTGGGGCGACTTCAACGAGGTCTACACCCGGCGCGGCTTCGCGGAAGAGGGTCCGTATGTCTACGTGAGCGAGATCCCCCCGGAGTCGCAGGCGGGCAATATGTCGCCCTCGCGGGGCGATATATTACGATGGACATACGTCACCGGCGGCCTCGCCATACCCTGGACGGCGGACCTGGACGAGGTCAACGCCGACGACTACAGCGCGACAATCGAGCGGGTGGATGCGGCGGCCCTCGCTGCAGCAGAGGCGATTGGCAACATCGAATGGAGCGGCCAGGGTTTCGAGATCGTGATGCACACCCCACGGCGGGCGGCCTGGGCGGTGCATCTGCTGCACAACCTCGGGCGCTATGTGATGAGCAGCGGCAACGGCTTCGCCGCCGGGCACCGTGTGCCGCTCAACGGGCCGATCATCGCCGACGGCGACTCGGCGCTGCGGGTGTTGCTCTTTGCGCCCCCCGCAGACAGGTCACCGCTCTTCAAGCTGCCGAGCGGCTTCGCACATTGGCTGGTCGCGGTCGGCATCACCCAAGACGAGTGGGAGGTCGCCCAACGCGACGGTTCGGCGGCGCTGCTCGGCGCGCTCCGGCAGGCGGGCGTGGGCGATCTGACGGACCCGGATCGGGTGTCCATCTTCCGCGAATAGCAAACGGGCTTTTTCCCATCGGGCCGGAGCCGCCGGCAAAGGAGTTGAAATGCAATCTGATGCAATGCAATCCGCGTCGAGGCAACTCTGGCTCCGATGTGCGGCACTCGCCGTCGGGATCGGCCTATGCCTCAACTTGATACTCGCGGAGCCGTCACAGGGAGGGGCCGCGCCGGCCGGACCTGCGGGCACCCAGCCGGCCCCGCCCATGTTGAGCGCGCAGATCGGTGCGATGCCCGTGGGGCGCGCGGCCAACGTGCCGACGAACGTGCTCTATGACCAATACGACCACCCCACCCAGATCGGTATCAGCTCCCAGCAGTTCGAGCCGGCCTACTCGACGTATAACGACCGCGCCGCCGACGACTTCGCCGTGCCGAGCGGCCAGACCTGGACCGTCACCGGGGTAGATGTCTCCGGCTCTTACTACAACGGGCCGGGGCCTGCCGACTCAGTCAACGTCAGTTTCTACAACAACGGCCGCACTGTGCCGGGCACTCCGGTCTTCACCCAGACCAACATCGTCTACTCCCCCGGCCCGAACCCCGGCGATTTTGTGATCACGCTCTCGCCGCCCGCCGTGCTCCGGCTGGGCACCTACTGGGTTTCTGTGCAAGCCAACCAGCAGTTCAACCCGAACGGCCAATGGTACTGGCGAGATCGCTACACTTTATCGCAAAGCGCGGCAGCCTGGAGCAACCCCGATGCGGGGTTTCGCCATGGCTGCTCCAACTGGGGGCCACGCTCTGTCTGCAATATCTCCGGCATGGCACCGGACCAGGTTTTCAGGCTCAACGGCCTGATCAACGCGACTCCGTCGCCGACAGCGACCGGCACCCCGCCGACAGCGACGGCGACACGCACACCCGTCACGCCCACGGCGACCTTCACCGGCACCCAAACTCTGCCCTGCCCGGTGTTGACCCAACCTCCTGCGCTTCCCAGCCCGACGGTCGTTCCAGCCTGCGGTCTGATCTGGCGGGGCGCGCCGTCCGTCAACGCGACATCGGGCGATAATGGCCTCAACAAGATCGTCGCAGTCTCGCCGAACGACCTGTGGGCCGTCGGCAGCTTCAACGACCACAACACACCGGACCAAACCCTGACCGAGCACTGGACAGGCGCTGCCTGGAACGTTGTGCCCAGCCCGAACGTCGGCTCGAACGGCAACGCCCTGTTCGGCGCTACAGTCGTCTCACCGAACGACATCTGGGCGGTCGGGGAGACGACTGCCAACTCGTACTTTGAACAGACGCTGATCGAACACTGGGACGGCACCACCTGGTCGGTGGTGCCGGGTGCCGACGCGGGCGGCTACAGCAACGTGTTGTACTCGGTATCCGCGACCGGACCGAGCGATGTCTGGGCCGTGGGCCTCAAGAGCGACCAGGGCGGTTTGGGCCACCAGCTGACTTTGATCGAACACTGGAACGGCAGCGCCTGGCACATCCTTCTGAGTCCCAGCCCGAGCAACCTCTATGACTACCTCACCGGGGTCAAGGCTTTCGCCCCCGACAACGCCTGGGCGGTCGGTTATTCCGCCGGCGACTCGGGCCAGGCGTTAATCCTGCATTGGGACGGCACAGACTGGAGGCGGGTGCCGACCCCGAAACCCGCGACTATAGGCAACGGCCTCCGAGCGATCGGCGGCCTGTCTCCGAACGACATCTGGGCGGTCGGCTCCTCCCACACCTCTAACAACTATGTCGAGAGGACGTTGGCGGAACATTGGGACGGCAGCAGTTGGTCGCTCGTGCCTAGCCCGAACGTCGGCAACGACAACAGCGTGTTGGACGGCGTCGCGGTTGTCAGCCCGCAAGACGTTTGGGCCGTCGGCACCCATTTAGACTCGGCAGACACCGAACACACGCTGGCAGAGCACTGGAACGGCAGCACTTGGACGGTGGTCACAAGCCCAGACCAGATCAACGACGACACCTACCTGCGAGATGCCGTCGCGGTTTCGTCGAGCGACATCTGGGCGGTCGGCAGCTACTTCCACGGCTGTTACCGAGTGGTCGTCGAGCGATACAACGACCCCTGCGTGGTCCCCAGCCCAACGCCGAGCGCCACAAACACGCCATACAGCACCCCCGCTCCGACTTCGACGGCGACAGCGACCCGCACGCCATGCATGGTCGGCCTCTCTGACGTGCATCCGAGCGACTACTTCTACGCGCCGGTAGAATACCTTGCCTGCCACGGCATCATTTCGGGCTACTCCAACGGCACCTACCGGCCATATAACAACACCACGCGCTCCCAAATGGTCAAGATCGTCGTCATTGGCTTTGGCATGGAGGTCGCCACGCCGACGCCGCCCGCCTACAGCTTCACCGACGTGACTCCGAGCAACCCGTTCTTCGCGGTCATCGAGACTGCGGCTGCCGCCGACATCGTCAATGGCTATGCTTGCGGGGCTGCACCGGCCGGTCCGTGCGACAGCCTTCACCGGCCCTACTTCCTGCCTTATGCCGCCGTCACGCGCGGCCAGTTATCGAAGATCGTGGTTATCACCGCGCAATGGCGTCTGATCAACTCACCGGAAGCGACGTTCGAGGACGTCGCTCCCGGCTCGACATTCTACACCGTGGTCGAGACGGCATACTGCCACGGCATCATCAGCGGCTACCAATGCGGCACCACCCCGCTCGAGCCGTGTGACCCGCAGGGCCGCCCCTACTTCCGACCAAACAACGATGCGATCCGTGGGCAGATCGCGAAGATCGTCTATGGCGCTATCACAGGCGCGAGCTGCGGCACAGCACACGCGCCGTAATGGAGAAGCATTGAGCAGATCCGTAACAGAAGATACAGCAGTGCGTGCAGATGCGCCGCCGGAGCAGCCCGCAGCATTCGACACCGGCCTGGCGGCGCGCTACAGCGTGGCGAACCTCGGCTCGGCCTCCGTCTACACGCTCTTCAACACCGGGCTGCCGCTCTACCTGGCGACCTACAACCTCAACCCGGCGCTGATCGGCCTGCTGGCGAACGAGCGGTCCTTCGTCGGCGCGTTCGTGCAGCCGTTCGTCGGGCGGTTGAGCGACCGCACCCGCAGCCCGCTCGGCAGGCGGCGGCCCTTCTTCCTGGTCGGCGTGCCGCTGATGGCGGTGTCGCTCTTGCTGCTCGCGGTTCACCCGCCCTTCTGGCTGATGATCGGCCTGATGACTGTCGGCTCGTTCTTCCTCGCCGTGGCCGCAGACCCCTACGTTGCGATGCTCGCCGACCTCTTCCCGCCGGAGCGGCGCGGGCGGGTCGGCGGCTTGCTCGGCCTCACGAGCGCGCTCGGCGCGATCACGATCTCGCTGCTCTCGGCGTTTTTCTGGAAGGACTACGAGCCTCTGGTCTTCGCCCTGACAATCGGCATCCTGGTGGTGACGTTCGGCTTCACGTTCTTCACCGTGCGCGAGCCAGCGGTTCCTGCATCCCCGCCCGCCGTCCGGGTGAAGTTCCGGCCGATGGAATATCTACATGGGCTGTTGGAGTACCCGGAGGCAGCGAAGTATGTCGGAGCGGCCGCGCTGTTCTGGATCGGCTCAGGCGGGGCGACGCCTTTCGTGACCTTGTTCGCCAAGAACGCCTTACATGCCGATGGTTTCCAGATATTCGCCCTCCCGTTAGCGTTCGTGATAGCGAACGCGATATTCGCCGTGCCCGCCGGCCTGCTCGCCGACCGGATCGGCAAGAAGCGGGTGTTGACTATCGGTCTGATGCTCTACGGGGTGGGCGCGCTCGTCGGCTCGCAGAGCGCGAACCTGGAGCAGGCGGTAATCGCCCTCTCAGTGATCGGCATCGGGAACGCAGGCACCTCCACCCTCAACCCCCTGCTGACCGACCTGATCCCGAAGCAGCGCACAGCTGAGTTCATCGGCCTCGGGTCGAGCGTCTGGTCGCTGGTGCAGCCGCTCGGCTCGGTCTTCGCGGGGATAGTAGTGACTATCGCCACGGCGCAGGTCGGCAGCAGCGACGCCTACAGGTGGGCGTTCATCTTCGCGGGGGCAATGATCGTCGTGAGCGCGCTCGTGCTGCAACTGGTGCGGCCTGAGCGCGTCCTGCCGGAATACGCTGTCGCAGACCTCGAGAATGTATAGCGCGGAGTGCGTAGTGCGGGGTGCCCACTGACCACTGACCGGAGGTGATTGAGCATGTCGGAGGAAGCTGAGATTTCGCTGCGGGCGCAGACGCCTGCAGAGGCGGCGGGGCCTGCCTACTCGTCGGGTGACATCGCAGCGGCGCTGGAGGCGCTCAAGAGACCGGCGTTGGCGTGTGTGCGCTGCGACTTGAAGCTGACGCGCACCCATGTTGTGTTCGGGGAGGGCAACCCGCACTCCCGGCTGATCATTTTCGGCGAGGCACCCGGGGCCGACGAGGACAAGGCCGCCCGCCCGTTCGTGGGGCAGGCTGGCAAGGTGCTGGACGCCCTGCTGGCCGACGCGGGGATACAGCGGGAAGAGATCTGGGTGAGCAATACGGTGAAGTGCAGGCCGACAAAGCAGGAGGGGAAGCGGGTGTCGAACCGCCCGCCGCGCGTCGGCGAGATACGGGCGTGCGCGATCTGGCGGGACGGCGAGATGGATCTGCTGAGGCCCCGGCTGATCTGTTGCCTGGGCGCGACCGCCGCCGGCACGATCTTGGGCCGCGCGGTGAAGATGACGAAAGAGCGGGGCATCTGGTTCGATGGGCCGGACGGTGCCCGCGTGCTGATCACCTACCATCCGTCCTACGTGATGCGGCAGGTGGGCGAGGACTACGAGCGGATACGGGACGAGACTCTGGCCGACCTGCGGGAGGTGGCCGCGCGCCTTGGTGAAGGATAGTTCGCTGTCATTGCGCTACCGCGAAGGCGCGGCGCTGCCCGCAGACCTCGGCCGGATGACCTGGCTGACGCACCTCGACCTGACCGGCAATGGCCTGACTGCGCTCCCGCCCGCCCTGGCGAGCCTGGGCAACCTCAAACGATTGTGCTTAGATGATAACCAGCTGACGGCGCTCCCCGAATGGCTGGGAGACTTGCCGCATCTGGAAGAACTCCATGTAGACGGGAACAGGTTAGCCGCGCTCCCCACGAGTATCGCCCGGATGACGCGCCTCCGCACCCTGAGCGGCTACGGCAACCAGCTGGCGGCGGTTTCGGCGAGCCTCGGTGCGTTGCCCGGCCTCCAAGAACTGAGCCTGGGGAACAACGAGATCACCGTGCTCCCGGAGTCGCTTTGGCAGCTAACCGGCCTACGCCTGTTGAACTTGGCCGAAAACCACTTGACGGCCGTCGCCGAGGATATAGGCCGGCTCACCCAGCTCCAAACACTCGATCTCGGCCACAATGAGTTGGCGGCCCTGCCGGAGGCGTTGGGACGGCTGACCAACCTGACGTTCTTCCTCTATCTCAGCAACAACCGCTTGACCGATCTCCCCCACTCCTTCGGAGATCTGCACAGGCTCCGCTATCTCAACCTGACCGACAACCAGTTCGCGGCGCTCCCGGAGCAGATCGGCGGTCTCGGCGACCTCGAAGAATTGCGCTGCTACAACAACCTCCTGACGGCGCTGCCCGATTCGCTCGGCGATCTGGCCCGCCTGAAAGAACTGCACCTGAGCAACAACCGGCTCACCGCGCTGCCTGACTCCCTGGGCAGGCTAACGCGCCTGACGCACCTCGATCTACGCAACAACCGGCTGCGGGCGCTGCCCGACTCGCTCGGCGCTCTGACCGGGCTGACGCACCTCGACTTACGCAACAACCGCTTCGTGGAGCTGCCCGAAACGCTCTGGGATCTCCCGCATCTGGCGAAACTGGATCTGCGCTGGAACAAGCTCGCAGCGCTGCCCGCCGGGCTGCACCGGCTGGCGGAGCGGGGCTGTACGATCTACGGCGTGGATTCGCTGTAAGTGGGACAGCCCACCGCGCCGATGCGCCCCAGCCGCGCTCGCTGGGCGGTGCCGGCTCTCCTGGTGGCCGCCGCGCTGCTGCTGCTTGCCCTCTCACTGCCGGAGGGCGGGCCGCTGCATGGCTCGCTGTTCGGGACGACCCCGACGCCGGGCACGGGCAGCACGGCTGTGGCGGCGCTCGTGCCGACGCCTGTCCCCACACCTATCTCCACACCTGTAGGGGCAGGTCTGAGGCCCGCCCCCACCGGCTTGATAGCGAAGGCGACATCGCTTCCGGCGACGGCCGCAGACCCGCCTCTGCCTACCGCAGCCGGCACGCCACGCACCGGCCAGGATCCGATTTCGCCCGACACCTCGGTTCACATCACCATCGTCGGCACCGTCGTGCCCGGCGACGCGGTGGAGAGCCTCGCGTTCTCGCCCGACGGCAGCATCCTCGCCGCAGGCACCAAACAGGGCATGGGCCTCTGGCGCACGACCGACAGCTCGCGGATCGTCGAGCGGACCGTCTCGACGAACGGCCTCACCAGTGTGGCCTTCCAGCCGGACGGCAAGCTGCTGGCGATGGGGTCCGGCGACGGCTCGGTCTGGTTCTGGCGACCCGACGGGAGGCTCGACGGCACCCTCGAAGGCGGGGACGGGCCTATCCACGGCGTCGCCTTCTCGCCCGACGGCAAGCTGCTGGCGACAGCCGGAGACGACGGCAACATCCGCCTCCGGCAGATGCCGGGTCGCACGCCCGGCATCACCCTCTCCGGTCACACGGGTGCGGTCCGCAGCGTCGTCTTCTCGCCCGATGGCACGCGGCTCGCCTCCACCGGGGCCGACGCGACGATCCGCGTCTGGCGGACGGCGGACGGCACGCAGGAGCTGATCCTGAGCACGCCCGGCGGCCCACCGACCGGCGTGGTGTTCTCCTCCGACGGCTCAGAGATCGCCTTCGGCTCATCGGACGGCCTTGTGCGGATCTGGCGGCTCGGAGACAACAGCCTAGCCGGGCAGCCCTTCGCGACCGGTGTAGGCGTGAACAGCGTCGCGTTTTCGCCGGACGGCGCGACCCTCGCCGCAGCCGGAGTGGATAGCACCGTCCACCTCTGGCGGTTGAGCGACGGCAAGCAGATACGCTTGTTCCACGGGGTGGGCGACTCGCTGGCCTACGTCGCCTTCGACGCAGCCGGACATCTGCTGGCCGCAGGCGGGGACTTCGGCGTGGTCCGCATCTGGGGAGTTGACCCCAATTACACGCTGCCGACCGAGACGCCGACCCCGACCGTGACGCAGACCTCGACGCCGAAGCCGACTCACACAGTCACCCGCACCCCGACGATCACGCTGACCCCGACGCGCACAGCGACGCCGACGCGCACGGCTACGCCGACTCACACGCCGACCGTGACCCGAACGCCGACCGCGACCCGCACGGCTACCCCGACGTACACGCCGATCATCACCGCGACGCCGGTCGTCGTGAACACACCGACCGGCACCTCCACACCGGTCGTCACCCCGCAGACCGACCTCTCTCCCAGCCCATCCCCTATCGAGGGGAGTAAAGGGGGCCGGAGAGCTAGGTAAGAGCCTGCGCGAGGTCGGCCAGAAGGTCGTCGCCGTTCTCGATGCCGACGCTGAGGCGAATGAGGTTGTCGGGGACAGCGAGGGGCGAGTCGGAGACGCTGGCGTGGGTCATGGTGGCGGGGTGTTCGATCAGGCTCTCGACGCCGCCGAGGCTCTCGGCGAGCGCGAAGATGTGGGTCTTGCCGACGACTTCTTCGGCGGCGGCAAGCCCGCCCCGAACGCCGAAGGAGACCATACCGCCGAAGCAGCGCATCTGCCTGCGGGCGAGGGCGTGTTGTGGGTCGGTATCGAGGCCGGGGTAGCGGACCCACTCGACGCGAGGGTGGCTGCTGAGGAAGTCGGCTATGCGTAGGGCGTTCGCTTCGTGGGCGCGCATACGGATGGCGAGCGTCTTGATGCCGCGCAGCACCAGCCAGCAGTCGAACGGCCCCGGCGTCGCGCCGACGGCGTTCTGGAGGTACTTGAGTTGCTCGTACCAAGCGTCGTCGCTGGTGAGGATCGCGCCGCCGACCACGTCGCTGTGGCCGCCGAGATACTTCGTGGTGCTGTGAACCACAAGGTCCACGCCGAGCGCGAGCGGCTGCTGGCCGAAGGGAGACGCGAAGGTGTTGTCGGCGATCACCCGCCCGCCGTGTGCGTGGACCCGCTCGGATACGGCGGCTATGTCGATCAGCTTGAGCAGTGGGTTGCTCGGGGTTTCGAGCCAGGCGGCGCGGGTGCTCGGCTTCCAGCCAGCGTCGATCGCCGCCGGGTCGGTCATGTCGAGGTAAGTGAAGTCGAGGCCGTAGTCGCGGAAGACGCGCTCGAAGATCCGATATGTCCCGCCGTAGACATCGTTCGCCACGAGGAGGTGGTCGCCGGGCTTGAATGTACACATGAGGGTGGACTCGGCACCCATGCCGGTCGAGAAAGCGAGGCCGTGGGTTGCCCCTTCGAGCGCGGCCAGGCAGTTTTCGAGCGCGGCCCGCGTCGGATTGCCGGTGCGCCCGTATTCGTAGCCCTTGTGTTGCCCCAGCGCGTCCTGCACATAGGTAGAGGTCTGGTAGATCGGCACGGTGACTGCGCCGCTGACCGGGTCCGGCTCCTGCCCGGCGTGGATCGCCAGGGTCTCGAAGTGCGGAGTGCGGAGTGCGGAGTGCGGAGTGGGGTTAGAATTGGGGTTGGGGTTGGGGGCTGGGGATTCGGGCATCGGTTTGCGCTCCTTTAGATTATGAGATAAACTGTTGTGTTGGGATTGTAGTCCGCGAAGTGACGGCTTGTCAAGGCGGCAGGCGAGGATGGGTATTGCAAACCAATGCGTAGCTTTGTGCTGATACTGGGGCAGGACGACCCGGCGGGGGCGATGGGGGCGATGGCTGCTGCCGTTCTCGACCGGCCCGGAGGCGGGCATCTCCTGCGGAAAGGCCAGCGGATCGGGAAGGCTGAGACGGCGGCGCTGGCGGAGCTGGCCGGGGAAGCGCCGGGCACGCAAGTCTCGCTGATCCTGCCGGACGCGGGCGATGTGGGCGAGGACGAGGCGGCGCTGCTGCTCGGCGGGGCGTTGGCGGGGCCGGGCGTCGGACTGCGGGAGCCGAGCCAGGGGCGGACGCGGCTGACGGCGGTCCACGCCGGCCTGCTTCTCGTCGACTCCGCCCGCCTCGCCGCTGCGAACGCCGTGCCCGACATAAGCATCTACAGCCTGTTCGGCGGCACCCCGGTCGCCGCAGGCACCCTGCTCGCCGAAGCCAAGATCACCCCGCTTGTCGCCCCGCGCGCTCACGTCGAGCAGGCGGTAGCCGTGCTCAGTGGTCAGTGGTCAGTGGTCAGCGATCAGCTTTCAGCCATCAGAGATCCGCACTCCGCAATCCGCAATCCGCAATCCGCAATCGAGGTGTGGCCGTTCGCGGCGCGGACGGCGGGGCTGCTGATCCGCGAGAAGCTAGCGCCGGAGGCGGGGCTGCGGCTGGTGGAGAGCCTGCGGGCGAGGCTGGACTGGTTCGGGTCGGGGCTGGCTGAGGCAGATGTAATGCATCTGGGGGGCGGCAGGGCGGAGGCGGCGGCGGGGCTGCGGTGGCTGCTGGACAGGGGGGCCGATCTGCTGCTGACGGCGGGCGGCTCGACCAGCGACCCGGCGGACCCGATCCTCTGTGCGCTCGACGATCTGGGTGCCGTGATGCTGCGGCGCGGGGTGCCTATACACCCCGGCAGCCTGCTCTGGGTCGCATCGTGCGCCCAGGCGCTGGTCATCGGAGTGCCGTCGTGCGGCGCATTCTCGGAGCAGACCTCGCTCGACCTGCTGCTGCCCCGCCTGCTCGCGCTCGGCCCAGCGGGGCTGGACGGGATCGAGACGCTGGCCGAGGGCGGGCTGCTGACGCGGGGGATGGAACATCGGTTCCCCGACTACGGCTCGAGCGCGCCATAAACCGCGTTAAGCACCCGCGTCGCAACGTCGTTGCCAACCTCCCAGCGGTTCGTCAGGAAGACGAAGACGAGATCCCAGGTGGGGTCCACCCAGAGCAGCGTGCCGGTAGCGCCGCCGTGCCCGTAGGCGGAGGGTGAGGCGAGCGAGGCGTCGGGGTGGGGTTTGCCCCAGCCGAGGCCGTAGCGGAAGGCTTTTGCGCGGCCCTCGACCATCTCCGTCATGCCGGAGGTGTGCAGGCCGGTCATCATGCCGAGCGCCGCAGGGCCGAGCAACCGGTAGCCGTCGCGCCGCCCTCCGCGCAGGAAGGTCTGGCCGAACGCGACCAGATCGGCTGCTGTGCTCCAGAGGCCGCCGCCGGGCACCGCGAGCGCGCTGTAGGCAGCCGTGCGCTCAGGCCCGCCGAAGTCCTGCACCGGCATGGCGCGAGCCGTGTCCGGCGGCTGGAAGGCGGTGTCGCGCATACCGAGCGGCGCGAGGATGTGCTCCCGCAGATAGTCGGGGTAGGGCAGGCCGCCGAGCCGGGTGATCAGTTCGGCCAGTATGTTGAAGGTCAGCGAGCAGTACTCGCAGCGCGACCCCGGCTCGAAGTGGAGGTCGCTTTGGCAGGCGAACTCATAGAGCCTGCGGCTCGTCACCGGCGTGCGTTCCGCCTCGAGCAGCCAACGCTGCTCCTCCAGGCCGCTGGTGTGGGTCAGCAGGTGCCAGGTCGTGACCTGCTCCTTGCCGACCGCGCCGAACTCCGGCAGGTAGTCGGCGACCGGCCGGTTGAGCATCAGCCGCCCCTCTTCGACGAGCTGCATGACCGCCGTGGCGACGATCGGCTTCGAGATCGAGGCCACCAGAAAGATGCTGTCGAGCGCCGCGCCGTCGGCCCCCGGCACGAGGTGCGTCCAGACCGTCTTGGCGCTATCTGCGACCGCGATCACCGCGCTGGGGTGGGTGCCGGACTGCACCGCCTCCTCGGCGACGGCTGCGGCGTAGCCGAGCCTCTCCTGGACGAGCTTCATTTGGCGGCTCCTTCGGGTGGTACGCCGCCGACCTCGACGTAATCGCGCTCTCCTGTGTCGGGGTTGTAGTGGACCTCCATCAGCTTGCCGGTGGTCGGGTCTACGAAGCGTTCGCCGGTGCGCTGCCAGCGGCCCCGGCCCCGGTTGGTGATCGGGTTGTAGCCGCGGCGTTCCAGCACAATGGCCGCGACCAGGATCGTGCCGTTGATCAGCAGGTAAGGCACGAGCCACGACACGTTCTGGGTGACGAGCAGGGCCAGACCACCCAGTATGTACAGCAGGCCGAGTAGGATCAGCAGCCGGCGCAGCACGGTCGCCCTAGCTTGCCGGCTGGATGACCACGGCGGTGCCGTAGGCCACGATCTCGCTCATCGTCTGGCCGATCTCCGATGAGTCGAAACGCATCGTCACGACGGCGTTCGCGCCCATCGCGGTCGCGTTCTGGACCATGCGATCCACCGCGTGCCGCCGCGCCTCCTCGAGGAGTTGGGTGTACTCAGTGATCTCTCCGCCGCCGATGGAGCGTATGAAAGCCATGATGTTGCCGCCAAGCCCCCTGCTCCGCACGACGAGGCCGAAGACCTCGCCCTTTGTTTCGACTACCCGGTAGCCTGCGACGTATTCGCTGGTGACGATGATCATGGTGGGTCTCCTTGTTTGAATGATGAGGGGATTATAGCACGTCGCTGGGAGGGGAGCAAGCGCCCGTTACCCCTCCGCCATGCCCCGTACCTCCTCCAGGGTGTTGATCTCGTCCACCGGCTTGTCGGGGCGGAGGCGGACGATGCGGGGAAAGCGGAGGGCGTAGCCGCTTTTGTGGCGGGGGCTGGCCTGCACTCGATCGAAGGCGACCTCGATCACGATCTGAGGCTCGACGACGCGCCCCGCCGTGAAGTCGCGCAGGGTGTGAGCCTTGAACCACTCGGTCATCTCGGCGAGTTCGGCGTCGGTCAGGCCGGAGTAGGCTTTGCCGACGTTCAGGAGTTGGCCGCCGTCGCGGACCGCGAAGGTGTAGTCACTCAGCAGATGCCTGCGGCGGCCCTGGCCCCACTGCACGGCGGTGACGACGACATCGAGCGTGGCGAGGGCCTTCTTGACCTTGAGCCATGCGCGTCCTCGGCGGCCTGGGCTGTATGCCGACGATGGGTCTTTGAGCATCAGCCCCTCGTTGCCACGGGCACGGGCTGCGTCGAAGAAGGCGTCGAGGTGAGCGTCGGCCACGGCCGGGTCGAGCAGGTCGGAGATCGGCACGTCGGCCTGTAGGCCGGGAGCGAGCGCGGAGTCGCCTGTGCCGAGCAGCCTCTCTAAGCGGGCACGGCGGTCGGCGAGAGGGTGGTCGAGCAGCACGCTGCCGTCGTCGTAGAGCATGTCGAAGGCGAGGAAGGCGACCGGCGTGGACGCAAGCAGTTCGGGGGCGACGGTCTTGCGACCGAGGCGCTTTTGGAGAGCGGCGAACGGAAGGCAGCGCCCAGCGGGTGCGTCGTATGCCACTACTTCGCCGTCGAGCACGAAGTCGCCGGGCAGGGCGGCGAGCGCGGCGACGACTTCGGGGAAGCGGTGCGTCACCGGGTCGAGCGTGCGAGAGTAGAGTTCGACGCGGCTCCCCTGCTTGTGGGCCTGGGCGCGCACGCCGTCGTACTTGTCCTCAACGAAGACGCTGGAGCCGGGCATCGCTGCGACGATCTCGGCGGGCTGCTGCACCGGGGTCGCCAGCATAGACTTGAGCGGCTGGAAGAGCGCGAGTTCCGCGCCTCCGAGCGTGCCCTCGCGGGCGCGCAACGCGACTTGGCCGATGTCGCCGAGCATCATGTTCGCCGCCTGCACCTCGCCGACGGTGGTGTGGTAGAGGCGGGCGAGCGCGTCCTCGACCAGGCTCTCCTTCACGCCGGTCCGTAGGTCGCCGGTGGCGATCTTGATCAGGTAGCGAGCCTCGGCGGGCACGGCCCCCGCCAGCAGGTCGCGCACCAGCCCCGCCTTCGCTCCGGCCCCGGCCCTGGCAGCGATTTCGTCGTAGGCGGCCTGCACCTCGGCGAGGGTCAGCGGCGGGCGGGGAACGGCGGGCGCAGGCGGCAGGATCTCGGCGGCCACATCGCCGATGTCGCCGTGGCGGACGTGGAGTGCGCCGTAATCCTCCGGCGGCAGCCCCGCGAGCGAGCAGATCACCGCGATCAGCGTGGCCCCGCCGATGTTCAGAGTGCGTGTGTCCTGCGACGGGAAGGGCCGCCCGCTCAGGAAACGGGCGGCGGTCGCCAGGTCGGCGTCGTCCAGCCCCGCCAAATATGCGCCGAGGATCGCGGACTTCTCAAGCCGCTTGCGTGTCGCCCCGGTCGCTTCGGCTGCCGCCGTGAGATCCCGGAAGAGGCCGCCGGGCATTAGAGGCGCTCGAAGACTGCGGCGATGCCTTGCCCGCCGCCGATGCAGAGCGCGACCACGCCGAAGCGACCGCCGCGCCGCCTCAGCTCGTAGAGCAGGGTGAGCGCGAGCCGCGCCCCGCTCGCGCCGAGTGGGTGGCCGAGGGCGATTGCCCCGCCGTTCACGTTCACCCGGTCGCGGTCGAGCTTCAACTCCTGCTCGACCGCCAGGTATTGGGCGGCGAACGCCTCGTTGACCTCGATCAGGTCCATCTCGCCGAGGGTCAGGTCGGCCCGCCGGAGCGCAGCCCGTATCGCCGGGGCAGGGCCGATGCCCATCACCGCAGGGTCCACGCCGACCACCGCCCAGGAGACGAGCCGGCCGAGCGGCTTCAGCTTGCGGCTCTCGGCGAACGTGCTGCTGCTGATCACCAGGGCTGCTGCGGCGTCGTTGATCCCGCTCGCGTTGCCCGCAGTCACGGTGCCGCCCTCCTTGAAGCGCGCCTTGAGTTTGGCGAGGGCCTCGATTGTGGAGTCGGGCCGAGGGTGTTCGTCCACGCTCACCTCCAGTTGCTCGCCGCGCTTGCCGTGGCCGGGCGTCGCCACGATCTCCTCGGCCAGCCGCCCCTCTTTGATCGCCGCGACGGCGGCCTGCTGGCTGCGGAGCGCGAACTCGTCCTGTGCCTGTCGGGAGATAGAGTAGCGTTCGGCCAGGTTCTCGGCGGTCATCGCCATGCTGAGGCCGGTGTGGCTGTCCACGAGCGCGGCCCAAAGCGAATCCTGCAAATGCCCGTCCTGCCCCAGCTCCAGGCCCCAGCGCGCCCCATAGAGGACATGGGGTGCCTGGCTCAGGTTCTCGGTGCCCCCGGCGAGCGCGCACTGCGATTCGTCGAGCTGGATGCTCTGCGCGGCGGACACGATGGCCTGCAAACCGCTGCCGCAGAGCCGGTTCACCGTCAGCGCCGGTGCCTCTTTCGGCACACCGCACATCAGCCCGACATGCCGGGCGATGTAGACCGCGTCTATGCTGGTCTGCAAGACATTGCCGAGCACGACATTATCCACGTCGGTCGCAGCCACGCCGCTGCGGGCAATCGCCGCCTGCCCGGCGTGCGCCCCAAGCTCCGTCGCGCTCACCTTGCGGAACACCCCGCCGAACGTCCCGACCGGCGTCCGCGCCCCGTCGAGTATCACAACGTCTTTATTGAAGTCCATGTCTGTCTCCGTTGAGTGGTTAGTGGTTAGTGGTTGGCATTACGCACTACGCACTACGCTTCATTCCGCAATCCGCAATCCGCACTCGTTTAGCCCCACCAGAAGCTGGCGGCTATGATCACGTAGAGGGCGAGCAGGGCGACGCCTTCCAGCCAGGTCGACTCGCCGTCGTAGACGATCAGTGCGCCGAGGACGGCGGAGAGGGCAAGCGCGGCGAGAAGCGGCAGCGGCAAGACGAGCGTCAGGTGGTTGGGGCTGATGAACTGGCTTAGTATCACCAGGATCGGGATCAGCGCGAGCGCCACCTGGAGGCTGCTGTTGAGTATCACACTGAGGGAGAAGTCCATCTGGTTGCGGGCGGCAAGCTGCACTCCGACCACGTTTTCGACCGCGTTGCCGGCGATTGCGACAATTACGAGGCCGGTGAAGCTCTGCGAGAGATGGAAGGTGGCCATCGTCGGTTGTAGGGCGGTCACGAACCAGTCGGAGACGAAGGCGGCGGAGACGCCAGCCCCGGCGAGCACGACGAGCGCCAGCGGCAACGGCCAGACTTTCTCAACCGGTGCCGCTTCCTCGCGGGCACCTCGCCCCCCGGCCAGCGAAAACGGGATGCTGAGGGCGAAGACCGCCAGCACCACGACCGCGCAGATCAGGCTCAGGTCCTCGGTATGGCCGGTGACCGGCCCGGAGCGCAAAGAAGCGACCGTGGGTATGGCGAGCGCGGCCACGCTCAACATGATCAACATCGCCATCATCCGGCTCTGGCCCTTGCCGAAGGTCTGCGTGCCGTGCCTGATGCCGCCGACCACGAAGGCGATGCCGAGCACGAGCAGGCTGTTGCCGAGGATCGAGCCGATCAGCGCGGCCTGAACGACCGTCACAAGCCCCGCCTGGAGCGCGAAGATCGAGATGAACAACTCCGGCAGGTTGCCGAGGGCCGACTGCAAGACCCCGGTCGCCCCCGGCCCGAAGCGGCTGCCCAACTGGTCGGTGCCGTCGCCGACCGTGCTGGCGAGACCGGCCATTGTGAGCGCGGCGAGCACGAACACCAGCACGCTATCCGCGCCCGCAGCCCGCGCGACCGCCGTGATGATCGTCCCCAAGATAGACACGGCGAGGGTGATCTTTTCTTTGCGGTCGAAAACCGCCAGCCTTGCCGATAACGTCACGAGCATCTCCTCCACGGGCAGAGCCATGTCTACAGCCTGCGGGATATTATACGTACTGTGGGGTGCGTGGGCAAGGCCGAGTGCGGAGTGCGGAGTGCGGAGTGCGGAGTGCGTAACGCCTACTCACCACCGACCACTCGACCACCGACCACCGACCACCGACCACCGACCACTAACCACTAACCACCAACAACTAACCGTGGGAAGATCGGCTTCGGCGGGCCGACCTGGGTGCCGGGGCGGGTGCCGCCCCAGCGGGCGGCTTCGACGGATGACTGCTCCGGCGCGTCCGCGCGGCCCAACTGGGCGGCGATGTTCGCTGAGGTGGCGGGCAGGAAGGGCGTAAGGTGCCAGGCAAGCAGGCGCAGCGTCTCGGCCAGGTTGTAGAGCACGCTGTCGAGGCGGCCCGACGCCGCATCGTCGCCTCCGCTCGCGCCCTTCGCCAGTGTCCAGGGCTGGTTCTGCTCGACGTACTGGTTCGCGGTCCTCACCAGCTCCCAGAGAGCGGCGAGGGCGGCCTGCGGGTCGTAGTCGGACATCGCGGCGGCCACCCTGCCGTCCAGCCCGCCCGCGAGTGCGGCAAGGTCTTCGTCGAGCTGCGTCTGCGCGCCGGGCGTGGGCACTAGGCCGCCCCGGTAGCGGCCGATCATGCTCACCGTGCGGTTCAGGAGGTTGCCGAGGTCGTTCGCCAGGTCGCTGTTGTAGCGCGCCTCGAACTTCTCATAAGTGAAGTCCGAGTCGGCGGTCGCCGGCACCTCGCGCAGCATATAGTAGCGGACCGCCTCGGTGCCGTATTTCTCCACGAGGTCGTAGGGGTCCACCACAGCGCCGAGCGATTTGCTCAATTTCTGGCCGTTGACGTTGACGTAGCCGTGGATGAAGACGGTGCTCGGCGGGAGCACTCCCGCAGAGAGCAGCATCGCCGGCCAGTAGACGGCGTGGAAGCGGATTATGCCCTTGCCGATGGCGTTCACGCGCTGGGGGCTTTCGGCCCAGTAGTGCCTGTAGAGCCGGCCGTCGGCGGCGTAGTCGAGAGCGGTGATGTAGTTCGCCAGGGCGTCGAACCAGACGTACATCACCTGTGTCGGGTCGCCTGGCACCGGCACGCCCCAGCCGTGGGCGCGCGCTACCGAGCGGGAGATGCTGAAGTCCTCGAGGCCCATGCGGATGAAGCTAAGTACTTCGTTGCGGCGGCTCTCAGGGATGATCCGCAGCTTGCCGGACTCGATCAGTTCGAGGAGGGCGGGGCCGTAGTTCGAGAGGCGGAAAAAGTAATTGTCCTCCTCAACGATCTCCGGCTTCGTGAGGTGTTCGGGACAAAGACCTTCGGGCGTTAGCTCGTCGGGCGTGTAGAACTGCTCGCAGCCGACGCAGTAAAGGCCGTGATAGCTCTTGTGGTAGATGTCGCCGTGGGCGGCGCAGGCTTCCCAGAGCTTCTGCGAGCCTGCGGCGTGGCGCGGGTCTACGCTGGTGCGTATGAACTGGTCGAAAGAGATGTCGAGCAGCGTCCCCAGCCCCTTGAAGACCGCCGCGTTGCGGGCAACAAGTTCGGCGGTGCCGATGCCCTCGGCCTCAGCCGCCTGCACGTTCTTGAGGGCGTTTTCGTCGCTGCCGCTCAGGAAGTAGACATCCTCGCCGCGCTGACGATGGTAGCGGGCAAAGGAGTCGGTCTGCACAAACTCGAGCGCGTGGCCGATGTGCGGCCGCCCGTTCACGTAGGGTATGGCCGTCGTGATGTAGTAGACGGGCCTGTTGGTTATATTGGTCATTGTAGTATCCTCCCCGTAGCTGCGCGGGCGCAAAGCCGACGGCGCTTCCATCCCCAGCAGGGACGAGAGCGCCGCTCGTGATACCACCCTGATTTGCCCCCGCCTCGCAGCGCGGAGCCTCAGCGGCCCGGCGGCAGGCAGCCGTCGGCCCGAGGCCCGCTAACGGGGGCAGACCGGCACGGCTTACTTGGGCATCAGGATTGCCCGTTGGGCCTGCGGCTCCGAGGTCATTTCGCCGGACGGCTGGGCCGCCGCTTCGCAGCGTGGGCGGCTCTCTGTGGGCCTCCCCGGCCCGGCTACTTGTCCTCTTCGTTGCCTATCTGTATTGTGCGGCCCGCAGCGGAGCCGCTCTCTCTATTATACCGCCCACGCGCAAGACGCGCAACCGCCATTCGGAGTATATGAACGGCTGTCAATGCCCGCGAGCCGCGAGCCTGCGCCAGAAGAAGACGACCAGCAGCACCAACAGCGCAAGATAGATCACCGGAGCAATCGGTGCGACCCAGCCCTGCACGCTCGGCCAATTTTCGCCGAGCAGCCAACCAGCCAGGATCAGGCCGCCGTTCCAGACGCTGCTGCCGAGCGCGGTGTAGAGCACGAACTTCGGGTAGGGCATCTCCGCCAGGCCGGCAGGCACCGAGATCAGCGTCCGCAGCCCCGGCGTGAACCGCCCGACCATCACCATGAGAGGCCCGCGCCGGTCGAACCACTCCCGTGTCCGCACTAGGTCGGCGCGCGAGAGCATCAGCCAGCGCCCCCAGCGGTCGAGGAACCGCCCGATCAGCGGCTCGCCGCCGTAGCGAGCCACAGCGTAGTAGAACGTCGCCCCGATCACCGAGCCGAGGGAGGCCGCAGGCAACAACAGCAGCGGCGAGATCTGCCCGCGCGCCGCCAGGCTACCGGCCAGAGGCAAGATCAGTTCGGACGGCACCAGGGGGAAGATCGCTTCCAGCGCGATCAGCGCCGCGATCCCCGGATAGCTGAGCGTGGCGATGATGTTCTGTACCCAGCCGATTATGTCCATGCGGGGGCCGCCACCTCAAAGCATGGCACCCGCCGCCGCACTTCCCCTATCAGGTCGAGGTCGAGCGTCGCGTAGAGCGTCGTCTCGGTCTCATCGGCTTCGGTCAGGATGGTGCCCCAGGGGTCAATGATCTGGGAGTGGCCGCACCAGGTGTTGCCGTCGCCCTGCCCGCATCGATTCGCCGCCACCACGAAAAACTGGTTCTCGATGGCCCGCGCCCGCAGCAGGGTCCGCCAGTGTTCGAGCCGTGGGTGGGGCCATTCGGCGGGCACCCAGAGGATCTGCGCCCCCGCCAGCGCGAGGCTCCGCGCCTCCTCTGGGAAGCGGATGTCGAAGCAGATGAGCTGGCCCCAGCGGCCGGCCGGCCCGTCCACCGTCTGCGGCGCGTCCCCGGCGGCCATGTAGCGCGGCTCGTCGAGCAGGGGGAAGAGGTGGCGCTTGCTGTACGACCCAACAACGCCGCCGTCCGGGGTCAGCACGAGGCTCGTGTTGTAGATCCGCCCGTCTCGCGCCTCGGCTATTGAGCCGGCCACCAGCGTCGCCCCGCACCGCTCGGCCAGCTTCCTCAACCACTGCACCGTCTCGCCGTCGCGCGGTTCGGCCAGCGCAGGCATCTCCGGCCAGTTGTAGCCGCTCGTCCAAAGCTCCGGCAGCAGGATCGCTTCGGCCCCGTGCTCCGCCGCCTCGATGATCCGCGCCTCGGCCCGCACGCAGTTCTTCCGCACCTCGCCCGAGCAGACCTCCATCTGCACGACCGCGACATCAAGCGTAGCCATACGAATGCCCCCCTTTTCCGCGCGTCCTATGCGGGCATTATAGCACAGGCGGGCCTATCACATCCCCTTTTGGAGCGCGAGCGGATTGAAATCGGTGCCGTAGTCGAAGTGGTCCACACCCTCGATCCGCTTCAACCAGCCCACAATCCCGTAGGTAAGCGGCGTCGCGACTATCTCGTAGGCCGACTTCACCCACCACTGCGTGAAGATCAGGGACGGGATGTCCACCCCGGGCGTGCGGTAGAAGGCGATTGTGATGAACACGAGCGAGTCCAGCCCCTCGCCGACAAGCGTGCTGCTGATCGTCCGCGTCCAGAGCCATCGCCCCTTCGTCGCCAGCTTGAGGCGCGCCATCACATACGAATTAGCGAACTCCCCGACAAGATAGGCCAGGAAGGACGCCAGCAAGATCTGCGGCGTCGCGCCGAGTATCCTGTCATAGGCCGCCTGGTACGACCAGAAGCCGGCGGCAGGCAACGCCCCCGCCGCGACGATCGCCAGCACCACGAGCGCGTTGCACGCGAAGCCGAGCCAGATTACCAGCCGCGCCCGCGCGAAGCCGTAGACCTCGGTCAGCACATCGCCGAACAGGTAGCTCAACGGGAAGATAATTACCGCCGCAGGCAGCACCAGCCCGCCGATGTTCACCAGCTTCACCGCGATGATGTTCGCCACGATCAGGCACGAGATAAACACCCCCGTGATCACCACGAACGCAGGAGAGATCCTCATCTTATTCCTCCATAGCTTTCAGCTTTCAGCTTTCAGCCGAGAGACCGTTGTCAACGCCATTATACGTTCTGAGGGGGGATCTCTGCCAGCACAACGCGAACTGCGGCGGCATAAGACGGGGCATTGGGCGTGTCGCCGTGGATGCAGAGGGTGTCGGCCCTCATCGGCACGCGGGTGCCGCCGTGGGCGGTCACGTAGCCGTCATGGGCGATGCTGCGCGCCTGGGCTGCTGCGGAGGCAGGATCGGGAAGGATCGCGCCGGGGAGACGGCGGGACCGGAGGCTGCCATCCGACTCGTAGGCGCGGTCGGCGAAGGCTTCTGCGACGACCGCCAGCCCCACGGCGCGCCCCGCGTCAAGCAGCAGCGACCCCGCGAGGCCGACCAGCAGAAGATCGGCCGAGAAGGCGCGGACGGCGCGGGCAACCGCCTCTGCGACGGCAGGATCGGTCGCGGCGCGGTTGTAGAGGGCACCGTGCGGCTTGACATGGAGCAGCGGCACGCCGGCGGCGCGGGTGAAGCCGGCAAGCGCACCTATCTGGTAGAGCACGGCGGCTTCGAGTTCGGTGGGCGTCATGTCGAGGTAGCGGCGGCCAAAGCCGGGCAGGTCGGGGTAGCCGGGGTGAGCGCCGATCTTGACGCCGTGCGCCGCCGCGAGCGCGACGGTGGCCGACATGACCAGAGGGTCGCCGGCATGGAAGCCGCAGGCGATGTTCGCGGAGGTGATCAGGGGCATGAGCTCGGCATCCCCGCCCATCGTCCAAGCGCCGAAACTCTCGCCCATGTCTGCGTTCAGGTCCATCGTCGGGGTTAGTGCGTAGTGCGTAGTGCGTAGTGGTTAGTCCGAGACCCGCGCCTGCAACCGGCATTCCGGCGGCGCGAGTCTCAGCACTCGGTAAAACAGCGGCGACAATTCAGAACTCAAGACTCAAAACTCAAAACTGCGCGCCGGAGCGCGCCTACGGCTCTTCGTCGAGGTGCGTGGTGCTGCCGTTGGTGAGGCTCGTGTCGTGGGCGGTGGTGTCGCCCTCCATGCCGTGCGCCTCGCTCCCGTAGGATGCGGGCGGGGTGTGGGTATGGGCCTCGCCGGACTTCGACATGCGGTCGCGCTGTGCCGTCATCAGGTCGTCGAGGCCGCGCGAGATGCCGTCAAGCAGGGTACGCACGGCGGCGAAGCCCTCGTTAGCGGCGTTGCGGGCGTGGTTCGCGGTCTCTTCGGGCATCGCCTGGAGAGGTATCTGGGCCAGCGTCGCAGGCACCTTCACGAGCTGCTCGAGCAGCTCGCCGGCGGCCTTGCCCATCGTCTGCAACTGCGCGCGCAGTTCCTCGCGGGGGTCGCCGGCAGGCCCCGTGGGTCCGGCGGTGTTCGTCGTTTTCGTCGTATCGTCCATCGTAGGATGCTCCTTTGCACTGTGCCTGCATTACGGCGTGCCGGCAGGCTTGTTATCGGTCGTGTCGCGGCGGCAGGGCATCTTCCCCGGCGCTCATATTTATACTACGCGCGCGCCCCGCAGAACGTTACACCGCGCCGCTCAGATAGGCCAGAGCCATGCAAATGCCGCGCCGCCGGCCGCGCCGACGAGGGAGCAGCCGAAGTTGACGGCTTCGTTATCCACCCAGGCCCAGCCCCGGAGCGGCAGGGTCGGCGTGCCACACGAGTGGACGCGGCGCTCGGTCTGTTTGCCGCAGACCGGGCACCACATCACCGCCTGCACGGTCGCTCCGAGCAGCGAATCGGCGAGCGCGCCGAGCAGCCCGCCGAGGAGGGCGGCAGCCGGCAAGCGGGTATCCGTGACGCGGAGGCCGTGGGCCGGGAAGATGACCGCGAGGGCGACTGCGGCGAAGCCGATGAGGCCGGCACCGAGCAGGGCCGCACCGAGGCCGAGGCCGCTGACGCCTCCGGAGGTGCCCGGCGGGACGGGGCGGCCCGTGGTGATCAGTCGCGGGGTCGAGCGGCTGAGTACACCTAGCTCGGTGCCCCAGGTGTCGGCGGTGACTGCGGCGAGGCTGCCGGCGCAGGCAGCGAAGAGGGCGGGCTGCCAGCCTGGCGGCGCGGCGGCTGAGACGGCGGCGAGCAGAGCCGCCGTCCCGCCGTTCGCCAACACCTGGCCGAGGTCGCGCCGCCCGCCTTTGGCGAACGCCTCTGCGGCATCCTGCTTGCGGCGGCTGCGGAGGCCGACGCGGCTGAGGGCACTGGACGAGACAAAGAAGACGATCAGCAGCAGGCCCCAGGCGGCACCGCCGAATGCGAAGGTGGCGGTGCCGACCAGCGCCGCGCCGAGCACGCCGTCGCGCGTGAGGCTGCCGGCGGCATATGCGGCCCCGCCGACGGCGGCGCTAAGTGCCAGCCCGGCGGCGAGCGCGCCAAACTCGACGCGCCCAGTCGCGAGCAACAGGAGCGCGGCTCCCAGGCCGAGGACCGCGCTGACGGCGGCGCGCACGACGTTCATAGCTGCTCCCCGGTTGCCTGGCCGGAGATCGTCTGTAGGCGGACACGGATCAGGTAGCCGGGCGGCGCGCCGAGGTCGGGGTCGGGGGGCACGAAGACCGACCTGACATCGAAAGCGTACAGGCGTTCGCGTATGGCGTGTAGGATCGCCGCTTGGCGGGCGGCGGATAGTTCCGGGTGGTCCTGGGAGCCTAGAGGGACGATGCCGGCAGTGCCGACGGCGAGCACACTGCGCCAGGGGCGGCCGGGGTCGGCGTCGGGGCCGGCATCGAGGTCGTCGGCCTGCACGCAGACACCCTGCGGGTGCTCCTCCAGCGCCTCAAGCAGTTGCCGGCCGCCGGGCGGATAGTAGAACCAGAGGTCGTTGCCCTCTACCAAATGCCAGAGAGGCAGGCAGTAGGTGCGACGGCGCGAAGGATGGTAGCAGCCGAGGCGAGCCAGCGGCCGGGAGTCGAGCACGGCGAGGCAGGCCGCGATTTCGAGTCGGACGGGCTTGCCGCGCGGACGGTTCGGCTGGGCGTCGGCCCTGGGAGGATGGACAAGTGAGGGGGCTGCCGAGAGCATCAGCCCCGGCCAGAAACGCCCGCTCACGGTGTGCAGTTCGATCTGCCCGAAGACCGGCGCGCGGGGCGAGCGACCCGGCAGAATATGGTCGGCGCTGGGTATGATCCGGCGGAGTATGGAGACGCTCCGCCTGGCGGTGTAGTCGGGGTATTTGCTGAACGAGGCCGCGATCACGCTGAGGCGCTCCCGCAGATCGGTCACTTCGGAGTAGTCACCCCAGGCGCAAACGCTGGTCCAGCCCGCAGCCTCCGCAAAGTCGATCTGGAAGCAGACGGCCCAGGGCGCGGCCCGGAGGTTGGTCAGCTTGCGGCCCGGCGTGGTGATCAGGTAGAGCAGGCCCTCGCGGTGCAGAAATTGCAGAGGTACGACATAGCAGTGGCCGGGCGCGTTCCCCTGCGGCGGGGCATAAGTCGCCAGCCTGCCGAACGGCGCGCGGTCGAGCAGGGCGAAGATCGCCCCGGCAGCCAGCTTGTCGGGCACAAATCGGGGGCTTGTAGTCACAATGGCAGGATAGCACAGCCGCGCAGGGCAGTCAAGCCTCTGGACTTTGGGGGCCGAATCGGGTAAGATAGGGAGATATACGGACGGAGTTCGTTAGGAAAGGATCGAAAGAAGTTATGAAGTTAGCGTGTTTTGACACTAAGCAAACCGGTCTCGATATACGGCTCGAGGGCAAGTTGAAAGAACTCTACGAGCGCCACCTCGAGCGCACCGCGAAGATCGACTGGAGCTACCACAGCCTAATCCCCTGGGAGCGCGGGCGGAACTTCAACACCGAACCCTGGTCGCCCGAACAGGTGACGATTTCGCCTGAGCTGTATGTCGCCATTGAGACCGCCCTGTTGACTGAGGTGAACCTACCCTGGTTCACGGCGGGCCTTGTGGACATCTTCCGTGGCTCGCTCGAGGTGATCCAGGACTTCATCCGCACATGGACCTCCGAAGAGGACCAGCACTCGGACGTGTTGCAGACATACCTCCTGGTGACGCGCAACGGCGACCCAGACCGGCTGCACAGGCTGCGGAAGACTGTGGTGCGGAACGCCTGGACGCCGGGCACCAGCAGCCCCTTCGTCGGCATGGCATACACTGCGGTGCAGGAGCTTTCGACGCAGGCTTATTATGTGAACGTGGCGAAGCGCGCCGACCTGGAAGACCCGCTGCTTGCGACGATACTGAGGCGGATCGCCAAAGACGAGACGCTGCACTACACCTTCTACCGGGACGCGGTGAAGGCGCACCTCGAGATCAACCCGAACCTGATCGAGGATGTGGCCGATGTGCTGATGAACTTCGCCATGCCCGGCCATCTGATGCCGGACTTCAAGGCGCGGATCGAAGTCATCTCTGAGCACGCCAACTACGGGGTGGCCGAGTTCTACAAGTATGTGACTGCCGTGCTGATGGATGTCTGGGATGTGCGGCGGCTCCAACCGACTGCGCCGGCAGCCATCGAGGCGCTGAACCGGCTGAACCGGCAGGTGGACATAATGGCGCGGATGGCGAACTTAGCCGAGAAGCGCCGCGCACAGGCACGGATGGTTGCGACCGGCGCTTAGCTCGCCTTGTAGCTGACCGCCGAATAGATCTCCCCCAAAAACCGGCTCGGCACAGCCGCGAGCAGTCGTGTGCCGGCAAGCCCGTTCCGCTCCGCGAGCGCGGACCAGGTCGCGTAGGAGAGTGGGTGGGGCACCCAGATGTTGCCGTGGTCCGCGTTGTACTCGACGAGTATCAGCCGCCCGCCGGGGCGGAGATAGCCGGAGAGGAGGCGCACCACAGCGTCTTTCTTGCGCTCGAAGTGGAGCGCGTTTGCCATCACGATGCCGTCGAGCGGCGGCAGGTCGAGCGGGCGCGTGAAGTCGCCTACGATGGTCTGGAGGCCGACGGCGGGGAAGCGTGCGCGCATGGCGCGCTCCTGCTCGCGGAGCGCATCCCTATCACGGTCCACCGAGTAGATCTGCGCGCCGGGGCCAAGCAGGTCGGCGAGGGCAAGGGTGAACGCGCCGGTGCCGGAGCCGAGGTCGGCCCAGACGCCGCCCGGCTCGGCCACGCCGTCGCGCAGCAGGCCGACATGATCAGCGTGGTTCATCCGGTGCGGCTGCCAATATCTTCTGGCCGAGATAGCGGCTTGGGCCGCCTCCGAGGGCGTGGGCCATTTCAACCACGAGCCGGAGTTCGTCGGTGGAGCAGCCGGCGTGGCGCGCGGCGGTCGCGGCCCCGGCGGCTTCCTGTGGCGCAACCCGGATCAGGGCCATGCCGAAGAGCAGCAGCGAGCGCGTGCGCGCGTCGAGTCCGGCTGCGGAGACGGCCTGCCCGATTGAGGCGGGGGTCTGCTCGGGGCCGGAGAGTGTGCTCATGTTGAAGCCGTCAGGCGGAGGTGCAGCAGGCGGCACGGGAGCGAACTCGGGCCGCATCCCCGGCTCCGCGGACATGGTGGGCGCGGGTGGTGCATCTCCGTGCCAGGATGGCAGAGTAACATCGAGACTCGACGTGGGCACATGGCTAACGACGCGGTCGCCCGCGGGAGGCGGCGTCTGCGGCGCGTCGCGCAGCGAAGCAGGCATGGTGGCGTCGAGGCCCGTCAGCCCCTCATCAGCCGACGGCTCGTCAGAGGGCGGTGTGGGCGCGGGGTCGGGTGAAGATGCAGGTGGCGGGGGCGCAGGCCGTGAGCTTGCCTCTGCGGCAGGCTGCGAGGCAGCGACCGGCGGAGCCATATAGCCCTTTACCTTTGCCCAGAAACCGCCCCTCTGCTGCTGGGCTGCGGGCGGGGGCTGCGCCGGCACCGTGGTAGCCTCGGCTTCTATCGGGTCGGCCTTGATGCCGACGCTCTGAAAGAGGCCGACGATCTCGGGGTCCGCAGCCCGAACCTGGAGGCGGGCGTCGTGGCTACGCATGATGCTGGCGAGTTCGTTGACGCTATCCGCATCGGCGAACGGGTTGACGCCGGCCGGGATGACGAGGGTGATGTCCTTATCCAGCTCGGCGGCGCGGCTCAACGACTCGACCAACGTTTCCATCGTCTCATTGGGCGCGATTTCGTAAGTTTGCATACCTGCCTCCTGCCTACTTTCGTCAACCGCTGCCCAGGACTGTTGTCCTGCGTCATCGGCAGCCGCGCGACGCGAGCATTTCTGTGCCAAGCCGCCCCAAAAGCACACTGTAGGGAGTGCCCGCGTTTTCGGGGTGCAACTCGAAGCGTGCGCGCTCGAAATATTGGACTGTGTACGTCTTGCCGTCCTCCGGGGAGACCTCGCGGACCTCCTCGCTGAGTGGGTAGCCGAAATTGGTGAGGCCGGAATTGGCCTGCCAGAACGCCTTGAACTCTCCCCGCAAGCTGTGCAGGCTCTCCTTGAACCAGAGTATGTCGCCGGAGCCGGGCGGCGGCGCGGACGGCGGGTCGTGGCGGGCGTCGGCGAGCGGCGCGCCGACGCGGGTCAACTGCACCAGCAGCCGGAGCTTGCCGGCCTTGTCGAGGTTGGCGAAGCCCGCCAGCCGGGCGTTAGTCGGGTGCATCTCGAAGCGGGCACGCTCGAAATACTGGACCTTCATCCCACCCTCGATACGCGCCTCGGTGATCGGGTAGCCGAACACAACCGCGCCGCCGAAGCGCCGCCAGTAGTCGCGGAACTCGTCCCAGACATCGTGTCCGGTCTGTGGGAAGACGAGGGGCGGCTGCCAGCCGGGCGGGTGCTGCACCGGGCCGGGCGTCGGCGCGAGCGTCAGCGGGAGCACGCTGCTCGTGGTGCTGTCGAGCGGGGCCACCTGGTCACGAAAGCCGTCGCGGAAGACCTCGGCCCCCGGCTTGAGGCTGCCGTCGAGCCGCAGTAGGCCGAAGTGGTCCTGCTCGCTTTCGACGCCGGAACCTGACGAGGAGGTGGGCGGGAGATCCCAGAGCATCCAGGCGAGCACCCCGTCTATGCCGCCGGACTCGGCCGCGCCGAGCATGATGCGGTAGAGGATCGCCTGGGTGGCTTCGGTGTAGCCGGGGTCCTGGCCGCAGGGGCCGGTGGGCCAGCCGGTTTCTTCGAGGAGCACCGGCTTCGACGTGTGGGCGCGGACGGCGGCGATCTCGGAGGCGATGGCCCCGGCGTCGTAGCTGTGGAAGGCGGCGAAGTCGGAGACGTCGAGCAGGGTGCGGCCCTGCGGGCCAGCTTGCCAAAGCGACGCGGCATGAGCGACCCCGACGGTGATGAGCTGATGCGGTGCCAGGCGGTGCATTTCGGCCCCGACACGCAGCAGCCAGTCTATGGCCTCCGCCTGGTGATCGGTCCAACTGGCGTAGAGATCCGGCTCGTTGTGTAGATCCCAGCCTAGTACACGGTCGTCTTCGGCGAATGCGTCGGCAAGGGTCCGCATGTAGGTGAGGTTGTTCTGCCAGCGCGGGTCCGTCGCGGCGGGGGTGTCGTCGTACCAGTCGAAGAGGGTGATGATCACCTTGAGGTGGAGGTCGCCGGCGATCTGCACAAGCTCCCGGAGACGGTCGAGGATGACGGGGCGGACGGCCCCGGTGGAGTCTATGATCGACAGATCCTCGCGGTCGGGGAGGAGCACGCGCACGGTGTTGGCGCCGAAGTCGGCGAGGCGGGACATATCGTCGCGGACAGCCGCGCCGTCCCACCGGCTCCAGAGGTGCGCCCAGGCGGTGTCGCGCGGGTAGAACGAGGCCCCTTTGAGGCGGATCGGCGCGCCGTTGTAGACGAGGTGCCCGCCCTGCACCGCGACGAAGCGACCGCCGTCGGCGCGGGCCGTCGAGGAGTGTGGGCCGCCGAGCGATCCGGCAACGGAAAGCAGGGTGAGTGCGAGTATACAGGTTGCTAAGGTGCGAGCTAGAGCTTGGGCCACAGCACGGCTTCCCTTTCCAGGTTGGGGCGGGACGATGGAGGTACAGCCCGGTTTGCGCTTATGATAGCACAACGGGGCGCGAAACACAAGTCAGTAATTCTACCTGCGGCGGAACGGAAGGCGGAGACCGCGCTGCGGGGCAGCCTCGGCGGGCGGGTACGGGGCGGGGGCGGGCGGGGCTGCTCCTTCGTCGGGCGCGATGGTCGGCGGGGCGTGGGTGAGGATCTGCTTGTAGGCTTCGCGCATCTCACCGCGGCTGAGGCGCTTGCCGCTCTCGAAATACTGGATGGCGACCTGGCCGATGGCCCAGGTGCCGCCTGCGGCGATGCCTGCGGCGACCACCGAGCCGCCCACCGGCACGGCCTTCGACACCTCCTGCGCCAGGTAACGGAGGGCGACCGAGCCGGCGATTGTCGAGATCAGCTCGCGGGCGTGGCTCGCACTGAACGGCTCGCCGTAGATCGCGGCGATACGCAGGATCATCCTCGCCTGGCTCGCCAGCAGCAGCGGCAGGTCAATGAACGGGATCGGCTCGGCGCTGATCCCGCCGTTGATGACCATCGAGTTACGCACGACCTTGTTGGCTGCGGTGCGGCGGAACGACGGCAGGTTGCGGCCGAGCAGCACGGCGAGATCCGGCAGGGCATCCACCAGCGCGGGGAGCAGCTTTTCGCCGACGTTGGTGCCCTTTTTCGCGGAGACGGCTACGACCGGCACGCCGAGGCGGCTCAACATATCGGCCTCGATCTCCCGCGCATCTTTGCCGACGAGGTCGATCTTGTTGGCGACGACGACCATCGGTTTGCCGAGCCTTTTCAACTCGTCCATTAGCTGTAGGTCGCTCTGGCGGAGGCCGGCGGCGGCGTCGAAGACGACGAGCAGGGCATTGGCGGAGGCGGCCCCACGGAGGGCTGTGGCGGCGCGGTCCTGGCCTCCGACCTCGCCGAAGCCGGGGGTGTCGATCAGGGTGAAGGGGCCGATCTGCTGCTCGATCACGCTGCGGGTGGTGCCGGGGACGGGGCCGGCAGGAGAGAGCATCTTGCCGGAGATCAGGTTGAAGAGGGTGGACTTGCCGGAGTTGACGGGGCCGACAACGGCCAGGCGGGCCTCGGCCTCGCGCTGCACATCGCGCTGCATCGAGGTAACGTCGATAGTGCGGAGCAGCGTGCGGATGTCGTCAAGGGCGGTGGGGAGTTTGGGCATATATGAGGGCTGTGGGCGCATTCTTGGTCTCCTGACTCGTGTTGCGTAGTGCGTAGTGCGTGTTGCTTGTCGGACATTGCACGTTGCGTGCCGCGTTCCGCCTGTATTTATACGTAAGCCTGTGCGGCAGGTTTCAAGCATCACCACGCACTACGTAATACGCACTACGCACTACGCATATGGTATAATGTCGGGATACGCCGTCAGCAAGCTGATAGCTGACGGCTGATAGCTCGGAGGTTCTTATGGCGATGCCGGTGGCTCCGGTGGCACCGCTGCTGTTGATGGGTGGGAGTTCGGCTGAGAGGCCGGTGGATATGCTGCTGCTCTTCGCGGAGATGGCCGGTGGGCCGGGGGCGCGGGTGGCGGTGATCACCAGCGGCTCGCGCGCGGCGCACGAGGTCGGGGCGCGGTATAAGCAGGTCTTCGGCGGGTTCGGGTCGAGGGTGAGCATCCACCATCTCCTCGACAGGGCCGACGCGAACGACCCGGCTGAGGCGCGCGCGCTCGAAAAGGCCGACGCCTTCTTCTTCACCGGCGGCGAGCAGCTTTGCATCACGTCACGGCTCGGCGGGAGCACGGCGCTGGCGGCGATACGCGCGCGCCACGCGGCGGGGGCGGCGATCGGCGGCACCAGCGCAGGCACCTCGGCCTTGTCCGGCACGATGATCGCCTGGGGCGACGAGGGGCCGACCCCGCGCCACAACATGGTCAACCTCGCGCCCGGCCTCGGCTTCCTGACCGGAGTGATCCTCGACCAGCATTTTAGCCAGAGGAGGCGGCTGGGGAGGCTGAAAACGGCGGTCGCGTATAACCCCGAGGAGCTAGGCGTGGGGGTGGACGAGGACACAGCCGCGATAATCCGGCCCGACGGCACGCTCGAAGTCGCGGGGCCGAACAGTGTGACAATCCTGGATGCACTGGAGCTGACGACGAACACCAGCCCCGACGTGACAGACGTGGGCCTGCCGTTGGTGATCGAGGGGCTGCGTATCTACCGGCTGGACGCGGGAGGGCGGTTCGACCTGCTGGGCCGGCAAACGGCGGCGGTTCGCTGACCGCAGGTGATGCGGCTTTGAGACAGACCGGCACTGCGGCGGCGCTGGGGGCGCTGGTTTTCGGGATCTACCTGCTCACGATGTCGGGGCACACCTACTCGCCGGACGAGGAGACGATGTTGGCGACGGCGGAGGCGGTGGGGCTGCACGGCACGTTCGCCTTGCCCCGCGTCTCCGGGCTGGTGGAGGTGCCGGGGGCCGATGGGCGGTTCTACAGCCAGTATGGGCCGGGGCAGCCGACGGCGGCAGTGCCCTGGGTGCTTGCGGGGCACGGCCTGAGCGGGCTGCTCGGCCTCGGCAAGGCGGACACCGGCTTCGTGGTGCGCCTCGTGCTCGGCGGCTTCAACCTGCTGGTCGGGGCGCTGCTCGCCGCCCTGCTCTACTGGGCGGCGAGGCGGCTGGGCAGCGGGCGGCGGGGTGCCCTGCTGCTCGGCCTGCTGCTCTCCTTCTCCACGTTCCTCTGGCCAATGAGCCGGACGTTCTTTGCGGAGCCGCTGACCGGGCTGCTGCTTTTCGGGGCGTTCGCGGCGTTGCTCGGCGGGCGGCGGACGTTGCTCGGCGGGGTGTTGGCCGCGCTCGCGCTCTCGGTGAAGATACAGTATATCGTCGCCCTGCCTGCACTGGCGGTATATGTCTGCTGGCTCGCGTACAGGGCGTGGCGGGCGGGTGACAGGGCGGGGGCCGCGCGGGGGTTGGCAGGGTTCGCGCTCGGCGGGCTGGTCGGTGCGCTGCCGCTCCTGGTCTACAACACGCTGGTCTTCGGCAGCCCGACGAGCGGCGGCTACCATCAGTCGTTCGTCGAAACGTTCACGACGCCGCTCCTCGAGGGGCTGAACGGCCTGCTGCTGAGTCCCGGCAAGGGGCTGTGGATCTACGCGCCGCCTGTGCTGCTCGGCCTGGCGGGGTTCGTGCCATTCGCGCGGCGGCAGCCCGCAGTCGCCGCGACGGTCGCCGGGGTGGTCCTGCCGGTGACGGTGTTGTTCAGCCTCTACCGCTTCTGGCCGGGCGACGGCAGCTGGGGGCCGCGCTATCTGCTGCCGCTGCTGCCGTTCCTGCTGCTCCCCGCTGCCGCCCTGCTGCCCCGCGAGGGCGATGCACCGATGCGGTTCGCCGAGTGGCCGAACGGGAAGCGGCTGCTGGCCCTGATGGTGATCGTGGTCGGAGCGGCGGGGCTGGTCGTGCAGCTCGGCGGTGTGCTCGTGAACTTCGACACGTACATCAACCTGGAGAACGACGACGCGACGCGCCACTGGAACGCGGAGTACTCGCCGGTGCGGGGGCACTGGCAGGTGTTCGGGCAGCGCGCCCAGGGCTGGCTCGACCGACAAAACTACCCGCGCGGCGGCGCGGCGCTGCTCACCGGCGGCTTCTCGTACAGCGAGGGCGACAAGTACAAGGGCGACCTCTTCCCGCGCTGGACCACCGGCGACGCGACGCTGGCGCTGCCGGTCGGCCCGGTCTACCCTCTGACGCTGACGATGCGGCTGCGCGACGACCGACCGCCGAAGATGCTCCGCGCCCCGCTCCGCCTGCTGCTGGCCGGCAGCCCAGTGGCGGTCGAGCTGAGGCAGGTGAGCGAGAACCCATTCGAGTCGGTGGTGACGGCGACGCTCGCCCGGCCCGCCCTGGCTGACCGGCAACTGCCCGACCTCGAGCTGATCACCCGGACCTGGAACCCGAAGAAGGCGGGAGTGAACGCCCGCAACGAAGACCTCGGCATCAAGGTCGAGTCGCTCACGCTGACGCGCCCCGACGGGCAGCCGTTGCGCCTGGCGGATGGGCTGCCGATCCAGCCGATGTACCCGGCCCCGCGCTGGTACTACGACACGCAGAGCGACCACCTGGCCGACGTCTGGGTCTGGTACGCGGCCCACGCTGGCTTGCCGCCTGATGCCCTCACGGCGCTCTGGGCGGCAGTTCTGGTGCCGGGGCTGGGCCTGGGCCTCTGGGGCGCGGCGGCGCTGAGGCGGGGGATCGGCGATCGTGGTATAATCAGAGAAAGCCAGCAACGCAATCCGCCAGGAGGATAACACCATGACACTCTCGCTGACTACCGATATACTGCCTCTGGTGACTGACGAGCAAGGTTCCATCCGGGTGAAGGACTCCCGTGTCACACTTGATCTGCTCGTCACGGCCTTCGAGTCGGGTGCCGGCCCCGAAGAGATCGCGCGGCGGCTCCCCAACCTGAACCTAGCCGACCTCCACCTGATCCTCGGCTGGTATATGCACCACAAGGCCGACGTGGATGTCTATATCGCGGAGAGACGGCAGGCGGCAGCCGCGTTGCGCGCCGAGATCGAGGCACGCTGGCCACCCCAAGAGTTCCAGCGGCGGCTGGATGCCCTGCGGTCGGAACAAGAGGCGTAGACATGCTACGCCTCCTGGCAGACGAAGATCTGGACATCAGGATAGTCGAGGGAGTTCTACAGAAGATAGATGCCGACATCCTGCGGGCGCAAAATGTCGGCCTGAGCGGCAGACCGGATAAGCAAGTATTGGCTTGGGCCGCCGACACGCAGCGGGTTGTGCTGACCCACGACAGCAACACTATGACACAAGCAGCCTACGATAGGCTAAGGGCCGGACAGCCTATGCCCGGCCTTTTCGTGGTGAGGTGGGACGCATCAATCGGCGAGGTGGTAGCTAGTCTGCTGGTACTAATCGGCGCAGGCAAGCCGCAAGATTGGGAAGGGCAAGTTTGGTACTTGCCCTTCTGAACTTCCCCCGCCTCACGCTCGCCCGCCGCGCGCCGCCTTCGCCCGCACCTGCTCGACACGCGCGGCGCGCGCCTCCGCTTCGGGGTGGCCGATCTCTCGGTAGTAGTCCGCCTTGACCTGCATCAGCTCCGCCGCCCGCGCGAAGTCGCCCTGCTCCTCCCGCAACAGCCCCAGGTTCCAACTGCCGATTGCTTCCCCCTGCCGGTCTCCGATCTCGCCGGTGATGACCAACTGCTGCTCATAGTACTCGATGGCACGGCGTGCGTCTCCCAGGACAGCGTATGTGATGCCCAGGTTGCCGAGCGCGGCACCCGCCCCTCGCCGGTCCCCGATCTCGCCGGTAATGACCACCTGCTGCTTATAGTACTCGGTGGCGCGATGGGCATCTCCCAAGACAGCGTGTGCGTTGCCCAGGTTGCCGAGCACAGAAGCCTCCTCCCGTCGGTCCCCGATCTCGCGGTCAATAGCAAGCGTCTGCTTAAAGTACTCGATGGCGCGGCTGGCATCCCCCAGGTGATTGTACGCGTTACCCAAGTTGCCGAGCACGGCACCCTCTCCCCGCCTGTCTCCTATTTCGCGCTCAATGGCAAGCGCCTTGTGATAGTACTCGATGGCACGGTGGGCGTCTCCCAGGTCAGCGTATGCGGTTCCCAGGTTGCCGAGCAAGCTGCCCTCTGCCCCTCTACGGCCCAGCCGCCTTGCGGCCGCCAGCGCTGCCTCAAGCTGGGGGATGCGCTCGCTGCGTGCGTGGTAGCGCAAGGAGCCGATGTAGACGGTCGCATGGGCGTAGGCGAGCAGCAGGGCGTCGGCTTGTAGTGAGCCGAAGTGCTGGCACGCCCATGCCCAGCCGGTGTCTACATGCGCCCGTTCTCGGTCGAAGAGCGCCAGCCCCTCCAACTGTCGGTCTTTGCTCAGGTAGAGGTCGTTTTCTGCGTAGGCGGCGACCACGGCGTAGTGTTCTGCGTGGCGGAGGTAGGAGGCATCAGTCTCCGGCAGGCGGGAGAGGGCGAAGGAGCGCACGAGGGGGTGGAGGCTGTAGCGGGCGGTGGTGGCGTCCCATTCGAGGAGGCTGCGTTGGTAGAGCAGATCGAGCGCGTCCTGGGGGCTGGGGCCTGCGGGCAAGTCGAGTACAGCCTCTGCCGCCGCCAGGTCGAAGTTGGCTGGGAAGACACTGAGTCGGTAGAGAGCGGCCTGGTGGGGTGGGTCGAGGGCATCGGTGCTGAGGCGGAGGGCCGCTTCGACGGGTCCGAGCTGGCCGAGGCGGGTGCGGAGGTCGGCCAGCTCGTCAAGGTAAGTCACGACCGAGCGTGTGCCGTTCGCCAGCACGGCGGCGGTAGTCAGCAGAGCGAGCGGCAGGCAGCCGCAGAGTTCGGCGAGGCGCGGGGCCGACGCTCCGAGGCGGGGGCAGAGCCGCAGGAGTAGCGCCTCGGCATCCTTCGGCGGCAGGGAATCGAGGTCGCGCGGCACCATACCGTCGAGGTAGAAGCGGGCGCGGCTGGTGATCATCAGGGCCGAGCCGGGCGGGGGCAGCAGGGCCTCGACCTGGGCGGCGTCGCCAGCGTCGTCGGCGAGGATCAGCACACGCTTGCCTTCGAGCCGAGAGCAGTAGAGGGCCTGGAGGCCACTCAGGTCGGCGGGGAGTTGCTCTTGTGGATCTGTGGAGAAGGCACGGAGAACCGTCTCGAGCGCGCCGGTCGCGGGCATCGGGCTGGTGCTCGATCCACGCAGCTCAAGCCGAAGCCGACCATCAGGGAAGGCGGCGCACAATCTGGCCGCGACAGTGTAGGCAAGAGCCGACTTGCCGCTGCCCCCCAGCCCTCGGATCGCCGCCACGCCGCCGGAGCCGTCCGCTGGCGCGAGGGCGGCGACCAGGAGTTCGATCTCGTCGGCGCGGCCCTCGAAGACGCGGGGCGCGTCGGGGATGCGGTAGAGCGCGGTTGCCCCCGATGCTATGCCGGGGGTCGGGCTTTTGGGCCAGCTGTGCTCCCCAGGCCGGCGACGAATGTTTGCAGCAGGGGGTTGCCGGGGTTGGATTGGGTCGCCCCGTTGATCAGGTCGGGCAGCCGACCATGAGATATTGCCCATTGGATAAGCTGGAAGGTTGCGGGTTCCAGATCGGGATCTCCGGCAATAGCATTCAGGTTCATGCCCAGCCGTTTTTGGACCATCGCCGCCAGCTGTGGCCGCTGTGGGAAGGCGTTAATCAAGGCATCTTGAAGCTCTTGCCATTGTGTTCCAGTGAGGTCCATCGCTTCTACCTTTCTTATGGGGGCTGTGGTCGGGACAGGTTGCCTCGCAGGATCAGGAGGGCGAAGACCAAGAAGAGAAAAAGGATGACTACTGCTAGGAACGATGCGGTGGTAACGTCCATGCGGTTCTCCTCTGGATAAAGCGAGGCGCAGTAGGCAAGCGGATCTGGTTTGGGGATATGATACAGGGAGGTGGGCGGGATGTCAAATGCGGAGTGCGGAGTGCGGACGGGGCCGAGATTCTTCGCTGCTCTCAGAATGACAGTGTGGTGGGGGGCGGAACACTGACCACCGACCACCGACCACTGACGCCGAGTTGAGGCTGCGCGCGGAGTGGAGTATAATCGGGGTATACAACTGATGCGGCCGGCAGAGAGGGGGAAGTCGAATGAGCGAAAAGACCGTCTTGATCGTGGACGACGAGCGACCTATCGTCAACCTGGTCAAGCTCTATCTCGAAAATGAGGGCTACCGCGTCGAGGCGGCCTACGACGGCAACGAGGGGCTGCGGCTCGCACGCACGCTGCACCCCGCGCTGATCGTGCTCGACCTGATGCTGCCGGGGCTGGACGGCTTCGAGGTCTGCCGGAGCCTGCGGCGGGAGAGCGACGTGCCGATCATCATGCTGACCGCCAAGACCGAGGACGTGGATAAGATCGTCGGCCTCGAACTCGGCGCGGACGACTACCTCGGCAAGCCGTTCAACCCGCGCGAGCTTGTGGCGCGGGTGAAGGCGATCTTGCGGCGCGCGGGGAACACGGCACCGACAAACGAGGGGGCTATCACGCTCGGCAACACCGTGATCGACCCCGCCCGCCACGAGGTCTGGGTCGCCGGGCAGCCGGTGACGCTGCGGAGCAAGGAGTTCGACCTGCTCAAGATGCTCGCGGGCAACCTCGGCATCGTGCTCGACCGAGACCGGCTGCTGAACGTGGTCTGGGGCTACGAATATTTCGGCGACACCCGCACGGTTGACGTGCATGTGGCCCACCTGCG
The DNA here is from genome assembly GCA_050998805.1 of Chloroflexia bacterium. GTDB lineage: Bacteria > Chloroflexota > Chloroflexia > QHBQ01 > JAICKM01 > JAICKM01. The sequence continues at coordinate 110,784 of JBPCPV010000048.1, read as the reverse complement.
CGACCGCATGGAGGGGTCGTCCCTGGCGATCCAGACGGTGCGCGGCTCCGGCTACAAGCTGGTGCTCGAAGACGAGGCGACCTCGTGAACAGCCTGCGCGCCCGGCTGATCATCAGCTACGTGGTCGTGCTGATACCCGCCCTCCTGCTGGCGACGCTGGTATACCTGGGGCGCAGCGAGGACGTGAAGACACAGGACGCATACCGGCAGTTGCAGACCGGGATGTACCTTGTCGCGCCTCAGATCGAGACCGCCGTGCTGCGCCAGCGTATCGTGAGCGCGATAGACGACATCAACACCAAGCTGGTGGGGCTGTCGAGCGCGGCGAACGCGGGGCCGCCCGCGAAGGCGAAGATCGCGCAGGCCGTCGGGCCGATCCAGCTGGAGGTGCGGGGGATCGAGACCGTGCTCCGCAACGGGCTGGGTATGCCGAACCGGGTGCGGATAGCCGTCGCCTCCGGCAGGATACGCACGCAGCTTGCGCCGCTCGCCGCCGCCATAAGCGGCACACCGGCGGCATCTTCGATAGACGGGATACGCGGCGACCTGCTGGAGATAGAAGACCCACTCGGCCAGCCGCTCGACGCCGGCGACCGGGTCAGCGTGCAGCAGGCGACGGGGCATATCCAGACTGAGTTGCAGGCGACCCGCTTCCGCCTCTGGATCGTGCGGCCCGACGGCACGGTGTTGCTCGACAGCCTCGGCGGCGCGGCGAATATGGCCGGCAAGGGACAGCTCGGCGGGCTGCCTGCGGGACTCGCGGCGAACCCCGCCGTCCCGGTGCAGGGCAAGTTGAACAAAGACGCCGCAGGCCAATCGTGGATCTACGAGGCGGCGGCGGCGCGCATACTCCTAAGCCCCGTCGGCGCAGGCGACCAGCCCTCCGCGAGCGCGCGCCCGCCGGCCTTCTACATGCTGCTCGCGCAGCGCCCGCCGGATCTCAGCGAAGTGGCTGCCACCTTTGTCTCCCAGTTCCTGTTCTTCGGCCTGGCCGCCGTGCTGGCCTCGCTGGCGCTGGGGCTGGTGATAGCGCGCTCCCTCACCCGCCCCATAGCCACGCTGACGGCGGCGACCCGCGAAATCGCACAGGGCAACTACGCGCACAAAGCGCCCGTCACCGGCAGCAGCGAAATGCAGGCGCTCGCGGTGGACTTCAATCAAATGGCCTCCGAAGTCGAGCGCACACACCAAGCCCAGCGGGAGTTCCTGGCGAACGTCTCACATGACCTCAAGACGCCTCTGACTTCGATCAGCGGCTTCTCCGGCGCGATGCTCGACGGCGCACTGCGCGACCCGCAGGCGTTCCGCGACGCGGCGCAGGTGATCAACGCCGAGGCGGCGCGCATGGCACGGCTGGTGGCCGACGTGGTGGACCTGGCGCGGCTACAGGGCGGGGAGAGCGAGCTGGAACTTCACCCGACCGATATAGCCGGGCTGTTGCAGCAGGCGGCTTCGAGTATGCGCCCACAGGCCAGCGAGCGCCAGGTCGAGTTGCGGGTGGAGGCGGGGCCGGTGCCCCTCGTGCCTGCCGATGGCGACCGGCTGCGTCGCGCGATCACCAACCTGCTCGACAACGGGCTGCGCCATACTCCGCCCGGCGGGCGGGTGACCCTCGCCGTCGAACCGCACGCAGACGGCGCGCGCATTTCGGTCCGCGACACCGGCCCCGGCATCCAGGCTGAGGAGCTGGCGCGTATCTTCGACCGGTTCTACCAGGTGGACAAGTCGCGCGCGCCCCAGGGCCAGAGCAGCGGCCTCGGCCTCGCCATAGTGCGGGAGATAGTCGCGGCCCACGGCGGCACGGTGGGCGTGCAGAGCACGCAGGGCGCAGGCACCGAGTTCGTGATCCTGCTGCCGGGGAGCGCCGAGCAGAAGCCCCTGCAACTGCGGGGCACCGCTAGTTGACGCAGGCGCGTGAGTCGTCTATAATGGCGCATACAACCGCTGAGACGGGAGATTGGAGACGCGATTGGTGACTACCACGAACGGCAAGGCGCAGCAGACCAACGGCAAGGCGAGCGTCGCCCTGGCAGAAGCGCCCACGGCGAAGGCCGCCGGCAGGCATATCTTGATCGCCGACGATGAAGCCACGATCCGCGCTCTTCTCCACGATTTCCTCGAGGAAGAGGGCTTCCGGGTCTCAGAGGCCGAGACCGGCCAGCAGGTGATCGGGGCGCTGACCGACGGCGGCTACGACCTAATCCTGATGGATATGCGGATGCCTGAGATGGACGGCATGGCCGTGCTGAAAGAGATGCGGGCCAAGCGCCTCAATGTGCCGATCGTTATGATGACCGCCTATAATTCGGCGACGACGGCGATCCAGGCCACCCAACTCGGGGCGTTCGATTACATCACGAAGCCGTTCGAGCTGTCGGATGTGTTGCTTACGATCAACCGCTATTTCGAGGGCAGGCAACTGACCAACGAGATCCGCAACCTGAGCGACGGGGTCGGGCGCGATCCCTCCGAGCGGATCATCGGCGACAGCGCGGCGATGCAGGATGTCTACAAGATGATCGGGCGGGCCGCAGGCACCGATGCGACTATCCTGATCACCGGCGAGACCGGCACCGGCAAGGAACTCGTCGCCAACACGATCCACGCGAACTCGCAGTACCGCCACGGGCCGATGGTCAAGGTGAACTGCGCCGCGCTGCCGGAGACGCTGCTCGAGAGCGAGCTGTTCGGGCACGAAAAAGGCTCGTTCACCGGCGCGATGACCCAGCGCAAGGGCCGCTTCGAGATGGCCCACAAGGGCACGATCTTCCTCGACGAGATAGGCGAGATGAGCCTGAGCACCCAGCGCAAATTGCTACGTGTCTTGCAGGAGCGGGAGTTCGAGCGGGTGGGCGGCAGCTTGCCGATCAAGGTGGATGTGCGCGTGATCGCCGCGACCAACAAGCGGCTGAAAGAGGAAGTGGCCGCAGGGCGCTTCCGCGACGACCTCTATTACCGGCTGGCGGTGATCGAAATTGACATGCCGCCCCTGCGCGAGCGCAAAGAAGACATCCTGCCCCTGATCGAGCATTTCCTCGGCAAGCACCGCTACAGCGCGTCCGCGTCGCCTGCGAGCATCTCGGAAGAGGCGGTGCTGGTCTTGGAGGACTACGACTGGCCGGGCAATGTGCGCGAGTTGGAGAACGCGATAGAGCGGGCCGTGGTCATGTCGCAGGGCGGGGTGATCACCAGCCACCACCTGCTCTTCTCCCCCTACACCGAGCGCAAGTTCCTCGACATCACCCGGCTCGTGCGCGAAAAAACCCACCTCGCCGACATCCTCGCCGACACCGAGCGCAGCATCCTGGTGGAGGCCCTGAGCCAGGCGCGCGGCGACCAGGCCGAGGCCGCGAAGATGCTCGGCCTATCCCGGCAGGAGCTGACCGCGCGGCTGAAGGTCTACGAGTTGGGGTAGCTTGCTCCATGCGCTGATCGCGGCCAGACCTCGTACCGCCGTCCCGGCGGCCCCGTATCGCCGCCGTCCCGGCGGCTCCGAGCACTAACCACTAGCCGCTTTTCGTGCTTTTTCGTGCCTTTCGGGGATCAGCTTTCCGCCCTCCAATCTCCACCACGACTACGCACTACGCGCTACGCACTATGCATTAGACATGGCATGATTCTTGCCCCATCCGGCCTTGTAACGGTCGCAAGCCCCCGTAGTTTGCGCGCTTGCTAAGAAACCGTACCGTGGAAAGGCCACCACCGATGCCGCGTGAAGTTGACCACAACAGTTTGTGGATCACCAATAGGGTGCTCAAAGACCTGGCACCCTGCCTCGATCAGGCCGAATTGTTGCGCCTGCTGCGCCAACTGCTGCAAGAGCTTGTCCCCCACGACGCAGCGATGGTGTTGCGGGTTGACGGGACGGACCCCGTGCAGCTGGAGCCGGCGGAGCTATACGGCATGGGAGAGGTGGTCTCGCTGCCGACACCACTCCTGCCGCGCCACCTGATCGACCCCTGGTCTTGGGACGAGGGGCCGCTGCACATCCCCGACCTACAGGAGAGTTCGGCGCAGTTCGGCGATCTATTCGCCGAGCATGGTCTACGCGCGCTCTTGAGCATCCCTGTGCCTCTGCCCGGCAACACCGGCACCGCGGCGGTGCTGCTGCTCGCCCACCGCGAGCCGGGCGCTTTCGCGGGGATCTCCGATGAGAGCGTGGAGGAACTGCGGCAGGCTGTCGCCGTGCCGATGGCGAACGCCCTCGAGGTGAGCCGCCAACAGCAGGAGTCTCGGGCGATGCTCGACCAGGCGGCTGCCATCTGGGATGGGGCGGAGTCGGGTGGGGATCTCAGCCGCAGTTTGGCGAAGCTCCTCGAGCAGGCCGTGTCCATTACCGAGGCAGATGCCGGCACCATCATGGTCGTTGATCCTGAAAACGGGAAACTCTACGTGCGCGCGGCGCGCGGGCTGGACACCGAGCAGACCGCCGGCGAGCAACTGCCCTGGGGCAGCGCAGATGCCGCGCCCGTCTACGCCATGACCGCGCCGAGGTTCTTGCGCCACCTCGGCGAGCCGGGCACGACAGAGAAGATCGGCGTGGCGGCGGAGGCCGGGTTCAAGACGTACCTCGGCCTGCCCGTGCGCCGCTCACATTCCCGCCTGGCGAGCGGCCTCCTCAACCTCTACTGGCACTCGGATGTGGAGGTTGTCCCCGCCGAGAAGCTGATGCTGCTGCGGAGCCTGTCGCGCGCGATAGCCGCCGTCCAGCAGAGCAGTGAGGCCGAGGACCGCCAAGCGAACTACGACCGCACTATTGACGAGTTCCACCAGCATCGGGCGAGGCTGCTCGCGCTGACAGGCCACCAGCTACGCACGCCGATCACCTCGATCAGCGGGTACGCCCAACTTCTGCTGCGCCACACGACCGACCCCGCCAGCAGCACGGCGCGCTACGCAGCCACTATCCTCAGCGAGTCGCGGCGGTTGGACGGCCTGGTGAGCAATCTGCTCGAGCTTTCACGGCTCGAAGACGCACTCCTCGGAGTGCAGACTCGCAGCTTCGATCTGCGCGCCCTCCTCGACGACATGCGGCGCGACAGCTCGGCTCTCAACGCGCTCAATGGCGTCCAACTCGCCTGGGAACTGCCCGAGACCCTGCCGATTGTGGTCGGCGACCCCCTGCGGTTGCGGCAGGCCCTACTCGGCGTCCTCCGGCGCACGCGGACGCGCGCCCCAGAGAACGCCCCACCCTTGCCGATCCGCGCGAAGACAACCGAGTGGGAAGGCAAGCCGGTGGTTGAGATCGGCATCGGCGCACCTCTGAGCGGGGGCGCGAAGAAGGATGTACGCGGCCTGATCGACATACGCAAGATCGTGGACAGCCCGCAAGCCCAAGACGACGAACTCGCCCTATACACAGCACTCGAATTGCTCACCGCGATGGGTGCCGGCCTCTATAAAGTCCCCGATACCGACGACGGCGAACATTATACTATACTCATGCCCGTACTGAAGGAAGACTAGATAGAAAGATCAGGTGGAGAACAGATTATGAGCAAGATATTGGTGGTTGACGACGAACCGACAATCGTCGATCTAATTGAAGAGACCCTGCGGATGGACGGCTTCGATACCACGCGCGCCTACTCGGGAGAGAATGCGCTTGAGGCGATGATGCTGGACCCGCCTGACCTCTTACTGCTCGACGTGATGCTGCCAGGGATGGACGGCAACGAAGTCTCACGGCAGATGCAGAGAGACGCGCGCCTCAGCCAGATCCCGATCATCATGTTGACCGCGAGGAGCGCCCCCGGCGATAAGGCCGCTGGCTACCGGCGGGGCGCCGATGATTACATCACCAAGCCGTTCGACGCCGAGGAGTTGCTGGTGCGGGTGCGCGCCCAGCTCCATCACCTCTACCACGAGGACACCAGCGAACTCACCGGCCTGCCGGGCAGCGCGGCAGTCGCCGAGGTGATCGAGCGCCGAACCTCGCGCTTGGACCAGCCCTGGTCGCTTATTTACATTGACGTGGAGAACTTCACAGTCTACAACGAGGCTTATAGCTACCTCGAGGGCGACGACCTGATCAAGATGGTCGCCGGCGTGATCCGCGACGCCGTGGCCGAGCATGGCCGCCCGGGCGACTTCCTGGGACACATGGGCGGCGACGACTTCGTCGTGATCACGGAACCGGAGCGCAGCGCGGCGATCTGCGAAGCCGCCGCCCAACGCTTCGATGAGCTGGTGCAGAAAGTCTACTCACCAGCCGACAGGGCGCAGGGCCACGTCGTTGCCGTTAGCCACGAGGGTAACCTCGTGAAGACCTCCCTCGCCCACCTCTCCTTCGACATCGTGGACCACGACCCCCACGCTCAGGTCACGACCGTAGCCGAAGCCCAGGCGGTCCATTGATCCAGACCCGCGCCGACGCTTGGGCGCTCGTCACCGAGTTTGTGCAGAGCGACAGCCTGCGGAAGCACATGCTCGCCGTCGAAGCCTCGATGCGCTATTACGCCGAACTCCTCGGTGAGGACGTTGACTACTGGGGCATCGTCGGTCTGATTCACGACTTCGACTACGAGAAGTACCCGGGCGTCGAGCTTCACGTCTGGACCGGCTCGAAGATCCTCGCCGAGCGAGGCTGGCCCGCCGAACTGATCCGCACGGTGCAGTCGCACGCCGACTACATGGGCGTGCCCCGCGAGAAGCTGGTGGACCACGCGCTTTTCGCCTGCGACGAGCTTTCCGGCTTCGTAACCGCCGTTGCCTACGTGCGCCCCAGCCACAGCCTTGCCGAGGTCGAACCCCGCTCGGTGCTCAAGAAGATGAAGGACAAGGCATTCGCCCGCGCGGTAAGCCGCGAAGACATGGTGCAGGGAGCAGCCGAACTCGGCCTGCCGCTAGAAGAGCACGTCGCCAACGTCATCGCGGCCCTCCAGCGCATCGCGCCCGAACTGGGGCTATAGCAGGCACTCGACCAGCCACGCCGGCAGGGCGCTCGCCAGCGCCGAGTTCGCCACAACCTTATCGGCTCCCGCAGCGCGGGCAGCGCGGATCGCCGCCGCGTTGATATGGGAGCCGAACGCGAACACGGGGATGCCCTGTTCAGACGCTGCGGCGATCAGCCCGTTCGGGTCAATACCCGCCGACAGGTCCACGACGACGGCATCCGGCAGCCCCTGCCTGTCGGCATCAAGCCACCCCAACGCTTGCGCCCCGCTGCGGACAGTGAGCGCCTCCGCCCCCGCCGCCTGCACCGCCTTCGCCACCGGCACCCCGAACAAGAGGTCCGGCACCGCCACCAGCACACGCTTCATCGCATCTTCTCCCCGCAGTAAGCGGATCAGCCATCAGCCGTCAGCCGACGCGCTACAGCGCCTACTACAAACGCTATACACAAACGTGTACGTAACAGAGCGCCAGCCTGGTTCGTAATTCGTCGCCCGTGCCGCCGTCCCGGCGGCCCCCTCACCACGCCGCCTCCGCCGCCCCGAAAACCGACAAGCTGACAAGCTGACGGCTGAAAGCTCACAAGCTGACAGCCGTCAAACTAATCCATATCGCCCCGGCGTGCGTATACCCTTATAATGTAGCCACGCTCGGAAGACTGATCAGCGAAAGCACGCTCAATGACGTTGTTCTCAGACGCTATTACGTATCTGATGTCGCATACGAAAGAGTTCTGGGAGGCCGTGACGACTCACCTCGAGTTGAGCGGGCTGGCTTTGGGCATCGCCCTCCTGCTCTGCGTGCCCCTCGGCGTCTTCACCAGCCGGTGGGGCGGCTGGGCACGCCTGGTGATCAACGCCGTCGGCGTGGCGCGTGTCGTGCCGAGCATCGCGGTACTCTTCTTGCTCCTACCCTACCTCGGCCTCGGATTCGCCCCGGCGCTGGTCGCCCTGACGCTGCTCGCCTGCCCTCCCATCCTAATCAACACCGACGCCGGTATGCGCGGTGTGGACCCCGCCGTGATCGAGGCAGGGCGTGGGCTGGGGATGGGGCCGGTGAGACTGGTGCGCGAGGTGCAGTTGCCGATAGCCCTGCCGGTGGTCGTCGCAGGAGTAAGAACGAGCGCAGTTGAGGTGATCGCCAGCGCCACCCTGGCAACCCTGATAGGCGGCGGCGCGCTCGGCGACTTTATTATCCGCGGCCTCGACGAAGGCCGCTATGAGATCCTGATGGTCGGCGCGGTGCCCGTAGCACTCATCGCCGTGACGGCCGAGGTCTTGCTAGGCACTCTACAGCGTAACCTCAGTCGTGGGGTATAGCTTCTCAAGTAGTACAAAGGAGGAAAGAACATGTTTCATAGGATGAACTCGCTCGCCGCGGGGCTGATGGGGCTGGCAATGGTCCTGCCCCTGCTCGCCGCCTGCGACACCAGCACGCCGACTGTTCCCGCACCCGGGACTACGCCGACTGCGATGACAGGTACGGCACCGACCGCTATGACGACCGCCATGACAGGCACGGAACCAACTGCTATGGCACCCGACATGACGGCAACCGCCATGACAGTCATGGGACCGACTGCCGTAGCAACCGGCATGACGGCCATGACGCCGACCGCCGGCGCGGCGACCGGCACCAAGCCGACCATCACCGTCGCGTCGAAGGACTTCGCCGAAGAGCGCCTCATCGGCGAGATGTACGCCCAGCTGCTTGAGCAGGCCGGCTACAAGGTCAACCGCAAGCTCGGCCTCGGCGAGGTCACCGTCATCCAGCCCGCGCTCGTCAACGGCGACGTGCAGATGTACCCCGAATACACCGGCACCGGGCTGACGGTCGTCCTCAAGAAAGACCCGATGAGCGATGCCCAGCAGGTCTTCACCACAGTGAGCCAGGCATACGAGAGCCAGTACAAGCTGACCTGGCTCGACCCCGCCCCGATGAACGACACCCAGGCGCTGGCTACCACGAAGGCCATCTCCGACCAGTACGGCATCAAGACGCTCAGCGACGTGGCGACGAAAGCGCCCCAACTCCGTCTAACCTGCGCGCCGGCCTTCATTGACCGCCCCGACGGTATCCCCGGCTTGCAGAAAGCCTATGGCGGCTTCCAGTTCAAGGATGTGAAGTCGGTTGACATCTCCCTGCGCTACAAGGCGCTGTTGGCCGGGCAGACCGACATCACCGAAGCCTTCAGCACCGACGGCACCATCGCCGGCAACAACCTGGTCGTGATGGAAGACGACAAGCACTTCTTCCCGCCCTACCAGGTCGCCCCCGTCGTCCGCGACGACCTGCTGGCCGCCGCCCCCGACATCAAGTCGATCCTCAACCCGCTCGCGCCCAAGCTGACAAACAGCTCTGTCTCGGCGATGAACTGGGAAGTGGAAGGCAAGAAGCGCGAAGTCGCCGACGTGGCGAAAGAGTTCCTCAAGAACAACGGACTCTTGAAGTAGGACATAATGGGACAATCCAGCTCCGGAGCAATCGTCTTCGAGGATGTTGTCAAGCAGTTCCCCGGAAACCCGCGACCTGCAGTGGACGGGGTGAGTCTGGCGGTACGCGAGGGGCACCTTGTGGTGCTCCTCGGCCCGTCGGGCTGCGGCAAGACGACGCTGATGAAGATGGTCAACCGGCTCTATGAGCATGACCGGGGCCGGATACTCGTTGGCGGGCGGGATGTGACAAGCCTGCCCGTCACCGAGCTGCGCCGTGGCATCGGCTACGTTATCCAGAGCGTCGGCCTGTTCCCACACATGCGAGTGGACCGCAATATCGCCGTGGTGCCCAACCTGCTCGGCTGGGATCGGGCGAAGATCAGCGCGCGTGTGGACGAACTGCTGGCGCTGGTCGGCTTGCCGCCTGACGAGTACAGGCAGAGGTATCCTCGCCAACTGTCGGGCGGCCAGCAACAGCGCGTCGGCCTCGCGCGCGCGATGGCCGCCGACCCGGCTATCATGCTCATGGACGAGCCGTTCGCCGCGATAGACAACATCACCCGCCGCCGCTTGCAAGACGAGTTGATCCGCATCCAGCGCACGGTCCGCAAGACCACTCTCTTTGTGACGCATGACGTGGAGGAGGCGCTGCGGCTCGCCGACGAGATCGCCGTGATGCGCGACGGTAAGGTGCTGCAATACGACACGCCGTTGCGGATACTCACCGCTCCCGCAGATGAGTTCGTGGCGCAGCTCGTGGGTGCCGACGATGTGCTGCGCCGCCTGAGCCTGCTGGCGGTCGGCCCGGTGATGGACCCGCCCTCGCAGGGGCCTCCGGTGGATGCCGTGCTCGCCCCCGGCGACGACCTGCGGCACGCCCTCACGCTCTTGTTAAGCACAGGGGCCGAGAGCCTGCCGGTGCATGACGCCGAGGATCGGCCAATCGGCCGGCTGACGCTCAACGCGATCCGCGCGCTCATCAAGCCGGCGGTGTCGGCGCGTGAAGAGAGCCGCCTGCTCCAGGTCGCCGAGTAGACGATGTTCCACTTCCCGCGCGACTTCTCGACGCACCTTTACGAGCACTTCTACCTCACGGTGCTCACGCTGGGGATCGCGCTGGCTATCTCGCTGCCGCTCGGCTTCCTGATCAGCCGATACAAGCCGATACAAGCGCCGGTGCTCGGCGTGCTCGGCGTGATCTACACGATACCGAGCCTGGCGCTGCTCGCCTTCTTGGTGCCCTTCCTGCACCTCGGCACTGTGCCTGCGGTCACTGCGCTCGTGCTCTACTCGCTTCTGACGCTGGTGCGTAACACGGCGGTCGGCTTCGGTGGGGTGGACCCGGCGGTAGTCGAAGCCGCGCGGGGCATGGGCATGACGTCCGCGCAGATCTTCCGGCGGGTCGAGCTGCCTCTGGCGCTGCCGGTGATCATCGCCGGGATGCGTATCACGACACTGTCGATCATCAGCCTCACGACCATCGCTGCCTGGATAGGCGCGGGCGGCCTCGGCCAGGTGCTGCGCGACGGCGTGGTGAACGACGACACCAACCTACAGCTCCTAAGCGTGCTCGCCGTCACCTCGATAGCGGTGGGCGCGGACCTCATTTACCGGTTGATCGAGTGGCTGAACACCGCCTACCTGCGGGTGCCGCGCACCTCGCGGCTCGTGGCGGCGGTTGACGAGATCGAGCCGGTGAAGACGGCCTGAGCGGGAGGGGCAAGCATGAGCGAGACTCCGGCGAGCGCGCCCACCTGGCTGGACCTCTACGACTACCGCAAGCGCGTCGCCCAGATGTACCGTGAGCGGGAGCGCGCCCTGCATGGAGGAGAGGACGAGGCGGCGGTATCTGAGCGGTTTCGCGCCGCGAAAGACGCGCTCTTCGCCGAACACCCCCAATCTCCTCTGAGCACAGCCGCTCGGCGCGGCTTCAAGGGCCTGAGCTACTTTCCTTATGACCCAACGCTGCGGATCGAAGCCGTGTTGACGCCGGAGACGGGCGACGACGCGCCAAGGCTCCCGGCAAGCGGCCCGCACAGCATCCTCTTCCGGCGTGCGGCCCGCGCGGGGTTCACGCTCGAAAACGCTTGGCTCGAATTATGCATATATTGGATTGACGTATACGGCGGCGGCCTGTTCTTGCCGTTCCGCGATGCGACCAACGGCACAGAGAGTTACGGTGGCGGCCGCTACCTGTTCGACACAGTGAAGGGCAGCGATTTCGTGCAGACGCCTAACGGTATAGTACTCGACTTCAATTATGCTTACAACCCGTCGTGTGCTTATGACGCACGCTGGGCATGTCCGCTTGCCCCGCCCGAAAACCGCCTGCTGTTGCCGATCCGGGCCGGAGAGCGCAGGTTTGCCGAGGGAGAAGCGCCGGCGGTGCAGGGTTGACACGACTCGCCGGCATCCTGCTCCTCATGCTCGCGCTGACGGCCTGCACGACCGACGCCACGCCCACGCCCCCTCCGGCGACCCCCGCGCCACAGCCGACTTCCGCGCCCACCTCCGCTCTGCCCGCGCCGAGCGCCGCCTTACCGACCGCGTTGCCCCCGACAACCGCCCCACCGACCGGGGCCGCGCCCACGACCGCGCCTCCTACAGGGGTGCCGGTGACAGCGATGCCGACGGGCGTGCCGACGACCGGAGCCGCGCCTACAGAGACGCCACCGACAGCGATGACGACAGGCGAGGCGACAGCCGTACCGACGAGCCAGCCGGCGACAACCGCGCCTCCTACTGGCGCGGCAGAGACAGCCGTGCCGACCGGCCCGCCGGAGACAGCTGTACCGACGGGCGTACCCGCCACCCAACCTCCGAATGGCTCCCCGACACCCGAAGAGAAACTCATTACTGACGGCTTCGGCAAGCCTGACGACCTGACCGTCGCAACCGACGGCACGCTCTACTTTAGCGACACCGCGAACGGCTCGATCAACCGCATTCCGCCGGGCGGCGGCACCCCGGAGCCTATCGCGGCCGGCCTACTCGAACCCGAAGGCATTGCGGTCACTCCCGATGACAAGCTGATCGTCGAGGAGCAGAAGACAAACAGCATCTTCGAGTTCGATCCGGCGAGCGGTTCCAAACGATTGATCCGGCAACTGGAGAACACAACGGGGAAAGACGGCGTGGACGGCCTCGCTTACGACCGAAACACAGGCGACATACTGGTTCCCGACAGCCCGAATGGTCGTCTGCTGACCCTGAGCCGCGACGGTTTGCGGCTCAATATCATCGCCACAGGTTTCGACCGCCCCGCCGGAGCCGGTATCCTGCCCAACGGCGACCTGCTGGTCGCCGATGAGTTCGGGAACAAAGTCTACCGCGTGACACGCGCCGGACAGAAGACGGCGCTCGCCACGATGTACCAGCCCGATGACGTTGTCGTGGACGGCGCAGGCTTCGCCTACGTCAACGCTCTCGACGGCACAATCTACCGCCTGGACCCCCGCACCGGCGCGCTCAAGTCGCTGCTCACCGGCCTCAAGTCGCCGCATGGCCTGGCGGTCGATCCGCAGGGCCGGATCGTAATTGCGGAGACGGACCGGAACATCATCTTTTCGATTGCTCCGTAGCCGGAGTGTGGAGTGCGGAGTGCGGAGTGCGGAGTGCTTAGGAGTTGTGGGTGATGGGATTGGCTCGGTTTGCCGGCGTGCTGCTTCTGGCACTTGCGCTGACGGCCTGCACGACCGATGCCACACCGACGCCCGTGCCCGCTACGCCGACTCCGCAACCGGCGACGCCACAGCCCACCTCCGCGCCCACCTCCGCTCCGGCCCCACCGACCGAGTTGCCCCAGACAGCGGTGCCGCCGACCGTGCCGCCGCCCACAACCGCCCCGCCCACTGAGGTGCTCCCGACAGCTGCCTCAACAACCGTGCCGCCCACCGAGGTGCCGACAACAGCCGCGCTCCCGACGCCCGCACCCCCAACCCGTACAGCCGTCCCGGCGGCCCCGTCCGCAGTTCCCCCGTCCCGTACCGCCGCCGTCCCGGCGGCCCCGACCACCCGACCGCCGAATATCTCCCCGACCCCCAATCCGCAATCCGCACTCCACAGTCCGCAATTGATTGCCTCCGGCGAGGGCAACCCCGATGACCTGACCGTGGCAACCGACGGCACGATCTACTTCGGCGACTTCGCCAACAGCGCGATCAACCGTATCCTGCCGGGCGGCAAGCCGGTGCCTGTGGCGACCGGCCTCCGCGACCCCGAAGGCATCGTGGTCGCTCCCGACGGCAGGCTGATCGTCGAGGAGCAGAAGACGAACAGCATCTTGGAGATAGACCCGGCGAGCGGAGCGAAACTGCTGATCCGGCAACTGACGAACACCACCGGGCAGGACGGCGTGGACGGCCTTGCGCTCGACCCGGCCACCGGCGACATACTGGTGCCGGACAGCCCGAATGGACGGCTGCTGACCCTGAGCCGCGACGGCTCGCAACTCCGCACCATCGCGACCGGCTTCACCCGCCCCACCGGAGTCGCCGTACTGCCCGACGGGGAGATGCTGGTCGCAGACGAGTTCGGCAACGCGCTCTACCGGGTGACGCGCGCCGGCCGCAAGACGGTGGTCGCCACGATGTTCCAGCCGGACGACGTTGTCCTCGCCCGCACAGGCATCGCCTACGTCAACTCGCTAGGCGGCGCGATCTACCGGGTGGACCCCAACACCGGCGCGCGCACCACCCTGCTGACCGGCCTCAAGCTGCCCCACGGCCTCGGCATCGACCCGCAGGGCCGGCTGGTGGGCGCGGAGGCGGGCCGGAACCGGATCTTTTGGATTGGGCCGTAGTTCGCGTTAGTTCGGTGTTAGGAAACACGCTTAGTCCGAACTACTCGCTTGGACTCCCTTCTCTATTTTGCTCAGGGCCGGCTTCTTCCGAATCATCTCCAGTGACGACTTCCGTTCCCTCTGATTGCTCTAGTGAGTGGTCTTCCGGTGTGTCGGTCTCCGCATCCGATACAGATCCTTCCGGCTCTTGTTGTGGCGAAACTGGCGATGCCTGGAACGGAGGCTGCCACTCCTGCATACTAACCACATGTAGCTGTTCTCGGAACGGGCCCAGTTGCACTTGAATCGCAGGTAGCTGTTCCTGGAATAGGACCGCCTGCGCTTGAGCCGCGCGCATTAATTCTGGGATCAGGACCGCCTGCGCTTGAACCGCGCGCATGAATTCTGGGATCAGGACCGCCTGCGCTTGAGCCGCACGCATGAATTCTGGGATCAGGACCGCCTGCGCTTGAGCCGCACGCGCATGTGCATATTCTTCAGCCTCTTCCTCTCGCTCCCGCCTTTCTCGAACCTCTTCGATAATTTTCTCGGCCTGCGGGGTCTGAAGGTTGAGAAACCTGACCGCCCAATCCATGAACACACCGGGGGTGTACATATAAAAACGCAGCCCCGCTTCTGTCAGCATCTCTTGCACTAACTCAGGGCGTGGGCGCGTTGCTGGCTTCTCGCCTTCGTGCTTCCACCACCAATCCGGTTTTTGGTCGTTCGTGACCAAGATAATGCACTTCTTCGTGGTTTTCGCATGATCAATGATTTGGTACCAGAGAACCAAATCTCCATATTTCTCTTCGCCCCCCTTGTGCTTCGCATCCTCAAACCCTGGTGGCACTTGTCGCTTATAGCGACCTTCCCCGTCTGCAAAAATCTGCTCCAACCGCTCTCGGTTGTAGGGCCTACCTACCCTTCCATCAAAAATCTCTGTTACGGCTGCTAGAATGTCATCGTCGCCAGAAACCAAAGCCGCGATCACACGTCCTCTGTCTTTTTCCATTACACTCGCCAGTTGGGAAACTTGATTCACAACCTGTTGGATAAAGGCACCCTGTGTTTGAAGGATCTCCGCATCAAGACGGGCCGCGGCTTCGCGAAGCTCCTCCAGCCTCGGTGTCAGTACTTTCAGACTCTTGTCTATTGTTTGATAAGCCCCACTAGCCTTTGTCAGCTTGCCGACTCTATTCTTGTGAAACTCAAGCGCAGCTTGGTTTGATAACCACACACAGTTCTGCATACGCCGGAGGATATCAAGAAGTTGATCTCTCTGCGCTTGGGTCCATTCGTAGAGGTTCAACAAGACATTGGCGTCGAAAGTGAAGATACAATCTCTCCAAAGCTCGTCAAACTCTTCTTTGGTTGGCCTGTAGTAGCCCGGGAATTGATTCCGCATCGATTTCTCCTTGCTAGTTTCGCGCGGTCGTCCAATGAGACGGGGAAACGCTACAGAATGTCGTATTCGCCCTGCTGTGCTCCGCCCGCTTGCACCTTCTGTGCCTGCTTAAACGTGCCGTGCTGCGGCGGCATCTTGACCGGAACCCCTTGCAGCAGGTCGCTGGTGGTCAGGATCTGGATACGAGGATAGTCCTGGCCCCAGCCTTCCGAGTGGTAGAAACCGGCGCTGACGGCTTCCTTTGTCATGTCGCCGGTGGCAGGCTCCAATGTGATGAACACACCGATAGCGGCTCCCTCTCGCTCCACCGTGCCCCGCAGGTCTCGGATGTCCCCCGACTTCACGTGCCCCGACTTGACCTGCACCAGCACCCGCTTCGGCTTGCCGGTCGCATCGTCAATGAAGTTGATGACCCCATCTATCCCCTGGTCGCTGCCCTTCTTGCCGACCCTGCTGCCTTCCTGCCCACCGAGCGGCTTGGCCCGCACCAGCGACAGCGCCCACCACTGGAACTGGTAGCGGTCATCCTTCGCAAGCTGCCGAGCCGCTCCCATGTCCTCCGGCTCCCCCACGAGGCGGAACGTGATGCCAGGGAAGGATTGTTCAAGACGGTACTTCAACAGGGCGATGCTCAGGTGCGTAATGTCGATCCCTATCCACTTGCGGCCTAGCTTCTGAGCAGCCACGACCGCAGTGCCGCAACCCGCAAACGGGTCAAGGACTACATCGCCGGGCTTACTGCTGCTGCTAATGATGCGTTCAAGCAGGGCCAGCGGCTTCTGTGTGGGATAACCAAGGCGTTCGGCTGCATGTGCGCCGATGGGCGGAATGTCGTCCCAAATGCTCTGAATGTGAATGCCGGGCATTTCATCAAGGTACTGTTTCAGGCGCGGAAGGCCAGAAGACGTGAAGTAGAGTAGACCTGCCTCATCGAACTGCGCCATCTTTGCCTTAGAGTATGCCCAGTACCGACCCTCCGGCGGCCGCCTGCCCTTCCACTCATAGGAAGTGTCGCCTCCCGGCTTGGCTGCCGTCAGGTCCGTGGACTTGAAGTGTCGGCCTGTCCCTTCCTCCACATAGCGGTAATTGGCACCCACGTAGTCGGGATCGTAACTGGTATAGACATTGTTCCACGTCCACTCGCTGTGGGACTTGGTATAGAATAACAGCACGTCGTGAATGCGCCCCGGCTGCTTGGCTCCTTGGCGCGTATCGTTGTGTGCCGAGGAGCGTTTCCACACGATTTCGGCACGGTAGCACCGAGGCCCAAAGATGGCATCCAGCAAGATTTTGAGGTAATGGCTGGCCGTGGGGTCACAGTGCAAGTAGAGGCTCCCCGTCGGCTTCAGCACACGGTGTAGCTCCACCAGACGAGTCGTCATCATGACCAGATAGGCCATCATCTGGCTCGTACCCACGAACTCCCGCAAGGCGGCAATCATCTTGGACACCCGGTCAGGGGCGTCGGTGACTAGCGCATGGTAGGTCTCCTCGGCGGCCTGGTTCCAGTGCCAGGTGTCCTCAAAAGCGGTGATTTGCGCGTCGCTCTCGGTGCCCCTCTCATCCTTGAACAGTACGTTGTAGCTGCGGTTGGAGTTAAACGGTGGGTCCAAGTAGATGAGGTCAACGCTCTCGCTGGGAATATAGTCCCGCAAGATTGGGAGGTTGTCGCCATAGAAGAGCGTGTTCTCTGTGATGGGTTGTGGCATCTTGTCTCCGGCTGCACAAAGCCTGCGAGGGCGCAGGCACAACGGTCAATCGCCAGAAGTCGGTTATGTTGGTGCAAGTATAGGCGGATGAGCTTGCGGAGTCAAGAGATTCTGCGTGCCTCACCGCACCGGCACGTACTGCATCGCCCCGACCTGGCGCACCAGGCCCTTTAGCTCCATCAACGTAAGCGTGCTGCTCACCGTGTGGACAGGCAGGCCGCTGCCACGGGCTATCGCGTCAATGTGCTGCGGGTCGGCATCTTTCTGTAGCCAGGCGAGGAGGGCGCGCTCCGTCGGGTCTTCGGGCAGCGCGAGCACTGCCTGCACATGCTCGGCGACCATGCCGAGTTTGAGTTCTTCCAAGATGTCTTCGACGCGCGTGACGCATTTCGCGCCCTGTTTGAGCAGGCCGTTCGTGCCCGCGCTCTGGGGGTTGAAGATGGAGCCGGGGACGGAGAAGACCTCGCGGTTCTGCTCGAGCGCGAAACGCTGGGTGATCAGCGCGCCGCTGCCGAGGCCGGCTTCGACGATCAGCACGCCGAGGCTGAGGCCGGAGATGATCCTGTTGCGCGGGGGGAAGTTGACCGCGTCGGGCCGGGTGCCGAGCGGGTAGTCGCTGACGATAGCGCCCCGGCTTTCCGCGACTATCCGGCGGGCCAGGTTGCGGTTCTCCGGCGGGTAGAGCTGGTCGATCCCGCAACCGAGCACCGCGATGGTGCGGCCTCCGGCGTCGAGCGCGGCGGTGTGCGCCAGGGTGTCCACGCCGCGCGCCAGCCCGCTGACGACGGCGATCTGCCTGCGGGCGAGGTCGCCGGCCAGACGTGTCGCCGCCTCGCGGCCGTAGGGCGTGACCTGGCGGGTGCCGACGACGCCGATGGCCCAGTCGTCGGCGGGGGTGATCTCACCGAGCATGAAGAGCACCGGCGGGGCGTTGTCTATCTGCCGCAGGCGCTCGGGGTAGCCAGGGGTGTCCCACGTCAGCACGCAGGCACCCAAGCCATCGAGGCGGGATCTGAGCGCGGCGGGGACGAAGCTGCCCCGGGTTTCGAGCAGGCTCTCGGTTGTCTTCGCGTCGAGGCCGGATTCGAGTAGTGCGGACGCGGGTGCCTGCCATGCGGCGACGACATCGTCGAAAGTGTCGATCAGCCTCCGCAGGCGCACCGGCCCCAGCCCCTTCACGAGGTTGAAGCCGAGGTAGCAATCTGTAGGGTTGGGCGCGGGCATTGCGGCAGGCTCCTGATGGTGAAAGTCTGCCGCAAGTGTACCACGTCCCGCCTACGCGGGCAAGCCGGAGAGCGCGGTGTAGAGCGCGCGGAGCGCCTGGCAGAGGCGGACACCTCCGCGCAATTCGTCGTGCAGGCGCGCCGCGAGCAGGCTATAGACCATCACGCGGCCGTCGGGGGCGAGGGCGTAACCGTTGACGGAAGCCTGACTGAGGTCACTGCCGCCCTTGCCGCCCCAGGCGCTGATCTTGCCGTGGAAGCAACCGGCGTCCCGCCTGCCGTCGCCGCGCGCCAGTATCCGATGCATCTCGGCGGTCAGAGGCGAGGGCAGATCGACGCCGGCGTGGAGGTAGCGCATCAGCGTGAGCATCTCGGCGGGGGTGCTCACGTTGTCGATCCCTTCGAGTATGGCGTAAGTTTCGGGCCGGTTGTAGCGGCGGTATGCGTAGAAGCCCTCGGTGGCCCGCTCGATTTCGCGGGTCGAGAGCGGGGCGGCGCGCCTCGACACACGCTCGATGCACGCGACCTGCTGCACGGGGGTCAGCGCGGCAAAGCGCGCGGCGGCGGCCGGCAGGTCGTCGGCGGGGAAGTCGGGGTCGAGGCCGCCGATGATCACGTAGTATTCGCGGGTCGGCAGCACGACGCGGGTATGGGCGAGGCCGAGGCGGGCAATCACCCGACCGGGCGCGCCGAGGCCCACGAGCTTGAACAGCAGGTCGCTCGCGGTGTTGCCGCTGCTGTAGATCATCATCTCGGCGAGCCGACGCAGCGGCGACAACTGGGGCTTGCGGTCGCCGAGGGAAGCGGCGGCGCGGAGTGTCGGTATCCGCGTCTCCAGGTCGAGCCTCCCGGCTGCGGCGTCTTCGAGCAGCGCGTGCAGCACGAAGAGCTTGAAGCTGCTAGCGAGCGGGAAGAGTTCGTCGGACCGGTAGCTGTATTCCGCGAGCGCCTCGCCTGGGCCGGGCGCGAGCATGACCGCAGCCGCGCCGGCCGGCCCACCGACGCGGCCCAGGATGCGGTCAACCTCGGAGGTCACTTGTAGTTCATCACCTGGACGGCGGGGCCGTTGGTCGGTAGGTCGGCCTTCTTGAGGCGGAGCACGTTCGGCGGGTTGGCCGGAGGCGGGGCGTTCAGGAAGCCGTTGAGGGTTTCGAGCGGCAGGTTGGACGGGGTGCGGTCGGTCCGGTAGTGCATCGGGATCACGAGCTTAGGCTTGAGCTGGCCGATTATCGCAAGCGCCTGGGGGCCGTTGATCGTGAAGCCGCCGCCGCCGACGGGGATCATCAGGATGTCGGGCGTGCCGAGGCCGCCGAGCTGCTGGTCGGTAAGCTCAGTCTGGCCGAGGTCGCCGAGATGGACGACGTGGAAGCCGTCTACGTCTATGACCCACATCGCGTTTTCGCCGCGGTCTCGGCCCTGGCTGTCGTCGTGGAAGGAGGCCACGTCGCGGACGGCGACCGCTCCGAACTGGCGGCTGATCGCCTGGAAATGGCCGGCGGAGTCGAGGCCGACGATATTCGGCACGCCGCCCGGCACCACTTTGGTGTAGGTGTGGTCGGGGTGGAGGTGGGTGATCAGCAGGCCGTCGAGGTGGTCAAAGAAGGGCAGGTGGTAGCCGAAGTCAGGCCCCACTGGGTCGAGCAGGATGCGCGTGCCCTCGCCGCCGGCCAACAGGAAGCACGACTGGCCGAACCACTGGACCGTAAGGTAGCCCTCCCTTGACGGCGCGGGCGCGACATCTGCGGGCGCTCCGCCGGGGCCAACGGCTGTCGGCTGCGGGGTGCCTGCGCCTGGCGTGCCGGTCTCTGCGCCGACAGTCGGCGAGGCTTGCGGGCCTTCGGTGCCGCTCGGCTGGGCCGTTGCGGCGGGCGCTGTCGGTGGTGCGGCGGTAGGCGGCTTCGTCGGCGGCGGCACTGCTGTCGGAGGCGCGGCAGTCGGAGGCACGGCTGTGGGTTGGGCCGTCGGCGGAGCGGCTGTCGGCGGCAGAGGCGTGACTGTTGCCGGACCGGGTATGGGTGTGCCGGCTGCCTGAACGGGCGTGTCGGTTGGAGCCGGTGTGTCAGTCGGGGCGGGTGTGTTTGTCGGAGCCACCACGGTCTCGGTGGCGATCTGGGTGACGGTAATCAACTGCTGTAACGGGGTCAAGCTTGGCAGCGGGAGCGGCGTGTCCGTGGCCGTCGTGATCACAGCTACCGGCGTCGGCGCTGCGGGGCCGGGGTTCCTGTTGGTGAGGAACAGCACCAGCAAGCCAAGGAGCACGAGCGCGGCGACTCCGCCTATGATCCAGGGAAGGGGACCGGGGCCACGGCCGGCGGGCGGGTAGATCGGGCCTTCGTCCACCGGCGGGGGCGGAGGCGGAGGCTCGGCATAAGTCGGCGGCGGCGCGGACACGACGACCGGCGGCGGAGGCACCGGGGTGACGGCGGTCGGGGTGGCCCAGGGTTCGGCCGGCGGGACATACGCGAGCGGGACGACCGGCAGGGTCCGGTCGGCGTCGGCCTCGACCGGGATCTGCTGGGCCGGTTGCAGGTCTTCCGGCGGGCCACCCTCGCCGGGGGGGATATTGCGTGTGGTCATGGTGTATTCCTCCTATTCTGCCGCCCATGATGCAACTCGCGTGCCACAAGCTGGGCGGTCGGGCGAGCTTTCAGCTTTCAGCTTTCAGCCGTCAGCTATCAGCTATCAGCTATCAGCTTTCGGGGGTGGGGGTAGGCACGGAGTAGGGCGTTTTCGTTCCGTTATTTTTACCCTCTCACTTTATATATCCATTTGAGGGGCGATTTACTGCCAGATTTGGGGGGGTTTGGAGGTCTTGGAGGCAAAGATACTCCATTAGACGGAGGCGGGGTCTTGGCTATGACGGCGCGATCCACGAAAAAGCACGAAAAGTGGTGCTTGGTGCGTGGTTGGCGGCTGGTGGTTAGCAGGCGGGTGCCGCCGGGACGGCGGCGGTACGGGACGACGAATGTTGAGTTTTGAGTTTTGAGTTCTGAATTGTGGAAGGCTAGCGGTAGGGGCCGCAGCTATCGAGCGCAGAGCGACTCTCCCACAGAGGTATTGGTCCTGCGGCGGTCCACGGGCGGAGCCGTGTCTTACAGGGACGAGGTGCCGCCTATTGCCTACGGCCTACTGCGATGTGGTATAATAGTCATGGGTAGCAAGTTTGTTCTAGTTTGTTGCGGTGGGGTGGGGGCCGGATGGCGGACAGCGAGGATAGGGTAATATCGGGGCGGGTGCGCGAAGAGGAGCGGGTGATCGAGCAGAGCCTGCGCCCGCGCCGCCTGTCCGAGTATATCGGGCAGCACAAGGTGAAGGAGAGCCTCGAGATCGCTATCGCCGCTGCGAAGGCACGGGGGGAGGCGCTCGATCATATCTTGCTGCACGGGCCTCCGGGCCTCGGCAAGACGAGCCTGGCGAATGTCTTGGCGAACGAGATGGGCGCGCAGCTCCGGCCCACTTCCGGCCCCGCCATCGAGCGACCCGGCGACCTCGCCTCGATCCTGACGAACATGCAGAAGAACGAAGTGCTCTTCATTGACGAGATCCACCGCCTGAACCGCGCCGTCGAAGAGGTGCTCTACCCGGCGATGGAGGACTTCGCGCTCGACATCATCATCGGCAAGGGGCCGAGCGCACGCAGTCTCCGGCTCAAGCTGCCCCACTTCACGATCATCGGGGCGACGACCCGCCTCGCGCTGCTCTCCTCTCCGTTGCGCGACCGCTTCGTGTCACCGCACCGCCTGGAGTTCTACGACCTCACGGCGATGGAGACGATCATCCACAGGTCGGCGGGCATCTTGCAGGTGCCGATAGACGTGTCGGGCACGACCGAGATAGCGCGGAGGGCGCGAGGCACACCCCGTATCGCCAACCGCCTGCTGCGCCGGGTGCGCGATTACGCGCAGGTCCGCGCGGCGGGCAACATCACCGGCGAGGTCGCGATCGAGGCACTGGAGCGCCTGGATGTGGACCCGCTCGGCCTCGATGAGACCGACCGCCGCATCCTGCTGACGATCGTCGAGAAGTTCGGCGGCGGGCCGGTCGGGGTGAACACCATCGCGGCCGCGATCAGCGAGGACGAGGCGACCATCGAAGATGTCTACGAGCCGTACCTGATCCAGCTCGGCTTCCTGCACCGCACCCCCCGTGGCCGCACCGCCACGCCCGCCGCCTACGCCCACCTCGGCCTCACGCCGCGCAAGCAAAGCGGCAACGACGGGTCGCAGGGGCGGCTGCCGTTCTGATAAATGCGGACGAGCGATTTCGACTACCACCTACCGCCCGACCGGATCGCCCAATCTCAGGCCCAGCCCCGCGACTCGTCGCGGCTGCTGGTGCTGCCGCGCGACGGCGGCCCGCCGATCCACAGGCGCTTCACCGACATCCTCTCCTACCTCGCGCCCGGTGACCTGCTCGTGGCGAACGAGAGCCGCGTGCTGCCGGCGCGCCTGCTGGGCCACAAGCGCGACACCGGCGGGCGGGTCGAGGTGCTGCTCTTGCGCCCGGCCGGCGACCAGGGCGGTGCTGCGCCCGGCTCGTTGCTGGGCAATCTGGTCTGGGAGGCGCTGGTTAAGCCGGGGCGGAGCGTCAGGCCGGGCACGCGGCTGGTGTTCTCCACGGCGGCGCGCGAGGGGCGGTCCGGCCCGCCGGCAGGCATCATCCTCGAAGCCGAGGTAGTGGGGCGCACCGAGATCGGCGGGCGGCTGCTGCGCTTCGACAGCCCGCCGGAAGACCGGATCGAGCGGCTCGGCATGATGCCCCTGCCGCCCTATATCCACGAGCCGCCCGCCGACCCGGAGAGCTACCAGACCGTCTACTCCCGCGTGCCCGGCTCGGCGGCTGCCCCCACCGCCGGCCTCCACTTCACCCCCCGGCTGCTGACCGCGCTGCGCGAGAAGGGCGTCGGCTGGGCAACGATCACGCTGCACATCGGCCTCGACACGTTCCGCCCGGTGCAAGAGGACGACCCGACGGCCCACCCGATGCACCGCGAGTGGTACGAGTTGCCGGCCGCGACCGCCGCCGCGATCAACGCGACGCGCGCGGCGGGGGGCCGCGTGGTGCTCGTCGGCACGACCACGGTGCGCGTCCTCGAGACAGTGGCTGCCGAGCAGGGCATCGGGGACGGAGACGAACTGGGGCCGACCTCGGGCTGGAGCCGGCTGTTCATCTACCCGGGCTTCCGCTTCCGGCTGACCGACGGGCTGGTGACGAACTTCCACCTGCCGCGCTCCACGCTGCTCATGTTGGTGAGCGCGCTGGTGGGCCGTGAGCGGCTGCTGGCGGCATACGAGGAGGCGATAGAGGAGGGGTATCGCTTCTATTCGTTCGGTGATGCGATGTTGATACTCTGAGATGGCAGCTTCCCTCCCCGCTCTGCTGCGCCGCCCGCTGCTTTGGCTGCTTCTAGTGCTGGGCATCGGCCTGGTCGTCGCGGCAGTGGCGCTCGCGGGACGGCAGGAGTTGGCTATCGGCAGTCACGCCGAGCAGATATATCGTCTGACCGGCTTCTACGACGGCGAGCATAACGGGGCGGGAGACTTCCGATGGGCGCAGCCCGCCGCCGAGATGAGGCTGCCGCAGGTCGGCCCTGGCCGGATCACGCTCCACCTCACGCTTTTCGACGCTGCGCCGGCAGACCGCGACCTCCGGCTACTGCTCGACGGCCGCGAGGTGTACCACGGCAGCACGCGCCACGGCGGCGCGCCCTGGACGCTGACCGTCTCGGCGGAGGCGGCGAGCGGCACGCCGACGCTCGCCATCTTGACCGCCCCCTGGAATCCGCCCGGCGACCGTCGCACCCTCGGCGTCGCCCTTACGCGACTCGCGGTGGACGCGCCAGCCGCAGCCGCCCGCACGATGTTTGCGGAGGTCGCGCTCTTCATCTCGGTGCTGGCGCTCGCACTCGCTTGGGCAGCAGGCACCACGCAGCCCGATGCGCCGCTCGTCGCCGGCATAGCCGTGCTCGCCTTTCTCGGCAGCCTGCTCGCTTACGGCGATGTGTGGCTGACGCGGGCCGCGCCGATCTTGCTGCTTCCGGCGCTGCTCGCGGCCTTCGCCATCCGCCGCTCCGGTCCGCGCTCTGCACTCGGAGCCGGACACCGGGCGGTTATCTTCGTCGCACTCGCGCTCGCCGGATTGCTGCTGCTCTTCACGCTGGCCCGCTTCAACACCGGCGACGCCGAGGGCATGTACCAGGTGACGGCGGGCCTGGCCGAAGACGCGATGCCCTGGCAGCACAAGAACCATGAGTGGATCAAGTTCGGCGTCGGCCAGCCGCTTGCGACGCTGCCGCTCTACTGGCTGGGCCGCGCCTGGGCAGGCGTCACCTCCGCGAACGTGGACCAGCTCACTCGGTTCTGCGTGGCCCTGTTCAATGCCGCCGTGATCCCGGCGACGGCGCTGGTGCTGTTCCTCGGCGCTCGGCGGCGCTTCGGCCCCGGCGTCGCCCTCGCGGTCTCCGGCAGCTTCCTGCTGGCTACGCCCGCAATCGCCTACTCGCGGCTCGCCTTCGCGGAACCGAGCAGCGGCCTGCTGATCCTCGTGGCCTTCCTGCTTGTCTTTTCCAACTCCCTTACAGGGGGAAGGGATCGGTGGCTCAGGGTTTTCGCGGCAGGTGTCTGCCTCGGCCTCGCGGTGTTGGTGAAGCCGGCGAACGCGATCTACCTGCCGGTGCCGGCGCTCTTGCTAGCGTGGCGGCTCGCGAAACGCCCGGTTTCGGTCCGGCGGCTGGTCTCGGGCATGGGGGTGTTCGGGCTGGGGGTTCTGCCGGGGCTGCTGCTGACGCTCGGATACAACGCTCTGCGCTACGGCAGCCCGTTCGTCTTCGGCTACGAGGGGGAGGGCTTCACGACGCCGCTGCCGGTCGGCCTCTACGGGCTGCTGTTCAGCCCAGGCAAGGGGCTGATCTGGTACGCGCCCCCGGTGCTCCTGACGCCGTTCGCGCTGGTCGCCTGCTTGCGGCGGGGCGTGCTGCGCGCGGAGGCGGCGGCCATCTCCGCGCAGGCGGTGATCGTGCTGGTCTTCCACGCGCTCTGGTCGTCATGGGAGGGGAACATCGCCTGGGGGCCGCGCCTGATCCTGCCCCTGGTGCCGCTGCTCCTCTTGCCGCTCGGCGCGCTCGCCGATGAGGTCTGGGCGCGGAGGGCCTGGTGGGCGCTCGGCGTCGCCGGCTTGCTGACAGCCATCCCGGGCGCGCTGGTGGACCAGTTCTACTACTTCGACATCAACGGTGTCTACGGCGCGGGCACGGCTGCCGAGGCGAATATGCTCTTCACGCCGTCATGGTCGCCGATCATCGCGGAGTGGCGCTTTCTGCTCACCGGCACGCGCGAGGCAATACTCCGCCCGACGCTCGAGAGCATGGGCCTCAACCCGGCGTGGGACACCGCGCTGCCGGTGGGGTTCGGGGTGACGGCGCTTGCGTGGCTGGTCGCGGCCTCTTGGTCAAGGCTTGCCAAGCGTGCCTCACCTGTGGCATGATACGCGGGTGGAGAGATACGACGCGATCATCGTCGGGGCGGGGCCTGCCGGAAGCATGACGGCGGGGCTGCTGGCGCGGGCGGGTGCGCGCGTCGCGCTGCTCGACAAGACTGCCTTCCCCCGCGACAAGGCGTGCGGCGAATACACCAGCCCGCAGACGGCCACGCTGCTCGAGCGGTGCGGCGCGCTGGCCTTCGTCGAGCGCGCCCGCCCCCGCCGCCTGCCCGAGATGCGCGTCTACGCGCCGAGCGGTGCCGTCTTCTGCATGGACTACGCGGCAGCAGGCGGAGGCTGTGTGCTGGCGACCCCGCGACTGCGCCTCGACGCTGCGCTGGTGGAGTACGCCGTCGCCGCGGGTGCCGATCTCCGTGAGCGCGCCCGAGTGGTGGACGTGATACGCGACAGCGGGCAGGCGGTCGGCGTGCGTACACGGCAGGGGGCCGGCGCGGAGATGGAGATACGCGCGCCCCTGGTGGTCGGGGCCGACGGCACGCACTCGGTCGTGGCGCGCGCGCTCGGGCTGGTCCGGCCCCTGCGCTGGCCCCGCTCGCTCGGCATGGTGGCGCACTACGAGGGCTTGCGCGGCTGCGACGCCTGGGGCGAGATGCACGTCGCCAGCCACGGCTACTGCGGCCTCGCCCCGCTCACCGATGGGCAGGTCAACGTCGGCATCGTGGTAGACCTGCCGGAGCGGGGCGCAGAGCGTCTGCCCGCCGAGGCCCGCTTCGAGGCCGCCCTCCGCGGCTTCCCGACCCTAGCCGAGAGCGTCGCGGGCGCGCACCGCGTCAGCGAGGTGCGGGGCGTCGGGCCGGTCGGCGTCTCCGCGAGCCGTGCCTGCGGCCCCGGCTTCCTGCTGGTCGGCGACGCAGCCGGCTTCTTCGACCCATTCACCGGCGAGGGGGTCTACAAGGCTCTGCGCGGCGCGGAGCTAGCCGTTCCGGTCATGCTGGCCGCGCTCGAGCGGGGCGACTTCTCGGCCCGCGCGCTCGCCCCCTACGGGGCCGCCCGCCGCCGCGAGTTCCTCGCCAAAGACCTGGTCTGCCGGCTGGTGCAGGGCTTCGTGCAGATGCGGGGCGGCATGGACTACGTGGCACCGCGCCTCGCGGCCCGCCCCGGGCGGCTCGCGGTCATGTCGGGGGTGCTCGGCGACTTCACGGACGCCCGCGCCGCGCTGACGCCAGGGTATCTGTGGGGGCTGCTGCGGCCGTGATTTGATCTACGGGGCACGAGGGGGTACAATATACCCAGTGTTGTGCCGCTTCGTTATATTCCGGCGAGGATAGTGTCATGGCGGATGAAGAACCGGAGCGCGCCGAATCGAGGGAAGCCGGACGTATGCCGGGGACGCGGCGCCGTCTCTGGGCGCGGGTGCTGCTCTACCTGCTCCTCGGCACGGTCGCGGGGTTGATGCTCACCGGCTTTGCCGTCGGCGTCTTCGCGGCGGTGAGCGGGAGAGACGTGATCGCGCAGGCCGGAGGCTACCAGGTAATGGTTCTCCCGAACAGGCAATCGCGGGTCGTGCGGTTCCCTGCACCGATGGTCATCGGCGGCCCGCTCTACGGCGGCTGTTTCGGTAGGCGGGGTAACTCGCTGAACCTTGCGGTGCTCACCGTCTACATCGCCCAATGCCGACCTTTGCCATCTGCGGTGCGCGTGGTCGGCCCGCCGTTCCGGCCGGCAGCACCTGTCCGCACCGCCCCTGTGCCGAAACTACCCCAGCCCGTGCCCAGCACAGGCCCGCCGACCCCCACGAAACCGTAGCTGACTGCTGACTGCTGAACGCTTATAACAGCCTATACGGAAGCCGTCTCCAGGCCGAGTTCCGGCGCGTAGGGGACGCCCCGCATCGTTTCGTGGATCAGGAACTCCACTACCCTTCTTATGTCGTTAGTTTCGCGGAAGACCTGGAGTTGGCGGTCTGCGCCAGTGCCCATCTTGAGGATCTCGTGGACATACTCGACATCCTTGCGGCTGCCGAGGTCGTCAACTACATCGTCCACGAACTCCAAAAGCTCGAGGGCAAGCTCGCGCATCGGCACTTCGATGCGCTTGCCGAAGTCGATCAGCTTGCCGTCTATCCCGTAGCGCATGGCGCGCCACTTATTCTCTTGGATAAGCGAGCGATGGTAGAGCCGGTAGCCGATGTTCTTGCGGCGCAGCCGGTAGAGCTTGACCACAATCGCCTGGAAGAGCGCGGCGAGGCAGAGGGTCTCGTCGGCGGTCACCGGCATGTCGCAGACGCGGAACTCGATGGTCGGGTAGAATGGGTGGGGACGGAGATCCCACCAGATTTTCTTCGGGTTATCCAGGCAGTTAGTCTCCACCAGTGTGTTCACGAAGTTCTCGTAGTCGTTCCAGGAATCGAAGGTGCTTGGGATGCCGGTGCGCGGGAACTGCTGCCATACCACGGTTCTGTAGCTCTTTAGCCCGGTGAAGCGGCCCAGCCAGAACGGCGACGACGTGGAGAGGGCGAGCATGTGAGGCAGGAAGTAGCGCGCCTCGTTCATTATCTCGATCCGCATGTCGTTCTCCGGCACGCCCACATGGACGTGCAGGCCGAAGATCAGGATCGAGCGGACGACATCTTGCAGATCCTCCTCGAGGATCCGGTAGCGGTCGTTCGGCGTGACGAGCTGGGTTTGCCAGTGGGAGAAGGGGTGGGTGCCCGATGAGACAATCGCCAGGCCGCTGCGGTTCGCCAGGTCGGAGATGGTGCGCCGCAGCTTGTATATCTCCTCGCGGGCCTCGCCGACCGTTTCGCAGACTTTGCTCACGGTTTCGACCATAGACTGCAGCATTTCCTGCTTGATTTGGTCGCCGATTTCGTAGCGCCCGGCCTGGGTCATCATCTCTTCGATATGGGCGCGCAGGTCGCCGGTCGCCGGATCGACGATCTGGAACTCCTCCTCGATACCGATGCTAAAAAGCGAGTCTGTCTCAGCCATATCGTTAGCTCCCTCTTTACCGGCTCTTTGGCTCGACGAGCATGGTGCAGGTGACGGAGCCGGTGCCGGCGGTGACGTTCAGGAGGGCCTCAGCCGAGAGCCGGGTGAGCACGCCCTGTGTGTCGCTGCCGTAGATGTACGGGTCGGTGTCTGTTGCCAATTGTGCAATTTCGATGCCGCCGGTGTCGGTCAGGTAGGGGTAGGGTTCCTCCTCGAGGACGACTTTCTCCTGGACGACGAACGAGGACGCGAGGGCCTCGGAGACGGCGGCTTCCCAGGCGGCGGGGTCCATCGTCCAGCCGATGTAGACGCCCTTGCCGCCGTATTCGTCGTTCGGCTTGAGTACCAGCCGTTCGCGGTTGTCGCGGATGAAGGCGGGTAGGTCGATCCGGCGCCCTTCGTATGTCGTATAGCCGTCGGCGACTTTGCGCGTCCAGGGTATGTGGCGGCGGATCACGGTGAGCTGTTCCGGTGAGAAGAGGTGGGCATTGGAGTCGTCGTGGAGGAGGGCGAAGCTCATCTTCTTGTGGAGGATCTTCGCCTGGAATGCGTTCATCACCATCACCTTGCCGTCCAGATAGGCGCTGGTGATCGGCTCGGCCACGTCGGGTTTGGCGAGCAACTCGCTGGTGAGCACGCGCTTGTAGAAAAGGTCTATCGTGAAATTGCCGGCGCGCAGGCGGTTGCCGTCGTAGGAGCAGTCTTCGGGTCGACAGATGATGCATTCCATCCCTTGCCGCCGGAAGTACGACTGGAATAGCTCGAACTCGGTGTAGGTCGGCACGCCGGTCCAGTCCACGATGGCGATCCGGGGGCGCGGCGGGAACTCGTTGGTGCCGCGGTTGGCGCGGAACTCGGCGTACTGGGTGTCGATCTCGCGCATGAAGCGGTCAAGACCATAGAGCGGCTGTATGTTATACTTTTCGCCGAACTTCTTTATGCAGGGCAGGTCCATGAATAGGTCGCTGCCCACATCGTCGTAGGCGATGGCTGCGGGAGACTCGGCGTTGCACTCTATGAAGTGCCAGGCATGGGGCGACCAGAAGCTGTCCATGCGGATGCTCGGCGACGGCTCTGAGAAGCCGGGGTCCACGAGGGCGAGGCGTTTCTCTTCGGGTGTGAGGTCGAGCTGGTCCATCAGCCGGGGGTCGGCGAGCACGGCGGCTCGGAGGCGGGTCATGGCGGCGGCGAGGGTGTTGCACGTCTGCCGGCAATAGGCATACTGGCGGGGCGTGAAGAAGTGGGGCCGCAGGGTCCGCAGGAATGGCACTCCGCCGAAGGTCAGCTTGTCGGTTATCGAGCGTTCGGCGAGCATCTCAGCCGAGGACTGGGCGAGCGTCAGGTCGTCGGCGAGCATGTCGTTGTAGGCAGCGATTACGTCTGCGGTCGAGCCGAGGTTGAGATCGTCGAGAGTTTGCTCGGGCATGGCTCTCACACTCCTGGAGGGTGTTTGCCGGAGGCTTCTTCGGGCACTCCCTCCGGGACGACAGGGGTTTCGGACTTGGCCTGGGGTGGTTCTCCGGCCTCCTGGCCTGCCTGCCTGCCTGGGATCTTGTAGGGGTTCCAGGCCCAGGCGATCTTCTGAGGGTCGAGCAGAGGGGCGACCGGCGTGCTGGGGCGGCTGGGTGCGGCTGCTGCGTCGGCCATGCCGGCGGGGGCGGGCGTCGAGTTAAGCATCGCGTCCCATCGGTAGCTGACGGTGGGCGCGTAGCCATTGAGCGCGCGCTCGATCACCAGGCGGCTCATGTTCTCCACCACCCACTCGAAGTAATGCTCACCCACGCTGTGGTAATCCATATCGGGGGCGACGTTCAGGAAGTCGATCGCATAGGGCACGCCGTCGCGCACCGCGAACTCGACGGTGTTCATGTCGAAGCCGAGCGCCTGGTTGAGCACCTGGGCGTCGTGGACGATGCGTGAGGCCAGCTCGGTGCCGAGGAACTCTGGGTCGTAGACGTAACGCTTGTGGAAGGGGTTGTCCGGCTCGTAGCGGATCGGCATGATGTTCGTCTGGCCGAGGCAGTAGCAGCGCACATATTGGTCCCAGGTGATGCCTTCCTGGAGGATCATGCCGAGTTCGCCGGTCTGGTCGAACGCCCAGATCAGTTCTTCGACCGAGTTGACTTTGTAGACATTCTTCCAGCCGCCGCCGATGAACGGCTTCATATACGCAGGCAGGCCGACATATTCGAGGAGGTCGTTCCACGGGATCGGGTAGATCAGGTTGCGTAGCGACTCGGTGACGACGCCGGCGACGTAGTCTTTCTGCGGCAGAACGACCGTCTTCGGCACCGCAACGCCGAGCTTGGTAGCGAGGGCACACTCGAAGAACTTGTCGTCGGCAGACCACCAGAACGGGTTGTTGATCACGACCACGCCTTCGAGCACCGCCTGCTTGAGATATGCGCGATAGTAGGGGATCTCATGGGAGATCCTGTCCACGATCACCCTGTATGGGTTCGGGTCGTCCATCCTGGTGCCGCCGAGCCGCACAAGCTCGGCGGTGATGTTCTGCTCGCGTCCCAGGTCGTTCACCCGCTGGATAAACGCGCCGGGGAACGTGCTTTCGCGCCCGCAGAGCAGGCCGATCTTGATCGGTTGCGTAGCCATGTCAATGCCCTCCCTATTGCGTTCAGTATAGGAACTTGGTCGCCATTTCGCGCCAGATCGGCCAATCGTGCCAGGCACCGACCCATATGTCGAGCATGTTCGGCACGGCCTTCGCCCAAAGCTCTTCGGACATTTTGCGGGTGGATTCGAGGCAGATGTCGTCGGAGCCTGCGGTGAGGACGATCTCTTGCTGCCTCATACGTGAGAGATACCAGTCGTCGCTCAGGTTCGGGATGTAGTCCATCGGAGAGTTCAGGTATGCCTCGGTGTCCAGGTCGCTGCTCATCAGGAACTTGAGGCTGTAGGCTCCGCTCATCGCTACCAGCTTACGAGCTAAGTCGGGGTGCTTGAAGCCGAAGTTGATCGTGTGATATGCGCCGAAAGATGCGCCGGTGACAAGCAGGTTATCATGTACTCCGGGGTTGCGACCCGCCCACCACGGCAGAACTTCGTTTACCAGATAGGCATCGTAGGCGTTATGCCGGACAGCGCGCTCGCGGACGGGGATCCGCCTGTTGTACCAGCTCTCCGAATCCACGCCGTCAACACACACCAGTTGGATCTGGCCGGCGTCTATCCGGCCTTCGAGTGTGGAGATCATCTTGAAGTCTTCGTACTGATAGAACCGGCCCATCGAGGTCGGGAAGACGAGGATAGGCCGCCCACCGTGCCCGAACAGCAAGAACTCCATATCGCGGCCCAGGTGCGGGCTGTACCAGCGGTAGTACTCTCGGTTCATGTAACCTCCAGGTGATTGGTGTCGGGGTTGATTGTAGCATGTTTGCACGTCGGGCGCAAGATCATGGGACAGCGCCGCGCTCTGGCATAGAAACTGCTCAACACCGGGTGCAAGCCAAATATCTACAACTATGGAGGAACTACATGGACGAGCCGTTTGATACAAAAACAGTGCTTTTGTCGGCTTTGTGGGAGGGAACGGGGCAGCTTGCCGCCGGGAAGACGACGAAGGGGTTGATCCTGTTCGGCGCAGGCAGCCTGTTCGGCGTGCTAGGCGGAGTGGTCGGCACGATGCTGAAGCTGCTGACGTTTGGCCGCCGCCCGATCAAGGCGTTGCCCGACAAGCTGAACCCGCTTGCGCTGGTCTGGCTGGGGATCTATCTCTACAGTCTCTACGATGCCTACAATATCGCGGCGGGCACCGAGGACGAGGAGGCAGAACTCCTCGACTACGAGGAGTATGTGCCCGAAGTGCTGCTGGCCTCGCAGACGCCAGCGACCCAGCCCAGTTCCGACAGGAACGGCACCGGCCTTGATCAGGTTGCAGCCGTCTACGAAGAGCAGCGGATAGCACACGAGGAGTATGTGCCCGAAGTGCCGTTGGCCTCGCAGGCTCCTGCGGCCACAGCCGGTGCCTCCGGCAGCAGCACCGACCTCGATTGGGCCGCAGGCGTCAACAAAGAGCAGCTGATGGCTGCGCTCGGCGACGACGAGCAGGTGCGCGGGGTCTACGGCCAGTACCTGCCGTCCGAGACTCTGTTCCACTCGCTCGCCGAGGCGGATAACTTGATCCCGGTGCAGGCTTGGCAAGACGCGCAGGGTTCGACATGGACCGGCGGTGAGCAGCCCCCCAGCGACGGTGCCGGAGGCTACCTCGACTCGGCGGCTGGTCAGATGCCGCCGGGAGACCAGACCGAGCAGACAGAGTCCGAAAGCCCTGGCTAGTACCGGCTGGTGCGGTCGATCATCCCGCGCTCCTTCGCCTGGTTTTCGACCCAGCCGTAGAACAGCAGTGAGCCTGCGACGCAGACAACGGCGCTGACGAGCAGGATGCCGAGTAGCTGGATGTCGCTGATCGAGGCAAGCACCGGGCTGATCGGTGTAGTCGTGGTGACGCCGCCGACTGTGCGGGCGGTCTCCAGGATGCCGCCGTTGAGCGCGCGGCGCATCGCTTCGAGCCAGTAGGTTATCGGCAGCGCGAAGGTGATCGTGCGGAGGAACGAGGGCAGGATGTCGGGCGGGAAGTAGGCCCCGCTGAACAGCAGCAGCATCCCGGCGACGACTTCGCCGAGCGACTCACCGTGGCGGGCGACGACGAGGGCGACGCCCGCGAGCACCATGCCGAGACCGCCCAGGATCATCATCCCCAGCGCGAAGTAGACGGCCAACATGCCCCATTCCACGCGGTCGAACTGGATCGGCAGGCCGAGGAAGAGCAGGCCGGTCGCCAGCAAGATCAGAGTGGTCAGCAGGCCGATCATCATCTTCGAGACCGCGCGCCCCAGTAGATATGTGAACTTGCGGGCCGGCGAAGTGTAGATGTATTTCAGCATTTTGTAGTTTTCGCGGTCGTCGAGCACCACCCAGGCCATGCCGGCGAGGGTCTGGACGACTATGACGAAGAAGGCATTGCTCACGTACAGGTAGGTGAAGAAGTCGGAGCGAGCGCCGCCGGAGATCACCTGGTACATGACGACGATCATCAGCGCGGTCGCCACAGGGCGCAGCACGGCGAGGCTGAGGAACACAAACGGATCCGCCCAGTTGCTCTCGACCTGCCAGCCAAGCCACGTCGCCACGCGGAACGTCCGCAGCACCTCGCGCCAGACCCGCCCCCGCTCACCGGCTATAGATGTGTTCAACATACCCTCTCCCCCTTGACGATTGCGGAGTGCGGAGTGCGGAACCGCTCCGGGTAACCACCAACCACGGCCTACCGCTTACCACCGGCCTTCGTAATTCAGAACTCGAAACTCAAAACTCAAAACTCGCGCCCGCCTACTGCCAGCGCAGGCTCAGGCTCGCCTCGACCTTCGCCAGCCACTCCATGCGGCGGAGCATGAGGTAGGCACACCCGACCAGCACGACGCCGAGGCCGGCGAGTATCCCCATCTCGGCGAGGGGCGGCAGCACGCCGACTATCTGGCCGGGGAAGAGCAGTTGGCGGAGTGCGTCGAGGCCGAAGCTGACCGGCACTGCCGCCGAAATGATCGTGAGGATGCCGAGCGGGCCGGGGATGATGCTGAAGAGCTTGCCGAGCGGGAAGTTGAGGCCCGTCAGGAAGAAGACCGGCTCGGTCAGCGCGAGCGCGACCTGCCAGGCTTCGCGGCCCCAGAGTAGGAAGAGTGAACTCAACAACATGCCGAGGCCGTAGAGCGCGAACATCGTCACGAAGAAGACGAGCGCCGCCATGCCCCATTGGCTGCCGTCTATCTGCACCCCGAAGAGCAGCGTGCCGACGACGGCGATGGTCGTGGCCCTGATCGTGGTCATGTAGAGGCCGCCGATGCCCATGCCGAGGAGGATCGCCATCAGCGAGGTCGGCGACAGGATGTAGAGTTCGAGGAAGCCGTCCTGCTTGTCCCAGTAGAGTTGGGTCGCCATCATCCAGAGCACGTTCAGCCAGTAGGCCGCCATGGTGGCACCGAGGATGACGAAGCCGACATACGCCTCGGGCGCGTGCATCGCCCTGTAGAGGAAGACGAAGGCCGCCGCGTTGA
This sequence comes from Chloroflexia bacterium, assembly GCA_050998805.1. GTDB lineage: Bacteria > Chloroflexota > Chloroflexia > QHBQ01 > JAICKM01 > JAICKM01. Next base: position 75,843 of record JBPCPV010000048.1, on the reverse strand, counting down.
TCAGAGGGATCAGTATGTCGAAGAAGACCCAGCTCGGCTCGCGGTGTGCGCCCCAGACACGGGGGTAGGCCCGCGCCTTCGCTGACTGAAAGAAGAGCCTCCAGCCTGTGTTCTTGTGCGACATACTTACCCCTCCGCCGTCGTGAGGCTGCGGCCCACCAGCTTGATGAACACGTCTTCCAGGGTCGGCTCCTCCTTCTGGAGGCTCAGGATGCGCCCGTTTTCTGCGGTGAGCGCAGTGACGACCGAGCCGATGGCCGACTCCTCTTCGAGGATGAACTTGAGGTGATAGTCGCTGCTCTCTGCTGCAGGCTCGCCGGTGACGCGGACGACGCCGGGCGCACGCCCCAGCGCGCCGAGGCTGCGCTGGGTGAGGCCGGCTGCCGAGATCGCGAAGATCGGGTGCTTTTGGAGCATCCGCTTGAGGTTGGTCGGCGTGTCGCAGGCGAGCACCAGGCCGTGGTCAATCACCGCGATGCGGTCGCAGAGTTCGTCGGCCTCGGCCATGTAGTGCGTCGTCAGCAGCACCGTCCGATTGGGCTGACGGCGCATCCAGTCGCGGGTGAACTCGCGGACGATGCGGGCGGCGTGGACATCGAGGCCGAGCGTCGGCTCATCCAGGAAGAGGACTTTCGGGTCGGTCACGAAGCCACGGCAGAAGTTCATCCGCTGGCGCTGGCCGGTGCTAAGGCCGCTGACCCGGCTGTTAGTCTTTTCTTCCATCTCGACAACTTTCAGGAGTTCGGCTATGCGGGCGTAGGCGTCAGCCGAGGGCACGCCGTAGAACTGGCTGAACATCCAGAGGTTTTCGCGCACAGTGAGCAGGCCGTAGCCGCTCGATTCTCCGCCGCTGACCATGTTGATCCGCCGCCTCACCTCGTCGGCCTGCCTCACCACATCGAGGCCATCTACGAAGCACCGCCCGCCGGTGGGGGCGAGGAGCGTAGTCAGGATCTTGATCAGGGTCGTCTTGCCTGCGCCGTTCGGGCCGAGCAGCCCGAATAGCTCGCCCTCCTCGACTTCGAGGTTGACGCCGGCGAGGGCGGTGAGCGCCTTGTTGCCCTCTGCCTTGTTCTTCTTCTCACCGCGCAGCTTATAGACGCGGCTCACGTCCTCCGTCTTGATCGCCAGGGGGCGGGCCGTGCGGATGACCGGGGCGATCTCGGCGGGCGGGGTCGGCGAGGTGCCGGGCAGGGCGGGCGGGCGTTCGGAGTCGGCCTCGGTTGTGGTCTGGTCACGGATGTCCACGGTCATGCGTTCTCCTCCATCTACCTGATTCATCGCGGGGAAGCGGAGGCCGGCCTGCGGGCGCGGCCCGTCTACATAGCGTACACGATCTGCGGGCCGCGCGCATCGGTCTATGGAAGGATTACGCCTACTCCGATCGGCCTATTCTTTATATCCAAAGCGCGGGGCAAAAAGCGGAAGGGGTTGGCTGACGGCTGACGGCTTCCCTACGCAGGCAGGCTCGCGATCGCTTCGATTTCGAGCAAGAACTCTTCTCGGAACAAGCTGCGTACCTGGACGAGGGTGCTCGCAGGAGGAGCCTCCATGTTCACATAGAGGTCGCGCACCTCTAGGAGAAGCGGCAACTGCGACCGATCAACCACGTATGTGTTCATCTTCACCACATGGCTGAAATCAGCGCCGACGGCTGCGAGTGCGGCCTTGATGTTCTCGAAGACCTGCTGGGCCTGTGCGCGGAAGTCGTCTTTCCCGACGAGGTTCCCCGATGCTTTGTGTCTTTTCTCCTAGAACGGCGGCGTCTCCGTCCGCTCCTTTGCCTTCTCCCTCAGCCGCTCGATCACGCGCGTCGCCCGAGCCTGCGTGAGTTCCCCGAGCGTGCCGACTTTCATGGAGGCCGTTAGCTCGTCTTCGCTGAGGCCGGAGCCGGGCAACAGGGCGCGGATCGCCCGTTGCTGCTGCTCTGTCGCTTTCGGGTTTTCGGATTTGGGCTTTGGCTCGGCTTCGGCTTCCGGCTTGGGTTCTTCGATTTTGGATTTTGGCTCGACTTCGGCCTCTGGCGATTGTTGGTCCGCTGGGGCCGCTCCCGCTTCGGCCACGTAGCCTGTGCCGGCGCGGGAGGCTTTCTCGTAAGCGAGCGGTCCCCGCTGCTCCATATCCTCGAGGTCTTGCGTGAAGATCTCCGAGAGGCCGGCGACGCGCAGCACTGCGTCCACCTGGGCGCGCTTCTCGCATATCTTGATCGCGGTGTTCACCGTCCACCCCGCGCGCTCGGTCAGTTCCGCCGCGCCGCGCCCCTCGCCCACCACGCGGTCCTGGCGGTCCACGAGGCGGCAGATATAGGCGAACAGTCCCGGCGGGCTGCCGGCCATCTCCAACGTCGAGCGGTCCGCCTCGAAGCTGGGGCGCAGCTGGAACAGCAGGCAGATCTTCTCAGCGCCCGGCTTGAAGAGGCTCGGCTTGCTCTCCCGCCGCCCGAGGCTGATAGTGCCGTAGTCTGTGCCCGACTTGAGATTACGCGAAATGAACTCGCGGATCAGCTCGCGCCGCTCCTCCTCCTCCGTCACCATCCGGCGCAGAGTCTCCGGCGCGACGTTCAGACCGGAGTCCTCGGCTTCGGACAGGATTTCGGCCTCCTGGCCTTCGGTGTCAGGCTTTGCCGGCATGTGCTTGGCCTCCTTCACTCGCTAACGCAGCCGTGGGCGCGAATCTCGGCGCTCGAAGACCGGGCGTAGCGTTTGGGCCTGCTCGATCAGGCGAGCGGCGGTTTGCTGTTGGTCGGGCGTCGTGGCCGCCGCCTGTAGATAAGCGCCTATAAGGTTTAGCGCCTGGGGATAGAGCCAGACCACAGAGTACGCGACCTCGTCGAGGGGCACGGGGGCCGACGTGATGCCGCGCAGGTCGAACTGGGGGTCGGTCGTCGCGCGGTCGTTCGGCCCCGAGGCGACCCGGTAGCCGAGGCCGTCGGGGATCAGCGCCGACGCATGTTTGCTCAACACGGCTTGCTCCTCCGCCCCCGTCTGCACGAAAACGAGGTAGACCGGGCGGCTGCCGAGGTTCGAGTCGACGAAGCTGTTCAGCAAAGCCGGATAGAGCACGCCGAGGCGGCTGAGGTCTGCGGCGCTCGTCGCCGAGCCGTTGTCTACCCAGCGGCGGTCCAGCACTTGGAACTCCGCATACTGGGCCGACACCTTCTGCACCAGGGCCGGGTAGTTGCGCGCGACGTATTGGGCATAGAACGGGTAGCGGAGCAGCTCTTTGTCAATAATCGTGAGGTCGGGCCGCTCGTGGAGCACGTTTTGCAGGTAATACGCCCCCGACACGAGATCCCAACTGTTGGTCAGCACGACCGCATTGGGCTGGAAATTGCGGAAGGCGTTGTGAACGTACATCTCGGCGGTCGAGTCGCCTGCATGGCCGGCAGCCCTCCAGTTGATCACGCCCGCCGCCAACGGCACGAGCAAGCCCGCCGCCAGGGCCGGGCCGGCGAGGGTGCCGAGCCGGCGGAGCGCCGGCAGCCTCTCCGCCGCCCACATAAACCCCCAGCCTACCCCAAGACCGGCCCAGAAGAGCACGATCATGTAAAACGGCACGTAGTAGACCACCACCTCGCGGATCTGGTAGTTGAGGGTGTAGACGACATCAATCAGCGCGGTGAGAACTGTGGCCGCGAGCAGGCCGCGGTCGGTCCGCCAGAGGTAGACAAGGCCGGCCGCGATCGGCACGAGCAGCAGAACGCCAAGCAAGAGACCGAACTGGTCGGCGGCGAACACAAGCGCGTCAGCCGAGTAGCTCCCCAGGTTGGCCGCACCCTGGCCGATATAGACATGGAATTGCCAGACCGTCACATGCCGCCAGAAATCTCCCCAGGCGCTCGGCGACCCCCAATTCATCAAGGGGTCCATGCCGGAGCGGATCGGCAGGTAGAGGTAGAGCAGCAGAGGCAGCAGCCCCGTGGCCAGGAGCGTGCCGGCGTGCCGCCAAATCCGCCCGAAGGCCGTGCCTGCGCGCCCGATGGGTGCCACCAGCAGCACGGCGATCCCAGGCACCAGCAGGAAGCTCAGGTAATGGTTGGTCACCGCCAGCCCCGTGAGCAGAGCGAGCAGATGCAGCAGCCGGATGGCGGGCGGCCAGGCGCGCGGCGGCCATCGGCCGGCAGGCGGCGCGTTCTTGGCGACATCAGTGTAAAGCGCGCGCCGGGTGCGGAGGGCCAGCCAGAGCAGCCCCGCCACGAACGCGAAGTGCAGGCTGTACATCTTCGCCTGCGTGGCCCAGTCCCAGAAGGTGACGGAACAGGCCAGCAAACCCGACGCCAGCAAACCGCCTACCACCGCCGCCCAGGCGCGTGCCGGATCTTCCGCAACCTCTCGCGTATCGGGTACTGCCATGGGCACCGGCCGCTTGGCGGTTCGGCCGTTGGCTGCGGGCCGGGTCTGAGAGCGCGGGAGCGTTTTCTCCGCACGGCGCGGGGCTGTTGTGCGGCGGGCGACTGCCTGTAGGAAGGCGGGGCTGCCGGCGAGCGTCTCAGAGACGAGGCCGTAGAACAGCCAAACGGCCAGCGCGGCGAAGAGCGCCGACAAGAGGTTCATCCGCCAAGCGGGGCTGCCTAACGGGAAGACGTGGATGAACGCGCTGCTGATCAGGGTATAGAGCGGGTAACCCGGCGGGTGGGCGATCCCCAACGTCCAAGCCACCGTCGTAAGCTCCCCACTGTCGAGGAAGTTGATCGTCGGCGAGGCGGTGATCAAGTAGAGCAGCAGGGCAAGCCCGGCAGGAAGCAGGCCCAGTCTGCGCGGGGGCAGCGCCGCCCTGCCGAGCGTGACGCTTGGGGCAGCCCGGTCAGCAGCTCCGGGAGTTGTCCTGGGTTTAGTCGCAATCATTGCCGCCATTATACCACATCCGGAGGCACAGACCGTGCGAGCCGATCCACGAAAGAACACGGAAAAACACGAAAAGCGGTACTGCCCACCGCCAACCACTAACCACTCGCCAGGAGATGCGCCGATGACCGATTTGCCCGCGCTGATCGGGGCTGTCGCAGGGGGCTTCGCGCTTCTCGGCTTCGTGCCTTACTTGCTCACGATGGTGAGGGGCAAGACCCGCCCGAACCGCGCGAGCTGGTGGATCTGGACGGTCATCGGCACGCTGCTCGCCGGAAGCTACTACGCGACCGGGGCGCGCGATTCGCTCTGGGTGCCGCTGAGCTATGTCGTCGGCCCGCTGCTCACGGCCTTGCTCGCCATGAAGTACGGGGAGGGTGGGTGGACCCGGCTCGACCGCGCGTGCTTCGCGGGGGCCGGAGGCAGCCTGCTGCTCTGGGTGGTGTCCGGCTCGCCGCTCGCCGCTACGCTCGTCAATATCCTGATCGACATCTTCGGCGCGGTGCCGACTATCCGCAAGTCGTACACGGACCCCGAAAGCGAGGACCGGCTCTCGTGGGGCTTGTTCTTGGTGGGAGACACGCTCAACCTCTTCGCAATCCGGCCCTGGTCGCTCGAAACCGCGATCTACCCGCTCTACCTGTTCGGCCTGGCGGGGCTGATCACGGTCCTGTTGGCGCGGAGGGGATGAGCTATCAGCCGTCAGCTTTCAGCTTTCAGCAGTGTCCTTGGGGTTCTCAAGAGACTACCATGCCGGGTCATATGCCGGGTCGCAATAGGCACGGCTCTTTTAGCTGACGGCTGATAGCTGACGGCTGATAGCTGAAAGCTAGCCGGCGAACTGCTTCACGGTGGCGAGGAGCTGGTCAAGGTCGAAGGGCTTAGGGAGGAAGGCGACGATCATTCCCTGCACGGCGGCGAGGCGGGTGACTGTGTTGCCGGCTGCCGACATGATGACGATGGGGATGTGGCGAGTGCGCGCATCCAACTTGAGCAACCGGCAGGCTGCGATGCCGTCAATGCCCGGCATAGTGGCGTCCATGAGCACGAGATCGGCGGGCCGATCCGTCAGCATTTCGACTGCCTCGCGGCCGTTGTTGGCCGTGGCGACACTGTAGCCTTCGCTGCTTAGTATGTCAACGCACACTTCGCGTATAGTCGGTTCGTCATCCACCACCATGAGGTGTAGTTTCTTCCTCATTTTGCACTCCCTGCCCGACGGATAAGCCGGTTGTTGTGATTAATGCAAGACCTATGCCAGGGCAGGGGGAGCGGCCCACTCGCCGGGGATGTAGATGATGCCCCAGCGTTCGGGGAGGGCGGTGTTCGGCTGGACTACGAAGTGGTAGCGGCGATGGAGGTGGTCGAAGGTCTCGGTGATTTCGCTATCGGTGACCGCCACAGTGAGGTCGTAGACGCCGCCGAGCAGGGGGAGTTCGGGGATGATGTAGTCAATGTGGCCCTCGCCTTCGATGAGCGGCATGTCGTAGCCGGAGAAGCGGGTGTTCGGGCCGTTGAGATGGACGCCGCCCTCGGTGTAGAGCGCCAGCCCGAAGACAGGGTGCTCGATACGTTCGGGGGCTTCGTAGAAGATGCGGATGATCATACGGTCGCCGGTGGTGAAGACGTTGCCCGGCTCGCCGTGCGCGTCGAGGAAGGTCACGTCGGTGATGTGGGCGCGGCCGGTGCCCCAGCGCCCCGACGGTTGCTGCTCCTCTCCCGGCTCGGAGGCGGGGCCAGGGTCATCGTCGTCGTCGAGGGCGAGGCCGGAGTCGCCTTCGCTTATAGTCGCGGGGGTCTGCGGCGGGGGCATTGCCTCGTAGCGGGCGGCGTATTCTTCGAGGAGGCGCACACGGTGGCGCTCGTTGGCGAAGTCGAGGTACTTGTCGATCACCACGCTCGCGGGGCCGTCGGCGCGGACTTCGCCGTGGTCGAGCCAGATCGCGCGGCTACACAGCCCGCGCACAGCTTCGAGGGCGTGGGAGACGAAGATGATCGTCTTGCCGGCGCGCCGGAAGGCCGCGATCTGCTCCAGGCACTTGCGCTGGAACGCCTCGTCGCCGACCGCCAGCACCTCGTCGGTGATCAGGATGTCGGGGTCAACGTTGATCGCCACCGCAAAGCCGAGGCGCATCACCATGCCCGACGACCAGTGCTTGATCGGCGTGTCAATGAAGCGCGCGAGTTCGGCGAAGCGCACGATGTCGGGGTAGCGCGCGCCCATCTGGCGGTGGCTGAGGCCGAGCAGGCTGCCGTTGAGGTAGACGTTCTCCGTGCCGGTCAGGTCGGGATGAAACCCGGTGCCGAGTTCGAGGAGGGCCGAGACTTTGCCGCGCACCGAGACGCTGCCCTCGGTCGGGTATAGTATCCGGCTGATCATTTTGAGGCTGGTGGACTTGCCGGAGCCGTTTTCGCCGATGATGCCGAGGGCCTCGCCGGAGTAGACCGAGAAGTTCACGTCGCGCAACGCCCAGAAGGAGCGGGCGGGCGGGGCGAGTTCGGGCGGCGGCTGGGTGAGGTTGCGGCCCCGGCCGACGAGGCCGGTGAGCTTCTCTTGGAAGGAGTTGGACTTGTGTTGGTGGAGGTCAAATCGCTTCGAGACGTGGCTGAACTTGATGACTTTGATACGCCCGCTCACAGCTCTTCACCGAAGTTACGGCTGTATCTGCGGAAAAAGGAGTAGCCGATGACCAGCACGATAACCGAGGTGATCAGTGTCCGCAGCAGGAAGACCGGATCGGGCGCGCCGGCCGCGGGGTCGAGCGCGTCGTTGTAGAGGATGATGCGGTAGTTCGAGATGATCGAGGCCATCGGGTTGAGCCAGTACATGACGTTCGCCAGGTTCGGCAGGACTTCTTTCGCGTCATAGATGATGGGCGTGAGGAAGAACCACGCCTGGATACCGACCTCCATGATCGCCTGGGTGTCGCGGAAGAAGACATTGAGCGCCGAGAGGAAGAAGGCGACGCCGGATAGGAAGATCGCCTGTATGACTATGAGCATCGGTATCCAGGCGATGTTCGGCGAGAATTGGAGGCGTTGTTCGCCGATCGTCGCCCAGAGGCGCACGGCTGCGTCGCTGCTGCCGGAGGCGATTTGGGTGCCGTCAAGCGAGAAGGCGACGCTGTTTACCTGGGCGTTATGGCCGCTGAAGGTCCGCACGCTCGTTCCATCGGCGGTGCGCCAGAGATGCACGAGCCGGTCGTCGCCGCCGGTAACGAGCAGGTCGTCGTGGGGCGAGAAGGCGAGGCTGTAGACGCTCTTCGTCTGGGTGTCGAGTGTGAGCAACGGCGCGCCGTCTACGGTGCGCCAGAGCAGCACGCTGCCGTCGGTGCCGCCCGCGCCGATTGTCGAGCCGTCGTGCGAGAAAGCGAGGCTGATCACAGGTTGCTTATGGCCTTCGAGGGTGCGGATCGGCGCGCCGCTCGCCGCCTGCCAGAGGTGAACGCGCCGGTCGTCGCCGCCGGCGGCGAGTATCGCCTCATCGGGCGAGAAGGCGACGCCCCAGACCGCGCCTCCGTGGACCGAGATTGTGTAGGCAGGGGTGCCGTCGCTCCGCCAGACGCGAACCGTGCCGTTCTGGGTGGCTGCGGCTATCATGTCGCCTTTGGGGGCAAAGGCTACGCCGTCCACTTTGGCCCCTGCATCAATCGAGCGCAGGAGTGTGCCGTTGCCGGCGTTCCAGAGGCTCACGGTGTGGTCTTCGCTGCCTGCCGCGAGGGTGCCCGCATCGGGCGAGAAGGCAATACTCGACACGGCGGCAGTCGGCCCGGTGAACGCGCCGAGGGCCGCGCCGTCGGCCACGCGCCAGCGGCGCACGGTGTGGTCGTCGCTCGCCGAGGCCATCGTCCCGCCGTCGGGAGAGAACGCGACGCTCTCGACGGGGCCGCCGTGCCCGGTCATGGTCTGCAAGCCAGGGCCTGTGCCCGCCAGGGCCATAAGCAGGAAGAGGATCGGCAGCGCGAAGAGGAAGTTGATGCCGTTGGAGATGACTACGCTCAGGGGCAGGATTTCGCGCGGGAAGTAGACCTTCTTGATCAGGTGGCCGTTGCCGACGATGCTGGTGATGCCGCCCAAGACCGCCGACGCGCACCAGTTCCAGGGCAGCAAAGCCACGAAGACGAAGATGTGGAAGTCGGGCTTGTTGGACTTGAGGAGCTGGGTGAAGACAAACCAATAGACCCCCATCATCAGCAGAGGGTTGAGCAGCGACCAGAGGAAGCCTATGAAGGAACCGCGGTAACGGACTTTAAGATCCCGGACCACGAGATTACGCAACAGGTCGCGGTAGGTTACAGCATCACGGGTGCGGGCCAGCAAACAGGGCGTTCCTCCTAGCCGCCATTATACGGGGCCGCGAGCGCGGGTGTCAAGGCTGAGGGGCGCTACAACTGAGCGCGCGCTCACGAAACGGGCTGGGCGGCTGGTACGCCTCGACCTCTCGCCGGACGGCTTCCCCCTGCGCCTCCTGTTCTGCCAGATACGTTTCGACCTCTGCTGTATGCCGCAGGTAGTAGCCCAGCACCTCATAGATGTCGGCGAGACTGATGCCGGTGAAGCACTCGCGGATCTCTTCCGGCGTCTTGCCTTGTTTGTAGACCTCGATCACGCTGTCCAGGGTCAGGCGCGTCCCCGCCACCCGGATGGTGCCATGTTTGTCCACGCTTAGGGGAACCGGGTTGGCACTGATCCTGACCATGCCTATCTCCTACGGCTGCCCGACAGCCGCATCCGCTTTGCGGGGCACGGGCAGCAGTATCGCAGGCTCGCCCGTGACTTCTGCGGCGAGGCCGCTGTCGTCTTCGTTCTTGCTGACCAGTATGCCTTGACCGGGCTGGACCGCGCTCCGCAACAGCAGCTTACTGATCGGCGTCTCGAGCTCGCGGCCGATCAGCCGCTTGAGCGGGCGCGCGCCGAAGGTCTTGTCGTAGCCCCGCTCGGCCAGCCATGTCCTGGCCTCGTCGCTGAGTTCGAGCGTCAGCCCCTGCGCGGTGACGCGCGTCGCCAGGTCGCGCACCTGGATGTCCACGATCTGCCGAAGCTCGTCGAGACTCAGAGGGCTGAAGAGGATCACTTCGTCTATCCGGTTCAGGAACTCGGGCCGGAAGGCTTCCTTCATCGCGCGGTCCACGCGGTGGCGGGTTTCGGCCTCTTCGCTGCGGGTGTCGGCCATGCCCTTCGGCGTGCGGAAGCCGAGGCCGCCGTACTCGGGCATGAACTGGGTGCCGATGTTGCTCGTCAGGATGATCAGCGTGTTGCGGAAGTCCACGGTGCGCCCGTGGCCGTCGGTCAGCCGTCCGTCGTCGAGCACCTGGAGGAGCGAGCTGAAGACATCGGGGTGGGCCTTCTCGATCTCGTCGAAGAGCACTACCTGGTAGGGCCGGCGTCGCACAGCCTCGGTAAGCTGTCCGCCCTCGTTGTAGCCGACGTAGCCCGGCGGCGAGCCGATCAGCCGCGCCACCGTGTGCCGCTCGCTGTACTCGCTCATGTCCACTCGGACGATCGCGTTTTCGTCGTCGAACATGAACTCGGCCAGCGCCTTAGCCAGCTCGGTCTTGCCGACCCCGGTGGGGCCGACGAAGATGAACGAGCCGATCGGGCGCTTCGGGTCTTTCAGTCCAGCACGCGACCGGCGGATCGCGTCAGACACAGCGGCGATAGCCTGCTGCTGGCCGATGACACGCCCGTGCAGGTGGTCTTCCATGTCAACCAGCCGCTGCATCTCGTCGGCGAGCATCCGCTTCACAGGGATGCCGGTCCAGCGGGCCACGATGTCGGCCACGTCTTCCTCGTCCACGATCTCGTCAAGATTATGTTCCTGGAAGAAGGTCGAGCGTTGGCCGTTGAACTCGGCCTCTCGCATCAGGAGTTCGGCTTTCAGCCGGGCGGCCTCTGCATAGTCCTGGTGCTCGGCGGCTTCCTCCTTTTGAGTTTCGAGGGAGGCGAGTGTGGCCTCAAGTTCGCGCAGCGCCGGGGGCAGGCTGAACACCTCGAGCCGTACTTTGGCTGCGGCTTCGTCCATGAGGTCAATCGCCTTGTCGGGCAGGAAGCGGTCCTGGATATAGCGATGGGAGAGATTGACCGCGGATTCGAGCGCGGTGTCGGTGATCTTGAGGCCGTGGTGCTCTTCGTAGCGGGCGCGGAGGCCGTGCAGGATCAGCAGCGCGTCGGCGGGCGTCGGCTCGTCCACGAAGACCGTGGCGAAGCGGCGTTCGAGCGCGGCATCCTTCTCGATGTGCTTGCGATACTCGTCAAGGGTGGTCGCGCCGATGCACTGTAGGTCGCCGTGGGACAGTGCGGGCTTGAGCATGTTCGCCGCGTCGAGCGCGCCCTCGGCTGCGCCCGCACCGACGACCGTGTGCAGTTCGTCAATGAAGAGCACTACGTCTTTCGACGCCTGCTTCACCTCGTCCATGACCGCCTTGAGCCGCTCCTCGAACTCCCCACGGAAGCGGGTGCCGGCGACGAGCGCGCCGAGGTCGAGCGCCAACACGCGCTTGTTCCGCAGGATCTGGGGCACATCGCCGTCGGCGATCATCTGGGCAAGACCCTCGACAATCGCTGTCTTACCGACGCCGGGTTCACCGATAAGCACCGGATTGTTCTTGGTGCGCCGGCAGAGAACCTGCATCACGCGGCGGATCTCGCTCTCGCGGCCCACCACCGGGTCGAGCTGGTGCTCGCGGGCCAGGCGCGTCAAGTCGTGGCTGTAGCGTTCGAGCGCCTGGTAGCGCCCGTCCGCGCCGGGGTCGGTGATACGGGCGTTGCCGCGGATCTCCTGCAAGGCGCTATGAACGCCGGCCTGGTCAATGTTGATCTCGCCGAGGAGCCGGGCGGCGGTGCCTCCACGCTCGGCGGTGATCGCGAGGAAAAGATGCTCCACGCCGATAAACTCGTCGCCGAGCTTGGCGGCTTCCTCGGCGGCTGCGCTGACGACGCGCTGGGCGCGCATACTGATGTGGACCTGCGACATGCCGCTGTAGCTCGAGTAGAGCCGTGGACTGCTGTTGAGTTGGTCGTCGAGCTTGCGGGCCAGCACCCGTGGGTCGCCCTTCAGCTTTTCGACGATTTTTGAGATAAGACCGTCCCGTGGTTTGAGCAGCGCCAGCAAGATATGTTCGACGTCAAGCTGGCTGTGGCGCTTCTGCTGGACGATCTCCTGGGCAGTACGCAATGCTTCCTGTGCGCGGTCGGTAAAGCCGTTACCTGTCATTTTTCTTTTCCTTTTGATACGCTATTTGATACGCTATTGGTATGCGGGCCAGTCTCTAAGACTAGTATACCCTATATGTCAATATCTAGTTCGCTCCGGATCTCGGCGATTTGGCGGTGGAGGTCGAGGATCAGTTCCCGCATGTTCAGGATCACCTCGGCGCCCGCCAAGTTGACCCCTAGCTCGTCGGTCAGATGCTGCATCGAGCGGATACGCCAGATGTCGCTCTCCGAGTAGAGGCGGATACCACCGGAACTGCGGCCCGGCTCGATCAGCCCTTCGCGTTCGTAGAGGCGCAGGGTCTGGGGGTGAACCTGGAGCAGGCCGGCCGCCACGCTGATCACATAGCGCGGCTCTTCTTCGGGGCCGCGCTTACTCATGTGGCGGCCTCCTCACTATTTATACGCTTTAGCTGCTCGAAGAGTTCCCTCTCTTCGTCCGTCAGGTCTTTCGGCAGCTCGACCTCGGCCTTCACCAGTAGGTCGCCCCGTTGCGTCGGGCTGCCGAGGTGGGGCATACCCTGCCCCTTGAGCCGGAAGGTGCGCCCGTTCTGGGTGGCCGCAGGGATGTTCAGTGCCAGATTCGTACCCTTTATCGTCGGCACGCGGATCTCGCCGCCGAGGACCATCGTGTATAGCGGCACCGTTACCGTCAGCGCAAGGTCGTCGCCCTTGCGCGCGAAACGCGGGTGCGGCAGCACGGTGACGACCAGGTAGAGGTCGCCCCGAGGCTGGCCGGGGGAGCCAGGGCCGCCCTCGCCGCGCACCCGGACCCGTGAGCCTGTGTGGACGCCCGGCGGGATGTTGACTTCGAGGGTCTTGAGCCTCTGCACGACGCCGCTGCCGCCGCAGGTCGGGCAGGTTCTGTTCGCCTGCACCCCGCTGCCTCCACAGGTTGAGCATACATCCTCGACCTGCATCTGCAAGCGCCGCGAGGTGCCGTTCGCGGCTTCCTCCAGCGTGACTTCAAGCGGATGCTCGAAGTCTTCCCCACGACGGGTCACCTGCCGTGTGTAGCCGTGCCCGAAGGGATCGCCGCCGATGCCCGACACCCTACCGCGCGTGCCCATGCCGCCGAAGAGCGACTCGAAGAAGTCGCTGAACTCGGCCCCACCGGGCGCCGCGCCGGTGTAGACGCGCCCCGCCCCGGCTCCTCCGCCATAGCGGTTGAAGTCGAAGTCGCCAGGCGCGCCGCCCATCTTCTCGAACTGCTCCCAATCGGCCCCGAACTTGTCGTACTTCTTGCGCTTTTCGGCGTCGCTCAGAACCTCGTAGGCTTCGTTGATCTCCTTGAACTTAGCCTCGGCCTCTTTGTTGTTCGGGTTCACATCGGGATGATATTTGCGCGCCAGTTTGCGATATGCAGAGCGGATCTCTTTCTCGGTTGCCTCGCGCTTGGCACCCAACGTCTGGTAGTAATCTTTGACCTGCAATGTGTAGTTCCTCTGTTCCAATAGCCCATGCAGGCAGCGAGTGCCTCTGCTGACGGCTGATCGCTGACGGCTGAACGCTCACCAATTATACCGGCTTGATAACACTACTGTCAAGGTTTGCGCGGCGCTAGAGCGTTGGAGTTGTGTTAGAAAGCATGGGTTCAGCCTGCGGGAGCGTCCAAATACCTGCGGCGAGCGCGCCCACAGCCCAGACCAGCCCCAGCGGGAGGCTCGGCCCGGGGAGCAGCACCAGCAGCAGGCCGAGCGCGTAGCCGAGCGGCAGCCAGACGCTCCAGAACCGCCTCTGCGCCCCGGGCATCAGCCCGTTCGCCAACCGGCTGCCGATGATCCAGCCCGGCACCACAGCGAACACCAGCGCGCTTACCCCGCCGCCGCTCGTCAACAGCAGGGCGACCAGCAGGGTGATCGCCCATCGCATATCCCAGCCGTCTGTCTGCGGCAACCAGGCTGCGGTCGCTCCCGGCGGCCTCCGCCAGACCCATAGCAGGAACGCCCCGCCAACCAGCGTAGCTAGGAGCGTCACCCAGTCGAAGGGCGGGCGGTCGAGCAGCAGCCGCAGATACGCGGACGGCCAGGCAGCGCCCAGCAGCGGCATCACGCTCGCACAGCCGACGACCACCGCGCCGAGCAGGGCAGCGAGGGCGCGCAGGCGGCGTGTCACGAGCAGCACCAACAGCAACGCGGGCCAGTTGGCAGGCTGGAGGGCGATGAGCGCGGCGATGATCCCCGCCGTGAGATCCTGCCCCGATTTCAGCCCCACGGTCAGGCCGACCCAGCCGAGGAGTACAAGCACCGCGCTCTGCCCCTGCATCAGCGAGGTGATCAGCGGCAGGAAGGAGGTCGCGGCGAGCATCAGCAGCCAGGGTGTGCCCTGCGCGGTCGGCCAGCGCCCCGCGAGCATCCCTATGCAGAGGCCGGCAGATGTCGTCGTCAGCACTGCCCAGGCCGTGAACAGCAGGCTATATGAGGCATGGGCGCGCACCAACGGGGCCAGCGCGACCGCGCCGAACGGCGGGTCGCGGTAGGGAAGCAGCACAGAGGGGTCGAGGTCGGTGGCGAGGACTGTTTGCTGTGCGCTCACCTGGGCCTGTATATCGTAGAGCAGTTCCGGCGCGGGGCCGGCGACGATCTCCGCTCCGGTCAGCACGGCCAGAAACGGCGTGCGTAGGACATAGCTTTCGGCCCCGCCCTTCTGCTGCACCAGCCCGCTCCACAGCACGCCGTAGCCCACCAGCAGCAGCAGGCAGATAATGCCTGCAAGCTGGGTCACGCACCCCTTGCCGAGGCCGCTCGTCTTTACTGCGTAGTCGCGGTTTTCGCCCACGCCGTCCTCTCTCTGCGCGTCTCGTGGAGCACAAACGCCATCCAGCCGCAGGCCATCAGGCTGAACACCAGCGCCAGCCGTGCGTCGGGCAGCAGCCACGCCGGCCAGACGACCAGATAGCCGCTCCAGAGCAGCACGAACCCCGCGTCCCTCCGTCGTGGGTGCCCCGCCGCCTCCGGCGAATAGAGATAGTGCAGCAGCAGCGCCCCCGGCACGAACCAGATAAGCAGGTCGTGTATGTGTATATGCGGCGTGAAAAGCTGCGTCAGCATCAACGTGAGAGCCATGCGGAGATCCCAATCCAGTGCGGAGTGCGGAGTGCGGAGTGCGGAGTGCGTAGCGCGTAGTAGGCTTTTCATTGGCGACAGCCGACTATCGGCTTCCGACCGACATTCCGCACTCCGCACTCCGCACTCCGCACTCGCAGGCAGCCAGGTCCAGGCGACGGCGGCGACGGCGGCGAGGCTGCCGAGGCCGTCGAGGAGGGCGGCAGGGGCGCCGCTGAGGCCGGCGGTGCCTTCGACGAGGGCACGCCAGCTTTGCATCTGCGGCAGGTTTTCATAGCCGCCGTAGTCGGGGCTGCCGAGCAGCTTGAGGTAGTCACCGACCGCGCCGGGTCCGGTGACCAGCAGACCGGAGGCGAGCAGGGCCACACTCGCAGCGACGCACCAGGCGGCCGCCCTCCATCGGCGCGCCCCGATCAGGCCGAGCAGAGGCAGCACCAGTAATTGCGGCTTGACGCCGACCAGCGCCAGGAGGATGCCGCCCCAGCGATCTTGTCGCCGAGCCACGAAGACTATGCCGAGCGCCATCCCGAAGAGCACCAGCGCGCTCGTCTGCCCCAGGATCGCCGCCCGCCAGAACGGCACGAAGCCGAGCGCGGAGAGCACGAAGGCCGCGCCGACAGCCGGTGGCGGACGCGCCCAGTGCATGAGGACGGCGTTCGCGCCGAAGACCAGCCCCACACAGACCACCGACCAGATCAGGAAGCCTACGCCGAGAGGCAGCCCCGCCAGAGGCAGGAGAACGAGCGCGAACCACGGCGGGTTGACGAAAGGCACCGCTAGCTGCTGGTCGAAGCGCGCGCCCCACTCCCGCACTTCCAGCGCGCGCTGCGCCTCGATGCTGTAGAGCGCCGAACCCTGGCCGCCTGAGATCAGCCGCGAGGCGTTAACGAAGGCCGAGTAGTCGTTCAGGTTGTAGGTCGCCCGCTCCGCAGGCAGAGTGGCCTCGCCCACCCAGGTGCCGATCCAGGACAGGTTGAGCCAGCAGAGCGCGATGGCTGAGGCGGTCAGCATCAGAAGGGCCGCGGCCTGGTGGGGCACGAAGTGTGCTTTGGCTGCGGTCAACATTCAGCTGTCAAGGGAGCTGTAGGAGCGGGTCTCAGATCCGCAGAGCCGGTGGCCCACCAGCGAGGGATGCAGAGCAGAGGCAGCGCGAGCATCAGGAAGAGCACTGCGGTGTGAAAGGGCCAGGCCGTGCCGTTGACGAGCGCCGTGGTCACGGTGCAGGCGATGTAGCCGCCGGCGATCAGCGCGCCGGTGCGCCCCGCCAGGCCCGGCAGATCGGCCTCGCGCGCCGCACGCCAAAGCAGCACGCCCGGCAGGATCAGCAGCGTCAGCTCATAGGGCATCCCGTGCGGGTTGATCAGCAGCGTCGCGATCAGCGCCACAGCCCAACGCGCGTCCCAGCCTGCGGGGTCGGCGCTCCAGCTAACGCTCCGCCTGCCCCGCCACGCCACAACGACCAGCGCGAGCACCCCCAAGCTCGCGGCCAGCGTCAGAGGCACCACCCAGCCGGATGACGCCGGAGCGAGCCGAGAGAGCAGCAGGGTGAAGAAGCCGCGCAGGTTCTCCATCAAGCCAGGCTTGATCGGGCTTGCGGTCGGGTCCACCGCCGCCACGCTACCGAGCAGCTTGAGATACGCGACGACCCAGCCGGGACCGCCGAGGAGCGGGGTGATCAGCAGGCACAACCCGCTCCCCACGCCCGCGAAGGCGGCGAGCGTCTTCCAACGGCTCTCATAGAGCAGTAGGCAGAGCGGCACTAGCAGCAGTTGTGGCTTGAGCAGGACAAGGCAGAGCGCCAGCCCCGCCGCGACCGGGCGCTCGCGCCGCAAGTAGCGGAGCATCAGCGTGTAGCTGAGCAGATCCCACGGCGCGGTCTGCGCCTGGAGGAGGGACTGGAAGAGCGGCACGAAACCGAGGCTCAACGCGAACAGAGCGACGGGTGCCCAGCGCCGCTCGGTCGGCGTGCGCGCCAGGGAGCGGACCTCGCCGGCCAGGAGCAGCAACGCAAGCAGCAGCACGAGGGCCGTCGCGCCGAGCCAGGCGGCGTAGCTCACCGGCAGGGGCAGGCCAGCTAACGGTGCGAGAGCGGCGGCGAGGAACGGCAGGTGGTCGTAGGGCAACAGGCCGCCGGGATACGCATCCGGTGCCAGAAGTTGGGCCTGCACGGGCATCTGAGCCTGCGTGTCGTAGAGCGATGCGCCCTGCCCCGCCGCGAGCAGCCGCGCACCTGTGATGAACGCCGGGAAGTCGGTACGCAGCATGAAGTGGGTGAAGCTGGTCTCCTTTTGGAGGCCGGCCGCGGTTCCGTAAGTGAGCACTGCGCCCAGGGCCAGCCCACCGCCCGCCGCCAGGAAGTGGGCAGGCGGCAGCCGGATCTTCAACGCGCGGGGCCTGCCGCAGGCAGGGCGCGCAGGTCGGCGGCCCCGCAGGCGGCGATCAAAGAGCGGAAGATGTACAGGCCGTCGTCGCCCCCGATGAGTGCCTCTCCGGCGCGCTCAGGGTGGGGCATCAGGCCGAGGACATTGCCGGCCGTGTTGCAGATCCCGGCGATGTTGTTGCTCGACCCGTTCGGGTTGGATTCCGCCGTCAGCTCGCCTCCCCCGTCGCAGTAGCGCAAGACGACCTGCCGGTTCGCCTCGACTTGCGCCAGCGTTTCGGTATCTGCGAAATATCGTCCCTCGCCATGGGCTATAGGCAGCCGCCAGACCGCGCCCCCAGAGACCCCCTCGGTGAAGGGATTGGAGCGCGCGCCCGGCTCGACCCGCAGATGGACATAGCGGCAAGAGAAGGCGAGTTCCGCGTTGCGGAGCAGCGCGCCCGGCAGGAGGCCGGCCTCGGTGAGGATCTGGAAGCCGTTGCAGATACCGAGCACCGGGCCGCCCGCCGCCGCGTAGTCGCGCAACGGGCGCATGACCGGCGAGAAGCGGGCGATTGCCCCACAGCGCAGGTAGTCGCCGTAAGCGAAGCCGCCGGGCAGGATCAGGCAATCGTAGCCCGCCAGCCGCGTCTCTTCGTGCCAGACCTCCTCGGCCCGCACCCTCAACACATCGTTCAGCAGGTAGAGGCAATCGTGGTCGCCGTTCGAGCCGGGAAAGACCAGCACGCCGAAATGGAGTCGTTTCATCTGCTGCCTCCTACTTGCTTGCCTGACTGCCTGAGATGGCCTGTGGCTCCTCAATATCGAACTGCTCGATCACTGGGTTGGCGAGCAGTCGGCGGGCCATTTCCTCAACTGCCGCCCGCGCGGCCTCGGCGTCGGGCGCGGCAAGGTCGAGGTCGATCACTTTGCCGACGCGCACCCGCCCGACGCTGCTGTAGCCGAGATACCCGAGGGCATCGAGCACAGCCAGCCCCTGCGGGTCGTTCACCACAGGCTTCAGCGTCACATGCACCCGCACGGTGAAGCGCCCCTTTTGCGTCAGCCGATCATAAGCCTCCCGATAGATCGCTGCGGTGCGTGCGACCACATCCGGCGGCAGTACGGGGGTGGGCGGCTCGCGGTTCCAGCCCGAAGCCAGCAGCCAATCGCGCACATACTGCTTGTCGAGGCTCGGCTGGCCGCTGCCGGGGCTATAGAGCGCGGCGTCCCAGAAGCGAGAGCTGTCGGGCGTGAGCAACTCATCGATCAGCGTCAGCTTGTCATCGAGCAGTCCGAACTCCATCTTGGTGTCTGCGATCAGGATACCCCGTTCTCGGGCGTAAGCGGCTGCCTCCCGATAGATCCGTAGGCTCGCCGCACGCAGGCTCTCGGCCATCTCGCCGCCGACGAGCATGATCAGCCGGTCGAAGGAGATCGGCTCGTCGTGCCCGGTCTCGGCCTTCGTCGTCGGGGTGAAGATCGGCTCAGGCAGTTCCTGGCTTTCGACCAGGCCGCCCGGCAAGTGTACGCCTCCGGCCTCTTGCCCGCCGTTCTGCTTGTATTCGGCCCAGGCCGAGCCGGCCAGGTAGCCGCGCACGATGCACTCGATGTCGATCCGGCGGGCGAGGCGCACCAACATCGAGCGGCCCTCGAGCATCTCCCGCTGCTCCGGCGTCCAGCCGCCGGTGTCGAATGGGAAGTCCGCCGGGTCAATACTCAGGAAGTGGTTCGGCATGATCTCGCGGGTCCGCTCGAACCAGAAGGCCGATAGCTGCGTCAGTACGATGCCCCTGCCGGGGATGCCATTCGGCAGGACCGAGTCGAACGCAGAGAGCCGGTCTGTCGCCGTCATGAGCAGCCGGTCGCCGAGGTCGTAGGTGTCGCGGACCTTGCCCCGCGCGTACAGGGGCAGCGGGAAATCGGTCATGGTGACTGCGGCGGGCAGAGGGTTCGTTTGGTCGGTCACGGTCACTCCTGATCGGGCTTGCCGGCATCGCCGGAGCGTGTATAATAGAGTTGACTATTATCTAGCGAAAGGCTAAACCATCTTCATGGACCAGACAGACAATCCCACCGCCGTAGAAGAGCCGCCCAAGCCGCCGATCTCTGACGAGACGCAGATGCCGCTACCGGGCGCGGACACGAAGCTACGTCTGTTCGGCATCCCGGTAATCTACATCGTACTGATCCTGTTTGCCCTGGTCATCGCCCTCCTCGCCTGGTCGGGCTTCGTCAGCGGAGACATGCTGTAGGGTGGCCCGCTTGCCGCGACGCCGCAGGCCGAGCAGATAGAGGAAGAGCGGCAGCAGAACCAGCACCGACAGCAGCAGCCAGAGCCTCGCGCCTCCGAGGTCGGCGATGCTGCGGGCGGATACGATCTGCGCCATGCCGTTGCAGGCGAAGAGCAGCCCGACCGCCCCCGCGAAAAGCAGCAGCCTCCTCAGCTTGGCGTCAGGCACCGAGCGGCTCCGCGAGCAGGCCCTCGGCGTCGAATGCGACGATCCGCGCCGGAGTGATGCTGTTGTAAGCGACCGGGCGGCCGGCGCGGACGCGAAGGTAGTTGTCGGTCAGCCCCCGGGCACCCGTGTCGTCAACCTCCTCCCAGAGCACCGGCAGCACGCGGCCGAGCATCCGCGTGGCGACCGCCTCGTGGCCCCGCGCCCCGATCTCGGTCACCCTGGCATGGCGGGCGTGGCGCGTCTGCGGGTCAAGCTGGCCGGGCATCGTGGCCGCAGGGGTGCCGGGGCGGGCCGAGTAGGGGAAGACATGCACGCCGGAGAAGCCGAGGTCGGACACGAAGCGGCATGTGGCCTCGAACTCTTCCTCAGTCTCGCCGGGGAAGCCTACGATCAGGTCGGTTGTGATGCCGATGTCGGGCACGGCCTCGCGCACGGCCCGCACTATGTGGGCGTACCCGGCGGTCGTGTAGTCGCGGCGCATCCTGGCGAGCGTGGCATCGCAGCCGCTCTGCAAAGGCAGGTGGAGGTGGCGCGCCAACCGTGAAGCCGCAGTAGGGTGCGCGAAGACGGGCAGCATCATCTCGGCATCGGTCGGCTCGAGGGAGGTCAATCGCAGGCGCGGCACGTCGGTGCCGAGCAGCACACGCTCCACCAGCGACGGCAGGTCGGGAGCCTCTTCGGGGTCGGCGGCAGCGCGCACGCGCTGGGCGTGATCGGTGCCGTACTTGCCCATATGTACTCCCGTCAGCACGATCTCTCTCGCGCCCCCGGCGAGCCGCGCCCGCACCCGTTCGAGCACGAGGCGCGTCGGCGTGCTGCGCGGCATCCCGCGGGTGAACGGGATAATACAGAAGGTGCAGAAGTCGTTACAGCCGTCCTCGACCTTGACCATCGCCCGCGTCCTCATGCCCGCCGCCGCGTCCGCCGCCCAAAGGATTGCGGAGTGCGGAGTGCGGAGTGCGGAGTGCTTATTTGTGGCGCGGGTGCGGACTTCCAGAGGGAGGTGATCGAGCACGAGCCGGAGCAGCTCGTCGCCGTGGCGGGGCGTGACGACAAGGCCGACTTCGGGCATCTCGGCAAGAGCGTCGGCTCCCGACGCGGCATAGCAGCCCGTGGCGACGACGAGCGCGCCGGGATTGGCGCGGGCCATCCGCCGGAGCCACGCCCGCGACTTGCTGTCGGCCATGCCGGTCACGCTGCATGTGTTAACCACGTAGACCTCTGCGGCCTCGCCGGGGGGCACCAGGCGGAAGCCCGCGCCCCGGAACGCGCCGATGGCCGCCTGGGTGTCGCTCTGGTTGACCTTGCAGCCGAGCGTGACGAAGGCAACGCGGGGCGGCCCGTCGCTCTCGGTATCGGCGGCGGGGCGCGGTAGGAGTTGGAGGTTGGCTGTAGGCATAGACATCCTGCTCCGATTATACGGGCGGGCAGGCAAGTGAGTCAAGCGCGGAGATTCCCGATGCTAGCGGTCCAGGTCCAGCCCGACGATCTCCATGAGCCGCAGGGCGTTCGTCGAGGTGGCGATGCCGGGGCGGATCTTGTAGTCGAAGGTCATGGCGGGGCCGTCGGGGCCGGACGTGAAGCTCTCGGTGAAGTGGATGGGGTGGGCGACGGCGGCGGTCTCAGGGGCGTCGGCGAGGGTGAGGTCGTGGGTGGAGACCGCGCCGAGCGCGCCCTCGGCGACGAGGTAGCTGATGATACGGCGAGCCGCTATCTGTCGCTCGGCGGTGTTGGTGCCCTGGAGGATCTCGTCGAGCAGGTAGAACAGGCGGGGACCGCCCCCGTCGTGGGCGAGGCGGGCGGCGTCTACAACGTCTTTGAGGCGGTTTAGCTCGGCCATGAAGTAGGAGACGCCCTGTTCGAGCGAGTCCTGGATACGCATACTGGTCCAGAGGGTGACCGGGGGCAGGTCGAGGGACGCCGCGAAGACCGGGCCTCCAGCACCGGCGAGCACGATGTTGACGCCGATGGCCCGTAGCAGTGTGGATTTGCCCGACATGTTGGAGCCGGTGACGAGCAGGAACGTGCCGGCAGGCCCCACGCTCACGTCGTTGACGACGCAGGCGGTGGGCGGTAGCAGAGGGTGTCCGAGAGCGCGGGCGTCGAGCGCGAGCGCGGCGGGGTCGAAGTCGGGGAAGGTCCAGTCGGGGTTGTCGAAGAGGCGTCCGGAGAGCGCCGAGAGTGCCTCTGCCTCGCCGAGGGCGCGGAGCCAGCCACGGGCGCGCTGCCCCGCGACGGCCTGCCACGCCTCTAGAGAGGCGGCGACGTGGAGATCCCAGAGCGTGAACAGCTGGATCGGTATGTTCAGCAGGTTGTCTTCGGGGTAGACGAAGTTCGCGCGGCGACCGAGGCGGGCCATCTGCTGGTATGCCGGCAGGTCGCCCGCGCTCAGGTCGGCGGCGATGCGGCGGAGCATGGGGGCGGTGAAGCGTGCGGTAGAGAGGACTTCGAGGGCGTCGCCGTAGGCCCGGAATGCGCCGACGCGCTCGCTGACGGCATTGAGGATGGGGCGCAGGGGGCGGGCCAGGCCCCAGCGCAAGTACCAGTTGAGGATCACGAAGCCGATCCATAGCGGGCCGGGCAGCAGGCCGGTAAGCTGGGCGATGATAGAGATCCAGAGGAGGAGGACGCTGATCCGCGCCGTCCAGAGCAGCCCAGGCCGCTTCGCCATCCAGGGTTCGGACTCGGCCCAGGCAAGGAACGGCTCAGGGTCGGGCCGGTCGCCCGACAGGATGCGGGCGCGGAGAGCTAGCTCGTCGCGGAAGTCGCTCTGCGGCGCAAGCTCAGCGACCGCAGCCTGCCGCTCACGGACGGCATCGGGCGGGGCGGTAGCGAGCAGCCAATCGCGGAGGGTGGTCTCGCCGAGGTAGGTGCCGGTGGTGTCGAGCAGGTGGAAAAGGGAGGCGTGGCCGAAGATGTCGAGGTCGGCGGCGTAGGGGTGGGCGGGATCGGCTGAGACGGTGTGGCGAAGCGGCAGGGCGTTCCAGTCGCGGGCAAGGCGCATGAGCGCCTCGTCGTTGATCTGCCGGAGTTCGGCATAGCGGTGCCGGAGCCTGCCGAGGCTCAGGTGGTGGGCGACGAGGGCGACGAACACGACGAAGAGAGCAAGGCCGGCAAGGGTGAGCGCCAGGGGGCCGTTGAACAGGCCCCAGCCGAGGCAGGCGGCGGCGACGATGAAGACGGCCAGCCGGATGTTGGCGACGAGGTTCCACCGGCGGTCGTAGGCGGCGTATTGGGCGGCGAAGCCCGTCGAGCGTTCGCGGTAAGTCTCCTCGGCGGAGAGCGGCGGGGCTGTGTCGCGGCTGGGCAACACCGGCGAGGGGGCCGGTGCCGTCACCAGCCGAGTTTCGGCGGGAGTGGGGCGACTCCGACGGCAGGCGGCCGGCCGAGGGCCCAGGCGGCAGGGCGGGCGTGGAGCGCGGGCTTATCCCTGCCCGCGGCGCGGGTGATAGCTGCCACCAGCGGACCCATCGTGGTGCCCTTAGGGAGGAAAACGCTCGCGCCGGCGGCGCGGGCACGAGCCCGGCTGGCCGAGTCGCTGTGTATACTCAGCACGACGACCGCGGAGCATAGCTTGCGCTCGGCGAGTTCCTGGGTGCAGATATAGCCGTCGCAGCAGGGCATTTCGAGGTCAACGATGACGACATCGGGTCTGAGGTGGGCCGCGAGTTTCACGGCTTCCGCGCCGTCGGCTGCTTCGCCGACGATTTCGAGCGAGGGGTCAAGGCTGAGTACGGTGCGTAGGCTTTCGCGCATACAGGGCACGTCGTCGGCGATCAAGACCCGGATTTTCGGTGTGAGGTTCAGTTGGTTATCCATATATATAATATACCGAAATTCGGCCCAGAGTTTATCCGCCTTTAGACCGATCTTTTAGGTCAGTCTTCGACCAATTTCGACTTGAGCGCCCAGACGGCGGCCTGGGTGCGGTCGCTGGCGTGGAGTTTCTGTAGGATGTTGCTCACATGGGTCTTGACGGTCTTCTCGCTGATGATGAGCTTCTCGGCGATCTCGCGGTTCGTCATGCCTTCGCAGAGCAACCGGAGCACGTCGAGCTCGCGCTCGGTGAGGTCGTGCTTCGGCGCTGTGCGCGGCGGGGGAGTGGTGAACTCGGTCATGAGTTTGCGGGCGATGTCGGGGTGTAGCTGGGCCTCACCTTGATAGACCGTACGAATCGCCTTGACAAGCTCGTTCGGCATCACGTCTTTCATTAAATACCCGTGCGCCCCGGCCTTGATCGAGGCGAACACCTTCTCGTCCTCGGAGAACGAGGTGAGCACGAGCACGCGCGCGGACGGCACTGCCGTCGTGATCGCGCGCGTTGCGGTGACTCCATCGCCGCCGGGCATCACCAGGTCCATGAGGATGATGTCGGGCAGGAGGGCCTTCGCCTGGGTGAGGGCCTCGTTGCCGTCCGACGCCTCGCCGACGACGCTGAGGTCGGGCTGGAGTTCGAGGAACGACCGCAGGCCCTGCCGGACAACCGCATGGTCGTCCACGATCAGCACGGTGATCGGCCCGTGGTTCGGGTCGGTCGAAGGGCCGGGTGGTTTGTTTATAGGGATCATGGTTTCTCCTTGTTATATCGCGTGCTGCCCATTATAGAACGAAACTCCGCTCTAAGCAACACGCGCTACGACTCTTCGGGCAGAGGCGGAGGGCGGAGAGGAACCGGCGAGGACTGGATAATGGTGGTGGTCGTCGAGCCATACAGGAGGAAATCGTCGAGGAGGCGATCAAGCTGGTCTATGGCAGGGATGTGAACCTTGAGAACGAGGCAATCCTCGCCGGTGACACGGTGACATTCGACGACCTCCGAAACTTGCTGGGCTAACTCCACGATCTTGGGAAGCTGCCCAGGGTTCGGGCGGATGCGGATGTAGACGGCGATGGGCAGCCCAAGCGCCGCGGGATTCAGATCCAAGCGGTAGCCCTGGATCACTCCTGTTTCCTCCAAACGGCGGACGCGCTCGGTGACGGCAGGCGACGACATCCCGACTCGGCGACCGAGTTCCGACATGGTTAACCGAGGATCGCGCTGAAGTTCTTCCAGCACCCGGGCGTTGACGGGGTCGATCTGCTTGTGGAGCGGGCCGCAGGTAAACGCGCGCCTTTTGCTTAACTTTTGAGCCATAGCGCCGGAACCTCCTTGATCTTGCCCTGTACTTTCGTCTCTCAACATTATATCATATATAGTGTTATGAGAAAAGCGAGTTTGGCGGAAGAGATCCCGCCGCAACTATTCTTCCTGGTGAGCGCCGTGTTCCACTACCTCGGACCAGCGTTTGCGGTGCTGCTGTTCGCCCATGTCTCTGTGCTGGGTGTAGCGTGGCTCCGCATCGCAACAGCTGCCGTGGTCTTTGCTGCGTGGCGGCGGCCCTGGCGCGCGTTCATGGGCGCTTCCTGGGAGAAGCGGCGGATTCTGCTCGCGCTCGGCGTCGTGCTCGGCCTAATGAATGCGAGCTTCTATCTCGCCATCTCCCTCGTCCCGTTGGGAACGGTGGGGGCTATCGAGTTCCTCGGCCCGATTGCCCTGGCAGCGTTCGGCGCACGGACGCCACGCAACATCAGCGCATTAGCTCTGGCTGTTGCCGGGGTCTGGCTGCTGACGGACGTGCGGTTCGCCGGTGAGCCTCTGGGGTTCATGTTCGCCTTTGCCAACTGCGCCCTCTTCATGTTGTACGTCGTGCTTGGGCACCGGATCGCCCAGGATGGGGGCACCGCAGGGATCGACCGGCTTGGGGCTGCAATGCTAATCGCGCTCGTGGCCGTGAGTCCGATTGGCCTCGCGGATGCGTTGCCCACGTTTACGCAGCCGGTGCTCCTGCTCGCAGGCATTGGGGTGGGCATCTGTTCTTCGGTCATCCCCTACGTGTGCGATCAGCTGGCTATGGCGCGACTGCCGCAGGCGACGTTCGCGCTGCTGCTTTCCTTGCTTCCGGCGTCCGCCGCCGTCATCGGGGTTATTGTGCTGCATCAAATCCCGACGTGGGTAGAGATCACGGGTATCCTGTTCATTGTAGGTGGGGTAGTGCTGCATAGGGAGGCGGATGCGTTGCCCCGGAGCCGGGCGAAGAGCATTTGATGTAGACAGCTGGGCTATTGTGCATTGGGGCGCAACCCCTGCGGCCCATCTTGTCACTCGCCGGGCCGTAGGGCCGACACCGCCACCGAGGCTACAGGCTGCATCTCTCGCACCTCGACATGCGGGGCGCTGAACCCGGCGCTTGAGATGTGTGCCGCGATCTCTCGTCCAATCGCCTCTACCTCCGCGCGTGTCTTGACCCACCGCGGTTGGAGCACCAGTACGACTTTACCTCCCGGTTTCAGCACGCGGAGCACCTCCTTGAGATCGCGCTCCGGCTGCGGCCACATCATCACGTTGTTGACCGACAGTACCTTGTCGAATATACCATCTTCATAGGGCAGGCTGGATACCGAGCTTCTCTTCAGCTCGACGCGCCCAGTCATGAGCGCCTTGCGGTTGCGTTTCTGGGCCTGGCCCACCATAACGTCGGAAGGATCCACACCGGCGATAAAACCTTGTGTCGCCATTTCAGCAAGGCGCTGAATCGCTACGCCCGGGCCGAAACCGATTTCCAACACGGCATCGCGGGGCTGCACGGCCAGTTTCGAGACAGCCCACTCGTTGTTTTGTCTCCCCGCCCGGGCCATCAACCACCCGGCCAGAAAACCGAGCGGCCCTTCGGGATGACCGAATACATTCGGTTTCCCGGGAGGCCGTAGTATGTTCCGCTCAGCCATTCGCGCAACCTCCGTCAAGGGTATCATGTGCCGTAGTATCCGTCGATCTACACGCGCATCCACTCCTTATATCGTATTGCGGCTTGTGCAGCAGCTAGTTTTGCAATTCACAGCCTACTTCACGCTTCATGTCTGGGCCATCAGCCTGGCGATGATAGCTAGCTCGGCGTGGAGGGCGAACTTGAGGTTGGCGAGGGAGATCCGCTCGTCGTGGTTGTGCATGAGGTCGGGCGCGCTCGGTTCGCCGGGTTCGGCGCGGGAGGGGCTGAAGCCGTAGACTTTGACGCCGCGGGGGACGAGGCTGCGGGCGTCGGTGCCTCCGCTGCATAGGATCGGCACGAGGGCGCTGCCGGGGACCATCTCGGCGGTCACGTCGCGGATGATGCCGAACAGGGGCGTGTCGAAGTCGGATTCTAGGCCCGGCTTGTAGTTCGTGACCTCGATCCCGATCTCGTTGCCGACCGCAGCTCGGACCTCGGCGAGCATCTCGTCTTCGGAGACGCCGGGCACGGGCCGTCCGTCTACCTCGGCGACGGCTTCCGACGGGATGACGTTGATGCGGGTGCCGGCGGCGTGCAGGATAGTCGGGCTGGCGGTGTTGTGGGTGACCGCGTAGAGGTAGCGGCGCATGGAGTCGTCCACCGGCACGCGCTCGAGTTCGTCGAGGTGGCGCTCGTGGTCGAACAGGGCGTCGGTGCTGAAGGCCGGAGAGCCGGCAGGCCCGGCGAGTGAGGTGAGGCAACCGCGCATGGTGGCGGTGAGGTGGAGCGGCAGGCGGGTGCTGCCGAGCCGGTCGAGGGCGCGGCCCAGCTTGACGATGCAGTTGTCGTCGTGGGGGATGGATGCGTGGCCGGGCCTCCCGACCGAGCGGAGGCGGAAGCGGAAGGCTCCCTTCTCGCCGGTCTGCACGCCGAAGTAGGACAGCCCGCCGACGACCATCTCCTCGCCCGCGCCCTCACTCAGCGCGTACTCGGCGTCGAGCCAGTCGAAGTGGTTCTGGGCAACCCATTCCATGCCGTTCGCGGAGCCTGCCTCTTCGTCGGCGGTGAAGGCGAGCAGCAGGTCGCGGGGGAGGGTCAACCCCGCGCGTTTAAGCGCCCGCGCCACGGTGAGGTGGACTGCGTCGATGTTCTTCATGTCCACCGCGCCGCGTCCCCAGATGAAGCCGGCGTCAACCTCGCCGCCGAAGGGGTCATGGGACCAGCGGTCGGCCTCGACGGGCACCACGTCGGTGTGGCCCATGAGCAGCAGGGGCCGGGCGCGCCCATCGCCGGGCCAGCGTGCCAGGAGGTTCGCGCGGTTGGGTACGGCTTCGAGCATCTGCCCCTCGATGCCGACATCGGCAAGCTGGTCGCGCAGGTAGGTCGCCGCGAGCGTCTCATCGCCCGGCGGGTTGACCGTATTGCGGCGGATCAGTTCCTGGAGGTGGACGACGACCTCGGCCTCGGCGGCGGCGAGGTCCAGTCCGGGCAATTGGGTGGCGAGTGTGGTCATGGGTGCCTCCTTAGTGGTTAGTGGTCAACGGGAACCTCGACGGTCACGCGGGTGCCGGGGCCGTCGGGGGCGGGGCCGATGGAGAAGGTGCCGCCTAGCTGCTCGGCGCGCTCGCGCATACTCGTGAGGCCGAGCGTGCTGCGGGACTTCCGGGCGCGGTCCGGCGGCAGGCCGTGGCCGTTGTCGTCCACGGTGAGGCGAACGAGGCCGTCGGCTTCGGCGAGCGTGACCACGGCGGCGGTCGCGCCGGAGTGCTTGGCGACGTTGGTGAGGGCCTCCTGGGCCACGCGGTAAAGCGCCTTTTCGATGGCGAACCGCCAGCGCCGCCGGCCCTCGGCCCTTAGCTCCACGTCTATGCCGTTGCGCTCCTTGAAGAGGGCAACGTGCTTTTTCAGCACAGGCACCAGCCCCTCCTCTTCGAGGTTCGCGGGGCGTAGCTCGAAGATCAGCGTCCGCATCTCTTTGAGCGCGGTGTGCGAGGTCTCCTGCAAGCGGGCGATCTGCTCACGGGCCGATGCGGGGTTCGTGTCGAACAGGGTAGCCGAAGCCTCGGCGTTGAGCACCATGCTGAAGAGCATCTGGGAGATCGAGTCGTGTAGCTCGCGGGCGAGGCGGTTGCGCTCTTCGAGTACGGCAAGCTCGCGGGAGCGGTCGTAGAGTTGGGCGTTTTCGAGGGCGATTGCCGCCTGGTTGGCGAAGGCCATGACCGTCTGCCCGTCCTCGGCGTCGTAGGCCCCGACGGCGCGGCTGTCCACCGTGAGCGCGCCGATGGTCTCGTCGCGCACGGTCAGCGGCACGCCGATCCAGGAGCGGGTCAGGTCGCCGGATTGTAGCTCGAAGCCCGGCTCGCACTGCACATCGCCGAGGACAATCGGGCTGCCCTCGGAGAGGAGGCGGCGGGTGAGCGGGTTCTCCAGCGGGTCGAAGCGGCTGCCGAGGACGCTCGCGGGGTCGTGGTAGCCGCGCCCGGTGATAACACGCAAGACGCCCTGGATGCGCCAGAGTATGCTCGCGCTGTCGTAGGGCACGACCACCGCGAGCTGCTCGAGGATCAGGTCCATCACTTTGCCGAGTTCGAGCGTCGAGGTGATGAGCGCGGTGCTGCGGTTGAGGGCGCTGACCTCGCGCACCCGGCGCTCCAATTGCTCGGACTGCGCGGCCAGCTGGGTGTTCTGCGCCTGCAACTGCTCCTGGCTGTGGGTCAGCAACTCCACCTGCTCGGCGAGCCGGCTGTTGAGTTGCAGCGAATAGAGCTTGCTCACCTGGATCACGACCCAGTGGAGCACGCTGTCGAGCTGGGCGAGCAGCAGGAGCGCGGTGTCGGCCTCCCACTGGGCCTCGCGCCAGATGACGGGCAGCACGGCGTCTTTGAGCAGCAGGTTGCCCTGTATCACCTCGGAGATGTCGAATCCCTGTGCGGCGCGGTCTTCGCAGATCGCCGTCAGGTGGTGGGCGAGATCGGTGTACACAGCCCGGCGGAAAACCGGTTCCATCGCGGTCAACTCGTCGCGCAGGCAGTGCTGTAGCTCGAGCACAGGCAACTCGGCATAGCGGGAGTTGGGCAGCGCGGTGAGCAACCGCACCCAGGCCGCCACGATCTCGTCGCGGTAGCCCTCCATCAGCCCTGCCAACTCGGACGATTGCGGATTGCGGATTGCGGATTGCGGATTGGTCATGGCGTTAGCTTTCAGCTTTCAGCTTTCAGCTTTCAGCTTTCAACGGTCGGCGGGCCGCCGAGACGGCGGCGATATGGTTTGGGCGGTCAGCTATCAGCCGTCAGACTGACTGCTGATAGCTGAAAGCTGATAGCTGAAAGCTACAAGTAGTGCCCCATGCCGCCGCTGACGTCGATGCTGGTGCCGGTGAGGTAGGAGGCGCGCACCGAGCAGAGGAAGGCGACGATGCCGGCGACGTCCTCGGCGTGGCCGAAGCGTCCGAGGAGGGTGTGGCGGCGGGCGAGCGCACCGTAGAACGACTCCGCGGGCATCTCAGGGGCACGCTTCTGGTGGATATTCGCCCACTGCGGGGTCTCGACGAAGCCGATGTTGACGCTGTTGACCAGGATGGACGGCGCAAGCTCGGCGGCCAGCGCCTTGCTGAAGGCCATGCAGGCGGCCCTGTTCGTGCTGGTGGCGAAGAAGGTCGGGTCGGGTTCTTTGCCGAAGACGGCGTTGATGTTGATGATCCGCCCGTTGCCGTCGAGCCGCAGCAGCGGGATCGCCTCGCGGCAGCAGCGTATCTGGCTGAAGAGCTTCACCTGCAAGTCGGCGGTCCAGTCGGCGTCGGTGAGGTCGGCGAAGCGCCCGGGGGTGGCGCGCCCTGCGTTGTTCACCAGGATGTTGAGCCGCCCGAAATGCGTGCCGACCTTCTGCACCAGGTCGGCCACCTCCTCGGCGCTGGTGACGTCGGCGGGTATCGCCAGCACCCGCCCGGCGTCGTGGGCCTCGGAGGCGATCTCCTCGGCGGCTTCGTGTAGCTCGGTCGCGTCGCGGGCGCAGATGGCGACGCTCGCCCCCTCGCGCACCAGCTCGAGCGCGATCGCCCGCCCGATGCCCTTCGACCCGCCGGTGATCAGGGCTATCTTGTTGGTCAGTCCGAGGTCCATCATCCACCTCCACTCACCGGCATCGCGCCCTTGCCGGGGATGCCGGGTTCGGTCATCGTGCGTGGGTCGAGTATGCGGTCAAGCTCTTCTGCGGGCAACAGCCCCTGGGCCAGCACCACATCGCGGATCGGCTTGCCGGTCTTAAGGGCCTCTTTGACGACGGACGCGGCGGCGGCGTAGCCGATGTAGGGGTTGAGGGCGGTCGCCAGGCCCATCGAATGTTCGACCATGTAGCGGGCGCGCTCCTCGTTCGCGGTGATGCCCCGGACGTTGAACTCGGTAACCACGCGCGTCGCATTCTTGAGCAGATCCACGCTGAACAGGGTGCTGAAAGCCATCTGGGGCATCATCACGTTGAGTTCGAGCTGCCCCTCGGAGACGGCGAGGGCGACCGCAGTGTCGTTGCCGACCACCTGGTTGCAGACCATCGTGAGCATCTCGAACATCACGGGGTTGACCTTGCCGGGCATGATGCTCGAGCCGGGCTGGACTGGCGGCAGCACGATCTCCATGATGCCGGTCTGGGGGCCGCTGCTCATGAAGCGCATGTCGTGGCTGATGCGGATCAGCTCTAGGGCGACGCCACGCAGCGCAGCCGAGATCTCGGCCATCGCGTACTGCGATTGGGTCATCTCCACCAGGTGCTCGGCGGGCACCAGGGGGAAGCCGGTCAGCTCGCGGAGGTTGGCGACCATCGCCTGCTGGTAGCGCGGGTCGCTGTTCAGGCCGGTGCCCGCGGCGGTCGCGCCGATGTTAAGTTCGAGCAGGGCCTCGGACGCCCGCTTGATCTTGTCGCGCATCTTGACCAGCACCCGGCTGTAGGCGGTGAACTCCTGGCCGAGGCGGATCGGCACGGCGTCCTGCATGTGGGTGCGGCCCGACTTGATGATGTGGTCGAACTCGCGGCCTTTCTCGGCGTAGGCTGAGGCCATGTCGGTCAGCGCCGGGTAGAGGGTCTCGAGGTCCATCAGCACGGCGATACGCATCGAGGTGGGGAAAACATCGTTGGTGGACTGGGCCATGTTGACGTGGTCGTTCGGGTGGACCGGCTTGTAGCCGCCGCGAGGAGTGCCGAGGATCTCATTGGCGCGGTTCGCCAGCACCTCGTTGGTGTTCATGTTGTGGGAGGTTCCGGCCCCCGCCTGGAAGGGGTCAATGCGGAAGTCTCCGCGGTGTTTGCCGGCGAGTATCTCGTCAGCTGCGGCGATGATCGCGCCTGCGCGCTCGTCGTCGAGCTGGCCGAGCTGCTTGTTGGTGAGGGCGGCGGCCTTCTTGACGGTGACGATGGCTTCGACCAGCATGGGGTGGGGCGGCCAGCCAGTGATCGGGAAGTTGCGGATGCCGCGCACGGTCTGCGCGCCGTATAGGGCGTCGGCGGGGACTTCGACCTCGCCGAGCGAGTCACGCTCGATGCGCGTAGGGCCGGTGGTGTCGCTCATGTCGGTTGTCACTCCTGTGTGTCTCCGGCGTAGGTCGGCCTCCGAGGGGGGCCGTGGTGTCCGGTCTATTCTACTACCGTGGCGGGGAAGCGTCAAGGCTTTAAGAAACTCGTCCCGAACAGTACCTATCTTTTTCTCGGGTTTGGCGTTATTGAAAGCAGAAGAAAGGTGTAAGTCGCTAACGTTCAGAGTTCAGTTGGTTTGGCGGGAGGACGCGCCCCCATCCGCTAAACTAATTCCTCGAACTAGCGTCCTATGCATCGCCGGGAGCAACCCAATTGGTTGCCCCGGTTTTTTTGGCCCCTAACTTGCTGAGGTCGGGCAGAGGGGGACAAAGCCGTGAAACTCAACGATTACCCATACCGCTCGCAGCGGATGACGGTGCTGGCGAGGCGGGGCGTGGTAGCGACCAGCCAGCCGCTCGCGGCGCAGGCCGGACTCAGCATGTTGGCGCGGGGCGGCAACGCCTGCGACGCCGCGCTGGCGACGGCGATCTCGCTGACCGTGCTGGAGCCGACCTCGAACGGCATCGGCAGCGACGCATTCGCGCTGCTCTGGGACGGCAAGGCGCTGTACGGGCTGAACGGGTCGGGGCGGGCACCGGCCGGGACGAGCATCGAGGCGTTGCGGACGGCAGGGTACGACAAGATCCCGGCGCTCGGCTGGCTGCCGGTGACTGTGCCGGGCGCGCCTGCGGCATGGCGGGATCTGCACGGGCGGTTCGGGAGGCTGCCGTTCGCGGCGCTTTTCGAGCCGGCGATCTACTATGCCGAACATGGCTACCCGGTGTCGCCGCAGACCGCTGCGTCCTGGGGGCGGGCCGCGCAGACCTATGCCTCTGCGGCGAAAGGGCCGGAGTTCGCGGGCTGGGCGCAGACTTTCGCCCCCGGCGGGCACGCGCCCCAGGCAGGCGCGCTCTGGGCAAGCCCCGGCCACGCGCTCACCCTGCGTCGGATCGCCGAGAGCGGGGGCACGGACTTCTATGAGGGCGAGACGGCGCGCGCCATCGCCTCCTTCGCCGCTCAGACCGGCGGGCTGATCACCGAGGCCGACCTGGCGGCGCACACAAACAGTTGGGTCACGCCGATCAGCGTCCCCTACAGGGGCTACGAGGTCTGGGAGATACCACCGAACGGGCAGGGCATCACGGCGCTGATCGCGCTCAACATCCTGAGCAATTTCGAGCTGCGCGAGATCCCGCGCGAGTCGGTTGAGAGCTACCATCTCCAAATCGAGGCGCTGAAGCTGGCCTACGCCGACGCCCTGGCATACGTGGCGGACCCCGAGCATGTGCCGGTGCCGGTGGAGGAACTGCTGAGTGTCGGCTACGCGCGGGAGAGGGCCGCGCTGATCGGCAACGACGCGCTGATGCCTGAGGCCGGGCGGCCGCAGCAGGGCGGCACTGTCTACCTCTGCGCCGCCGACGGCGACGGCATGATGGTCAGCTTCATACAGTCGAACTACATGGGCTTCGGCTCCGGGATCGTCGTGCCGGGCACGGGCATCGCGTTGCAGAACCGGGGGCACGACTTCCGGCTCGACCCAGCGCACCCGAACAGCCTGGCACCCGGCAAGCGCCCATACCACACGATCATCCCTGGCTTCCTCACGCGGGACGGAAAGGCCGCCGGTCCATTCGGGGTGATGGGCGGCTACATGCAGCCGCAGGGCCATCTGCAGATGGCGATCAACATGCTCGACTACGGCATGAACCCGCAGACCAGCCTCGACGCCCCGCGCTGGCAGTGGACGAGCGGCCGGCAGCTGATGCTAGAAGACAACGTGCCCCGCGCGGTGATCGAGGGCCTCTCGCTGCGCGGCCACGATGTGACGGTCGAAGAGCCGGGCGCGGCGTTCGGGCGCGGCCAGATCATCCGGAGGCTGCCGGACGGCGTGATGGCGGCGGGCAGCGACAAGCGGGCCGACGGCGGCGCGGTAGGCTACTAGTAATGGAATCGATATCTTCCTCACGCACCACCGCACCCCTTCCCCGCGAGCATGTGCTCACCACCGAATCGCCCGCTACAGCGTTGCTGGTGGCGCTCGCCGGGGTGTCTTTCGTAGCTCACATGCTCTTCGCAGGGAACTACGGGTACTTTCGTGACGAGCTGTACTACATCGCCGATGGCCGACACCTCCAGGCAGGCTACGTCGATCAGCCGCTGCTGATGGGCTGGCTGGCCGCGCTCGTGCGCGTCATTGCTGGCGACAGCCTGGTGGCGATCCACGTCATCCCGGCGCTCGCCTGTGCCCTGATCATCGTCGTGACCAGCCTGATGGCGCGCGAGCTGGGCGGTGGCCGGGTGGCGCAGCTCGTGGCCGGCGTGGCCGCCCTGTTCACCCTCGACTTCATGGCAACAGGGTCTATCTTCTCCATGGATGTGCTCGACCAGCTCTGGTGGGCGCTGGCCAGTCTCATCGTGGTGAGGCTGCTGCGCCGCGATGCACCCCGCCTGTGGCTGATCGTCGGGCTGATCGCCGCGATCGCTCTCCTGACCAAGCTGACCGTGCTCTTCTTCGGCCTCGCGTTAGTTCTGGCGGTGCTCGTCACGCCCGAGCGCCGCTACCTGCGCGCACCGTGGCCCTGGCTGGCGGGCGGCATCGCCTTCTTGGGCCTGCTGCCTTACCTCATCTGGAACGCCGTCAACGGCTGGCCCACATTGGAGTTCTGGCACAACTATGGCGTCCGCAGCAGCCCGCTGGACTTCTTCACCGCGCAGATGGGGCAGATGAATCCGATCGCTGTCCCGCTGGCCGCTGCCGGTCTGGTCTTCTACTTTCGCCGGACAGGTGTGCGCTATCGTCTCCTGGGCTGGGTATTCGTCTTCGTCTATCTGCTGCTCACACTCCTGGGCGCGAAGCCGTACTTCCTAGCTCCCGCCTACCCCATCCTGTTCGCGGCTGGAGCGGTGGCGTTCGAGCGATGGGCACTGCGCCCGTGGCTCGCCTGGATTCGGCCCGCCTATGTCGCCCTTCTGGCCCTCGCCGGAATACTGCTGGCCCCGGATGTCATGCCCATCCTGCCGCCGGCCACGGCTGTACAAGCCTATGGAGCCTTAACGCAGCCGCTCAGCGATCGCTTGGGCTGGGATAGCCTCACCGCCACCGTGGAGAAGGTCTATGCCGGTCTGCCGCCCGCGCAGCGCGCGCAGGCGTGTGTGCTGACCAGTAACTATGGGGAGGCCGGCGCGCTCAGTCAACTGGCCGCGCCTGGTCGCCTCCCACCGATCATCAGCGGTCACAACAACTACTACCTGTGGGGACCGGGCACGTGTACCGGCCAGGTGCTCATTGGCGTTGGCTATGCGCCATCCGACTTCAAGAGCACTTACGCCGACATCGCGCTGGCCGCCACCGAAAGGTGCCAGTACTGCGTGTCCTTTGAGCAGGACGTGCCCATTGTCGTCGCGTCCAACCCGACGATCCCGGACCCCTTGCGGCAGTGGGGTTCGGTCAAACACTATGAGTGAGTGCGGCGGCGTGGGTAGCATAACTGTGGCTTTACTTGAGCCAATCTGTACTAGCGCTCCATCTTCTCGCTGCTGTGGCCGGGGAAGATGCTCGAACGGGGGTCAATGTAGTTCTTCGCCACGTTCACCGACAGGGCGGCTGATCCGTAGCATGTGGCGATCAGGTTCATCTTGACCTTCTCGGCGGCTATGTCGCCGGCGGCGAAGACGCCGGGCAGGTTTGTCTCGGTGCGCTCGTTGATCACGATGGTGCGCTTTTCGAGTTCGAGGCCCCACTCCTTGATCGGGCCGATGTCGGCCTTGAAGCCGAGGTTGAGCAGTACGGCGTCCACGTCTAGCGTGCGCTCCTCTTGCGTGCCGTTGTGGAAGATCGTGACCTGCTCCACCCCATTCCGGCCTCTCACGCTGCGTACCTCCCACGGGGTGAGGATTTCGAGCTTCTCCGGCGGCGAGGCATAAAGTTGGTTGACGGTGCTTTCGTGGGCGCGGAACTCGCTGCGCCGGTGGATCAGCGTGATGTGGCGTGCTGTATCCTGCAAGTTGAGCGCCCAGTCCACCGCAGAGTCGCCGCCGCCGACGATCAGCAGGTTCTTGTCTTGGAAGACGGCCTTTTGCTTCACGAAGTAGTGGACGCCCTTGCCCTCCAGTTCGTCCACGCCGGGGGCCTTGAGGCGTGTCGGCTCGAACGCGCCGACGCCGGCCGCGATGACGACGGTGCGGGTGAGGTGCTCCGCCTTGTCGGTGGTCAGGCGGATGATGCCGTCCTCGCGGTGTTCGAGGCGCAGCACACGCTCGCCGAGAACCATCGTCGGGTTCCAGCGCATCGCCTGCTCGACAAGCTGCACGACGAGATCCTTGGCGTAAATCTCCGGGAAGCCGGGGGCGTCGAAGATGTACTTTTCGGGATAGAGCGCGATAAGCTGGCCCCCCGGCTCGGTCAGGGCGTCAATGATCTTCGTGCGAAGCTCGCGCATCCCCGCGTAGAAGGCCCCGAAGAGGCCGGTCGGCCCCGCGCCGATGATCGTCACGTCGTAGATGTCTTCGGTCGTGTCCATGAGGTTAGCTCCTTAAACATGAGTTGAACGCGCCAATTATACCACGGGCGGGGGCTGCTGTCACCCGACGCGCCGCCCCTTCCAGACCGCTCCGCCCCGCGCCGAGTTCACGCCGATAGCCACGAGCAGCACGACTCCGAGCGGGTGCAGCAGCGCATCCCACACCCGCCCGCCGAAGCGCCGCGCCAACACCAGCCGCGCGACCACCGCCACGGCATACTGCGCCAGGGACACCACAGCGACGGCCGTATCCCCGGCCCACAGGCCCCAAACCCCGACCCCCAACGGCAGCACCCAGAGCAGCACGGCGGCCGCCAGACCGACCGCGAGGAAAAGGCGAGAGCGGTTGAAGAAGGTGAAGAGGTTCTTCGAGAAGCCGGACCAGACCCCCGCCGCGCCATTGTACATGCGGCAGCGCACCAGGCCGTTGCCGTCGGCGAGGGCGATGCGCGCGCCAGCCGCCTTGACCGCGCGGGCGAGGGCAACGTCTTCGAGTAGGGCGGCGCGCACGCCCTCGTGGCCTCCGGCCGCCTCGTATGCGCTGCGGCGGAAGAGCATGAATTGGCCGTTGGCTGCGGCGAAGGCGGGAGCACGCAGGCCGGTCATCAGGGGCAGCGGCAGCAGCACGTAGACTGCGAAGTGCTGCATGAGAGGCACGACCAGCCGCTCCATCGGGCTGACGGTGACCTGCGTCGGGAAAAGCGAGAGCAGGCCGAGATCCCGCGCCTCTAGCAGAGCGACGGCGTGGCCGAGGGCGGCGGGCGCGTGCCGCACGTCGGCGTCGGTGAAGAGCAGCAGCTCGCCGCGTGCTGCATCGGCCAACTGGCGGCAGGCGTGCGCCTTGCCGAGCCAGCCCGGAGGCAGTGGGCTGCCGTGGAGAACGCGCAGGCGCGGGTCGGCTGCCGCGAGGCCGTCGAGGATCGCGCCTGTGCCGTCGGTCGAGCCGTCGTCGAGCGCCAGCACCTCGAAGGCCAGGTAGTCCTGGGCAAGGAGTCCGGCGATGCAGTCGGCGATGTTGCCTGATTCGTCGCGGGCGGGCACGAGCACCGAGACGAGGGGCGTCCACGGGCGGAGCCGTGTCCCAGAGGGTGCCGGGAAGTCGCGGAGGTTGGGCAGCACGGCCATGTTGATCAGCAGCAGCCCGAGCAGCGAGAGCAGCACCGCCAGCACCACGCCCTGGTAGACCAGCCAGGGCGAGAGCGGCGGGCTCACGGCGCTGGGGGCCGGGGACGCCGACCGGCCAGCCGCAGGGCCGCAGACTCCACGCTCTCCCAGATGCGGTTGACCGACGCGCGGCCACGCAGCAGCGGCACATACCCCGGCAATGGCTGCGATATGTCTCCGTCGGTCAACTCGGCGTGCAGGCGGTCGTCCTCGGCGGTCAGCATGGCGTCGACCTGCCGGCTGAGGTCGCGGGCGACGACCGGCACTGAACCATCGAGGGCCAGAGGTGGGCCGACGCGGATGAAGACCTCGGCGCGCTGCTCGAGCCGGTAGACCATGCGCCAGGCCACCGGCACGATGACGCAGCCGCCCAGCCGCCGGGCGATGTGCGCGACGCCGGGATAGAGGCCGAGCGGCCTGCGGTCGGGCGGGGTTATCGTGCCCTGAGGCAAGATCCAGACGGCGCGGTTCGGTGCCGCCTTCAAGAGGTCTGAGATGTATTCGATGCTCGCCAGCGCAGAGCGGGGATTGGCTCGGTCTATCCCGAAGACGCCGACCCAGGTGAAGAAGCGGTAGTGTTGCAGCGAGAGCGCGTCCATCATCAGGTAGGCGTCGCGCCCGCCGAGCGCCCGGTTCAGGGGCCAGGTCAGGT
Source organism: Chloroflexia bacterium (assembly GCA_050998805.1). Classification (GTDB taxonomy): domain Bacteria; phylum Chloroflexota; class Chloroflexia; order QHBQ01; family JAICKM01; genus JAICKM01. The sequence continues at coordinate 37,257 of JBPCPV010000048.1, read as the reverse complement.
AGCCGTCCCACCACGACGGGTGGGTGCCGACGAAGATCACCGGTGGCCTGTCGGCGGGCGGCGCGCGGCGGAGCGCAAGCGCGGCCCTGTCGAGATGCAGCCAGACGGTGTGGAACTCGGCGCGCAACGCCCGCTCGACCAAGAAGCGCGTGATCAGCCTCTCTCCGAGCGGGTTCTTGTTGGCCTTGATGATCGGTTCGGGCATTCGTTGATTATACTCAAAACTCAAAACTCCGCACAAGGCGGGAGACTAGTCGGGCACCTAGTAGCACGAGCGGCAGGCCGCCGCCGGGGTGGGCGCTGCCGCCGACGAAATAGAGGCCGGAGACGCCGGGGGCGCGGTTGGCGGGGCGGGCGAACGCCGCGCCTTTGCTGTGCGAGGCGTAGCCGTAGAGCGCACCGCCGCGTGCGTTGAACCGGGCCGCGAAGTCTGCCGGGGTGATAATCTGCCGGTAAACGATGCTCTCGCGGAGGTCGGGCAGACCGGCTGCCTCCAGGCGGACTAGGATCTGTTCCGCGTAGGGCGCAGACCAGGCGGACCAGCGGCCCGCGTCGGCGACCGGCGGGGCGTTGACCAGCACGAAGAGGTTGCTGCAGCCCGGCGGGGCGACCACCGGGTCGCTCGCGGTCGGGTAGCAGACGTAAATCGTGGGGTCGGACGCGGGGCGGCGGCCCTCGAAGATCGCGCGAAACTCGGCGGGATAATCGGCGCTGAAAAAGACATTGTGGTGGGCAAGCTCCGGCCAGATGCGGCGCGTGCCGAGTAGCAGCACGAAGCCCGAGCATGAGAGGTCGGCGTCGGGCGGGACCGGGCGACCGGCTGCCGCCTGCCGCCATTCGGGGGCGAAGAGCGCATCGCGGGCGTAGAGCGGGTCGGCGTTGACCACCACAGCGTCTGCGTCTACCGTCTCGCCTCTCTCCAGCCGGAGGCCGGTTGCCCGCGCCGGCCTGACCCCACCGATCAGCACCTCGGCGACCGGCGCGTTGAGCCGCAGCTCCACCCCAAGCTCGCGGCAGATGGCGACAAGGCTCTCGACCAGCCTGTACAGGCCACCGCGGATGTACCAGCCGCCGCCAGCGAACTCGATGTATGGGATGAGGCAGAGGGTGCCGGGCGCGCGGTAGGGCGACGAGCCGTTGTAGGTGGCGTAGCGGTCGAAAAGCTGCACCAAGTGGGGGTCACGGAAGTAGCGGCGCACCACGCGGTCCATCGTGGTGAGCGCGTCGATCCGCAGCACGTCGAGGCCCCGCCGTGCGAGCATATCCCGTGGGCGGGGGCGTTCGCCGTAGAGGAAGGCCGGGGCCGCTCGCTCATAGAGGCGGCGGCTGTGGGCCAGGAACTCGAAGAAGCCGCCGAGGTCGCCGGGCGCGAGCCATTGGATCGCCGTAGCCATCGCCGTGAGGTCGCTGTCGGCGTCGAAGCGCACGCCGTCGGGGTAGAAATAGCGGCAGAGCGGGTGGAGCGGCTCCATCTGGAGGTAGTCGCCGATACGCCGCCCCGCCGCCCGGAAGGTCTCGGCGAAGACACCGGGCATAGTGATCAGCGAAGGGCCGGTGTCGAACTCGAAGCCCTCGGCGCGGACGCAGTTCATCTTGCCGCCGGGCTGGGCGTCGCGCTCGCAGACGGTAACCCGGCAACCAGCAGCCGCGAGCCGCGCCGCCGTCGCAAGCCCCCCGACGCCCGCCCCGACTATCGCAACCCTAACCTCACGCTTCACCCAACACCCGCTACTGCATCATGTCTCCATAAACGACCAGCCGCCGGTCGTAGTTCTTCGACGGGCGGTCGAAAACGCCGTGGCAGGTGATCAGGTTGAGGTGGCGGCCGTCGGTCGCGGCGAAGATCCGTTCTCGCGGACAGCCGTCGTAGGGGCAGGTGGCGGTCTCGGTGGTCACGAAGCCGCGGTCGTGGCCCTGGTCGTCGCGCACCCAGTACCGGTCGCCGGGGCGCATGTTGCCGAGGTTCCAGAAGACGACCGGCCCGATGTTATACCAGTCGAGGTGGCCGTCCATCGCCGCGCTGCCCACGTCACCGGGGAGGGTGCCGGGGTCATACCAGCCGACGTCCCAGGGGTTAACCGGGATGTCGAAGTTGTTGCTCTTGTCGCGGCCCAGGTTCTCGACGTTTGAGCGCACACCGAGCTTCGGGATCACGAGTTGCTTGGGCATCCCCGGCGCGCCGAGCTGCATCGGCGGCGGTCCGATCACCCCGTCGTACCAGGTCGCGCCGTAGCGCCACTTGTAGTAGTGGAGGCCGATGTTGCCCATCTGCACGCGCCATTGTTGCACCGCCGACGGCTGATACGTGAGCACGCGGCGCTCGAACGCCTGAATCAGCACCTCTTGCGGCTGCCCCGCCACTTTGACGGTGGCCCAGTATGGGTCGGAGATCGGCAGCCCCATCGTGAACACCCAGGGGTCGAAGAGCGGCTTGTTCGTCGCCCCGCCGACGTAGACAGACCCCGTCTGGTTGAGGAAGCTCATAAAGATTTCGGGGATGTTATGGCCCGTCTTAGGCTCGAAGTAAGTCACACGCAGGCCGGGGTATCGGGTCTTGCTGGGGTCGGTCCACGTATTGCCGCTTCGGTCGATCACGTTGGTCACGATCTGGCCGGTGCGGTTGGCCTGGCGGTGTTCGCCGAGTGGGGTGTTGCTCTGGCCGAGGAAGGAGGCGTAGGTTGGGGCGTTCGGGTCGTCGGTGTCGCCGGCGATCGGCACCTGGGCGGGCTGCCGCTGGATGTAGGCTGTGTTGCCGGTCTGCATCCTCCCGGTCATCATCTCGACGGTCAGCAGGCCGCTCGTCACGAACCATTGCACACTCGCGTCGCCATGCGGGTTGTTGACTTCCATGCGGCCCTTGTCCCAATACTGGATCAGCCGCTTGCCTGAGCCGTCGGGGGCGTCGGCATATACCTCCTGGCCGGAGACGCCGGGCGCAGGCCCCCAGATCCAGGAGCGGACTACGCTGTGGTTCGCCACGCCGAGGTCGGTGCGTGTCCAGAGCATGTCGAAGCTGCCGTCGGCGAAGCTAAAGTTAGGGGAAGCGGCGCGCGCCGGTGCCGTGGTCGCGCCTAGCGCGGTCGGCAGAGCGCCGGTCAGCACGAGGGCGACGAGCAGCCCGCGCAGCAGCCGTGAAGTGGTGGTCGAAACGAGTTTAGCTTGCATACAAGTCCTCTTCCAGCCGGGCAGACCGGCGCTTTTGCGCGAACAGACGGCCCAACCGGCCGCCCGCGATTCTTGACTATCTCACATCCGTAGTACGTATTGCCCAGCCTTGCGGTTTTTGCCGCGCGTCCCGGCTTGCGCTCACGCCCCTTTTGGGGTACACTGGCGGCACAAACTGTAAGACACGGCTCCGCCCGTGGACCCCAAGGAGCACCAGATGGACCCAGTCTACGACTACATCGCCGCGCACGAGGCCGAGGCGCTGGCCGAGCTGACGGCCTACTGCCGCCGGCCGAGCGTGTCGGCGGAGGGGCGCGCCATCGCCGAGATGGCCGAGATGGTGCGCGCGGGGCTGGAGCGGCGCGGCTTCCGGGCCGAGATGGTGCCGAACGAGACCGGCTTCCCTGTCGTCTACGCCGAGTCGCTCGACGAGGCCCCGCCGGACGCGCCGACGCTGCTGATCTACAACCACTACGATGTCCAGCCGGAGGGCGATTCCGCGCTCTGGTCGTCGCCGCCGTTCGAGCTGACGATACGCGACGGCAAGGCGCTCGCGCGCGGCGCTGTCGACACGAAGGGCAACATCGTGTCGAGGCTGGCTGCGATCGACGCGCTCCGTGCGACCGGCGGGTTGCCGATCAAGGTCAAGTGGGTCATCGAGGGCGAGGAGGAGATCGGCAGCCCCAACCTCGACCCGTTCTTGCTCGAGCACAGAGAGCGGCTTGTGGCCGATGGCTGCCTTTGGGAGTTCGGCACCTTCAACTGGGACGGCACGCCCCAGATCATGCTCGGACTCAAAGGGATGTTGACGGTCGAACTAAGCGTGACCGGCCCGAACCGCGACCTCCACTCGTCAATGGCCGCCTACGTCACCAGCCCGGTCTGGCGGCTGGTCGGTGCCCTGGCCTCCCTCAAGGACGCGAACGACCGCCTGCTGATCGATGGTTTCTACGAGCGCGTCACCGGCCTGAGTCCCACCGACATCGCGCTGATCAAGCAGCTGCCCGACAACACGCAGCAGATGCTCGATAACCTCGGCGTGGACCAGTTCGCCTCCGGCCTCAGAGGCTACGACCTGCGTGTGGCCGAGGTTTCGACGCCGACCTGCAATATACAGGGCATTTGGGCAGGCTACCAGGGGCCGGGGTCGAAGACGATTCTGCCGCGAGAGGCGCACGCGAAGCTCGATTTCCGCCTGGTGCCCAACCAAGACCCCGATGAGGTGCTCGAACTACTGCGTAGGCACCTCGCGGAGCACGGCTTCAAGGATGTGGCCGTCACGCAGATAGAGGGCAACCTTTTTCCCGCGCGCACCGACCCCGACGACCCGTTCGTGGCGCTGACGATGCGGGCCTGCGCCGAACTCTCCGGCAAGCCGCCGCTGGTCATCCCCTCGTCGCCTGCGTCGGGGCCGATGTACTCGTTCACCCACGGCCTCGGCCTGCCGGTGGTGGCGGTCGGCGTCGGCTACCCCGGCTCCGCCGCCCACGCGCCCGACGAGAACATCCGCATCGAGGATTTTCGCGCCGGCACCCGGCTGATCGCGCTGCTGATGACCCGCATGGCCGAGATGGACTTGGCCGCGGCCCCCGCCGAGAAGTAGCAGCCGATGCCGACCGCAGCCGTCATCGTCGTCAACTGGGATGGCGCGCAGCACCTGCCGGGCTGCCTGAGCGCGCTCGCAGCGCAGACGTACCGGGATTTCGCCGTCTGGGCGGTGGACAACGGCTCGGTAGACGGTTCGCGGGCGCTGCTCGCCGAGGCGTCCGAGGGCGCGTGGCCGCTGGTGCCGACCGCCTACCGTCCCGACCCACCGCCCGGCCCACCGCCCGCCCTGCGCCTGCTCGTGAACGCGAAGAACGAGGGCTTCGCCGCAGCCAACAACCGAGCGTTCGAGGCTGCTATGTCCGACCCCGATCTGCGCTACTTGGTGCCCTTGAACAACGACACGGTTGCTCACCCCGACTGGTTAGGCGCGCTGGTCGCCGTAGCCGAGGCCGACCCCGGCATCGGTAGCGTCGCGTCCACCATGCTCTTCGCCAGCCAGCCTGACCGCGTGGCCTCGGCGGGGATCAGCGCCCATCGCGACGGACTTATGCTCGATGCCGGCGTGGGCCGTCACCTGGACGAGCTGCCCCGAAGCCCGCAGCCGGTCTTCGGGGCGAGCGCCGGAGCGGCGCTCTACCGCCGCGAAATGTTGGAGGACGTGGGCCTGTTCGACCCCGCCTTTTTCAGCTACCTCGAAGATGCCGACCTGGCCTGGCGGGCGCGGCTACGGGGTTGGCGGGCTGCCTGGGTGCCCTCAGCGCATGTGCTGCACGCGGTCTCGGCGACCGGGGTGCAGGGGTCGGCGTTCAAGAATTACCATCTGGCCCGCAACCGCATCTGGTGCATCGCCAAGAACATGCCGGACCGCCTTCTCGCGTCCAATCTGCCCTACATCCTCGGCTACGACCTGCCGGCCATCGTCTACGGCCTCCTCCACCGCGACCTCGACATAGTACGCGGCCGCCGCGACGCCCTGCGCGACCTCAGCCGCGTGCTCGCGCAGCGCCGAGAGATACAGGCCGCCCGCACGGTGCCCGTCTCGGAGATAGCGCGGCGGCTCTCGCCGCCCCTAAGCAAGCGGGCGGCAGTGCGGGCGCGGGCGGATGTGGACGCGCTGCTGGGGTAGCGCCCCCGTATCGCCGCCGTCCCGGCGGCCGCGGCCTCGACTACCGCCGCCGCTTCCGCTGGAGGTGGTACGAATAGATGTCGATCACGTTCGCCAGCGTGAATTGGCCTTTGGACTCGGCGTGCATCAGCCCCTCGTATACCGTAGGCTCGACCCCCTCGTAGATGTACAGTTTGCCGCTGTTAAACAGGACTTCGAGTTCCCGGGTGTCGGGGTCGTAGCCGACTGCCTCGATCATGCTCGATTCGACTGGTTGCAGGTCCGACATAGCGTACTCCTCGATTGTGTAGCGCGGCTGTTCATTTGCGCCTTAGCTTGAGGCGTTTCGGCGCGTGGAGTTCGCCGTCGAAGCCCATCTGCATCGGCGCGTCCAGGTCCGATGCCACGCGGCGGCTTATCTCCCCGCGCTCGGCAAGCCCGCCCATCTTGTTGATCGCCTCGGCGATAATCGGCACGCAATAGCTCGCGGCTTCCTCCCGTATCTGGTGGGTGGTGAACCGGAGCACGTTCCAGCCTGCGGCCTCCAAGTCGTTGTTGCGGCTGTTGTCTTGCCGGCTCCGTTCGGGGTTCGCGTGCCAGGCATCTCCGTCGGTCTCGATGTCCAGATTGCCCTTGGCGCAATAGACCGCGAAGTCGAGCGCGTAGTCGTTTTCGCCGATGCGGACGAACTCCTGCCGCTCGGCCCAGATCTGCCTGCGCCGGAGTTCGGCCCAGAGCCGGTCTTCGAGCGGGCTGTCGTCGTAGAGGTCGTTGATCTCGGCGGCGTTCTGGAACTTCTCCCATGTCGTCGGGATAAAGATGATCCACCGGGGGCGTCGGCTGAGGATCGGCCTCGGAAGCCGGATCAACGGTTCAAGCATCAGCTGATAGTAGAGCCGATCTGTCTTCTTGCCCGGCGGCTCGTCGGGGAAAAGCTGCCGGCGCGTGGCCTTGCGGACTGCCGCCACGCGGCTGTAGTAGTTGACCGCACGGCCTTCGCCGCCGAAAACAACGGTCTGGTAGAACGCCAGCCACTTCGGGGGCCAGCGGCCTTTGAGCCACTTATCCATGCTGCCGACCGGGATGCGATACCAATGCTCGTCGCGGGCCAGCTCGAAATCGCGCAGGTCGTTGAGCAGAGCAACAAGAACTTCACCACGGGCAGCCATGCCGGTATTATACCGCATATTGTATAATACCCGCATGGTTCGCTTCACAGGGTACGCCTTCCGCAGCTCTGTAACCCACCGCTCGTTGGTCGCGTATAATGAGGGACACGACCAGCCCGTGGAATGCAAGTTATAGAACCCGGCTCTGCCCGTGGACCGCCGTGAGAGTAGCAAAGGAGAGACCAAGAGATGGACAGCACGAACAACCCCGGCGAGGGCCAGGACGCCTCGAGAGAAGGCGATGACGCGATGACCAGGCGCATGGACACGTCTCAACCCTATGGAGATGCCGGGACGGCGGGCGATGTGCCGCCGCCTACCTACAACCCACCACAATACAACCCGCCGGCGTATAATCCGCAGCAGCAGCAGTACAACGCACCGCCGCCCCAGCAATACACCCCGCCGCCCCAGTTCGTACAGCCGCCGCAGTACAACCCGACCGGCAGCAACTACCCGGCCTATCCACAGGCGAAAGATCCGAACACGGCGGTAGCCATCGAGATCATCGGAGGGCTGTTCGGCTTGCTCGGCCTCGGCCACATTTACGCCGGACGCACCCAGCAGGGCATCATGCTGCTGGTCGGCTGGTGGGTCGCCATCGCGGTGGTCTTCTTCTTCCTGCTCCCGATCATAGGTATACTCACCCTCGGTATCGGTTGCTGCCTCTACCCGGTTGTCTGGCTCGGCGGGCCGATCATCTCCGGCCTCTGGCTGCGTAGCCTGATGACCGGACAACCGATGCCGTTCATAAACCGCTGATGTTGCTGCGTGGCGCGCCCCGCTACATCCGTGGCGAGGCCGCAGGCCCCTACGGCGTGATCTCGCTGTTGCCCGAAGCCGAAGTCGGCGAGGACGGCCAGACCGTGCGGCCCACAGCGATCATCGCGCTCCTGCCGGGCGGCCTCCGCCGCTATGAGATAACCGCGCGGTGGCAGCTGCCTCGCCTGCGCCGCTCGTCCCGGTGGACGCTTTGCGTGCCTGCGCCCCATGGGGAGGCATCCGGTGCTGTGGAGCGGATCGTCGCCGGGGAAGATGGGGCGGCGGAAGACCCGCGCATCAGCGCCGCCTTCGGCCCCACACAACATCGCGCAGCCGGCGCAGAGATCGCCCTCTCGGCGGTCCTCGCGCCCGGCGGCACGCCGACCCCGCTCGGCACCGTGACCATCAGCGCGGGCCGGATCACCATATTGCAAGTAACCCACGGAGCCTGACCATAGCTACAATCATCCTCCTCATCTCGCTCGGCCTCGACACGCTCGCGGTCGCCGTTGGGCTGGGGCTGGCGGGGCTGCCCCGTTCCGCTTGGTTGCGCGTCGGGCTGACGTTCGCAGCCTTCGAGGGGCTGATGCCTGTCATCGGCCTGCTGATCGGCGGGCAGTTGAGCGCGGCGTTCGGCGAAGTCGCCGGCTACGCGGCGGCCGCTATCTTGATCGTCGTCGGCGTGGCCGCCGTCCGCGAGGCCCTCTCGGCGGACGATGACGACGCGCCCAGGCTCGACGCCGGCATCGGGGGCCGCAAGCTGCTGCTCACCGGCCTATCGGTCAGCCTCGACGAGCTTGCGGTCGGCTTTTCGCTCGGCGTGCTGCAAGTCGCGGTCGGCCCCGCGCTCGCCTACATCGCGGTACAGGCGTTTGCCCTCACCTTCTTCGGCCTCGCGTTCGGCGGGCGGCTCGGCACGCATCTCGGCAGCCGAGCCGAACTCGTGTCCGGTGTCGTCCTCACCCTCCTCGGCCTCGCCTTGCTCGTCAGCGAAGCGACGGGCACCCACTTTCTGTAGAAAGCGTGTATAATGGTGAGCGTTCAGCCGTCAACCGTTAGCCGTCAGCACAGAGAGGTAGCCCGTGAAGAGTGACGTGAGGCCCGAAATCGAAGCCGACTCCTACCGCCGCCAAGATCTGCGCCGCATCGCAGACGACCACGACGCCTACTCGGTTCACGAGGTCCGCTTCGGCAGGCGCTCCCTCTGGGGAGGGGTGATCAGGCTGGCTATCCTCGCGCTGCTTGTCTTCTTCGGCGTGCGGCTCGTGTTCCAAACCGCCGATGTCCAGGGCACGAGCATGGAGCCGACGCTCCACGACGGCCAACGCCTGCTGATCAGCAAAGCCGCCTACTACAAGTGGGAGACTAACTTCCTCGACCGGCTCAACCCCTTCCAAGAGAGCACCCGCCCCGACCCCAAGACGGACTACCTCTTCGGCCCCCCAAAGCGCGGCGACCTGGTTCTCTTCACCCCGCCAAACGACCCGCGCGCCTTCATCAAGCGCGTGATCGGCCTGCCGGGAGAGAGCGTCGAGATCAAGCCGAACGACGGCGTCTATATCGCCGGCAAGAAGCTCGACGAGCCGTATATCAAAGATACGCCCGACTATGCCGTGAACGACGCCCAAATCGGCAAGCCGGTACACATACCCGACGGCAGCATCTTCGTCCTCGGCGACAACCGCCGCGAGAGCACCGACTCCCACAGCTTCGGCCCCGTCCGCGTAGACAGCGTCATAGGCCGCGTCTGGCCCTGATCGCCGATCGCGTTGCCAAAACGACAAGTGGGTCCGGCATCTGCCGGACCCACTGCGCGTTAGGGAGGGGGTTGATAGCTAACGGCTGAAAGCTGCTAGCTGACAGCTTTACTGCTTTAGGCGAGGGTCGAGCGCATCGCGGAGAGCATCGCCCATGAAGTTGATAGAGACCACGACCATCAGGATCGCTAGGCCCGGATAGAGCGCCAGCAGCGGGTGCTGTAGGAAGTAGGTGTTGACGTCGGAGAGCATGTTGCCCCATGTCGCAGTAGGCTCGCGCACACCGTAGCCCAAATAGCTCAGGGTGGACTCGGCGATGATGAACGCGCCGACGTTCAGCGTCGCGTTGACGATGATCGGCGCGAGTGTGTTCGGCAGCATGTGGCGGAAGATGATCCGGCTGTGGGACGCGCCGAGGGCACGGGTCGCTTCCACATAGTCGAGGTTACGGAGTGAGAGGATCTGCCCGCGTATCAACCGCGCGTCGCCGACCCAGCCGAACAGCGTCAGCACGATGATGATGATCAACACCGTGTTGTCCAGCACGTTACTGAGCATCTGTGAGAGCACCAGCAGCAGCGGGAAGAACGGTATGGACAACAGCAGGTCCACGATACGCATCAGGATCGAATCTATCCACCCGCCGAAGTAGCCCGACACCGACCCGACCAGGCACCCGATGCTGAGTACGATGCCTGTGCAGACCAGGCCGATCACCATCGAAACCTGCCCCGCGTAGAGTATGCGCGTGAGGATGTCGCGCCCGTACTCATCGGTGCCCAGCCAGTGCTGGAGCGAGGGCGAGGCGAACTGGTTGGTGAGTTCCTGGGTTTCCGGCCTGTAGGGGGCGATCCACGGCGCGAGCGCGCAGAGGATCGCCATGACGATCAGCGTGCCGAGGCCGACCACCGCCAGCTTGTGCCGGCGGAAACGCCTCCATGTGACGACTAACTGACCCGGTTCTGCCGCCCCTAGTCGTTCGGCATCGAGCGCTGTACTTGTAGTAGCCATGTTGCGGGGTTCCTTTCAGTTCAGCTAAGAGTACCGAATCCGAGGATCGGCGACGGCATACAGCACATCGGCCAGGATGTTGGCGAAGATCGTCAGCGCCGTCACGATCAGCAGGTAGGCCATGACCAACGGCCAATCGTAAGAGCCGGTCGCGTTCAGGTAGAGCGAGCCGAGGCCAGGGTACGAGAAAATACCCTCGGTGACGATGGCCCCCCCGAACAGCGTCGGCAGCGCCAGCGTGATCACGGTGATCAGCGGGATCAGTGCGTTGCGAAGCGCGTGCTTCAGGATCACCACACGCTGCTTGAGGCCCTTCGCCCAGGCTGTGCGAACGTAGTCGAGCCGCAGCACTTCGAGCACGCTGCTCCGCAGGAAGCGACTCCACCCCGCGACCGACACCACGCTGAGCACGGTCACAGGCAGGATCAGATGATACAGCCTGTTGCCGAAGTCACCCTCCATGCCCATGTCGTAAGCCTGGCTCGGCGGCAGCGAGGGCAGGGTGAGGCCGAAGGGATGCCATTCCTTGAACCCGACAGCGAAGAGGATGATCAACATCCATCCGAGCCAGAATGTCGGCATCGAGATGCCGAAGAAGCTCAACAGGGTCACTGTATAATCCAGCTTCGAGTACTGCCGCACCGCGGAGATGATCCCGATCGGCAGCGCGATTATCAACGACAGCAGCAGCGACCCCCCCATGAGTATCAGCGTGAACGGCAGCTTTTCGCCGATCTGGTCGATTACCGGCCTGCCGGGGGCCACCACGCTCGACCGGCCCCAGTCGCCGGTCAGCATACCGTCGCCCTTGAGCTCAAGGCCGGCAACCTTGATGTCTATGCCGCCCCTCTTATCGGGGTTGAAGAGCCACTTGAAATATCGCTCGTACCAGGGATACGAGTGGCCGTTGCGGTCGTTGATCCCCATCAGGTAGCCGACGCGCCAGACTTCCGCCTGCGTGATGCGGTTGTTGCCGGCCCGCAGCCCTGTCAGAGGGCCGCCCGGGATCAACGTCAGCAGGAAGTAGATCATCGCCGTGGCGACGATCAGCACGAGAAAGCCCTGGATGAAGCGCCGTATCAGAAATGCTGTCATAGTCCCCCCAGAGTACTGAACGCATACAACTGCGCCAGGTAACCGCACACTCCGACTGATTGCGTTCCGGTCGCATCGCTGTACTTATTATACCACATACGTGTGTATCCGGTTCAATGGTTCTGCCGCGCTACTTGCCGGCGGTCACGGTGAACTCCGCGCTGTCCGAGCGCCCCCAGACATCCGGCAGGTAGGTGAGGCGCGCCGTCGCCGGCAGCGCGGTGTAGGTGCCCGGCGTGGTCGCCCGCGCCAGGTAGCGGTACTCGTAGACTCCCGCCGGGAGGTAAGTCGCATAGAGCAGGGTGCGGTCGTCGCGCATGTCAACATGGTCGAAGAAGCTCGCCGTCGCCGCTTGAGCGCCGGTGCCGCCTCCGCTGCCCTTGCCGCCTTCGCCGCCCTTGCCTACTTGGCCGGCCTCCCCGCCGTAGTTGTACGGGTTCGGCGTGTTCAGGCGCTCGGTCAGCCCCGTGGTCTGGAGCGTGCCGTTCACCGCCTCGAGGCCAGCCGGCAGCGGGTCTTCGGCCACCACGTAGTACGAGTCGCTCGGCGCGATCACCGTCAGATGTATCTCAACGAGGTCGCCCGCCGCGAGGCTGCCCATGGGTGAGGCCGGCGACGTGCCGCCCGTGCCCAGCTTGAGGTATTCGCGGATCACGCTCAACCCCTCGCTGCGCGCCGTCACCCCTTCGCCGGGGCGCGCATAGCTGAGGTTCATGCTGTAGTAGAGCCGCCCGCCGCTGCCCTGCCGCACCAGGCTCACCGTGTTATCCTGGTTGATCAGCAGCTCGCTTATCGAGCGGCGGAGATCGGTCGCGGAGGTCGTAGGGCCGGAACCTGCGGCAGACGCTCCCCAGGCGGCACCGTTGATCGTCGCGGTCCAATCGCTCCGCCCATTCAACTCGCCGGAGGCGAGCATGTAGTCGGCGAGGGTGTCGAGAACCGTGGCGGTCTCCTGGGTACTCAGCCAGTGGCCGGTGCGCCGGTTCTCCATCAGCCAACGCACCCCGCGCTCGATCAGCGCATCGCTCTTGTCGTGCGCGATCAGCGCCCGCACGATCAGCGCCGTGGTTCGCGCGTCCGTGTCCATGTCGAGGAAGTATTCGGGCGTGTTCTTGGCCGGCTCCTCCCAGTGGGCGGTTGTGCTGGTCTGCTTCGCGGCCCCCGCCAGGTCGGTCAGCAGCCGATTCGCGTCGTCGGGCGCGCCCATCCTCTGGAACGCGAGCGCCAGGTAGGCCCTGCCGTATAGCGCCAGGCTCGGCGCACGCACCGCGAGAGCGCGTGCGCCGCTCAGGTCGGGGCGGCCGTTCTCCGCGAGCACGAAGTAGACGTATGCGCGTGTGTCGAGCCGGAGGTCGGCGGCGCGCGCGTCCTGTGGGGCAGAGTTCAGCCAGTCCGCCAGATACTTGGCGGCGTTCGTCGTCACTTGGTCGCTGACCGGGTAGCCGTCGGTGCGGGCGGCGATCAGCCCTTCGAGGGCATAGGCCGTCAGATACGGGTCGGTCGATGGTTCGACGAACCAGCCCCAGCCGCCGTCGTAGTGCTGATCCGCGTAGAGCCGGACGATTGACCGATTCACGATGCCCGGCACCTCGGAGCTGTAGGGGGTTTTCAGGCCGGCCGTCGCGTAAGCGTGGTCGAGTTGGAGGAGCGGCAGGAAGCGGCTGACGCTCTCCTCGGTGCTGTCGTACTGGTTCTCTTTCACGTATTGCACGGCCTGGGCCGCGCCCGCAGCCAGCGACGGGGCCACCTCCAGCGTCAGCTCGCCTTTCGTCGGGTCAACGCCGTGGGGCAGGAAGACATGCTCCGTCGCCGTGTCGCCGCCCTGCACCTCGCCGCTCGTAGCCACGTCCTCGGCCGTCAGGGGAGGCTTCACCGGCAGGGCGACCTCCACCGCGTCGCCCGCCAGGTTCGCGCCCTTGCACGAGATTGCCCCCACGCTGAAGCCAAACGTCGCGGTCGGCGCTTGCGACGCGGTTATCGCCCAGGAGACGACGGTTTCGGTGGAGAGATGAACATGCTGGGTAGCCGCCGGGCCGGCTTTCACGAAGGTCGCGCCGGAGATAACCAGCGTCACGTCCACATCCGCCTCGCAGCCGCTGCGGTTTTCGATGATCGCCGCAGGCTCCACGCGGTCGCCCGCGACCATGAAGCGCGGCAGGCGCGGGCGCAGCAGCAGCGGCTTGCTCGACACGATCTCGTTCGTCGCCTGCCCCACCAGCGTGTCGGCGGTGACTGCGAGCGCGGTCAGCCGCCATGTGGTCAGGTTGTCGGGCAGCCGCACCGAGACGACGGCCCGCCCGTCCGCGCCGGTGGTGACCTGGGCCTTCCAGTAGGCTGTGTCGCTGAAATTGGTGCGGACGACGCCGTTGCCGTTGCCGCCTCCGCCGCCCTTGCCGCCGGAGATATGCGCCGTCGCCACCTGGTCGGCCAGGATCAGCATACTGCTCGCCGTGGTGAAGTCGAGTTGCCGTATGCCGTAGAAGCTGTCCATCAGCGAGGGCGTCGTGTCGCCGGAGAGCGAGAAGATCGCCTTGTCCACAAGCGCGAGCGAGAGTTCGGCGCTGACCGGCGCTCCGGCGGCGTCGCTGACCTTCAGCGTGTAGGTGATCGTGTCTCCTGGGTGGGCGGCGGGGCTGCTCGGCGTGATCGCCACAGACAGCTGCTTCTTGGCTGCCGAGACCGGGATGGCGATGTAGCCCTGGCGGAAGCCGGGCATCGCGTTCAGGCCGCTCGGCGGGGCCACCATGCTCAGGCTCAGGTATGCGTTCGGCAGGTAGCTGTCGTCGATCGGCAGGTCAATGATCGGGGCGGGGCCGCTCAGGTCCACGATCTTATGGCTTAGGATGTGGCCGCGCTCGATTGTCAGCAGGCCGGTCGCCTGGCTGAACGGTGACGTGACGAGGATATGGGCGGTGTCGCCGGGGTTGTAGCTCGCCTTGTCGGCGATCAGGGTGACTATGCTGTTGTTCTTCTGCCGCCAGGCCACGGGGCCGGCGTTCGGCGAGGGGTCGGTGATGTAGGTGTAGGTCGCCGACGTGACCGGGTTGCCGAGGCTATCGCGCCCCTCTGCGGTGATCCGGTATTCTCCGGCCTCGCTCGGCGTAAACTGCGTCTGAGCTTTGCCCTGCGCGTCGGTTGTGAGCGTCGTCTCGCCCACCTGGGTGTCGCGCGGCTTCCATGTCGGGCGGTCGAGGCCCACCTCGTCTTTCTCGGTGGTCTGCTCCCAGACGCGGCGGTAGAACTTGACCCCTAGAGCCGCGTTCGGGAAGCGTTCGCCGGAGTCGCTCACGGTCTGCACGTCAACCGCGACCGCGCTGCCGACCGTGCCGAGGTAGTCCGCAGGCCGCAGCCCCGCGTACCACTGCGCCTTGTGAACGATCACCTGTGTGTTGCCGCTCACGGTCTGGTTCGAGTTGTCCTGCACACTCGCCTCGATTGTCTCGAGCTGGCTCATCGGGTTCTTGCTGACATCGGCGGGCAGATCCAGCGTCGCCTTGCCGTCGGGGCCGGTGGTCAGCGTGGTCTCATTGCGCTTCTCACCCTGGGAGGCGGTCTGGAGGTCGTTAATCGGCTCGGGGTCTTGGAAGTCGTACCGGCCTCCGCTCACCGGGTCGGTCCACTCGAAGAAGTAGTCCTGGCCCAGCACCCGCACCGTCATCTTCGCTCCCGCCACCCCTCCGCCGAAGAAGTAATCCGCCCCCGCGGTCACGGCGATCTTCTCGCCGTTCGAGTAGCTCTGTTTGTCGGTGCTCACGTTGACCAGATACTCGGGCTTGCGGTATTCCTGCACCTCGAAAGATGTGCCTACGTTATAATCCGGCGAGCCGCACTTGCATGAGAGCAAGTAGCCGCCGAGCGGCGCGGCATCGGGCAGTGTGTATTGCCCCGCGAAGCTCCCGAACGACGAGAGCGTTAGAGTGGCACTGTAGACCGGCCGCCCGTTGTCGTCGCTCATGCTGACTTCAACCGGCGCGGTCGGCACGCTGTAGCGCCCATCGTCATCGTTGCGGACGATCCCCTTGAAGTAGACGGTCTGGCCGGGCCGATAGATCGGGCGTTCGGTGTAGACGGCCAGCCCCGCGTTCGCCACACGGCCCTTAATGCCCAGGTCGAAGTTCCACGGGCCAATATCTTCGTCCCAGTTCGAGGAGACAACGGCGGCGTCCGCGCCCGAGTCCAGGATCGCGGTCAGGTTGGGGGCGCCGTTCGGCGCGGCAACATCGAGCCGTCCGAGACCGTCGCCGTCGGTGGTCACCGCGCCGAACGCCTTGTCTCCTGAGAAGACCCGCAGGGCGCGCCCCACGAGCGGCTTGCCCGTGCCCATGTCCACCGCCCACAGCAGCACCTCGTGTGGGCCTTGCTTCATGATCAGCCCCGCGTTGCCCACGATCAGCGCGGTGCCGTTGATCGTGCCGGGGCTGTTGCCGGTCTGGGGGCTGGTCACCCGCAGGTAGTAGAAGCCCGGCGGCAGCCGGTCGGCAGCGGCGTCGAGCGCCACGATCGGGTTGAGTGTCTGGATCTGGTCGAGATGGTAGGCAACCGGGATGTCCCAGATGCGTAGGGGGTCGCCGCTCGGCGTGTATTGCGCGCGGTCCTGCGTTGCTGCGCTGAGGTAGCCGCTCATCTGGTCGCCAGTCAGCTTCCAGAGCCGAAGCCGCACGAACTGGTCCACATTGACCGCGCTCAGGAAGGTGCGCGTCGGCAGGCCGGCGTAGTAGCTGACTAGGCCGTTGTTGTTCAGCACCCGCGCATCGGGCTTGAGCCGCGCCGTGCGGAAGTGCCAGGTGTAGGCCGGCACCGCCGTGCCGTCCCGGTCCTTGTATCCGGGGCCGCCTCCGACCGTCACGGTGTAGCTGGTGGACGGGGCGAGCGGCGCGAAGATGTTGATCGTCGCGCCCTGGTCATACGAATAGGCGCTCATCCCTTTGACCGGCGGATTAATTCTCACCCCGGCGGCGATCTCGGCTGCGCTGTTGCTGATCGGGGCAGTGTAACGCACTATCAGCTCGTTGGTCTGCTCCACGCCGGAGGCACCGTCCGGCGGCGTGGTCTCCTGCACCCTGGCGTGCGGCGTCGTGCGGAAGGTCCAGCCGTAGGGCTTCTCCATCGCCAGTTCGCCGCTCTCCGGCTTGACGCCGGAGATCTGCGCCCGTATCTCGGTGTCGGCCGGCAGGGGCGCGGTCAGCGTGTACGTGAGCACGCTACCGTCCGGCGACCACGCGAAGCCCCCCGGGGCTGAGGGCGATAGCGTGAACCCCGCCTCGGCGGAGGCACGGTCCACCGGCGAGTTGAACGTGACGATGATCGGGTCGAGCGTGCCGACGAACTGGGTGTTTGTTTCGGGCTGGGTCGCCGTGACCTGCGGGCGGAGGGTGGTGAAGCTGAAGCTGTAGTCGCGGTCGAGTTGCCCGCCGGTGTAGTCGCTGAGTTCGTGCGACACCGAGACGCTGTAGCCGGTCGCAGGGCGGAGGCCAGCCGTCCTATATGCGAGCGTGGTGCTGCCGAGCCACTGCCAATGGCCCCCTGGGTCGGGCTGGATGCGGACCGCGCTGCCCGGGTCTTTCGCGCCGTCAAGCGCGGCGAGCGCGGCCATCGGGCGGCTGAACTGTAGCGTGACCATCGTATCCGTCGGCACACCCGCCGCGCCCATCGGCGGCACGCTCCTGTAGAGCGAGGGCAGCCCCGCCGTCTTGAAGCTGGTGGAGGCCGACGCGGCGATCTTCTGGAGGAGAGGGCTGGCCGCCCCCGTGCCGAGCTGCACAGTGTAGGTCACTCCGCGCCGGTAGCCGGGCTGCGGGTGGAAGATCAGCGTGTTGCCCTCCCAACTCGTCGTGCCGTCGGTCGGCGGGTCTATGCTCAAGGCCGAGCGGACGCTGTCGGCGTTCATCGGCATATTGAACGCGATGCTGATCGGCGCGTCGCCCGCCACATCCCGGCTCCCAGTCTCCGGCGCAATGCCGAGCACCCGTGGCGTGCCGGTGCTCCACCCCGCCTGCCCCGCCCACACCGCTCCGCCCACCCCCGCCACCACAAGCACGAGGAGGATACCGAGCAACAACTTCAATTTTGAGTTTTGAGTTTTGAGTTTTGAATTACCGGCATCCCGCTCTGTACTGTCCATACCGCCCTCCCTACTGCCGACCACTGACTGCCGACCACCGACCATTGCTATAATAGCACCGGATGGATCTGGATGCAAGCGGCAGGATTCTGATAAGTCGTGCCTGAGAGTTGATAATAGTAAGAAAAACGCGACCGTAGGATCGTCAGAGATACTCCGATCGGGGTATTTTTGGAAACCAGCCAAAATCCGGCGACAATCTTCCCGGCGCGGGGTTGTGCGGCTCCTTTTTTAGGCACGGCGCGCGTCGTTTTCGGCTCACTAATTTTACCCCCTCACTTTATATATCCATTTCAGGGGTCATTTACTGCCAGATTTGGGGGCAAAATGGGGCCTCGGAACGAAAGATACTCCGAAAGACCTAAACGACGGAGTGCGGAGTGACGGCGGCGGTACAGGTGGGCGGCCCTCGCACTCCGCCGTCGTAACTCAAAACTCGTCCGCACTCCGCAATCAAAAAGACCGGCCCACCCGAAGGTGAGCCGGTCCCTTGTCAGAGTGAGCGCAGCGCGCTCGCCCCTGGCCTATTACTTCGAGAGATACCAATCCTGCCAGTCGATCAGCACGCCGTTCGGGTGCGGGTGGAACTGGAGGCCAGCCTTCGCCAGGTAGATCGAGGGGATCAGGAAGAGCGGGATCGAAGGCAGTTGCTTCATGAACTCGACCTGGGCCTGGAGATAGAGCTGCGCGCGGGCGGGTGTATGGCCGATGAGGGCATCCGCCGCGCCGGCGACTTGGTCGAAGGCCTGGTCGCAGAAGAACTCGTCGTTCTGGCCGGAGTGGTTGTTGGCATCGCTCGGTACGTTCGAGCAGCCGAACAGGCCGAGGCCCGTCTTAGGCTCGTCGGTGCCGCCGCCCCAACCGAATTCGACCATGCCGTAGTCGCCGAAGGAACCCGTGTAGAGCGGGCCGTCCGGCGGGTCGGCGAAGACCGTGGCTGCGGGCTTAGGCGTGCCGATGGAGTTGATACCCACAGCCGCCAGCATCTGCTGCTGGATGACCGCGAGGCTCTTGCGGTAAGCCTTGGTGGTCGTCAGATACGTCACCTTGAGCTGCTTGCCGTTCTTCTCGCGGAAGTGGGTCGAGGGGTTCATCGTCCAGCCAGCCTGGTCGAGCAGGGCGTTCGCCTTGGCGACATCGAAGCCGTACTTCGGAAGCTGGGAGATGATGCTGCCGTACTTGGCGATGTTGTCGGGGTTGTCAACCGATGCCCAGTTAACCGGGCCGTCGGGGCTGTGCATCAGGGTGATGGTGCCCTGGAACAGAGCCTGGTTGATCGCGTTCAGGTCGAGGGCATAAGCCACGGCCTGCCGCAGGCGGACGTCGTTGAACGGCTCTTTGGTGGTGTTGAAGTCTATGTGGTCGTAGCCGTAGTACGGCAGCACATACAGCTTCGCGCCCTTGGCCTCGCTGGCCTTGCCCGCGGGGATCAGGTCAGGCGTAAAGCTCTCAGAGGTCGTCACGTCGATGTTGTTCGTGTCGATATTCGTCGGCAGCTGCTTGTTGTCGCCGAAATACGGGCTGAAGATCGTCTTGATGACCGGCTTGTTCAGCGTCACGTTGTAGTTCGGGTTGATCTCCATCGTGATCGACTGGTTCTCTTTGAAGTCGGTCACATGGTACGGGCCGGTACCCCACGGAGTGTGCGAGTAAGGAAGCGCCGCCAGGCCCTTAGCGGGCGTCTTCGATAGCTCGTGTGCAGGGAGCACAGAGCCGATCCACGGGGCTTCGCCGTACAGCGGGTCTACCACCGGGGTCTTGGTGTCAACATATGACTGTAGGAAGCTGTAGGTAGCCTTGTCGCGCTTGATCAGCGCGGCGGCTTCCGGCCAGGTCAGGTAGCTGGCGATGACGGTGTAGGGGTCGGGGTTGTCGAGTGAGGCCAGCTTCTCGGCGCCAGTGCGGTCGGCGAGCGCGAAGTCTGGGTCAAGCTCGAGCTTCCATGTGTAGATGACGTCGTTCGAGTCCATCAACGTGCCGTCAAACCACTTGATACCATGCTTCAGTTTGTACTTCACGACGAGGCGCTTGTTGTCGCCGGTGCCCACATAGGAGGCGCCGCCGTTGTCGAGCGTCGGCTCGTAGAAGGCGAGGTCCGGCTGCACTTTGTCGTGATCATCGCGCTTCGTGAGGCTGTTGAATGTAGCCGCGTCGAAGTTCGCGCCGACGAGGGTGTTACCGGTGTAGGGGAGCAGTGTGTCGGGGTCCTGGCCGCGACCGACGCGCAGTGTGTCGACCGGGTTGGTTCGGCCGGCGATCGGCTGCTCGAGCGGGGGGGCGAGTTGCTGCTGCTCGGCGCCGAGGCGGCCAAGCAGGACTTCGAACGGTGTGCCGGCGTTCTCGGGGTGATACTCGAACCGCTGGCGCTCGAAGTACTGGACGAGGAAGCTCTTGCCGGCGACCTTCGGGTCGGTCTCGCGGGTAACTTCCTGGAACGGCTGGCTCAGCGGATAGCCGAACTGAGGCACGCCGCCCTTCGCCTTCCAGAACTTGGCGATGGCCTGGCCGCCTGTGCTGTCGTCGCCGACGGTGTGGCGGGTCTCAGGGACGTAGTTCTTGCCGGGGCCGGGGTTGTCTATGCCCTGGAACGGCTGGTCCTTGCGGCCTTCGGCCACGAATGTGCCGAGCAGGCCGAGGAGCACGTCATACGGTTGCGCGTTCTTCGGGTGCGACTCGAAGCGAGCACGCTCGAACCACTGGGTCTTGTAGATGTTGCCGTCGGTGAACGATACCTCATCATGGTAGTCGGTGATCGGCAAGCCGTTGATGTAGATCGCATCGGCATCGCTGCGACCGCCCTGCCAGACCTGTAGGAACCGCCCGGAGACGGTCTGATGGGTCTGCGGGAAAGTCCGCGAGCCGTTCTGCTGGGCGGGTGCCGCCGCAGAGGTCTTGGGGAAGGCCGCGAGCGCCATAGCACCGATCATGGTACCATAGAGCAGCGTCCGTCCCAGTCCACTCTTAAAGCTCATAAAGGTTCTCCTTCTGCTTCGTGTGATGTAGGTTAAACAACATGTTACCTCGTGCCTTAGTGGCTGAAAGGGCCTTCCGGCCGTACATTGGACGCTCCAAGCGCGATAAGAACCATTTCGGCGAGGGTTTCGCCAGGCTCTTGGCGCGTGGACAACCACCTCCTTCGCTAATGATGCGTGCCGTCTCGGAGCTATCCACCGGCCTGACCCAACAGGCCGTATACCATCATACCACAATTGGGGCCGACTCTGCAACAAAGGCGTCAACCTCGCCTTTGTCCCCTGTGGCAACCCCCGAATAGAAGCCGTCCTGGAAACTATGCGGGTTATATTAGAATACAGCGCCCATTACCAGATGGTTCAATCCGCGTTCCCCACCCTTTACCGTGGGACCGGCACGCGGCCCAGGAAACGCCCGATCGCGCGGTCGGCGGTCAGGCCCTCGATCTCTGCTTCGGGCTTGAGGATGATGCGGTGGCGGTAGACCGGCAGCGCAAGGCTCTTGATGTCGTCGGGCACCAGGTAGTCGCGCCCCGCTATGGCCGCTGTGACCTTCGCGGCGGTCAGTAGCGCCACAGAGGCGCGCGGGCTTCCTCCGAGCAGCAGGTCGGGCGAGCGCCGGCTCGCGTCGGCGATGGCGGTGATGTAGCCGAGCGCGGCGTCGTCGGCGCGCACGGCTGCGGCCTCCAGGCGGGCCGCGGCTAGGGAGGGCGCGTCGGCCACGGCCTGTACTCCCGCCCGCGCCAGGTCGCGCGGGTCGAAGCCGGTGTTGTAGTTTCGCAGAAGCTGTGTCTCCTCTTGAACGGAGGGATATGTGATGAGCAGCTTGAATAGGAAGCGGTCCAGCTGGGATTCGGGAAGCGGGTAGGTTCCCTCGTACTCTATCGGGTTCTGCGTCGCCAGCACCAGGAAGGGAGCGGGCAGGTCGTGGGGAATGCCATCGATCGTCACCCGCCGCTCCTCCATCGCCTCGAGGAGGGCCGACTGGGTTTTCGCGGGGGCGCGGTTGATCTCGTCGCCCAGCACAATGTTCCCGAAGATCGGCCCCAGGTGGAGCGTGAAGCGGCCTGTCGGCAGGTCGAAGACATTGGTCCCGACGATATCCGCAGGCATCAGGTCGGGCGTGAACTGGATGCGCTTGAACTCGCCGCTCACCGTTGCGGCCAGCGTCCGCGCCATCAACGTCTTGGCGACGCCCGGCACGCCCTCGAGCAGCACATGCCCACCCGCGAGCAGCGCCGTCACGAGCATATCGAACGTGGCGTCTTGCCCCACGATCACTTTGCGGCGTTCCCGGTCAATGGCGCTGTATAGTTCTGCGACGGTCATCTTTTCCTCCTGCCGAGTTTTGAGTTTCGAGTTATTGCTTTCGCTGATCACCGACCACTGACCACTGACCACTCGTCAGGGTGGGGGCGGGTAGAGTAGGGACTCGATGTCTTCGGGGACGGCGACCCCGCTTTGGCCAGGCACGAACACAACTTTGTCGCAGTAGCAGTAGTATGCCTCGTGCCAGCGGCGGACGGCCTCTTCCTGCTTTGCCACCGCCCGCCGTAGCGCCTGCTGGAAGAGCGGGTTGTTCGGGTTGTTGATCGAGAAGATGTAGTCCCCCATGCGGGCGTGGCGGCGGTAGATCAGGAAGCGTTGGAGCCGCACCATACCGAGCACAGGGCCGATAATCATCGGCAGGGCCAAGATCGGCACCGTACTGACGACCAGCCAGATGCCGAGCAGGTAGACCACGCCCACGGCGGTGATGGCGATATACTCGGCGCGGGTAGCCAGAGGCGGGCTGATGCCGCCGAAGTCGGGCGCGGGCGGCTGTCGCAGCTTCGCAGAGGGGAAGAGGCGCTGGGCGAGCATCGTCTCCTCCGATACCGATTTTTGGAGAGGCAGGTAGTATGTCGTGCCCTGCCACTCGAGGGGAGCGGTGCCCGGCACCTTCTCGGTGTAGAGACCCTTGCGGACGACATCCGGCACTCGTGCCCCCCAGTCGCCGCGCCCACAACGTGGGCAGGCCGGTCCAGGGTGGTCGTCGGTCTGAGTGCCGTCAGGCTGGTTTGTTTCGGTCATCAGCAAACTCCCTTGCGAAGATCTCGGATCGTAGAGCCTCGGCGCGGCGGACGAGGCGCAACAGCGCGGGCGCGGCGACGGTCGCGCGTCCGTGTGGTCCGGGCGCGGCGGCGGCGTCGAGGTCGGCGAGCAGGCCGGCGAGCGCGGGCGCGTCCACCGCGCGGTGGTGGGCTGCGGCGAAGGCTGCGGCCAGGTCGTCGGGCGGGGCGGCGGCGTCGAGGCCGTAAGGCGCGGCGATGGCGCGGCGGAACTCGGCGCGGTAACGGTCGGCGGCCCAGTCGGTGCGCCCGGCCCGCATAAACAGCCCCGCGAGCGCGGCCATATACTCGCCCGCGCCCCGGCGGGCCGACGCTGCGGGCACGGCTATCGGCGGGCCGAGCCGCCTGCCCGTAAGCAAGATACCGAGCACGATCACCAGCCCCGCGTAGAGCAGCGCGAGGCCCCAGGGCGTGCTGAGCAACAGCTGCCGCAGGTCGCCGCCGGTGAAGCCGTGGTGGATCTCGTCGAAGGCGATCCTCCGACCCGAGCCGAGCGCGGCGAGGTTCCAGGCCAGCCATCGGTTATCTTCCGCGCGGATACCGGCGTTCGTGAACTGCCAGGTGGTCGAAGCGATCACCAGACGGCCCCTGCCGCGCGGCTGCTCGGCGATCAGCGTGCCGGTCCCGGCGGTCAGCAGCGGCACGGCGTCGTCTCCGCTCAGATTGAGTTGCGACGATGCATCCACCCCGACGCGGCGCACCGGCGGTGAGGTCCACGCAGGCTGGCGCGGGATGAGCGGCCCTGCCACCGGCGGGAGGAGCGGGCTGAGATCCGCGCCGAGGTGGGCGGCAAGCGCGTTCGTGCCTTCGGCGCTCAGGACGAGCACCCCGCCCGCCTGCATCCAGGCGTCGAGGCCAGCGATCTCCAGAGGTGTGAAGTCGGTCTGTGGGTTGAGCACGAAAAGCAGGTCGGTGTCGCGCAGCGCGTCGGCGTATTCTCCGCCGCCGGTGATCCGCCTCACCGGGTAGCCTGCGCTTTCGAGCCAGAGGTAGAGTGCAAGCGTGCCAGGCTGCGCGGGGCTGAGGCTGCTGCCCTGCTGCTCGTCTTGGCCCTGCCGCGCCGCGCCGCCGAGAAAGGAGATGACGGCGACGCCGAGCAGCAGGAGCAACAGCGCGGCGAAAATCAGCCGGTCGGAGAGGCGGCTGATCACTGCGCCGGCCCCGGCGGGGCGCTCTCGGCCCGCGCCGCGAGCGCCTGGTACTCCTGGTAGTCATGGGCGGTCGCGGGGTAACCGCCGTACCAGATCCGCTCGAAGAGTTGGACAAGCGGGCCGAACGGCGCACGCAACGGGCTGGGCACGCGCCGCAGATACTCACCGTCGGTCAGTGACGGGTCGAAGCGCACCTGCCCGGCCTCGTCGAGAGCGAGCAGCGTCGCAAGATAGCGGTAGCGCACCGCCTTGCGGTAGTCACCGGCTGTCGCTGCGGCGGCGGCGGCAGCCTGTGCCTGGGTCGCGCTCCACCCGGCCTCTGCCGCGAAGCCCACGGCGGGGCGTGCGCCTCCGGCGGTGCGCGCCCGCCGCAGGTTACCCGCGGCAAAGACCCCGATCCCCAGAGCCACAACCACGCCGAGCGCGCCGAGCGCCTGCCAGCCGACCGCGCCCAACAGACCGAAAATCGCGCCGAGATAGGTGAGCAACAGGAAGACGACCAGCGCGCTGCCGAAGAAGCCGGCCACGATGGCAGTCCAGTAGCGGCGGCGGCTCCGGCCCGCGCCCCGGTAGTTGACGAATAGAATGAAGGCGACCAGCAGCCCGGCAATGACGGCGACCAGCAAGTTGCGCTGCACGTCGGGCAGTTCCAGCAGGTAAGCAATGGCCGGCTGGAAAAACCCGGCGAGGCCCTGTTGCACGCCGTTGCCCCCGTCCTGCGCGAAGCGGGGGTCGGCCAGTACGCGGTCGAACCGCTGCCCGGCGTCTCCCCCTCCGAGGGGCGGGCCGGCCGCGCCGCCGTCGGGGATGTAGGCAGGGGTGAGCGAGGGAGGAAACGCGGGCGCGGGTGTGGCCCCTGCCTCTGCGGTCGGCGAAGGGCCAACGGTCGGCCTCGGCACCGAGCCGGGATCGAGCAGGTCGAGCAGGGCCGCAAGGTAGACCTGCGCGCCCACGAGGTCCGGTGGGTGCGCCGCCAGGGCATCGTGCAGCGGCGCGGTGTCAATGTGCGCCAGCGTGCCCCCGGCGTCTCCCACGGTGATGACGTCAGGCAGCAGGCGCAGCGCGAGGCTCACGGCGTCGTCGCGCGTCGCGCCGGTCGCGGCCTGGGCCGTGTTGACCTGATCGAGCAGGCTGTGGAGCAAACGGACATAGGCCGCACGCTCGAGAGCAGTCGGCGTGGCTGCCGCCGATGAGGCGGCACGCGCCTCCGGCGCAGCAGCCGCCAGGGCGGCGACGGCCAGCAGGGCAAGGGCCACGCAGGCCCGAAGGCCAACCGGTGAGCGGCTCTGTTTCAGCCCTCGGCCCTCTCTGCCGGGGCCGCGTAGGGCCAGCCGCCATATATTCCGGGCACCAGTCCCAGCTGCCCCGCGCGCTCGTCGAGCGCGGTGCCGAGGTCGAACCCCTCCCGTCGCACCCGCAGATCGAAGTAGAGCAGCGTCATGGCCGTTAGCTGGAACGGCACAAACACCACACCTATCAGCAGCGCGACGAACTCTGAGCCGATGTTCTGCATCTCCCATGGTGCGCCGGCGAGACCGAGCAGCGTCTGCACGAGCGACGCCGGACTGGATGTGATTAGTCTGAGTACCAACAGGAGTAGGTAGGCACCGAAAATGCGCCACCAGGAACCCCGCGCGAGATCCCAGCTCCTCTGGAGCGCGGTCCCTACGCCGGCGTCCTCCAGCACGATGGCCTGGCTAGTGAAGCTCCAGTTGATGAAGAGCCAGGCAAACACAGGCGGTATGATTATGGTCAGCGAGGCAATCGCTTGGAACAGCGCCATGCCGATCAGTGTCGGTATACGCCGGCGGATGGCGCGATATGCTCCCACTATGCTCGTTTGGCGGCCCATATAGCCTTCCGCGATGGCCCGCGCGAGCGCGCCCGCGGCGATGCTCAACAACACGTTGCCGAGTATCCATATCAGCAGATACAGGAGCGCGCGGCTGAGGAAGTTACTCAGCCAGAGCGCGAGCGCCTGATTGTACTGATCTATAGCCGCAGGGCCGGCAAAGAACCCCGGAGATTGGGGCGCGGTGATGTTCGCCGGATTGAGCAGCCAGGTGCTGCCGAGAGCGAGGATCAGATTGACCGGCACCTGGATCAGCGCGCCTATCCCCAGGAAGGTCACGAAGTTGCGCCGGTAGACAACCACAGCCTGGTCGAGTATCCCGCCGATGTCGCGCGGGCGCAGCGGAGTGCGGAGTGCGGAGTGCGGAGTGCGGACTGCTTCCATCACCAATCTCCTGTCGGTCAATATTACCACACACAATGGGAAACGGCAATCGGAAGGGCTACCGGCGCACCCGCACATCTCCCTGGCGGCGCGTGAGGCGTACTTCGTCGAGGTGCTCCATGAACGGCACGGCGTACTTGCGCGTCGTGCCGAACATGTCGCGGAGGTCGGCGACCGCGATGCTGCCGTGCGTGTCTATCGCGTCGAGGATGCGCGCCGTCATGAGGTCGTAGGTCGCGCGGTCGTAGTAGATGTCGGAGGCGACCTTCACGAGGTCGCCACGGTCGAGCAGGGCGGCGACAAGTTCGGGGTCGAGGCCGAGATCGGCGGGGGCGGGCGGGCTGTATGGGGAGGCGGCGAAGGCCGACTTGAGGCCGGCCACCTGGGAGGCGAGCGGCCCCTCGAAGCGCACCTCATGCTCGGGCAGCCGGAACGTCGTCGCGTCCTCGGCCAGCAGCCCGCCAGCGACCGCCCGCGCGACCGCCGCGCTGTAGACCTTCGGCGTCAGTCCGAGGCGGCTCTTGAGTTCCTCCTTGCCGAGGCCACGCCGCAATGGATGCTGCGTGTGGTAGCGGCCCACCGCCTCGCGCATCTTCGCGGCGAGCGCGTTCCACGCGCCGAGGCCCATGATCAGAGCGGCGGGCGGCAGTTCTCCCGTCGGCTCATCGCCC
Organism: Chloroflexia bacterium; assembly: GCA_050998805.1. Lineage (GTDB taxonomy): Bacteria > Chloroflexota > Chloroflexia > QHBQ01 > JAICKM01 > JAICKM01. Next base: position 10,383 of record JBPCPV010000048.1, on the reverse strand, counting down.
CGCGAGAGGCGCACGGCGTCGCCGGAGGCGAGCGCCGAGGCTAGCGCGGCGCGGGCGGCGTCTGCGGGCAGGCCGACAGCATCGAGCGCGGCCCTGACCTCACGCGCCTCCCCGCCGAGCGCCTGTAGCAGCAGCTCCTCCGGCGTACCCCGCTCCAGCGTCTCGAGCGCGCGCAGGGAGGCGGGGTCGAAGCGGCGGTGGCGGCGGGGGTGGGCGGCGATCACCTCGCCGCCGCCGATGGTCAGCGAGGGCGAGGGGCGGCGCAAGATGAAGCGGTCGCCCTTCACCACCGGCACCGGCTCACTCAGCCGGAGCGTGACCCAGCCCGAGCTGCCCGGCTCAAGCCGCTGTGCGTCGAGCAGAGTCACTCGGCAGGAGCTTTCGGACGCCCCGGCGAAGAAGTCGAGCAGGGCGTTTTGTGCCAGCGGGCCGGGCGCATCGGCCAGCAGGTGCAACCGGGCATCTATCCGCACCGTCGGCTCGAGCCAGCCGGGTGCCGTGAGCACCTGGCCGCGCCGCAGGTCGTCGACAGCTACGCCGCCGAGGTTCACCGCGACGCGCCCGCCGGGGGGAGCCGTCTCGGTCTTGTGCTTGTGGCTCTGGAGGCCCCGGACCCGGCTCCGCAGACCGCCGGGCACGATCTCGACTTCCTGCCCAAGATGGAGGCTGCCCTCGTTGAGCGTGCCGGTGACCACAGTGCCGAAGCCGGCGACGCTGAACACACGGTCGATCGGCAGGCGGGGCCTGCCTTTGTCGGGCCGTTGCGTCGTGCCCGCGAGCAGATCGGAGATCGCCGCCTTCAGGTCGTCCAACCCCTCCCCGGTGCGCGCGGAGACCGGCACTATCCGCGCACCGGCCAGGGTCGTGCCCGCCAGTCGGTCGCGGACCTCCTCTTGCACCAGGCCAAGCCACTCGTCGTCCACCAGTTCGCGCTTGGTGAGCACGACCAGGCCGCGATCTACGCCGAGCAGGTGCAGGATGTTGAGGTGCTCGTCTGTTTGAGGCATCGGGCCTTCGTCTGCGGCGATCACCAACAGCGCGGCATCTATCCCGCCGACGCCGGCGAGCATGTTCTTGATGAACCGCTCGTGGCCGGGCACGTCAACGACCGAGACCTCCTCGCCGCCCGGCAGCTTGAGCCAGGCGAAGCCGAGGTCAATCGTCATTTCGCGCTCTTTCTCTTCGCGGAGCCTGTCGGGGTCTATGCCGGTGAGCGCCTTGACGAGTGTGGACTTGCCGTGGTCTACGTGGCCCGCCGTGCCGATGACATACATTTGATGAGTGCGGTCCCTCCCCTTCTTCGCGGTCGATCCCAATCTACATGTTACAGTTTACCACATTATCAAACGTTGCCGGATCCACACGCGAGCGGCTATAATAGAGTCATGCTCCACCGGCCCGACCGCGCCCCCGATCGCCCCGCGCCGCGTTGGCCGGACCTCGCCTGCCTGCTGTTGCTGCTCGGCTTCGCGTTCGCGACGACGTCGCCGGTTCTCGGCGGCGGTGTGCCGGTGGCGACCGACGCACTCGGCATCTGGGCACCGCGCCCTATCGGCAGCCCGCCGGCGGTGCAGAACACGGTGATCGCGGACTCGGCGCTGCTCTACCTGCCGTGGGAGACCTTTGTCCGCCGCAGCCTGGCAGAAGGCGAGTGGCCGCTCTGGTACCCGGATGTCTTCTCCGGCTACCCGTTCCAGGGCAACCCGCAGACGCAGCTTTACTACCCCGTGGCCTGGCTGCTGCTGCTGCTTCCGCTGTCGGCGGCGCTCCAGGTGGGCGCGCTGTTCCACATCTGGCTGGCGGGCGCGGGGATGTACGTGCTGGCGCGCGTGCTCGGCGCGAGCCGCGCCGGCGGCCTGCTCGCGGGGCTTGCCTTCGCGGGCAGCGGCCAGCTCTATATGTCGCTGGAACTGCCTGGGGTCGCGTACATCTACGGCTGGCTGCCGTGGGCGTTGGCGGCGGCGGAAATCGCCTGGCGGCGGAGGTCGTGGGCGTTGGCGGCGGGGGCGGGGCTGCTCTTCGGCGTGCTCGCGCTCGCCGGGCACCTCCAATGGTTCATGTACAGCGGGGTCATGCTTGCCGGCTGGCTCGGTGCGCGGCTGCTCGCATCTGCCTGGGACGCGCGCCGCCGGCAGACGCCGGGCCAGTGGCGCGCGTGGTGGGGGCAGGCGTCGCGGGCCGCGGCGATCCTCGCCTGGGGGCCTGCGCTCGCTGCGGTGCAACTTCTGCCGTTCTTCGAGCTGAACGCGCTGTCGAACCGCTCCGGCACACCCATAGGTGCGACCGTTGCCGACGCCTTCGACGCCCACGCGATGCGCCTGCTTGGGCGGCAACTGCCGCTGTTCGTGCCCCAGATTTTCGATGTCGCCGAGGGCAAGTACGGCTACCCGCTCGTGTTCAACAACTGTTGGTACGTCGGCCTCGCGACCCTCGCCCTCGCGCTGGTCGCGCTCGTCTTGCGGCGCGAACGGCGGGTCGTCTTCCTCGGTGGGGCAGGGCTGTCGGCGTTCGCGGCGGCGGCCGGGATGCCGGGCTTCAACATGGTGGGGCGGCTGCCAGGACTAGAGGCGCTGCTACCGACGCGGATCGGCTACCTGTTCATCTTCTGCGCGGCGGCTCTCTCCGGCCTCGGCTTCGACGCGCTGATCTCGCTGGCGCGGCGGCGGCCCTGGGCGTCTGCCGGCCTTGCCGCCGGGCTGCTCGCCGCGTCTCTGCCGATCATCTACCTGCTGGCCGAGCAGCACCGGCTTGCCGGAGGCAACCCCGGCCTTTACGCCGAGCAGGGCGCGGCGCTCGCTCAGGCTGGATGGATCGCGGGACTGCTCCTGCTCTGGCTGATCGCCGTGCCGGTCTTGCGCGGGGGCGGCGGGCGGGCGGGGGCCGCGCTCGCCGTGGGGCTGCTCACGCTCACCGCCTGGGATCTGCTGACATATGCGCCCGGCTACAACACCTATGTCGCCGCCTCAACGCTCGAACCCCGCTCGCCGGCCGCCTCGGCCATCCCGCCGGGCCGGGCAGACGGGCGGCTGATCGCGCCCGGCCCTTCGGACGCCGTGTTCGTGCCGAATACCGCCACGCTCTACGGCTTACAGGATGTGCAGGGCTACGACTCGCTCCACCTGAAACGCTACGAGGAGTTCTGGGCACCCGTGGACCCGGCGCACAGGACGGGGGGCTACTCCGACGTGATGGTGCGCCCGCAGGGCTGGGCGAGCGCGCAGGCCGAGATCCTCGACGCGGCATACGTCGCCTTCGCTGCCCCGCTAACCGGCACGCTGCCGGCCTCGCTGGCACCGCTCTACACAGGGGAGATCGCCTTATACCGCAACACCGCCGCCCTGCAGCGCGCCTTCCTGGTCTCCGGGGCCGAGGTGATGCCCGCCGCCGATATGCCGGGGCGGATGGCCGCGCAGGGCTTCGACCCGCGCCGCGAACTGCTGCTCGAACAGCCGCCTCCGCCCGGCTTCGACGCCTCGCCCTCCGGCACAGTCTCGCCAGGCACCGTCGGCATCACGGCTTACCACAACCTGAGCGTGGACATCGAGGCCCGGCTCACCCGCCCCGGCTGGCTGGTCCTCGGCGACGTGAACTACCCCGGCTGGGAGGCCACCGTGGACGGCAAGCCAGCGCAGATATACACGGCATATTCGCTGGTGCGCGCCGTGCCTCTAACCGCAGGCGAGCACAAGGTGCATTTCGGCTTCCGCCCGCCCTCGGTGTTGCTCGGCGGGGCGATCAGCCTGGCGGCGCTGGTCGCGGCGCTTGGAGTATTGGCGGCGGCCAGGCGGCCAACGCCCCAACAACCGCCCCAATGATGCTCGTCGGAACCTAGTCTACGAGATCGACCGCCAGCCACTGAATCTGCTCAGTAACGGTTGAGTTAATCGGATCGAAGCGTAAGGTCAGCGTATTGGATGGCAGGACTGACGGATTGTCGCCCGATAGAGCTGGATTATGCATAACCCTTACAGTATACGCGCCTATGCTGAAGCGATCAATTGCCGTCGCCCGTTTACCTCTCCACGCGGCCACGCCACCAGACCGAGCGCAACCAGCAGCCCCAACCCCGTCAGCCCCGCGCCCCACGCGAACGAAGCCGGCCGGTAGTCGAACGTCACCCGGTGGCTGCCTGCGGTCAGGTAGACGCCCCGCAGCGCGTGGTCAACCGTGATTATGGGAGCGGCCCTCCCGTCCACCGCAGCCTCCCAACCGGGGAACGCCTGGTCGCTGAGGATAAGCAGCCCCGCCGCCGGGCTGTCGGCGGTGATCTCGACATGCTCCGGCTCGTAGCGCGTGATGCTCACCGTGTCTGAGGCGGCGGGCGGAGGCGCAGAGGGCAGAGGGTCTGCGACGGGCAGCGGCGCGTCAAGCAGGGCGGTGCCCGCGCGGTCGAACTCAGGCTTACGCAAGAGTTCGAGTTGCGTCTGTGCGCCTGGCTGGACTTCGGCTCGGTGGGTCAGCCAGGCGCGGGTCAGCGCCTGCTTGTTCTCGAAGACAGTGCCGCTTGTGTCGGTGAAGACGGGTGCGAACCAGGAGTTGTCGGGGTCGATCCGGTAGCGTGCGCGGAACGTCAGGTCGCCCCTCGCAGGCGTGCCGGTCGCGGTGCGCGTGCCGCCCGGGTAGAGGTTGGCGGGGCTGTAGAAGATCGTGACCGCCTGGCCTGAGCGTGCGGTCGGCTCCTCAAGATAAAAGTAGAAGCTGCGGCCTTTGGAGTCGGCTATCGGCGGGAAGTCGAACGTCCAATATCTGTCGTCAGGGAGGGCGGAGGTGTCCACTTCTTGGGTGGCTATGTCGGCCTGCGCGAGCAGACCGGCCTTCAAGTGGAAGATCAACCGGCCCGGCGGGTGGTGCCCATAGGTGGCGCCGAAGACCTGTATTTGTGCCAGGTCGTCGTGAGTGGCGACGAAGGTCTGGCCGGGCTTATTACGCGCCTGGATCTCGCCGACGTTGCCGGCGAGAGCTTCCTGGGCGACATCCGGCCTATAATTTGGGCTGTCGCCGGGTTCGAGCAGCAGGTAGCGAACGTTGAGCAGGTTAAGCAGGCGCGATTGCAGGATGTGGAAGGGGCTGTATCCGTAGTCGGGTCGGAGGACGGGATCGATCCGCAAAACTGTGTCGTAGTAGCTCTGCGGCATGAGCGCGTCGTAGCCGCCGAGGTCGTCGAGCCTGTAGACGAGATTCGTGTCAGGCATCAACAGCCAGCCAGCCGATACAGAGCGGAAGTACCCGGGCTGTGCGCGCAAGAATTGGGTCATCGCGGTGGGCGGGTAGTAGCCGGCAGGGGCCACAGTCGAATTGTAGCCGCCGTGTGCCTGCCATAGGTCGGCCCAGAGCAGCAGGGGAAGCACGATGAGCGCCACCGAGCGGAGGCGCGGGCGCATAAGCAGCACGAGCAACGCGATCAGCGCCGCCGTAGCCGAGATCAGCACGAGTGAGCGGGTGAGGGCGTCGCTCCAGGTTTTGAGCGCGGGGTCGAGGCCAGTGGGCAGCAGGAAGTATGAGTGGGCGAGGGCGGCAGGCAGCCCCACTCCCATCACGAGGGTGGCGAGGGCAACAACCGCAAGCGCGCCAAGCAGTCGCAGGCGTTCGCGCGGGAGGCACTCCTGTAGTCTATCCATCCCCAGCCCAGCGAGCAGCGCGAGCGCGAATTCGGCGAATACCGCGAGCCGTCCGGTGGCTCCCAGGCGCAGCAGCGGTATCGTGCCGAGCGCCGCCCGCACGACCGGCCAATCGTAGACGATACCGAGGGCCAGGGCCATGAGCACCAGCAGAAACAAGGCGAGGTAACGGCGCTGTCGGTCCCGCCCGAAGAGGGCAAAGGGGGCGAGTAGAAGGGGAGCGATCCCGCAGTAGATGTTCATCTCGTTGTAGTTAGCGACGGGATCCCACCAGTCTAGGTGGGCGGGGTTGCCGAACATGTCGGGGCTGATCGCCGTCCAGGCATAGCGGAGCGGGAAGCCGACGTCCGGCCCGGCTGGGTTGGCCCGCAGCGAGAGCGTCGCGCTTGATGTGAGATATTCCAGGAACGGCACGAGCTGGATCGCCGCCGCTAGGGCACCCAGCAAGTAGGCAGCCGCCCAAATACCGAGGAGGTAACTTACCCGGCGCGGGCGCAGCGGCCCGGTGCGCGCTATCTGGAAGAGCGTGAAGGCTGCCGTCGCGAGCGCCTCATAATAGGCAAGCTCCGGCTGGCCTGCGACGAGCGTGAGCGCCACTGCGACGGCCAGCACCACGACCAGGCGGGGGTTGGGCCTCTCCACCAGCCGGGCCGTGGCCCACCAGAGCCAGGGCAGAAGCACGACCGCGTTGGTGTGGGGGTAGAGCAGCCAGACGGTGACGAAGCCGCCGAAGCTGAACGTCAGCGAGGCCAGGATCGCGCCGGCCGGGCGGATACCGAACGTCTGACGGGCCAGCAGATAGGTGCCGAGCGCCGCCGTGAAGAGCTTGAGCCAAGCCCGCGCCACGAGCATCCCCCCTCCCGGCCAGAGAAAGTAGAGCCAGTTGAACGGATAGAAGACGGCTGATTGCATATTGCCGATGAACGGCGCGCCGAGCATATTCTGCGGGTTCCATAGGGGCAGTGACCCCGCGTGCAGGCGGGCGGCGGTGTAGCCGAGCCAGGGTTCAAACACAAGCACGCTGTCGGACAACAGGCCGTTGGAGGGGCCTCCCCAGCCTGCCGGGGCCTGCGCCTGCCATGGGAAATAGCCGTAGAGCAGGTCGGCAGGCGAGAGATACCGCCCCGTCAAGAGCGCACCGCCGAGGAAGAGCGTCACCAGCAGGCCGAAGAGCAGCACCGCGCAGACGAGTTCGCGGCGCGTCACCCGGCTGTCACTACCCGTCTGCACGGGATCCCCCCTCTCTACGTGGGCGCGGCCACGCCACCAGACCGAGCGCAACCAGCAGCCCCAACCCGGTCAGCCCCGCGCCCCACGCGAAGGACGCTGGCCGGTAGTCGAACTCCACACGGTGGCGGCCCACTCCCAAGTAGACGCCCCGCAGCGCGTGGTCAACCGTGATTATGGGAGCAGGCCGCCCGTCCACTGCCGCCTCCCAGCCGGGGAACGCCTGGTCGCTGAGGATAAGCAGCCCCGCCTCCGGGCTGTCGGCGGTGATCTCGACATGCTCCGGCTCGTAGCGCGTGATGCTCACCGTGTCTGAGGCGGCGGGCGGAGGCGCAGAGGGCAGAGGGTCTGCGGCGGGCAGGGGCGCATCGAGCAGGGCGGTGCGCGTCCAGTCGAACGCCGGGTCGTAGAGGCTGGCGATGCCGGCCTTCGGGTCGGCCTCGGCGGCCGCCGCGTGGACGATCCATGCTCGGGGCAGCGCCTTGCGGTTCTCGAAGACGCTCGCCCCGGTCGCGCCGCCGTCGAAGGCGCGCACCAGCCAGGGGCCGTCGGGGTCGAAGACTGAGGCGGTGCGGAACTCGAGGTCTCCGGAGACGGGCCGCCCGCCGTCGGTGCGCGTGCCGCCGGGGTAAGCGTCGGCGGCGCTGTACCAGAGCGTGGCTGCTGGGCCGGGCGGGTCGCCGTCGGCGGTGAAGTAGAAGTAGAGGCTCCGCCCCTTCGTGCGGAGGATCGGCGGGAAGCGGATCGGCCAGTAGGCGTCGTCGGGCAGTTCGGCGACTTCGAGGGTGCGGGTCACGAGGTCGGCGGGCGCGGCGGGGCCAGCCTTGAGGTGGAAGACGAGACGCCCGGTTGCTCTCCCGCCTTGTGTCGCGCCGAGGACTTCGACGGCGGCGAGGTTGTCGTGTGTTGCGGTGAAGGTCTGCCCCGGCTGCGAGGCCCCCCGTATGTCGCCAACCGTCTGCCCGGTGCCGGTCTCCTGGCGGATGTCGGCCAGGTAGTTCGGGTCGGAACCCGGCCCCGCGGCGACGAAGCCGACATTGAGCAGATTCCAGATGCGCGACTGTAGCGGATCGTTTGCGTTGAAGTGCCGCCTGCGGTTCTGGGGGATCATCGGGTCAATATAGGAGACGAGTTCACCGTAGAGCCGGGGTTCGACAGCATCGTAGCCGGTGAGGATCGGCAGGCCATAGGCCAGGTTCGTGTTCGGCAGCAGCAGGTCGGTGCTGCGCGAGAGGCCGGGCTGCGCCGCCAGGAAGCGCGTCACCCCCGTCGGCGGGAAGTAGTCGGCGGCGGCGACAGTCGGGTTGTAATCCGCGTGTGCCCCCCAGAGGTCGGCCAGCAACAAGACCGGCAGCAGATAGGCCCCAGTGCGCGCGGTTCGCGGACGGCTCGCCGCCAGGCAGATCGCCGCGAGCAGCCCGCCGCCGACCAACAGCAGCAGCCCGCCCCGCCACAGCCCCGCCTCCCAGACGCCGACCGCCGCGCTCAGAGCGGCCGGCAGCGCGAAGATCGGCCCTGCCGCCGCCAGAGGCACGCCGATGCCGAGCAGCGCAAGCCCCGCGGTGGGCAGCAGCACGATGCGGAGACGTGGCGGGGACGAGATAAGATGCTGCACGCCGAGCGCGGCCAGCAGGCCGAGGGCGAACTCGACGAGCAGCAGCAGGCGGTGGTTCGCGGCGGTGCGGAGGAAGGGCAGGGATGTGAAGGCCCCGTAGATGATAGGCGCGTGGTAGACCACGCCTGCTGCGAGCAGGGCGAGCAGCGCCAGGAAGATCGCGACATGCCGTCCGGCACGGTCGCGCCCGAAAAACGCGAGCGGAACGAGGAGCAACGGCAGCACCCCGATGTAGCTGTTGACCTCGTTGTAGTTGTAGGTGATCCCGGGTGCCCACCAGTCGGCGTGCGCGGGGTTGCCGAACAGGTCGGGGCTGAACATCGTCCAGGCGAAGTGCAGCGGCAGCCAGAAGCCCTCCCAGTTCGCGTTCGACCGGCCCGCCAGCGCACTGCTCACGCTGAGGTATTCGCCGAAGGGCAGAAGCTGTACCGCAGCGATCAGCGCGCCCAACCCATACGCCGCCGCCCAGGCAACGACCGCCCGCGCCTTCTCTGGAGAAGGAGCCGGGCGGGACAACACAGAGAAGAGCATGAACGCGCCGGTCGCCAACCCGATATGGTAGGCCGTCTCAGGGTGGCCGGCGAACAGCGAGAAGGCGACGAGCATGGCGAGCGCGGCGACCCCGCGGCGGCTGGGGGCGGCGACGAGCAGCGCGGTCGCCAGCCAGAGCCAGGGCAGCAAGACGGCGGCATTGGTAAGCGGGTAGAGCAGCCAGACGGTCATGAACGCGCCGAAGGCAAAGCAGATCGCTGCTACCGAGGCGGCGAGCGGGCCGACGCGAAGCACCTGCCGCGCGAGCAGGTAGGCACCGAGCGCCGCCGTGAACAGCTTGAACCATGCCCGCAGCACGAGCGCCCCCCCGCCCGGCCAGACGAAGGCGGGCCAGTTGAACGGGTAGAATACTGCCGACTGCATGTTGCCGATGAACGGCGCGCCGAGCATGTTGTCGGGGTTCCAGAGAGGTAGCGCGCCTGCGTGCAGCCGCGCGGCGGTGTAGCCGAGCCAGGGTTCGAACGCGACCACGCTGTCGATCAGCAGGCCGTTGCTCGCCCGCGAAAGGCCGGGCGGCTGCTGCGGATGCCAGGGGTAGAAGCTGAAAAGCAGGTCTGCGGGGGAGAGGCGGTTGTTGCCCAAGAGGGCGGGCCAGAGGAAGACGGCGGCACCAAGCCCGCAGAGGAGGATCGCGGTGCCGAGTTCCCGCCGGGTCAACACCGGGCTAGGGGCGCGGAGGTTGTGTAGGCGGCTTGGCGATACTCTGTAGCCGCCCACCGAGCCACCCGCCCCAGGCCCCCAGGCCGAGCGTGAGAGCGCGGGTGGTCAGTATGGAGACTATCAGATCGCCCCCACTCACTGGCGGCTGGCCGGACAGGGTGGAGAGCGCGCTGCCGGGTACCACCAATTCCGTAACCATATTCACGGCAGCCACGATGACGCCGACGGTTAGCCCCGCGATCAGGCCGCTCCGGCGCTCGCCGGTCGCTCTTACCGCGAGCCAGCCCGCCGCGACCGGCACGGCTATCTCCAGCAGATTGCCGAGCGTGTTGGTCGCGTCGTACACGTCTATGCTCCCGGCGTTCAGCGCCATCAGATAGCCGAACGTCTCGAATATCGCCAGCGGCCCGCCGAGCAGCGCGCCCCACTTGAGCGCGGTGTAGAGTTTGGGTGTCATATTGGGTTCTTTGCCGGCCCCACCTCACCCCTGCCCCCTCTCCGCCACGGAGAGGGGGATAGGAGTAGGGCTTCCCCCTTCTCTGATGGAAAGGGGGTCGTGGGTTAGGCTAGTGGCTCACGGCCCACAGGTTACCGGCGGGTTCACGATACTCAGGTAAACGATCTTGCTTATCTGTCCCCGTATCGCGTCGTTGTACGGGCGGAACGTCCGGTCGTTGTACCCACTGATCACCCCGTGGCATACCGCCGTCT
>JBPCPV010000005.1:0-35482 GCA_050998805.1 Chloroflexia bacterium | reverse complement strand
GCGGTATGTGGCGCGCCACGCTGGATAGACATGACGAATACAATCTGCCGTTCCTACTTCGCTAGCGCCGCTAGCGAGCGCAGATCGCTGCTGTGCGTCGCCCTTCCGGTTCGCGAGCGCAATGAGCGCAACGGGGGCGTCTGCCGACCGACAGGTTCCGGAGGGGTTGGTGGGATAGCTGCCCTTTATGCACGCGCCATGTCGTCGGGATTTGCGACCGATGCGGGCCGTTCCCCTCGCTTTGGACCCAACCCAAGACCAGACTTCCGCGGCGATTTCCTTCCGGCGAGTCGCGAGATTAAGCAGGAACGTAGGTCAACCTGATCACGTCTTCGCCAATCCGGTCATAGGTCATGAGGCGGAGCGGCGGCCGGGGTCCAGCGAAATATGGCTTGCCGTGGCCAAGCACGACAGGGTGCAGGTAGATTCGATACTCATCGATCAGGCCAAGTTCGGAGAGGCTTCGCGCCAAGTCCGGGCCAGCAACTTCGATCTCCCCGGCGCGCTCGGCCTTCAGCTCACGGATCGCGCCCTCGAGATCATCCTCAACAAGCGTGGCGTTGGGGCCGACCGACTTCAACGAGCGCGAGACGACCCATTTCGGCTGGTTCCGCCACGCCGCCGCGAAGGCGTGTTCGTCTGCATCCCATTCAGGATGATCGTCGTCCCAGTAACGCATGATCTCATACATTTGGCGGCCGTACACACTACCTGCCTGCCCCTGAGCCTCCTTGATGAAGTGGCGGAAGAGCGTGGGGCTCGGCGCAAACGCCATATGATCGACGTAGCCGTCCAGGGACTGGTTCATTCCGAACACGAGCTTAGCCATACCCACTTCCTTTCCTTACGCGGCACATCCGCGCGGTTCTGATTGCGTTATGCAATCGGTTGTGAGCTAGATCGACTGATTTTATATCGCAATTGGTTTTTGGAGTGCGCATGAACGCCCCACGCTCGGGCTGCCCGATCAATCTGACTCTCGAGGCGCTGGGGGACCGCTGGAGCCTGGCGCGCCCGGAGGCATTCGAACCCCCAACCACTTGATCCGAAGTCAAGTGCTCTATCCACTGAGCTACGGACGCTTATGTGCCAGCTATTATAACACAAAATCGCCTGCGTGCGCCCGGCTTTTACTCTATCTTGCCGCGGCTTCTACCACCGTAGCCGTGCTACGACCGAACAGTCGCACGAAGATCAGCGGCGCGACAAACCCGAGCCACAAGCCGATCATCCCATAGCGCACGAAATCACCGGCGACCACCCCAGCAACGGCTCTAGCAGCGGCTTCAAGCCATAGCGTAGAGCCAAAACGCCGATTATGCCTATCACCAGCTTGATCGCTTGCTGCGCGATTGGCGCTGCCGCCTCGAAGCCCACATAGCGCCGCTCCAGCCACCAGGAAAGTATCAACCCGAACGTTGTGCCACACGCGACCGCAGCGTCTTTGCTCGGCGCCAGGATCAGTAAAGCCGGAACGACGTGCGCCGGCGCGCTGTCGGAGATGTTACACGATGCTACAGGCCAGCGTTGCCGTCCGGAACGGGACTACATCGCTCCGACCCGCGCCGACGTGGAGAAAGCGGTCCGCAAGGTCGCCCTCTTCGCGAAGCGAAATAAGTACATGCGGGAGGCCGGTGTGCGGCCCCCCGTGCTCGCCCAAGCGGTGCAGCCTGGTCTCTTCTGAGGCGCGCTGGCCGAGACCCTCGGGTCTTAACGGGCCTGGGGCTCGGCTTTGCCCTTCGGGGCTGAAAGGAAAAGGCAATGCAACTACCACAGGTGTGGGGGCGGGTCGAGCCTGCTCCCGGCTGCCTGATCAGCGTGAAGGCTCTCCGAACCGCGGGCAGCCTTACGCTCACAGAACGATGCGGGAGCTATACCCGCGTCGTGACCTACTCCATAGTGGCCGGGCGGGCCGGAAGATGGATTACACAGGCGGGCAGCGTCTGCTTCTCCCGTTCGCACGGCGGGCTCCGCGGCGTGCCGGCGCTGCCCTGGAACTCCGGCCCGGTCTACAGGCCCTACACCGCGGGGCAGGCAGAGCGAAAGCTCGATGAACTGCTCGCCTCTAAGCTCGAGGAGGCCGCCCGCAGGGCATATAAGCGGAGCATGGCTCTTCGCCAAGAGGGCGTGAGGAGGAAGCCTTCCGCGAAGCCACGGCCTTCTATAGGTGGAGCCACGGACGGCCCCACGACCCGATGTCGCGCGACGAGACTAAGGACGTGTTCCTCGGCCTCGTGCCGCCGCAGGTGCCGCGGACGCCGGACGGCCGCATCACCAGTGAGCGGAACCACGACGCTCCGGCGTCGGAGTGGCTCGAAGAGTGGGAATTCGAGTTCCACTACCCGTCCGAGCGCGACTGAGCCTAACTCCGGTAAGCAAACACCCCAGACATGCTGACAGGCCCCCAGGACGCAAAGTCCTGGGGCTTTGTCGTCAACAAGGAGAGAACAAAATGGCTAGACTCGAAAGCGCGCCCCCGAGAATAAGGAGGAAGCTATGAACAGCAACAACACCGCCCCGGCCGATCCGGTCGACCGGCTAACCGAACTCACCGCGCAACTCGCCGAAGGTGTCGCGGCGATACAGGACAGCGAGAGCGGCTCCTGCTTCACGATGCTTACGTGTTTTTCCTACCCCTCTGAAGGCGATCCACGCATGGCCGCCCGGCGGTCAGATAGGCACTTCATGCACGCTGAAGCCGGCGGTGCCTAGCGCCAGCACCAGGGATTCGCGGTCGCCCACTCGGTTGCGGGCGGCCAGCATGCTCGCCTGCTCGACGGCGGCCAATTGCTCTGCCGTACAGCCCGCCGACTGGATCTCGACGTCGTCCGGCTGTTCGCCGCGGCGGCCCAGCACCACCCGCGCGCCGTTCTCCGCCACGCCGGCAAAGGCGTAGCGAGCGCGCACGAGCGGCTGCGCGCTGGCCTCCGTAACAAGCTCCAGCACCCATTGGCCTAAAGGCACCCCGCGTGCCTGGGCGTGCGCCTTCATTTGGGAATAAATCTCGGGCTGAATGTTTCGCAGCAGGAAGTCGGGCATATTTTGGCGAGTTTCTCCTGGTTTGCACGCTGTTCTCGGTTAGGATATCCACACTATCAACAGTATAGAAGATAGCAACGGAATTAGCAAGCCCTGCAGGCCGCACTCCCATGTTTGAGGGAGTCAGGCCATAACAAGACGCGCCACGCGGCACGACCACCTGCGCGCACAGGCTATAAAGCCCATCTTGCCATAGACCGCCGGGCAAACCGCGTGTGCCGGAGTCGAGGCCGCGGCCGCATGCCCAGTGAATACCATGCGCCCTACTCGCGACTTCTTCCCCAGCCCCACGCGGGGGAGGAGCGACTCCCTCCCCCATAGCCGCACGGGGATAGAAAAGCCTATGGCCCGCAGCTTGTCGGCGGGTTGACGATGGACAGGTAGACTATCTTGGCTATCTGCCCCCTAATCGCGTTGTTGAACGGGCGGAACGTGAGGTCGGAGTACCCGCTGATCACACCGTGGCAGACCGCCGTCTCTATCACCGTGTAGAATACTGAGCCGTGCGGCACGTCGCTGAACGTCGCCGCCGCCGGGTTGTAGAGCGTCCAGCCCGCGGCAATTACGTCTATCTTAGAGAGCTGGCCGCGCGTCACGTTGGCGAACGGCAGGAAGTAGGGCCGGTGTGCGCTGTCACAGGGGCCGGCCGGCGCTGTCCCGCAATTGTAGCCGCTGACGATGCCGTCCGCGTATGCGGTCTCGACCATCGAGAAGAACGGGTTTGTCCGCGGCACATCGGTGAAGCTGTAGTTGGTGCCGGCTGGCGTCACGATGGCTTTGTTGAAGCCGAGGACGACGATCTTGACCATCTGAGATCGTGTCGTGTTGTTGTACGGCCTGAATGTGCCATCGCTGTAGCCGCTTATTACCCCATGACAGGCCAGGTAGAGCACCGGGGTATAGAAGTAGTCCGCCGGATGCACATCGGAGAAGCTGGTTGTGCAGCCCCCCGGCGTGGCCGTGCGCGCAGGGGTGGGGGTAGCCGTCGGCGTGGGCTGTCCCGTGGTGATCTCGCCTTTGACGCAGATGCCATATAAGGTTTGAGGTCCCGTGCCGGTATTGATCGGGCCGATCTCCACCGCGCCCGTGACGATGTTCCAGCGATAATAATTCGCCGATTGGATATCACCTGACCAGAAGGAGGTACCGTTGGGATCCAGGTTCAGAGCGAAGAGTTTGCTCTCACCGGCGGCGGTGTAGGTCTGAATGATCGCGCCGTTGCGGTTCAAACGCCTGATCTGCGAACTCACGTCAGACACAAGCACGCCGCCGTCTGCGAGGATGCGGAGTGCCGCCGCTTGCGCCAGCAGGCCGGTCTCAAAGTTGGGCTGGGATCCATGGGCGATGGAGAACGTATAGATGTTTGCGTCCTCCGCCGTGTAGTAGATCGTATCCTGGTCAGCCGCCAGGTCAAACCAGTCCACTCGGACTCCGGGGAGCAGGTGCGCGAGCAGGGTCCCGTTGGAGGCAAATTCCAGGATGCCGTTGCCACCCACATTGCCCACGAACACGTCGCCAGTGACGTTGAACTCGACGCTCTCCGGGCTCGAGGATCCACTCCCAAAGGTCGCGAAAGGATGTGGATCGGTCGCCGAGTACTTGAGCACCTCGTTGGCTCCGATTTGGGTCGTGAAGAGATTGCCTGCCGAGTCCAGGGCACAGCCGGTGGTGTAGCCACCCGTGCCCCCGTCCAGCGTTTCCTTTAGCGTGCCGTCGGGGGCGCGCACCTGATACATGCCGTTGCCGACCCCCAGGAATACATCGCCGATATTCCAGGTACTCTGGGGCGCGCTGTACACCCGGGCACTCGGGGCAGCCTGTGGCGGCTTCTGCCCGCCTGCGGCCCCGCCCGGTGCTTTCTGAGCCCCGGCGCTCGCCCCGTACAGCCCCCAGACGAGCAGCGCGAGCGCCAGGGCTGCCGCCATGCCGAGTATCCATGTTCGCTTCATTGTCTTTCTCCTTCGCTAGTCTAGTGAATGCTGTGCGTCCTACTCGCGGCTTCTTCGCCAGCCCCGCGCGGGGGGAGCGACTCCCTCCCCCATAGCCGCACGGGGATAGAAAAGCCTACGGCCCGCAGCTTGTCGGCGGGTTGACGATGGACAGGTAGACAATCTTGGCTATCTGCCCGCGTATGGCGTTGTTGAACGGGCGGAACGTGTGGTCAGCGTAGCCACTGATCACACCGTGGCAGACCGCCGTCTCTATCACTTGGTAGAATGTACTGCCGTGCGCCACGTCGGTGAACGTTGGCGTCGCTGGGTCGTAGAGCGTCCAGCCCGCCGCGATCACGTCTATCTTCGAGAGCTGGCCCCTCGTTACGTTGGTATACGGCAGAAAGTAGGGGCGGTTCATACTATCGCATGGACCGGCCGGCGCCGCCCCGCAAGTGTAGCCGCTTACGATGCCGTCCGCGTAAGCTGTCTCGACCATCGAGAAGAACGGGTTGGTCGTAGGCACGTCGGTGAAGCTGTAAGCCCCTCCTGCCGGCGTTACAATGGCTTTGTTGAAGCCAAGTACCACTATCTTGACCATCTGGGAGCGCGTGGTGTTGTTGTAGGGCCGGAAGGTGCAATCGCTGTATCCGGAGATCACGCCGTGGCTCGCCAGGTAGCTCACCGGCGTGTAGAAGTAGTCGCTAGGGTGGACATCGCTGAACACGCCCGCGGCGCAGGGAGTCGGGCTGGCGGCCGGCGTGGGGGTAACCGGCACCGGAGTGTCGGCTAATTTGGCGAGGAAGGCGTCACGGTTTCCGCCGCCGTAGGACGACTGGTAGGCGTTGTGCGTCGGGAAGTTCGGCGACCGGGCGTATCCGGCCACGTAGGCCTCCCCCGTTGCGTCCAGCGTGATCGCGCGAGCCCTGTCGGGAGATTGTCCTCCAAGGAAGGTCGAATAGACAAGCGCCGAGCCGGCGGCGTTCAGCCTCGTGACGAAGGCGTCGGTATAGGTGGGGCAACTGCGGCAGCTACGCTGGACGGGGTTCAGCGTCGGGAAATCCGACGAGATAGTATCCCCGGCCACATAGGCCTCGCCCAGCCCGTTGACCGCGATGGCATAGCCGAGGTCGTCGGCGCTGCCGCCGAGGAAGGTCGAATATGCGAGTGAGCCGCCGTCCGGCGCCAGCTTTGTTACGAAAGCGTCGCCGAAGCCGGTGTTTGGATTCGGATCACAGTGGCAGGTGGGCTGGAAGGCGTTGTGCGTCGGGAAATTGAGCGAGTTGGTGCCCCCAGTCACATAGGCCGCGCCCGCCCCGTCCAGCGCGATGCCCCAGCCGGATTCGTCGCTGCTGCCGCCGAGGAACGTGGAATAGACCAGCGATTGGCCGTCGGCCGCCAGCTTGGTCACGAAAGCGTCCTCAACCGCGGGGCAACTGCCGCAGGTGGGCTGGAAAGCGTTGTGAGTGGGGAAGTCTGATGAGGTGGTATTCCCGCTGATGTAGACGTTGCCCACTGCGTCGAGCGCGATGGCCCTCGCTTCGTCTACGCCGCCGCCACCTATATAAGTTGAGTAGATCAAAGATTGGCCATCGGCCGCCAGTTTACTCACGAATGCGTTGGCGGCACCCGCCAGAAACCGCTGGAAGGCGTTTTGTGTCGGGAAACCCTGGGAGAAGGTGCCGCCGGCGACGTAAGCCTGGCCCGCGCCGTCTATCACGATGCTGTTGCCGTAGTCCGAAGCCTCTCCACCGAGGTAGGTGGAGTAAATGAGCGCCGAGCCGGAGGCGTTCAGTTTGGTCACGAAGGCATCTTCAAGGCCGCCTCCGGAAGTGGGCTGGAAGGCGTTGTGCGTCGGGAAGTCTGTCGAGCGGGTAATGCCCGTCAGGTAGACTTCGCCGGCCGCGTCTACGGCCAGGGCGCTGGCCGCCTCGTCACCGGTGCCCCCGAAATAGGTGGAGTAGATCAGCGACCGGCCGTCGGGCGCCAGCTTGGTCACGAAGGCGTCGCCGAAGTAGGGGCCACCATGATAGGTGGGTTGCAGGGCGTTGAACGTCGGGAAGTCGGACGAGTTGGTATAACCCGCCAGGTAGATATTGCCCGCCGCGTCAAGGGCAACACCCCCTGCGTCGTCCCAATTGCTGCCGCCCAGGAAGCTAGAGTAGGAAAGGACCGGGTCGAGCGTGAGCGGCTGGGCGCGGTCGTAGCCGCCGAGCGCGAAACCGATGCTGCCGTCAGCCTCGATCTCATAGCGTGCGGCGACCACGACCCGGCGACCACCGAGCTCTTGCCAGGCCACCGGGGCAGCCTCGACGAGTTGAAAGTCCTCGGTTGACGGCCCTTGCTGCTGTGAAGACTGCTGAATACTGATATGCAGATTACCGTCCGTAGCGACGCTGACGCCGAGAACGCACGTGCTGCATTCCGCGTTCGTGTAGCGCCAGCGGATGCGGTGGGGATCGGCTCCGGGAGCGACCGTGTAGGTGCCCTTGAGCGAGTCGCCGGAGCCCGCGTAGCTCAGGTCAACGCCGGGGTAGAGGCCGGTATAGTTGATGGTGCCGTAGGTCGGCACGTTCGTGGTCCACTTCCGCGGGTTGTTGCCTATAAAGTAATTCACTTTGCCCGGCAGCAGATCACGCGCGTTCAGTTCAGTCGCGGGGTTGGAACCGAGGAACGACAAGCGCACCATCTGAGGAGCGGGCTGTGCGGCCACGTTGGAGGCAGAGGGCCCAGGTGCGGCTGCCTGTCTTGGCTCGCCATTTATCCCCGATCTTGCCGCCGCGACACCTCTGTTCAGGGCCAGCACGACCTCGGCGGGCGTAAAAAAGAGCCTGCCCCCTGGCGTGTGGGCCTGGAAGCGCACGCTAGGGTCGATCTGGCCCGCGTTCGCCTCGAAGGCGAGCGGCAAGCCAGCGAGGGCAGGCGCCTGGATGCGTGCAGCTGCTGGGGCCGACGGTGGGGGCGGCGGTGCGGCCGGCGGTGTCCCGGGCCGGGCGTAGAGAGCGAGCAGCAGGGCCAGCGCCAGGGCTGCCGCCATGCCGAGTATCCATGTTCGCTTCATTGTCTTTCTCCTTCCCTAAGTCCGGTGAATACTGTGCGCCCTACTCGCTACTTCTTTCCCAGCCCGTCCGCGCCGGGGCCATTCGTGTATTCGTGGCCCCGGCATTCGTGGACGGTCTGCCCTCAGCGCGCCAGCCCGGTCAGCGCTAGGTAGACAATCTTAGCGATCTGGCCTCTTATCGCGTTGTTACCCCATCTAAACGTGCCGTCGGAGTAGCCACTTATGATGCCGTGGTTGTACGCGGTTTCGATCACTCCGTAGAATGTGTTGCTGATGGAGACGTCGGTGAAGTGCGGGCCGCCTGTGGTGTTGATCGCCCAGCCCTGCGCGCCGACGATGATTTTGCATAACTGTGCGCGGGTGACGTTGTTGCCCCAGCGGAACGTGCCGTCGGAGTAGCCCGAGATCACCCCGTGGTGGTAGGCCGTCTCGATGACCCCGTAGAACGGGTTGCTCGGCGGCACATCCCGGAAGTGCGGGCCGCCGCTGGTGTCGATGGCCCAACCCTCGCCGAGCACGATGATCTTGCTCAACTGGCCGCGCGTGGTATTAGCGTAGGGCCGGAACGTGGCGTCGGCGTAGCCCGCGACCACGCCGCGGCAGACCAGGTATTGCACCGGCGTGTAGAAGTAGTCGCTAGGATGCACGTCGCTGAAGGTCAGCGTGCAGATGTTGACTTGTGCCTGCGCCGACAGCCCCCAGGAATTCTGGCCTGTGACCTGGAAAGTGTGGAGGCCAGGGGAAAACCGGCTGGCGGGCAGGTCGAGCCGCGCTCCGCTGCCGACCGGGGTGCCGTCGGCCGACCATTGGAAGGACGAGTCGGGTAGCATCCCGTCCTGTTGGTCGAGTCCTTCGGCCTCGACCCCGATGATCTGGCTCGCGTCAAACGGGGCCTTCTCCTGCGGCGCGACAATATGGACAAGCGGCGGCGCCGCGGCCACCGAGAAGATGCCCGAAGTGGCGCTGGCGGTCAGGAACCCGTCGCTGACCTCCACGCTTACCAGGGCGGTGTTGGAGCCGCCGATCTGCTGACTGTCGACCACATATTCGGCACCGGGGAGGTCAGCTTCCAGAGTGCGCCAGGTGGCACCGCCGTCCCGGCTATAGTAAGCGGCCACCGTCAGCGGCCCGCTCCCGCCGCTCGCCTGCCAGCGAATGTCGAGGTTGCCGGTGATATGCTCCCCGCCGAGCGGTGCCAGGAGGGTTATGCTGGGGGCCTGGGCACCCGCTTGTCGCTGCCCGACCAGCGCCCCATTATGCAGCATCTGCACATCGGTGCCGGCCGGGTTGTCGGGAATGGAGACCAGGAAAGGCTCCTGAGCGGGCGGCACGGGCTCCGGCGTGCCGCCGGGCGGTGGTGGGCTCTCGGTTAGGATGTTAAAGGTGGTGCTCGTCAGCACCTGACCGCCGCTGTCGCGTAACTGCACCGTGTAGGGACCGGGCTCCGCAGTGGGCAGGGCGCCCGCCACCGGTACCCGGTAGAAGGGACGGAAGGTGACTGCATCCCCGTTCGCATGGTCGATTGTCCCGCGCAGGAGCAGATACTGGGTGGTCGCCGGAATGCCCCGGCTGCTCTGGTGCGCCGGCAGCGATGAAGTTCGGATGGCCGTCATCAGCTGTGTGTACTCGTAGTCGGCCGGCCAGGTCCAGTTCCCCTGGCCCTGAGTGTTCAGGCCCACACAATAGCTCATCAGCGCGAATGTTTGGCGGGGATTGGCAATAGCGTTAAAAGTGTACCCGCCGAGGAACGCGCGCACGTTTAGGCCCCACACCTCGTGCTCTGGCCCCTGGCCCATTGGGCCGAGCGCGGAACCGATATTGTGGGGGAATACCATGGCGTACGACCAGGGCGTCGCCGGAGGAGGCGGGTACGGCCTGAAGTCACCCTGGTCCACGCCGACAGTGGGGCGGGCGATGGGGCTTTGGTGGAACTCCTCCCCACAAGCACCTACAATCTGGCCATTGATGAGGGCACCAGGGTGCTCCAGTCCGAGAGCGTGCCCCAGTTCGTGAGGGAATTCGTTGCGGAACGCTGTCCATGGGCCTAAAATGTCGAGGGGATTGCTGGAGGTCGAGGCCCAGCCAACCCCTTGCCCATTAAGCCAACCACCGGACCCGCGGAGCTGCGCAGGGTCGGGGATGAGGGCAAAATACGGGCGCGTGTCCCCCTGCCGCAGGGCCAACAGGTGGGTGAAAACATTGTCTATGAAGTGCGGGTCGTCGTAGCTGGTCGGCTCACCTTTCCCCCAGACAACGTCCACTTGCAGCCCTGCGATCGGGTAAACGTCGCGCAAGCGGTCGATCATTTCGTTCACGTCGATGGTCGAGGGTGTATAATTCGCGCCGTGATAGGTGACCTGAATGGGCACCAAGACAACTCGGGGCGCGGGAACGTCGACGAAGGAAACCGTCTGGGTGCAACCGTGAGGCGGGAGGATCGTACCCCCGCACGGCACCAGCGATTGGTTCGCGTCTACGACCGACAGCGTGATGCTCGCGCCCCCACTGACCCACTGCGCGGGAAGTGGATAGTTGAGCGTCCCGGCGAGCGTGCTACGCGCGGCTTGGGCATTGGTTTGCGGCACCACCCCGGTTAGGTTATCGGGCGAAAGCGGGCTGTTCGGAAGGTCGACGCCGTTGCGGGTGCCACGCAACAGCCAGCGTACCGGCGGGGGGTTCGGATCGCTGCTCTGGACGTGGACGCGCACGACCGTGTCTTTTCCGGCGATGAGCGGGAGGCTGTCCTGCCAGTCCTGCACTACCTGGTTGGCCTCGATCGCCACGACGTATGGGCCAGTTATAGGTGGAGGCGCGGGCGTGGGCGTGGCCGTGGGCGTCGGGCTGGGGCATGGGCCCGCGGTGTAGTGCTCGGTCAGCGTCTGCAGATTGATGTTAGGAGCGTAGTAGTCGCCGACGGCCCAGACGTCATTGGCCGTCACCGCCGCCACTCCCCAGAGTTCAGCGAGGTTGCCCGGGTTGGGGATGGGCACGATGCTCCAACTGCTGCCGTCCCAGTGTTCGGTCAGCGTGGTGTAGCCTGGGCCGGCGCCGACGGCCCAGACATCGTTGGTCGCCAACGCTGCCACAGCGCGGAGGTCGAAACCGCTGCCGCCCGGGTTGGGGCTGGGCACGACGCTCCAAGTGCTGCCGTTCCAGTGCTCGGTCAGCGTGCCGCCGCTGTCTTGACCAACGGCCCAGACGTCGTTGGCCGCCACCGCCGCCACCCCATATAGCATGTTGCCGGCTGGCCCGGTGTCAGGGCTGGGCACGACGCTCCAACTGCTGCCGTCCCAGTGTTCGATCAGTGTCGGGAAAGAGCCGTAAGGCCCACATCCGCCGACCGCCCAAACGTCATTCGCCGCCACCGCCCCCACCCCGGTGAGGTAGTTGCTGCACGTGCCAACGTTGGGGCTGGGCACGATGCTCCAAGTGCTGCCGTCCCAGTGTTCGATCAGCGTGTAGTCATAATAGGAGACGCCGACGGCCCAGACATCGTTGGCCGCCACCGCTGCCACCCCCGCGAAGTGGCTATCGCCGCCCGGGTTGGGGCTGGGCACAACGCTCCAAATGCTGCCATTCCAGTGCTCGGTCAGCGTGCCTGGATCGCCGACGGCCCAGACGTCGTTGGCCGCCACCGCCGCCACCCCGGCCAAGTCGCTGCCGACGTTGGGGCTGGGCACGATGCTCCAACTGCTGCCGTCCCAGTGTTCGATCAGCGTGCCGCCGCTGCCGTCACCAACGGCCCAGACGTCGTTGGCCGCCACCGCCGCCACCGCGAGGAGCTCGTTGGGGGCCGTGTTGACATTGGGGCAGGACACCACGGTCCAGCACCCACCGACTGCCGCACCGCCGAGTGCAGGAGAGAGGCGCGACTCGGCGCCACCCAAGCCGTCGAGGGGGACTCGTCTTGAGGATGCCGGCGCGGTGCTCCGCAGGGGCGGCCGAAATCTATCGGGTCCAAGCCGGGTTCCTGTGACGCCACCCAGCGAGGGGACGGGCGCGGCCTGAGAGGTAGCGACCAGCCCTGCCAGGCTGAGGATGGCTGCGCACGCGAGGCCCAATACGATCCATGAGATGTAACGCCGCATAGCAAGACTTCCTTTCGATTCAGAAACGCGCGTACTCCAACTGCACACCCGGTGCTTGTACCAACAGATTTCGTACCTCAACCGTCACAACGCGCGATAGCGGTAATATCTCTAATGTTCCCAGTATAACGGATATCAAGAGAATGTGCAAGCCCCCGCATTGCCTCACGAAAAATCTTACTTTGGCAGGAACGTTGCCTCATGAAATAATCTGGTTCTGTTGCAAGAAATAAGGACACTCCGGTCCTGACGAACTGCGAGCATGGCGAGGCTAAAGAGCCGGGGTTTATGCGGCCAAGCCGAATGCCCGCTCGAGGAAGCGGTTCTGACTGATGATATCGCCTTTGCTTGTTCCCTGCACTTGCCCTTTCCGTGACTGGTTGATGGCCTCATAGCCCTGTATCGTTGCCCAAGCTGTCCGAAACCAGCTGAACCCCAATCCCGGCCGCACCCTGCGTTTGATAAATCGGTGATCTTGCTCGACAATGTTGTTCAAATACTTCACCGGCCGCAGTTCGCATTCCGGCACTAGCTCACCCGCATCTTGCAGCGGCTTAAGCGCCGCAGGATAGGCAGCATTGCCGTCCACATTGATGACCCGCGGTGCGGCCGTATGCGCATCCCCCAGCAGCTTACGGAGGAAGTATTCGGCTGAGCGGGCATCGCGATAGGGGCTGAGCACGAAGTCCAGGGTGTTGCCAGCGGAGGCGACGGCGCGATAGAGGTAATACCATTCACCATGAATCTTGATGTACGTTTCATCGACGCGCCACGAGTCGTTGGTCGGTTTGAGTTGGGCGCGGACGCGCTTTTCGAGCTCGGGAGCAAAGCGTTGGGCTCAGCGGTAGATGGTGGTGTGGTCGATATGGAGGCCGCGCTCGGCCATCATTTCTGCGAGGTCACGGTAGCTGAGGGAATACCTCAAGTACCAGCGCACGCAAAGCAGAATGATCGCGGGTGCGTAATGCCGCCATTTGAACGGATTCTCCTGGTCCAATGTCGCTGCCTCCACTCTCGTTGTTCACGTCGCTCGACCACTGTAGCAGACGCAGCTATTTCTTGCAACAGAGCCCGTGCCAGTAGATTCCCGTTCACACGAAGCGGCGCTCTGCCCCAGCAACGTATCTTTGATCACCTCCAAGCATCGCGGCTTCGTAACGCTCACCGTAACGCTTGGCGGACGTGGGCGCTGTATTATTGGGGTACGTCCGGTGCAGGATTTCTGTGCCGGGCCTATGATACTATGCAGGCGTGCGTGAATGGATGTATCAGGGGTCGCCACCAGCCTCGTAGTGCCGCACTGTCAGGAAAGTGTGGAACTCGCTATGCCACAACCAATTAACCCGCCGAAGAGAGCATACGGCACTGACAGAGAGGCCAGCGCAGGGAACGCCGGAGACGCCGTCTCGCCTGAGCAACGGTCTGTGGCCGCCGCCTGCTTCGCCTGGCTTATCTGGGCCATTTCTGTGCTGCTCCTCTTCTTTTCCGGGCCGCAACCTTCATCTGCTGGTGGCGCGGATAGCCAGCCGGCCGGTGCGGGTGCGATCCTGCTCGCGGGCATCTTGTGCCTGACGACGGTAGCCGCGGTCGTGGCGTCGCGCCGGCCCGGCAACATCATCGGCTGGATTTTATCTGGCGTCGGGCTGATAATGACCATGGGGGGCTTCGCCGATAGGTACGCAGGAGATGCGCTCTCCGCGCCTCCCGGTGCCCTGCCGGGCGGAGAGATAGCGGCATGGCTGGCCAATTGGGCGCTCGGTCCCATTTTATACAGTGTGTTTATCTTCCTTTTCCTGCTCTTTCCAGACGGGCGGGTGCTCACCCCAGGCTGGAGGCCGGTCGCCTGGATTACGGTGGCGGCCAGCGCGATGCTTTTGCTGGTCGATGCATTCAGCCCGGGGCACTTCACCCACGATTTTACTAATATTGCCAACCCGCTGGGTGTAGGGGCTCTCCGAGGGCTTCGCGATATCGTGGATCTTCCGCTTTTCCT
This sequence comes from Chloroflexia bacterium, assembly GCA_050998805.1. GTDB lineage: Bacteria > Chloroflexota > Chloroflexia > QHBQ01 > JAICKM01 > JAICKM01. The sequence goes on along the minus strand of JBPCPV010000005.1, from coordinate 21,370 downwards.
GGTCGAAGTGTCTCTCTTGCTGCTGGCCGTTATTTCTCTCGTGCTGCGATTCCGCCAGGCGCGGGGTGACGAGCGGCAGCAGCTGAAATGGTTTGCCAGCTCGGGCGCGCTGCTCGGTATCATCTTTGCCGCTGGCCCTGTGCTCTGGGCGACACCTGGCGGGAATGTGGTGTGGCCTTTCCTTTTCGCAATCGCCGTTTCCGCGATTCCAATCGCGATAGGCATAGCGATTCTCAAGTACCGGCTGTATGATATAGACGTAATCATTCGGCGCACGTTGGTGTACGGCGTGCTCACCGTCCTGCTGGCCGCCGTTTATTGGGGCGTGGTTGTAGGCTTGCAGGCCGCGTTGCGCCCCATTTTTGGTGAAGGGAACGACCTGGCGGTGGTCGTCTCTACCCTGACGATAGCGGCGCTGTTCATGCCGCTGCGACGTGGAACCCAGAACTTCATCGACAGGCGCTTTTATAGAACGAAGTACGACGCAGCGAGAACGCTCGAGTCATTCAACGTGATGGCTCGCGACGAGGTAGACCTGCGTACTCTGATCGGCAGGCTGGTAGAGGTTGTAGACGATACTATGCAACCCGCCCAGATATCGTTATGGCTCCGGGAGCCGCGGAAAGGATAGAGCGAAAGTGAGTCTCCAGCAACCCGCCCCTGCGGTCACAACAAGCCCGGAGCCGGCCGACGGTCGGCATGACCGCTGGCTACCTGTGACGAGGCTGGCGTGGGTGATCCTGGCCTCATTGACTGTGGCGATCTTCATAGCGGGCGCTCCGGCGACCTTCGCTCAGTTGCAAACGGCCTGTACGGGATCGTCTTGCTTCGGCTGGCAGTTGACCGCATCCGACGCCGAGGCGTTACGGCAGCAAGGTCTGTCAATGGACTTCTACGCGGTCTACGCGCTCGCGCTCAACGTGATCTTCGTGCTTGCGTACGTGGGAGTGGCCGCCGTGATCGTCTGGCGCAGGAGGCGGGACCGCGCCGCGGTGCTCATGGCCCTCATCCTTACCATGATCGGCGCGGGAGATGTACTGAGTTTGTTCAGCACGGTCTGGCACCTGCCTGACGTGCTGTGGAACATGCTCCTCGGCGTATCTTCGGCGCTCCTCTTCTTCCTCTTCCCCAACGGCAAGTTCGTGCCGCGTTGGACCAGATGGGTCGTGCTAATTCTGCTCGCCAGGTTTATTACAAGCCCGCTCTATCCCGACTGGTCCGACCTCGTCGGCGGGATCGCCTCATTAGTCACTTACGCTTTTGGCATCGGCGCGCAGATCTATCGCTACAGGCAGGTCTCGACGCCGACGGAGCGCCAGCAGACCAAATGGGCGGTCTCCGGGATCGTACTTGTTATCATGGCGCAAGCCTCTCTATCAGTGCTGGGCGGCACCTCTCCCCAGGCGCAGGGGCTTGACTTCCTGGTTATCAACGCCGTCTGGCCCCTCTCGTATAGCGTGATCCCGTTGGCCATAGGCGTCGCCATTATACGCTCTCGGCTCTACGACATAGACCTAATCATCCGGCGCACGCTGGTCTACGGCGTGCTCACCGCCCTGCTAGCTCTTTTCTACTGGACTGTGGTGGTCGGCCTGCAAGCACTGCTACGGCCGGTAGTCGGCGAGGGGAACGACCTGGCGGTGGTGGTGTCTACTCTGACGATAGCCGCCCTGTTCATGCCGTTGCGCCGCCGTATCCAGAACTTCATTGACAGGCGTTTCTATCGCCGCAAGTACGACGCTACCAGGGCATTAGCCGACTTCGGAGCGACAGTGCGCGATGAGGTAGACCTACAGAAGCTGAGGGACGAATTGTTGAGCGTGGTCGTCGAAACGATGCAGCCGGTGAGCATTTCCCTTTCGCTGGTGAGGCCCGAAAGCGAGGCGAAGCGATGAGTAAACGCTCTGCTCGGTGGATCGCCTGGTCGTTGTGGGCTTTCGGGATGGCCCTGGGCCTGATCGCAAGCCTGCTAGAGGCCATGAACGGTTACGTCACGAGCAGGCCCATCGCGGGAACAGTCTCAGGGGTCATAGCGCTTACTCTCGGAGCGCTGATCGTCTCGCGCCGTCCCTCCAACAGCGTCGGCTGGATAATGTTGCTTGCGACACTTATGCTACTCATCGGCGGCGCCGGCAACTTTGCCGAGCAATACGCCATCTACACGCTAATGACTAGCCCGGGCGCGTTGCCTGGGGAGGCGTGGGTGCTAATACTCGGCATCGTCTGCCAGGCCGCCGGCTTTTCCCTGCTCGCCACGTTCCTCCTCCTGCTGTTTCCCGACGGTCATTTGCCATCCCCACGCTGGCGCGTTGTCGCCTGGCCTGGGGGGACCATTATCGCCTTGAGTTCGCTTCTGCAAGCGTTCGGTCCGCTGCAAGCCGGTCCAGTTCAGGTTCCGAACCCGCTCTCGGTGGCAAGCCTCGAGGCCATCGGTGCCGCAATCAATGCCGTCTTCAATTTCGGACTTCTCGCGCTTGTGCCCGCCTCGATAGCCTCGGTCGTCTTGCGATTTCGCCGCTCGGTGGGCGACGAGCGACAGCAGCTCAGGTGGTTTGCGTTTGGCACGCTCATGATACCTTTCGCCGCCGTCCTCGGCGTGCTCCGCGCTCTTTATAACTTGACGTGGGTTGACGCTCTCGGACCCTGGCAACTGAGTCTTAGCGGCATTCTACTCGCGGTTGGCATCGCGGTGCTCAAATACCGCTTGTACGACATTGACTTGCTGATCAACCGCACGCTGGTATACAGTGCCCTCACAGCTTTGCTAGCGGCGGTCTACTTCGGCAGCATCCTGCTCTTGGAGGCAGTCGTGCGCCCACTCACGGGCCAGGGGCATAATGAGCTGGTGGTAGTCACGTCCACCCTGATTATCGCTGCCCTGTTCATGCCGCTTCGCCGGCGGATTCAGGGATTCATAGACCGGCGCTTCTACAGGCGCAAGTACGACGCGGCAAAGACACTGGCTGGCTTCAGCGCGACAGTGCGCGACGAAGTGGACCTGGAGATGCTGGCGGGGCGACTGGTGGAGGTCGTGGAGGATACAATGCAGCCCATGCAGGTGTCGCTGTGGCTTCGAAGTATAGAGAAAAGGTCTGAAGTTGCTTGACGTTGTTGTGATTGGGGGAGGACCGGCCGGCGTGACCGCCGCGCTGAGAGCACGCGAGCTTGGGGCGTCTGTCGCGCTGGTCGAGCGCGGCAATATGGGCGGCACTTGCACCAACGACGGCTGCGTGCCGACACGCGCGCTCGCCAAAGCCGCCCGCCTTGTCCGTGACGCCGAGCAGTTCGGCAATTTCGGCCTCGTCGGAGAGAAGCCAGAGGTAGACTTCCCCCGCCTGCTGGAGCGCACCCAGCGGGTGGTCTACCTGATCCACGAGAAGAAGCAGTTGACGAGCCACCTACAGCGGGCCGGGGTCGAGCTGTTCGCCAACGCCGGAGACGCCCGCTTCCTCGATGACCATACGGTCGCGTTCGGAGATAGCAGCCTCAGGGCCGAGAAGTTCATCATCTGCGCGGGAGGTCACGCCCGCCGCCTGGCCTTTCCGGGCAGTGACCTCTGCCTGACGCACAGCGACGTCTGGTCGCTCGAGAAGCTGCCGCGCTCGGTGGCGATAGTAGGGGGCGCGGCCACCGGCTGCCAGCTTGCCTCCATTTTCGCGGCGTTCGGCTCGCGGGTATCGCTGCTCGACCTCGCGCCCCGCCTCCTACCGGGCGAGGACGAGGAGGTATCACAGGGCATCATGGCGGCCTTCCAGCGGCGCGGCATCCAGGCGCTAACCGGCGCCGGTGGGGTCGAGAGGGTCGAGCGGCAGGGCGCGGACCTCCGGCTCGTCTATTCGATGGGGGGCCAGACAGCATCCCTCGCGGTCGAGACGGTGATCCTCGCGGTCGGCTGGCCGGGCAATGTGGACTCGCTCGGCCTAGAGGCCGCCGGAGTCAAGAGCGAACGCGGCTACATTCAGGTTGACGACTCATTGCGCACCAACGTGCCGTATATCTTCGCGGCCGGGGACATTACCGGGCGCATGATGCTCGTGCAGAGCGCGAGCGGCGAAGGCGCCGTGGCCGCCGAGAACGCCGTCCTCGGAACAGAGCGCGCCTACGTCCACAGGCTGGTGCCGCACGGTGGCTTCACCGACCCCGAATACGCCAGCGTGGGCCTCACCGAGAGCCAGGCGCGGGCACAACACGATTGCGCGGTTGCGATGGTGCCGTACACCAACCTCGACCGGGCCGTGATAGACGGCCACGAGGAGGGCTTTTGCAAGCTGATCGTCGCCAAAGACACGCGGGCCATCATCGGCGCGCACGTGGTCTGCGAAGAGGCGGTCGAGGTCGTGCAGATCGCGGCGGCTGGCATGGCTGCGGGTGTGCGCGTAGAGCAGTTGGCGCAGCTCGAGCTGGCCTACCCGACCTTCACGGCCATCGTCGGCCTGGCCGCCCGGCAAGCAGTCCGCCTGCTGGATGCCGCCCCGCCTGAGGCGTCCTGGCAGGCTCTCGGGCGCGAGCAGGGCACACCCGGCGCGGCGGAGTGGGAATGGAGCGAAACGTGATGCGTGAAGAGGGGGGTACGCCATGTTGTGGGGGCGCGCTCTCGTCCTGGCGCGCGTAGCCTGGATTGTTTTGACGGTGCTGACGCTGGGACTGGACGTGCTGACAATCCCGGCTGCCTACAGTGTGGCGCAGCTTCCGTGCGCGGACCTGAGCGGAGCTTCGTGCGGGCTCCAATACCCACCGGACAAATTACAGGCCATCGTCGCGGCGGGCATACCTCTCAGCGTTCTAGCCATATACGAAATTGCGGTCAAGACAATCACTGCCCTCGTTTATGCGGGGGTGGGGATCGTCATCTTCTGGCGCAAGTCAGCTGACCGGATGGCTTGGTTCGCGTCGCTTGCGCTGGTGATGTTCGGTGGGGCGGTGTTGGACGACACTATGAACGCCCTGGCTCAAATCAATCCTGCTTGGCTGTTGCCGGTCAACATCCTGGCGATCATCGGCCAGGTGTCCTTCGTCGCCCTCTTCTACCTCTTTCCCAGCGGGCGGTTCGTGCCGGGCTGGACGGTGTGGGTGGTGCTGCTGTGGGCTGCCGCCTGGGCGGCGCAGCTGGCCCCGGACACATACTTTGGAGTACTTGGCCAGTTCGCCACGAACGGGCCGCTCTTCCCGGTGTTCATAGTGGGGATGGTGGCCGCCCAGTTGTACCGCTATATGCGGGTGTCGAACGACACGCAGCGCCAGCAGACCAAGTGGGTCGTGTTCGGTCTCGGCATGTCCATGCTCGGCTTTCTATTCGCGCTGCTGTTGGGAAACGTGCTGCTGCCCTCCTCAGTCGCCCACTCAGGTTGGGGCACACTATTTGGTACGACCATCATCTACGCCTTCTTCCTGGGCATCCCGATATCGATCGGCATAGCCATCATGCGCTCGCGGCTCTACGATATAGACATCCTCATCAACCGCACGCTGGTCTACGGTGTGCTGACCGGCACACTGCTCCTGGTCTACTTCGGCAGCGTGGTGCTCCTGCAAGCCCTGCTGCGCCCACTGACCGGCCAGAGCAATGACCTAGCCATCGTGGCTTCCACCCTAGCTATCGCTGCGCTGTTCAATCCATTGCGCCGCCGCATACAGGGATTCATAGACCGGCGCTTCTACCGGCGCAAGTACGTTTCAGAGCAAGTGCTTGCCGCCTTCGGCGAGACCGTACGGGACGAAGTTGATCTGGACAGCCTAACCGGGCGGCTGGTAGCAGTGGTAGATGAAACAATGCGGCCTGCGGAGATTTCGCTATGGCTACGTCCGACCGAACTGGAAGTGCAGAGATGAGCAAATCCTTCGCAACCTCAGGACTTATAGCCTGGCTGGCCTGGTTGCTGTGGGCGCTCTCCATAGTGCTCACCGCCGGGCTTGTACTGCTTGCATTTTTGAACGGGGACCCAAGTGCCTGGGGGCAGCTGTTTGGCTCAATTGCGATCGCTACCTTCCCCACTGTGGGTGCGCTGGTCGCCGCGCGTCGTCCTCGCAATCCGATGGGCTGGCTGATTCTCGCGATCGCCCTGTCGTTCGCTAGTAGTACCTTCGCCTCCGAATATGCATTGTATGCATTGATCACGGCGCCTGGCGCGCTGCCGGTTGGACTTGCTATGGCCTGGCTTTCGACCTGGGTGGGACTTCCAGGGAGTGTACTGTTGCTCACGTTCTTCTTCCAGCTTTTCCCCACAGGACACTTACCCTCCCCGCGTTGGCGCGTGATAGCTTGGCTCGCGGGCGCGATACTCGTACTTGGCTCGCTCGCCAAGGCGTTTAGTCCCGGCAACGTCTTCGTCGCCAACTCTCCGATCCCCAATCCTCTGGGCATTGAAAGCGCCGGACCGTTGCTCCAATGGCTCAATGACATCCTTAAACTTATAGGCATCCCCTTCGGTGCGCTATGTGCGGCGTCGATTGTCCTGCGCTTTCGACGGGCCCGAGGCGAGGAGCGGCAGCAACTCAAATGGTTTGCCTTTGGTATTGGGCTGGTCGTGCTCTTCTTTGTGGTCACTCTCTCCTCTCTTCTGACACCCTCCGTTAAATCGAACGTGCCCGAATCCGTTGCCGACATAATATTCGGTCTGGTCATCAGTCTGCCGGCGATAGCCATCGGCATAGCGATCTTGAAATATCGTCTCTACGATATTGACCTCATAATCAACCGGACGCTCGTCTACGGTATACTCACCGGTATGCTGCTGCTGACCTACTTCGGAGGCGTGGTGTTCCTCCAGGCGGTGTTACGGCCGCTGACGGGCCAGAGCAACGACCTAGCAATCGTTGCGTCGACTTTGGCAATCGCTGCCCTCTTCAGCCCTTTGCGCCGCCGTATCCAGGCGATCATTGACCGGCGTTTCTACCGGCGCAAGTACGATGCGGCAAAGACCCTGGCCAGCTTCAGCCAGACGGTGCGGGATGAGGTTGACCTGGCTGCCCTGGCAGACAGCCTGGTCGCAGTGGTCGAGGAGACAATGGAACCGAGCCGGATCTCCTTATGGCTGCGACCGACGGAACGCGAGTACCAGGTTGGAGGGAATCGTGCATCGTAACGCAATTCGTGGACGGTCATCCGTTACGCTAGCAACGTAGGAGTAATCACGAGGCGAATAGGAAGAGGAGCAAGGCTATGAACGAAGCAACCACCGGCGATCCGAAGCTGACTGTTCAGCCTGGCGGGATGATCCCTCCCGGCCCACGTGATCTCTCGCCCTTCGGAAGCATGGGCGCTATGATGAGGGACAGCACGACGTTTCTCTGCGACATGGCCCGGCTGTACGGCGATGTGGTCAAGTACCGCATCGCGCACATGACCTGGTACCAGGTGAACCACCCCGATGGCATCCACCGCATTTTGCAGGAGAACAACCGCAACTACTGGAAGGGCGAACTGACACTAAGGGTGCTGAAGCCTATTGCGGGCAATGGCCTGTTTACGAACGAGGGCGAATCCTGGTTGCGGCAACGGCGGTTGATGCAACCAACTTTCCATAGGCAGCACGTCGCCGCCTTTGGCGGGATGATGGCCCGGACGACGCTGGACATGTGCGACCATTGGGAGGAGGCAGCCCGGGCCGGCACGCCGCTGGACGTTATGACCGAGATGGCCGGCCTGACGTCGCGGATCGCCACCCTGGCCCTCTTCGGGACCTGTGTCGCCGTCGAGGCAAACGCCGTTGGACGGGCCATCACCGTGCTCCTAGAGGACGTCTCTTATCGCTTCCAGATGCCGTTTTACCCTCCACCTTCTATCCCCACGCCTCGGAATCGCCGCTACCACACGGCCCTACATACCCTGGACGAGACGATATATGAGATAATCAACAGGCGCAAGCAGCAGGACTCCGGGGGCGACCTGCTCTCACTGCTCATGCAGGCGCGTGACGAGGAGACCGGCGAGGCGATGAGCGACAAGCAGTTGCGCGACGAGGTAATCACACTCTTTGTTGCCGGATACGAGACAACGGCGGTTGCGATGGCCTGGACCTGGTATCTACTTTCGCGGCATCCCGACGTCGAGCAGCGCCTGCATGCCGAACTGGGCGAAGTTCTCGGCGGCCGTGCTCCGGCTGTCGCCGACTTGCCCAACCTGCCCTACACCCTCATGGTGATCGAGGAGGCCATGCGGCTCTATCCGCCCGCGTGGATTACAAACCGCGAAGCGCTAGCCGACGACGAAATCCGCGGGTATCGCATCCCGGCAAAGGCCGTCGTGGTTATCAGTCCATATGTGATGCACCATCACCCGGCGTACTGGGAGGACCCTGAGCGGTTCGACCCCGAACGTTTCAGCCCTCAGCGCTCTACGAGCCGCCCGCATTACGCCTATTTTCCCTTCGGCGGCGGGCCACGACAATGCATCGGCAAGTTCTTCGCCCTCATGGAGGCGCAACTCATCCTCGCCACGCTTGCCCAGAGATACCGGCTTCGCCTGCTTCCCGGACACGACGTGGTGGCGCAAGCGGTGCTGACTCTGCGCCCGCTTAACGGCCTACCAATGATATTCGAAGCGAGAGAAGCCGCCTAGCGAGAGGAGGTTAAGTCGTGAGCCAGGATCATCTGACCAGAACATGCAACCTGCTCGTGGTCGGCGCGGGGGCGGCCGGACTCCGCGCCGCGATCGCAGCCCACCGGGCGGGCTGCGACGTGATCGTGATCGGCAAGCGGCAAACCAAAGACGCCCACACGGTGCTCGCGGCGGGCGGCATCAACGCCGCGCTCGGCACGGTCGATCCCGAGGACAGTTGGCAGCAGCACTTTGCCGATACCCTCCGGGAGGGCTACTATCTCTCCAACCCCAGGGTCGTGGAGCTGATGGCGCGCGAGGCCCCGGCCGCCGTGCTCGAACTTGCCGCCTGGGGCTGCCCTTTCGCCCGCACTCCCGACGGCCGGCTCGACCAGCGCTATTTCGGCGCGCACAAATACCGGCGCACCTGCTACGCCGGCGACTACACCGGGCGTGCCATGATGTACACCCTTGCCGGCGAAGCGTCCAAGCTGGGTATCCCTGTTTGTGAGCGCCAGTACGTCTCGCAGCTCCTCACCAGCGACGGCGTCTGCTTCGGCGCCATGGCTTTCGACCTGACCTCCGGGCAGCGCACCGTCTACCAGGCCGATGCGGTCGTGCTGGCGGCGGGAGGCCACACACGCATCTGGCGCCGCAGCTCCTCTCGGCGCGACGAAAACACGGGCGACGGCATGTTCCTGGCCCTGCGGGCGGGCTGCGCGCTGGCCGACATGGAGATGGTGCAGTTCCATCCCACCGGCATGGTCGCCCCCGAGGAGTGGTCAGGCACGCTCGTCACCGAGGCGGTGCGCGGCGAAGGCGGTCGCCTGTTTAACAGCCTGGGCGAGCGCTACATGGCGCGCTACGACCCAGAGCGCATGGAGCTCTCGACCCGCGATCGCGTGGCACTCGCCAATTACACCGAGATCCTGGAAGGGCGCGGCGGGCCGCACGGCGGCGTCTTCCTTGACATCAGCCACCGGGGCAAGTCTTTCATCCTGGACAAGCTGCCCCGCATGTATAGCCAGTTCATAGAAGCGCAGATGCTCGACATCTCGCGGGAGCCGATGGAGGTCGCCCCGACCGCCCACTACTCGATGGGCGGTGTGGTGGTCGAGCCGGAGACTCACGCCACCAACGTCGCCGGGCTGTACTCCGCGGGCGAGGTGACGAGCGGGCTGCACGGGGCCAACCGGCTCGGGGGCAATTCCCTTGTCGAAACGCTGGTCTTCGGGCGGCGGGCCGGCGAGGCTGCCGTAGCGTATTCCCGAGAAACTAATGCGCAACTGCGCTCCGCCTCCGTGGTCGCCACCGCCCATGCGGACCTGGACAGCCTGATCCACGAGGGGGATGAGCTGGCCCGGCCCCTCCAGCGCGCCCTGCGCGATACGATGTGGGAGTGCTGTGGCGTGGTGCGCGATGAGGAGCGCCTGCGCAAAGGCCTCGACAAGATCGCCGAGCTCAAAGCTGTGGCCCCCCACATCGACGTGCGCTCCAGCGCCGAGGGCTACTACGAGCTGGCGCACGCGCTCGATCTGCGCTCGTCCCTCGTAGCGGCCGAGGCCACCATTCTCTCCGCGCTCGAGCGCCGGGAAAGTCGCGGCGCTCACCAGCGCTCCGACTACGCAAACCTCGACCCGGCGCTGGCGGTGAACGTAGTCGTGACAGCGGCGCAAGGGGGGCTAACCGTCTCGCGCGCTGCACCCTCTGCGGTCCCCGAGGACCTTGCGAAGTGGGCCGCCAGCGATGCGGAGATCGGCGTGGAGGGGCGGTTGCTCGAATAGGAGTGCGCTTTTTTCGCCGAGGGATAGAAAAATCACTGCGAGAATAGCCCGCCCGTAACGCGCTTCGTAACGCTTTCGGGACGGCGGCCCGCTACAATGAAGGCGGGAAGTGAAAATAGGAGGCAAGATGGCAACACTACTCCAAAACATAAGACAGGCAAGGTTGGGCCGCGGGAGCCGCGAGTCCGGGGCGGACCGAGAGGCCGCGTCCAGGCAAAGGTCGGAGGCGGCTCCAACGGTGGATATAGCCCCGAACGATCCGCTGCTGGCTTACTTTCTCGCAAGCCCCGGAGCCGCCGAGATTGACAAGTTAACCCTCGATTCGCCGGCGCTGCACGCGCTCTGGGCGGCGGGTGTAAGGATGGTCGTGCCGCTGGTCAGCCAGGGCGAACTGATCGGCTTGCTGAACTTGGGACCTCGCCTCAGCGGGCAGGACTACTCCTCCGACGACCGCGGTTTGCTGAACAACCTGGCGACGCAGGCCGCTCCCGCGGTGAGGGTGGCCCAACTGGTTCAGCAGCAGCAAGCAGAGACCCGCGCGCGCGAGCGCATGGAGCACGAGCTACGTGTTGCTCGGCTGATCCAGCAGACCCTGCTCCCAAAGGAGATACCGGCCATCGAGGGCTGGCAGCTCGCGGCTTATTACCAGCCGGCCCGCGCGGTCGGCGGAGATTTCTACGACTTCATCCCGTTCGACGACGGCCGTATGGCCCTGGTGATCGGCGACGTGACCGACAAAGGCGTGCCGGCGGCTCTCGTGATGGCGACCACGCGCGCGATCCTGCGCTCAGCTGTCCAGCCCACCGCCACTCCCGGCCAGGTGCTCCAACGGGCAAACGACCTGCTATGCCCAGATATACCGCCGAAGATGTTCGTCACCTGCCTCTACGCGGTGCTCGATCCCAAGACCGGGAGGCTCCAGTACGCCAACGCCGGGCACGATCTACCCTATCTCAGCGGCGAGGGCCAGGTGACCGAACTGCAGTACGAGGAGAAAGAGACGCGGCTGAAGCCCGGCGAGAGCGTCCTGTTCTACAGCGATGGCCTCGTGGAGGCGCATAACGCCCGGCGCGAGATGTTCAGCTTCCCGCACCTCAAAGAGCTATTGGCCGAGCGGCCCGCCGAGGGAACCACGATCATCGAGAGGCTGCTATCAGAGCTCGAAAACTTCACCGGCGCCGGCTGGGAACAAGAGGACGACGTTACTCTGGTGACTCTTGAACGAGCCGAGAACAAAGCGCGCCGCTTTACGGGCGCGTCGCTCGACGAGTGGCAGACGCTCGGCGAGTGGGAAGTGCCGAGCGCGCCCGGCAACGAGAGGATAGCGATACAGGAGGTCGCCGAGGCGGTCGCGGGAATCGGCCTCCACGAAAAGAGCCTCCAGAAGCTGAAGACAGCCGTCGCCGAGGCCTTGATGAACGCCATGGAGCATGGCAACCACTACCAGGCCGATAAGCCGGTCGCCGTCCGGATTCGGGCCAATGCAGGGGCCGTCTCGGTGAGCATCACCGACGAGGGTGGCGACCAACAGATCAAGGAGCCGGGCACGCCCGACCTGGAAGCCAAGCTGGCCGGATTGCAGACGCCTCGCGGCTGGGGCCTCTTCCTCATCAAGAACCTGGTTGACGACATGCGCGTCTCCAGCGATGGCGCCTATCATACGGTAGAGCTAATCATCTACCGAGGAGGTAACCAAGATGCAGACCAAAGCACTTGAGGCCGATGTGCAGCGCAAGCCCCACGTCGCCATCGTGAACCTGCACGGCGAGATCAACGCATTCGCGGAGGAGGTGCTCAACGCCGCCTACGAGGAGGCCGAAAGCCAGGCGTCCGACGTGATAATGCTCAACTTCAGCGATGTTGACTACATCAACTCCACCGGCATCGCCCTGATAGTCGGGCTGCTGGCCCGGGCGCGCAAATCTCACCGGCGCCTGCTCGCCTACGGGCTGAGCGAGCACTACGTCGAGATCTTCCAGATCACACGGCTCGCCGACTTCATGAACGTCTTCCCCGACGAGAAGAGCGCCCTTGCCGACGTGCCGTTGGGCTGACAATCACCGCAAAAGGAGGAACCGGCAATGCAAGAGATAAAGGCAACGATGGACGTCCGGCAGATCAGCCCCGCCGTCAGCATAATAGACATCCAGGGCGACATCACCGCGTTCGCTGAGGACACCCTGATGGATGCATATGGCAAGGCTTCCACGCCCACCACGCGGACTATCATCCTGAACTTCTCAGGACTGGAGTACATGAACAGTAGTGGCATCGGCCTGCTGGTGACCCTGCTGATTCGGGTCAACCGCCAGAAGCAGCGCCTCCTAGCCTACGGGCTGAGCGAGCACTACCGGCAGATCTTCGAGCTTACCCGGCTGAACGAGGCGATAGGCATCTACGACACTGAGCAAGCAGCGTTGGCGGCAGCGTAAGGAGGTAAACGAGATGAGCACTTCGCCGACCGAGCCGAATACACCGGCCGAGACAACCGAGAACCAGCAGCCCCGCGACGCTGCTTTCTGGGCACACGATATATCCACCCTGAAGGTGGCCGCGATGCCCGCCGGCGCGGTCAACATCAACGTAGAAGGCCGGCGGGTCGTCGGGCCGCTCCAGGGCTTCGGCTCGATGTGGCAGAAGACCTATCGCGTGCGGCTGCCCGGCTCAGTGGAAAGCCCGGCCGACGTGATAAAAGCCTGGAAGGAGAACTTCCCCAGCTTCTGGCCGCCGGGAAACCGCTTCTACGCCCCGATCACCGGCATAGCCCCTGGTGAAGTCGCCGTGCTCAACCTCTCGATGGGTGGTATGCCCCTCTCCACCGGCGTGCTGGTGCTCTATGCCGACGAAGAATCCTTCACGCTGATGACGCCGCAGGGCCACATGTTCGCCGGCTGGATCACCTTCTCGGCATACAAGAAAGACGGCGAGACGGTCGCACAGGCCCAGGTGCTGATGCGGGCCAACGACCCAATGTACGAAGTCGGCCTGCGCCTCTTCGGGCATAAGCAAGAGGACAAGTTCTGGCAGCACACCCTCGCCTCCCTGGCTCGCTTCCTTGGCGTGGAAGCTCCGGTCGAGACCCAGAACACCTGTGTTGACCCGAAGCTCCAGTGGTCGCACGCCAAGAACATCTGGCACAATGCCGCCATGCGCACCGCCGTTTACATGGCGGCTGCTCCGGCGCGCTGGCTGCGTGGGCGGGGCGGGCGCTGAGGCGCCTGGTTGGTAGTCGGAGGAAAGAGCAGCATGTCGAACTCTACTCACACCGAAAGTGCTCTGGCTTCGGAGTCGCAGCCACGGGACGCAGCCCACTGGGCGCATGATGTCGCTACGCTCAAGCTGCCCCCTGTGCCCGACGGTGCGATCAACCTCAATGTGGAAGGGCGGAGAGTACTCGGCCCACTGCAGGGCTTCGGCCAATTGTGGGAGAAAACCTACCGGGTCCGCTTGCGAGGAGTCGCTGCGACTCCGGCTCAGGTCGTCGCGATGTGGAAAGCAAACTTCCTGGCATTCGCGTCACCCATCCTGCACTTCTACCTGCCGCCAAGCGGATTCCTGCCGGGCGGTGTGGCGTTGATCAACGCGGATGTGCCGGGGGGCATGAAGGTATCCACCGGCGTGCTGGTGCTCTATTCCGATGAGGAGTCCTTCTCGCTGATGACGCCACAGGGCCATATGTTCGCCGGCTGGATCACCTTCAGCGCCTACTCAGAGGGTAACTGCGCGGTCGCCGAGGCGAAGGTCTTGATCCGGGCAAGCGACCCCTTGTTCGAGGTCGTTATGCGCATTGGTGGGTCCCGGGAAGAGGACAAGGCGTGGCAGGGCACCCTCCGCGCCCTGGCGGCTCACTTTGGTGTCGACGAACCAGTCTCCACCCGCATCAGTTGCCTCGATCCGGGGGTGCAGTGGTCGCGGGCGGGCAACATCATCTACAATGCAGCGATCCGATCAATGCTCTATACACTGGCTTCGCCTTTCCGTAAGAGACGAAAGCGGGCCGCTCGATGATCCTGCCGGAGACTTCTGTGCAAGCGGATTCTGGCGGATCATACGACGCGGTGATAGTCGGCGCGGGGCCGAATGGCCTCGCCGCCGCCGTGTCAATAGCCCGCGCGGGGCACTCGGTGCTCGTGCTCGAAGGCAAGGAGACTATCGGAGGGGGATGCCGCTCGGCGGAACTGACCTTGCCCGGGTTTACCCATGACGTCTGCTCGGCGATCCACCCCCTCGCGCTCAACTCCCCGTTCTTCAGGACGCTGCCCTTGCAGGAGCATGGCCTTAGCTGGATCGAGCCTCCCGCGCCCCTGGCTCACCCCCTCAACGACGGCACTGCCGTATTGCTGGAGCGCTCGGTGGAGTCCACCGCGCTTAACCTGGGGCCGGATGCCCAAGCCTATCGGGCGCTCATGGGACCGCTTGTGCGCGACTGGGAGAAGATAGAGCCGTCGGTCGTCGGACCGTTCCGTGTCCCGCGCCACCCGCTCGCGGCGTCACGCTTCGGCCTGTACGCGCTCAGATCGGCGGAGGGCCTTGCACGGGGCACTTTCCACGGAGAGCGCGCCCGCGCCATATTCGCGGGCATGGCCGCCCATTCGATGATGCCCCTGGACAGATCGCCCACGGCCGCTGCGGGCCTGCTGCTCGCGATCACCGCGCACGTGGTCGGCTGGCCGGTCGCCCGTGGCGGCTCACAACAGATCGTGAACGCCCTCGCGGACTACCTCCGCTCGCTGGGCGGCGAGATCAAGACCGGTGTGCCGGTCGGCTCGATAGACGAACTGCCTCGGAGCAAGGCTGTTCTCTTCGATGTCACACCACGCCAGCTGATCGAGATCGCGGGCACCAGGCTGCCACCTGGATACCGTAGCAGGCTTGGGCGCTACCGCTACGGCCCCGGCGTCTTCAAGCTCGACTACGCGCTCGACGGGCCGGTGCCCTGGCGGGCGTGCGACTGCCTCCGGGCCGGCACGGTGCATCTCGGCGGCATGCTGCCCGAGATCCTGGCCGCGGAGGCCGAGGTCTGGAAAGGCAGGCCGCCGGAAAGGCCGTTTGTGCTGGTCGCCCAGCAAAGCCTGTCCGACCCAACCCGCGCCCCGGAGGGCAAGCAGACACTATGGGCCTACTGCCATGTTCCGAACGGCTCGACCTTCGACATGACCGAGCGCATCGAGGCGCAGATTGAGCGCTTCGCTCCCGGCTTCCGCGACAGAATACTGGCCCGCCACGCGATGAACACCTGCGATATGCAGCACTATAACCCGAACTATATCGGCGGCGACATCAACGCCGGCGTGCAGGACCTGCGCCAGCTTTTCACCCGCCCCACGCCGAACCTCCTCGCGCCTTACAGGACGCCGGCGCGCGGCATCTACATCTGCTCTTCGGCCACCCCGCCCGGCGGAGGCGTGCATGGGATGTGCGGCTACTTTGCCGCGCAAACCGCCATGCACGACCGCTCCTTTCACTCAGGGAGTCAGGCATGACAGTCCGAACCGCGCCAAAGTTGGCCTGGACTTGTTGGCTGTTCACGGTCGGGTTTATCGCTGTGACGCTTTTCCTCGATCACCTCAACAGCCCTACCACGCTCCTAAGCGATACATTCGGCGCGCTCGTTCAATTTGCTTTCGCTACTGTGGGCCTCTTGATAACTTCGCGCCGTCATGAGAACCCCATCGGTTGGGTGCTTGCTATTGGCACGCTGCTCATGGTAGTGGCAGATTTTTCGCTGGAATACAGCGTTTATGGCTTGCTTATCGCGCCCGGCTCTCTCCCGAGCCCTCTCTGGACGGCCGTGCTTGGAGGCTGGCTTCGGAGCATTGGCTTCATACTTCTGCTCTTCGTCGCGTTGTTGCTCTTTCCTGACGGCAGGTTACCCTCCGCGCGCTGGCGGAAGCCTGCCTGGTTCATCCTGGCCTGCACGCTGTTGGGCAGCCTCGGCATACTCTTCACCCCAGATTTCTCGGACGTAGACTCCAGGCTATCGTCCTTCAGCAACCCCCTGGGTAACACAATCCAGGGACCTCTTCCGCGCTTACTCGCCGCTCTGTTCGTACCAGCTGGAGGCGCGGCCATACTGACTTGCGTGGCGGCCCTCGCGGTTCGCTTCCAACGCTCAAAGGGCGATGAGCGCCAGCAACTTAAGTGGCTGACCTACTCTTCTTTTCTTTCTGCCGCGATTCTTCTTCTGCTATATGTTAACGTCTTGCTAAATGTCAATACCGATTCCCAGCTGGGTGGCTTCCTCTTTAACCTGTTGCTCGCGCCCATCCCGATAGCAATCGGCAGCGCGGTGCTCAAGTACCGCCTGTACGACATAGACCTCATTATCAACCGTACCCTGGTCTACGGCACCCTCACCGGCGCGCTGGCGCTGGTCTACTTAGGCAGTGTGGTGTTGCTCGAGCAACTCGTGAGGTCCTTTACCGGTCAGGCACACAGCGATCTCGTGGTGGTGAGCTCTACACTGGCGATTGCCGCTCTGTTCACTCCACTCAGAAGGCGCATTCAGTCGTTCATTGACAGGCGCTTCTACCGGCACAAGTACGATGCTGCCAAGACCCTGGCCGAGTTCAGCGCCACCGTCCGCGATGAGGTAGACCTGAACAGGCTGACTGACCACCTATTAAAAGTAGTAGAGGAAACAATACAACCGGCCGACGCTTCGCTGTGGCTTCGGCAGCCGGAAAGAAGGGCATAAGGAGGTCAAAACCATGACATTATCGAGGCTGATTCGGTGGAGCGGGATGGCTTTTATCGTGTCAGGCATCTTGCTCATCGTCGTCACCCTGCTTCACCCCGATGTGCTCCAGACTACCTTCGCCAGAGCGATACTCGACACCCCCTGGTGGGTGCACATACACGTGCTCTTCTTCGCGTATGCCCTCCTGGGATTGCTCGGTGCCGCGGGCATCTATCTCTCGCAAGTGAGGGAGACCGGAGCGCTCGGACTGGTGGGCTTCCTGCTGGTCTTCGTGGGGTTGATAGCCGTTGCGGGCCTTGCGCTGTTCGAAGCTTTCGTGATGCCTCCTCTGGCGACGAGCGCGCCCGCGACCCTTAGCTTGGACGGACCTATCTTCACTAATCCTCTGACCTATGTCGGCTTCAGTTTGGACTCGCTTTATCCGCTCGGCTTCGTCCTTCTCGGCATCGCCACCCTGAGGGCGGGCGTCATGTCGCGTTGGGGAGCGCTGCTGCTCACGCTGGGTGTGCCCCTGACTGCCGTATTCGAGGGTCTGTTCGTGCCGTTCCTGGGGATAGCTTCCGTGCTAGTGCTTGCAGCCGGGCAGGCGTGGCTCGGCTACGACCTCTGGGCGGCAAGGGATACGGTTCCCAGGGGAGAGCGACTTGCGTCTACGGTCTGAGGTGCAGCAGGAGCGGGGAAAGCTGTGCTGGATAGCCTGAAACGTCTGATCATGGCGTCCCTGCTGTACCTCATCAGCGCGAGCGCCGGCACTTTGTTGGCTATCAAAGACCATCTGCCCGCGCAGTTCGGCGGCTTCCTGGGCGGTAATGACGTCGTGCTGGACTTTCTGACCTGGAGGGGCACCGCTCTATCTGCTCCTCTTGTGATGCTGCTCGCCCAGATCCTGTTCACGGTGCTCGCCGTGAGGCCGGGCAGCGCGGGTGCGATAGGCATAGGCGGGCTGACCGTGCTCGGCGCGATGTATACGCTCGGCCAGCTCGGCGAACCGATCCTGGTGAGGGCTTTGGGCGGTGCGACCTCGGTCTGGGTGCTGGCTGTTGTCGCCGCGAACCTCCTGCTTGCGCTGCTGATGCTCCTCTTCGGGGCAATAGCGTGGAGGAACAGGCCCGTTACCATTCGGCCAGCTTCCAGATAGCCGGGTGAACGTCGCCGGCTTCGACGCCTATCTCGGCGTAAATAGCCACCGCCTGCTTGAGGTGGGCTATAGCTTCGGGCATCCGCCCTGAGCTGTGCAGCAGGTCGGCGAGGTTGTTGTGGAGGGCTGCCTCGCGGTGGCGGTCGCCCTGTAAAACACAGAGTTGTAACGCTGCTTCGGCCAGCGCGAGGCCGCGATCGGTCTCTCCGGCCGCTCCGAGCGCGAGGGCAAGGTTGTTCAGGGCCGCCGCCCGCAGGCTTGAGTCGTTCAGAGCCTCAGCGAGCGCGAGGCTCGCCTCCAAGTGGTAGCGTGCCCCCGCCAGGTCGCCACTGCTGCTGGCGAGTATGCCGAGGATGTTGTGCGCCTGGGCGAGCGCATGTCTATCTTGCCCGGCCTCGGCAAGCTCTAACGCTCTCTGCGCCAGCACACCGGGCGAATCGCGGTCGCCTCTATGATGGGCGGTCAGGCTCCAATCCGCGTATATGCGTGACAGCACGCCCGGCGGCCCCGCATCGCCGATCGCCTGGAGCGCGGCTTCATAATGCCTCTCGGCTAGGTCCCCTTCGCCTCGTCGCTGGTGGACGCCGCCGAGCTTCCACTCAAGAGCGGCGAGCGTTCGGGCGGTGGAAGACTCTCTGCCGAGCAATGATGCGGCGGTCTCATAGCTCGACAACGCCGCGCCGTACTCGCCGAGCAGCGTCTGCATGTCGCCGATCGCCTCGTGCAACCCGGTCGCGTCAGGGTGGCCCAGGGCAAGCGACATGCGGAAGTGGGAGAGAGCGTCGGCGTTGGCATAAAGCGCTCGCGCCTGCTCCCCGGCCAGCTTGAAGTACTCGGCGGCTTCAGCCTCGTGACCGGCCAGCCTGTAATGTTGCGCGACCACCCCCGGCGGCGCGCTCGGCGCACGGGAGCCGGGCCGGCGAGAGGCGAGAGCCTCGGCCACGCGCCGATGCAGCAGCCTGCGCCTCGCAAGGCTGGTCTCCTCGTACACCAGGTTGCGCAGCTTCTCGTGGCTGAAGTCGTACGCAAGTTCCTGCTCACCCTCGCCCCCGCTCACCTCGACGACCAGCCCGTGCGCCATAAGCTCTTCCAGCCCCGACACCGCCTCTTCCTCGCTCCGCCCGCTGGCTTCGCGCAGAGTTTCGAAGTCGAACGATCTGCCGATGACGGAGGCCGTATTGAGCAACTGCTTGCCCGTTCCGCTCACAGCGGCGAGTCGGGAACTGAGCAGGTCGCGGACACCGCCGGGCAACGACCAGTCGCCGCTCGCGGCCAATGAGCCGCTCGTCAGCGCGGCCAGGTACTCGACGAGGAAGAAGGGCAGGCCCTCTGTCTCTGTATAGAGATGATCCGCAATGGGGTAGGCAGGAGAAGCGCCGTGCGGCCCGATAGTCAAGCTCACGAGTTCATCTACTTCGGTCCAGCTCAGGCGCGGGACTGAGAGCAGAGTGGCGAGGCCCAAACGCTGGGCTTCGGCGACCATCGGCTGAAGACGGGCGCCGCTCGACGCCTGGTCGCTACGCCATGCCAGCACCAGGCAGACAGGCCAGTCGCCGAGCCGCCGCGCCAGGTAAGTCAACAGATCGAGAGTGGCGCTGTCGGCCCACTGAAGGTCGTCGAAGAAGAGGATTCCGGGACGTTCGCCGGAGCACGCCGCCGGCAGAACCTGTCTGATCCCTTCGAGGAAGCGGCTCTGTGCGCCTGGACTGTCGAGCGAGGGAACCGAGGGCAGGTCGGGGCGTTGTGAGATGATCTCGGGTGCCAGGCGAGACACTTCGACCAACCACTCGGCGGGTATGCTCTCGAGACGCCGCTCGCCCTGCGCTTTTCCGAGCAGCTGCCGCAGGCAGGCGATCACAGGCCCGTAAGCCAGGGCGGCTTCTCCCTCGTAACAGCGCGCTACCACGGTGGTCGCGCCGGTCGCGTGGGCGTTCGCCAGCAGCTCCTCTGCCAGGCGGGTCTTGCCGATGCCCGCTTCCCCCACGAGGGCGACCAGGCTCCCCTTGTCACGGATGCCGTTATAGGCGCTAAGCAGCGCTGCCCGTTCGGTCGCCCGTCCCACGAACGGGGCCGCGGCATACCCGGCGTTAGACAAGACGTCTGGTTCGATACGACCCGCCGCTGGCTCGGCGCCTTTGGAGGATGCTATCCTGTTTTCCTTGATGGCGTTGTAGAGCAGCGTCGTCTCTTCGAGCGGAGGCACCCCCAGCTCCTGATCCAAGACCTGCACGCAGGCGCGATACTGTTGAATGGCCGCGGCGCGCTGCCCGCTCCGTGCATACAGGAGCATCAACTCGCGGTGGGCCGGTTCGTGCAGCCTGTCGAGCGCCAGCCGGCGCCTCGCGTGCTGAATAGCGGGGCCAAAGTCGTTCAAGGCGACATAGCATCGCACCAGTTGGTCGAGCGCGGACGCAAGCTCTCGCCTCAGCCCCTCGGCCTGGAAGAACTGCCACTCGTCGAAGTCGGGGCTGTCGCGCAGAGTGAAGCCGGACATGAAGTCGTCGCGGTATAGCTCTACCGCCTCTTTGAGCGGAGCGAGGCAGCGCGGGCAGACCTCAGCCGGCGGGTGCCCATGGGTTCCGCGCTCGGCGAGCTTGCCGTGGAAGGCGTCCACATCCAGCCAGAGAACCGAGCCGGGGTTCAGGCCAATCGTCTCCCCCTCTGTGCTCAGTTGGTCGCCCGCGAGCGCCTTGTTGAGCGCGGAGAGGGTGCGCCGGAGAGCGCCACGCGCGTGGGTCTGGTCATACTCAGGCCAGAAGAGAGCGGCCAGTTTATCGCGCGTATGCCGCTGCTTAGTGACGGCCAAGAAAGCAAGCAGCGCCACGGCCTTTCGCGTGTCTACCCGAATCGGTAAGCCATCGCGCTCTATTCGAGGCGAACCAAGTAAGTGCAGCATGAGGTGGGACACTATCGATCCCCGCTGTGTCGGTTATGTCTACGCCACACTGTATAGTATAGGGCAGGTCGTGGCGCAACGCAAATCCCTGAGCCGCGTGCTCCGTAACGTGGAAAGCGGTTCGGGCACGGCAAATGTCAAAGCCCTACGCCAGGAGCCATCACTTTTCGCTAAGTGCGGTTGTAGTACTAGTGCTCCGTTCCTTAATGGAGGTATAAATCATGCAGGGTTGCTGCTGACCTACGAAAGGAGTACCCCGTGCCAAAGTTGCTCAAAGCTCGCCCGGCTCAAGATCCCGCTGAAGAGCGCCAGATCC
>JBPCPV010000018.1:0-201162 GCA_050998805.1 Chloroflexia bacterium | reverse complement strand
CTTGGTGGGTCGGTCGCGCGGAGCCCGCGTCCTAGGCAAGTTCGGAAATGCCGCCGGCTCGCCGCCTCGTGCCGACCCTCGTGGCGGAGGCGACGGTTACGGTGCGCGTGTTACCGCCGACGGCGGTTGCTCAAGTGGTAGCTCCCGCTTCCTCCCCGACCGCGGGTCCACGGCTGATCGACACGCTGCCTAGCGCGCTACCGGTGCCCTCTGCCGTTCTGCCTGCGCCGCCTGCACCACCGGCGACCCCGACGGCCCTTGCGAAACACACCACCCACCGCATGACGGCGACGCC
The DNA here is from genome assembly GCA_050998805.1 of Chloroflexia bacterium. Classification (GTDB taxonomy): domain Bacteria; phylum Chloroflexota; class Chloroflexia; order QHBQ01; family JAICKM01; genus JAICKM01. Next base: position 200,867 of record JBPCPV010000018.1, on the reverse strand, counting down.
GGTGCCGCGCCCAACCACGTTGCCGACCAAGCCTCCGACTGCGTTGCCGACCAAGCCTCCGACTGCGTTGCCGACCGAGCCTCCGACCCCGTTGCCGACCTCGATGGCTGCGGCGCTGCTGACGGCAATCGCGGGGGTGCCGATAGGTGTGCCGTCGCCGATCAAGGTGCCGCCGACGGAACAGGCAGTTGTCGAAGGCCCACCGGCCGCTCCGCCGCCCTCGTTGGGGAGCGCAGGCTCGCCGATGCCCCTCTCTCCGCTGATCCAGGATGGGGCTCTGGACGGAGAGGGCGTGTGGACGCCGGACGGCCTGCCCCAACCTCCGGACGGAGGGCCGCCTGCCATCTGGAAGACATTTTTGCGGCCTGATCCGGCGCGGCCCGATGCCCAGGTCTATCTGGTTAGGTTCGACCCTCGGCGGCTGCGGCTGCATATAGTGGCGGGTACGAAGGAACCGGTGCCCACGGACAAAGTGGCCGGGCCAGGGCAGGTGGCCGCGAGGGATCTGGCGTCGCTCGCGGCGGCGTTCAACGGCGGCTGGAAGTCGGTCAACGGCGGCTATGGGATGATGGTCAACGGGCGTCAGGTCGCGCCCCCGAACCCACGCCCCGACACCGCGACCCTTGCCGTACATGCCAACGGGTGGATCGAACTCGCGCCCTGGAGGAGACTTAGCACGGCCACCGACCTGGTGAGCTATCGCCAGAATTGCCCGATGCTGATAGACAACGGAGTGATCACGGTGCGTGGGCATCTCACCAGCACATGGGGTCTGTCGCTGCTGAGTCAGATGTACGTATGGCGGTCGGGTATTGGGCAGACGGCGGACGGGTCGCTGATCTATGCGGCAGGCAAGCCGGTCTCGGCGGAAGAACTCGCGGCGGGGCTAGAACAGGCCGGAGCGGTGACGGCGATGCAACTTGACATAAACAGCGCCTGGGTCCACTGGCTGTCCTACGTCCGGGGGAGCGCGGGCGCGCCGCACGCGGAGCCGCTGGTTTCGGGCATGGCGTATCAACGCAACTTGTACCTAAAGCCGGAGGACAGGGATTTCTTCTATCTGACCTGGCGGTGACGCCGAAGGCATGTTTCTTGCTCGGACGCGGGGTGAACGCGACCAGGTGAATATACGAACTTCCGCGTTGCCGGGGGCGGCGTGTATATTTGGAGGAGTCGGATGCTTGCTAACGAAGCGGAACTCGCCCAACGCGCCTCGCGGCACGATCAAGATGCGTTCGCACAGCTCTATCATGCCTACGGGGAGAAGATCTACAAGTATATTTACTACAAGGTCGGCAATCCGCATGAGGCCGAAGATATGTGTGAGCAGGTCTTCTTGAAGGCGTGGGAGGCCATCGGCCGATATACCTGGTACGGCTATCCCTTTTCGTCATGGCTCTACAGGCTGGCGCATAATCTCGTCGTAGACCACTATCGCACCCGGCGCGAAATACTCCCGCTCGACGATGCGCTCGTTGTACATGAGGATCCGGTTGACCCCGAACAGGCGCTGGTGAGCAGTGTGGAGGCCGGTGAACTCCGCCAGGCTATCGGTAAGCTGACCGCAGACCAGCGGCAGGTGATCTGCCTCAAGTTCATTTCGGGCTACGACAACAGCGAAATCGCGGCGGTGATGCGGAAGAAAGAGGGGGCGATACGGGCGCTCCAATACCGGGCGCTGCGTAGCCTACAGGCGATCCTGGAAGCCGAGGAGAAGCGCCAGCGCGAGTTCGACTGGCCGCTGGTTCCGTCAGCATGGGGAGATTTGCAAGCACAGCAGGCCGTCTAGGCATGACGCCCCTCGCCCAGAACGTTACTTTCACGTCTGGTAACTCCCGGCTATCGGGCTACATCGCCCGCCCCACCGATTCCGGTCCCAGTCCGGGTGTGATCGTGATCCACGAGGCTTACGGCCTCAACGACAATATTCGCGACATCAGCCGTCGACTTGCCGGTGAAGGTTACATCGCACTGGCTGTTGATCTCTTCTCCGGCAGGAACCGCGCTTTCTGCATGTTCAAGGTGATGGGCGGGCTGCTGCTTAATCCTCTGAACAACGAGGGCACCCGCTATCTGAAGGCCGCGTTGACCTTCCTGGGAGAACAGGAGGGGGTGGATGTCAGCCGGTTGGGTGCCATCGGCTTCTGCATGGGCGGCGGCCTGGCGATTGCTTGGGCCTGCACCGACGACCGCCTGCGTGTGATAGCCCCATTCTACGGCACGAATCCGCGCCCGCTTGCGGCTGTTGCCCGCTCCTGTCCGGTGGTCGGTTCCTATCCCGGCGCGGACTTCACCGCGCGTTCGGGCCGCAAACTCGACGCCGCACTCGACGTGTACAGGGTGCCTCATGAGATCAAGATCTACCCCGGGGCGAAGCACTCATTTTTCAACGACCAGGGCGCGTACTACGACCCCGCCGCATCCGCAGATGGATGGGAGCGGACGCTGACCTACTTCGGGACGCGGCTCGGTACAGGGTGAACCGACCTACTGCCAGTTCCTCGGATTGCCCAACCTGTGCGGCTCCGCCGTTGCGTCCGACGGACCCAAGTCGCCGCCGGCCAGCCACCCGCGCACCCGCTCCATGATGGCGTCCATCGGCAGCCCTCCCGTCGTGTCTACCCATGTCCAGCCGGGGTCGCGCCGGAACCAGGCGTACTGCCGCCGCACGAACGAATGTGTGTCCCACTTGAGCTGCTGGATGGCTTGTTCCAGGCTACATTCTCCGCATAGGTAGGGCGCGAACTGCCGGTAGCCGAGGCCGGTCATCGCGGGCAGCTCCCAGGAGTAGCCGGCGGCGTGCAGCCCTGCGGCCTCTTCCACCAGCCCATCGGCTACCTCGCGCTCCACGCGGGCGTCTACCCGCCGGTGGAGTGTGCCCCGCTCCGCGCCCAGCGCCAGCCGCCCGATGCGGTAGGGCGGGGGTTGCTTGGCCTGCTGCTCCGAAAACGGCCTGCCTGTCAGGTAGATCACTTCGAGCGCGCGGACAAGGCGGCGGATATTGCCGGGCAAGACGCGGGCTGCGGCGGGGGGGTCTCGCTCGGTTAGTTCGGCATGGAGCGCAGATGGGCCTTCCGCAGCGGCGCGGGCCTCGAGCCGCGCGCGCAGCTCCAAGTCGGGGGCGACCTCCGGCATCCGCCAGCCTTCGAGCACGGCGGAGAGGTAGAGCGGCGTCCCTCCGGCCAGCACCGGCAACCGGCCCCGGGCATGGATCGCGGCTACTGCCCGGGTCGCGTGCGCCTGGTAGTCGGAGAGACTGAACGGCTCGTCGGGGGCCACGAGGTCGAGGCCGTGGTGAGGCACCCGCGCCCGCTCCCAGGGCGGCGGCTTGTCGGTGCCGATGTCCATCCCCCGGTAGACCTGCCGCGAGTCCGCGGTCACGATCTCCCCGCCGAGAGTGAGCGCGAGGTGATAGGCCAGCGCGCTCTTCCCGACGCCCGTAGGCCCACCGATAGCGAGCAACATCACTACTTCGCCGTCAAACGCCCGGCAGCAGCATCACCACGACATGCCGCGTGCGGGGACCGTCGAGTTCGACGAGGTAGAGGCGCTGCCAGGTGCCGAGCGCGAGCGCCCCGTCCATCACGGGCAGCGTCTTCGATTCGCCCAGTATCGCGCCGAGCAAGTGGTCCTTCGGGTGTTCCGGCCCGGCGTGCAGGTGCGTGTAGTCGAGGCTGGGAAAGGCTTCGAGCGCCAGCAGAAAGTCGTGGGCGAAACCCGCGCTCGCCACATCGTTGATCACGAGGGCAGCGGTTGTGTGCTGGACGAAGACGAGGCAAGCCCCTTCGGCAAGCCCACTCCGCGCTACAACCGCAGCCACCTGCTCGGTGATGTCGATCAGCTCGCGTTTGCGCCGCGTCGTGACGGTGAGATTGCTGTGCATGGAGGCATTATACCACGAATAGACAGAGTTTTTGCGTGGATCCTCAAAGTGTGGTACTATGGGCACGTTTGGAGACGGCGCAGCGGCTTTGAGAAGGACGGCAATGGCTAAGGCCCAACAACAAGCGATTGCGCTCCAGTCGGAGAGCGCACTGATGCGACGGGCGCGTGCCGGTCGGCGACGGCGCGAAGCCCTGACCGGCTACTTCTTTATCCTGCCTGCGGTCGCTATACTCGCGGTCTTCCACTTCTTCCCTATACTCTACGCGGTGCTGCTGAGTTTCTACCAATTCTCGGTGCCGAAGGGGCTGATGCCGCAGGCGGATTGGGCGGTCGGCTTCGGGAATTACACGCGCCTGTTCGGGGACCGCGTGTTCTGGCAGGCGCTGTTCAATACGCTCTGGTACGCAGGAGGCACGGTCGTCTTAGGGCTGGGGCTGTCGCTCGGCCTGGCGCTGCTTTTGGAGCGTGTGGTGCGCGGGCGAGCCTTCTTCCGCACAGTCTACTTCCTGCCCTACGTCACCTCGCTGGTCGTCGCAGGCACCGTCTGGCAGTGGATATTCCAGGCCCCTGTCGGCACGCAGCCCGGCGGCCTCGCGAACGCTCTGCTGGAGAGCCTGCACCTCGGGCCGTCACAATGGCTACAGGAGCCTCGCGGAATCTTTCAGCTGATCTTCGCGCCCTCCGGCCCGCCCTTGCCCGACTGGGCGGCAGGCCCGAGCCTCGCCCTGGTCACGATCGTTTCTCTGGCCGTCTGGAGCGTGCTCGGCTTCAACGTCGTCATATTTCTGGCGGGGCTGACGAATATCCCCCGCGACATTTACGACGCCGCCCGCGTAGACGGTGCCACCGGCTGGAGGCTCTTCCGCCACATCACCTGGCCGCTGCTGACGCCGACGACCTACTTCCTGCTGATCGTCAGCACTATCGGGGCGTTCCAGTCGTTCACACCGGTTTTCAGCGCGGGAGTGCCGGTCGGCTCAGGTGGCCCACAGAACACGACTATCGTGCTCACGCTCTACTTCTACAAAGCCGCTTTTTCCTACAGCAACCTCGGCCTCGGCTACGCTTCGACCATCGCCATCGTGCTCTTCGTGCTGATCCTGGGGCTGACCGTCTTCCAGACACGGTTCTTGAGCCAGAGAGTGAACTACTGAGGTGACGAAATGATTATTTCGAGCGAAGCTAAACAAGCCGCACGCAATACGCAATACGCAATACGCAATACGCAATACGCAATACGCAATACGTGGCTCATTTACCTGATCCTGAGCATCGGCGCGATCATAGTCGTCTTCCCGTTTGTCTGGATGGTCATCACCTCGCTCAAGACGCTCGACGAGGCGTCGGGCTACCCGACCGGGGCGGCTCTCTGGAGGGTGTTCGTGCCGTCGTGGCAGTGGGGGAACTATGCCGAAGCCTGGAACGCCGCGCCGTTCGGGCGCTATTTCGTGAACACAATCGGTGTCGCGCTGGCGGTAACAGTCTGTGTGCTGATCACCTCGACATTGGCCGGCTATGCGTTCGCATCGATCAGCTTCCCCGGCAAGAACCTGATCTTCATCTTGGTGCTGGCGACCATGATGATCCCGCACGAGGCTGGCTACATCCCGAACTTCGTGATCATCAAGAACCTCGGCTGGTACAACCAATACCCTGCGCTGATTATCCCCTGGACCGCCAGCGCCTTCAACATCTTCCTGCTGCGGCAGTTCTTCTCGAGCCTGCCGGCCGACCTCTGGGAGTCGGCCCAGCTTGACGGCGCGAGCAGGTTGCGCTATCTCTGGCAGATCGCGGTGCCGTTGGCGCGGCCGGCGCTGATCACCGCAGGGTTGTTCAGCTTCGTCGGCAGTTGGAACTCGCTGCTCTGGCCGTTGATCGTGATCCAGAACCCCGATATGCAGATGATCCAGGTCGGCCTGTCGAACTTTGTCTCCGGGGACCGCCCGACCGACTGGCACCTGCTGATGGCAGCGTCGGCGTTCACCGCGCTGCCGATAGTGGCGATCTACCTGTTGGCGCAGCGGTATTTCGTGGAGGGGATCGCCCGCAGCGGCATCCGCGGCTAGACTGTACCGGCGGGCCAATCTGTAGTATAATGGCCCCGATCCACGAAAAACACGAAAGGAGTGAAGGGAGTGGAGATGAAAGGGCGGAGATAAGCGGAGAGAACAAGCGAGGAGTGGAGATGAAAGGAGCGAAAGTGAAGATGAAAGCCGGCATTATACGACGACTGATGGGGGGCGCTGCTATTGTGCCCATAGTTAGCCTGCTGGTGGCCTGCGGCGGCACGGCCACCGATACTCCGGTCGCCGACACGCCGACGACCGCGGCGGCGGCCACGGCCATCGCGACGGCCGTTACTCTGCCCGCCGACACAGTTGCCGTGCCAACCGTCCCTACGGGGGCAAGCACGCCCACAGGCGGGCAGACCGGCAGCGCGGTCACGATCCATTTCTGGCACACCCAGAGCCGGGCAAATCAGACCGAGATCAATAGCCTTGTCAAGGAGTTCAACGATTCGCACCCCGGGGTCAACGTCGTCCCCGAGTTCAAGAACAACTACGACGACCTCCTAAAGGCTGTGCAGGCTGCGGGCGCGGGCGGCTCGCTGCCCGACCTTACCGTGGGCTACGAAAACTGGCTGCCGGGCCTCGTGAAGTCGGACCTGGTGGTGCCCTTCGATGATTTCGTCAATGGCCCCGACGGCTACAGGCAGGCCGAACTTGAAGACTTCTTCCCGGCCTTCCTCTCCACCAACGTCTACCCGAACCTCAGCGGCAAGATGTGGAGCTTCCCCTTCACCAAGAGTATGCCGATGCTCTGGTATAACATGGACCTGCTGAAGGCGGCCGGCATAGACAAGCCCCCCGCGACCTGGGACGAGTTCGTGGCCGACTCGAAGGCAGTCTCCAAGCCCGACAAGGGGATCTACGGCTACGAGTTCGAGCCTGGCACCTCGGAGTTCATCGCGGGCGTCTACAGTCGGGGCGGCTCCATCACGAATGCGGATCAGTCGCAGTTCCTGTTCAACAACCCGGCCGGCCAAGCGCAGCTCCAGATGCTGGCCGATGGCGTGAAGAACCACTACTTCCTGTCCACGCCGCCGAACAAGTTCCAGTACGAGATCGACTTCGCCAACCAGAAGTGCGCGTTCATCATTGCTTCGAGCACGTCGGTCTCCTACATCAAGAGCTACTACCCGAAGAACCAGCCGAGCTACGACTTCAACTGGACGGGGACCGTCATACCGCACGGTGCCGACGTCAGGGCGCCGGTGACGACGCTCTACGGCGGCAACGTGATCCTTTACAAGACGACGCCTGAGCGCGAGAAGGCGGCCTGGTCGTTCGTCAAGTGGTTCACCCAGTCCGACCAGAACGCGCGCTGGGCAGCAACCAGCGGCTACCTCCCGCTCACCAAGTCTGCACAGAACAACGCCCAGTTGCAGGCGGCATGGAAGAAGGAACCCCGGCTCAGGGCGTCGTTCGATAACCTACAGTACGCGACTGCCTCCGAGCCGAAGGTCGGCTCGTACCAGCAGGTGCGCGACATCATCTTCCAGGCGATCCAGGCGGCGGTCAGCGGCACAAAGACCGCAGGCGACGCTCTATCGGCGGCACAGAACGACTCCAACGCGACCATGAAGTAGAGATGGTCCTATCGGCCTGCCCCCTCCCCGCGCGGGGAGGGGGGTTTGGTGTTGTTTGACGGAATCCGATCTGCGTGATATAATCGGCTGGCGATTTGTCTATCGCGTCACAAAGAGTTCCGAGTTAAGGCGGGCGACAGAGATTCTGAGCGCAGCGAAGAATGATAGTGTTCAGCATATCAGGAGGGATGAATGGTAGAGTTACTAACCTGGTTCGTGCCCATCGCGGGCATCATAGCGGTCGGCTTCGCCGCTTACCTGGCGCGGGATGTATTGGGCCGCGACAAGGGCACACCGGAGATGCAGGCGGTCGCCAGCACGATCTTCGAGGGGGCGATGGCCTTTCTCAAGCGACAGTACACGACGATCGCTATACTGGCTGCGATAACGGCGGTGCTGATCGGTATCTTGATCGCGGCGATCCCGAACAGCACGCTTGGCCTCACGGGTATTCCGTCGTCTCAGCTTGGGATAATGACCTCGGTGGCCTTCTTGCTCGGTGCTATCGCGTCCGGCCTCTCCGGCTACATCGGGATGTTCGTCGCGGTGCAGTCGAACCTCCGCACCGCGTCGGCGGCGCGCCGCAGCCTCGGCGAGGCGCTGACTGTGGCGTTGCGCGGCGGGGCGGTCTCCGGCTTCTTAGTCGTGTCGCTCTCGCTGCTCGGCGTCTTCGCCATCTTCGAGGCGTACCAGGCTATCGGCGGCGGCGTGGCCCAGGCCCCGTTCCTGATCGTCGGTTTCGGCTTCGGGGCCTCGTTCGTGGCGTTGTTCGCCCAGCTCGGCGGCGGTATCTACACGAAGGCCGCCGATGTGGGTGCCGACCTGGTGGGCAAGGTCGAGGCCGGTATCCCCGAAGATGACCCCCGCAACCCCGCCGTGATCGCCGACCTCGTGGGCGATAACGTCGGCGACTGCGCGGGCCGCGGTGCCGACCTCTTCGAGTCGACCGCCGCAGAAAACATCGGCGCGATGATCCTCGGCGTACTGCTCTTCGCGCTGACCGGCGGCACCAACACCGCCTGGATACTCTTCCCGCTGGTGGTCCGCGCCTTCGGGCTGATCGCCTCGATGGTCGGGCTGCTGAGTGCCCGCGTCGGCGGCGGCCCTGGAAGCGAAGTGACCGATGTGGCCGCCCTGCGTGCCCTCAACAACGGCTACTTTGTCGTCGCAGGGTTGTCGGCGGTTTTCATGGTTCTCACCGCTTATCTGATGTTGCCTGCTGAGAGCTGGGGTGCATATGCTCTGGCGGGGCTGGTCGGCATCGCCACCTCAATCGCCTTCGTCTACATCACGCAGTACTACACTGCGGGAGCATGGCGTCCGGTGAAGGAGATAGCTGAGGCGACAAAGACCGGTCCGGCGACGACGATCATCTCTGGCCTCGCGATCGGCTTTGAGACGACGTTCCTGCCGACGATCACGATCTCGGTCGCGCTGCTGCTCTCCTACTGGCTCGGTCAGCAGGGCGTGCCGCATTTCACGGCTACTCTCGACAAACTCGGCGAGGCGACGCTGCTCGGCTTCCACGTCAACCCGGCGGTCGCTTCGGGTGTGTTCGGCACAGCTGTGGCGACGATGGGCATGTTGATGTCGTGCGCCTATATCCTGGCGATGGACACCTTCGGGCCGATCACCGACAACGCCGGCGGTATCGCCGAAATGTCGCACCAGCCCGAAAGCACACGCAACATCACCGACGGCCTGGACGCGGTAGGCAACACCACGAAGGCGCTCACGAAGGGCTACGCGGTCGGCTCGGCTGCTCTCGCGGCCTTCCTGCTTCTGTCGGCATACCTCGATAAGGTCCGCCAGATCAAGCCTGACTTACAGAACCATATCGTAGACGGAGTGCTGACGATCAACCTCGCTAGGGTTGAGGTCTTCGTCGGAGGTTTCATCGGCGCGATGCTCGTCTTCCTGTTCAGCTCCCTGGCGATACGCGCAGTGGGCCGGGCAGCCCAGGGCATGATCGAGGAAGTCCGCCGTCAGTTCAAGGCGGACCCCGGCATCATGGCGGGGACATCGCGCCCGAACTACGCGAACTGCGTGGATGTCAGCGCCCGTGCTGCGCTCCGCGAAATGATCGCCCCTGGCCTCCTCGCCGTGGCGACGCCTGTCCTCGTCGGCCTGATCATGCGCTGGGAGGCCGAGGGTGCGCTGCTGATGGTCGGCACGATGGTCGGTATCCTGATGGCGAACGTGATGAACAACGGTGGCGGTGCCTGGGACAACGCGAAGAAGTTCATCGAGGCCGGGGGCCTCAAGGACGCCGCCGGTAATGTCATGGGCAAGGGGACAGACGCGCACAAAGCGTCGGTCGTCGGCGACACGGTGGGCGACCCATTCAAGGATACCGCCGGTCCCTCGCTCCACGTTCTGATCAAGCTGCTGGCGACGATCACGCTGGTGCTTGCGCCGCTGTTTATCTGAGAGTAAGCAGTCAGCGATCAGTAGTCAGCGATCTGCTTTGGAGAGGCGGTTCCGAAAGGGACCGCCTCTTACGCATCGCGCTTGATGCCGAGCGGCGACTGGCCGCGGAAGCGGGAGGAGGTCCGCCAGGTGAGGGCGCGATCGTAGACCTCCTCGATGCGGCCGATTGTCACCCGCCAGGAGCGGTCGCGCACCGCGACGGCGCGAAGCTGCCGCCCTCGTTCGGCACTGCCTTCGGGGTCGCGCAACGTGGCGAGGATCTGCTGCGCGAGCGAGTCGGGGCAGCCGCGTTCTGCGTAGATGCCGAGGGGGCCGAGGAACTCGCGGCTGACAGGTGTGTCGAACACCACGGTGGGCAGGCCCATCGCCATGTAGAGGGGGATCTTGCCCGCGCCTTCGGTCAGCGAGAGCTTGGGCGCGACGGCGAGGTTGCCGATGCCGAGCCATTCGGGCGCGTCGGCATAGGGGATGCGGCCCGGGAAGACGACTCTCCGGCTGATGCCGAGCGAGTCGGCGAGTGCGCTGTAGCGGTCTACTCCGGGGAAGCCCATCACGACGAAGCGTGTCTCAGGCTGCTCGGCGAGCACGCGGCGGGCAGCCTCGAGCAGCAGGTCGGTGCCTTGGTAGGATGCAAGCAGCCCCAGGTAGACGACCACGGGCGCGTCGTTAGGGATGCCGAGTTCCCGGCGGTGGGCGAAGCTGCGGGCGCGGGCCTCTCCGGTTAGAGGCCGAAACTTTTCGGTGTTCACGGCGTCCACCACGGGGAAGATCCGGCTCGCGGGGTAGTGGAACTCGCGCCGCAGGACACCGGCCCCGTTCTCGGAGGAGGTCAGGACGGCGTCTGCCAGGTAGTTGATCCTGGTCTCGAGCCGGCGCATGGGCCGGTAGAGCAGGCCGGAGGCGTCGAGGAAGCGGTGGTCTAGCATCTCCCCGGTGAGGCTGCCCTGGTAGTCGAAGATCAGCGGGATGCGCCTGAGCTGGCGGACAGGGTATCCGAGGAGCGCGCCCTCGTGCATGTGCGCGTGGACAAGGTGGGGGCGGGTCGCCAGGGCCGCGCGCAAGACGGTCAGGGCGAGCATCGCGTCGAAGTATATCTTATGGCGCGAAGAGCCTACCTGCACCCCCCGCCGCCACGGTACATCGAGGCTGCGGCGGATGCGGACGCCGGGCAAATTGTTGCCGTTGTGGTAGGTGCAGACCGTGACTTGGTGCCCCCGCTCTTGGAGGCCGCGTATCTCTTCGAGGATGCGGATATGCCCGCCGTAGTCGGCGAAGAACGACGTGGGCGCAATCATTAGTATGCGATAGGGCAAAAAAGCGCACTCTCCTGAGCCGGGATCCGTCAAGCTGGGCGACCGTCTGCACAGCCGCGCAATTATACTTGTGGCGCGCGTGGGTTGTCAAGCCGAGATTCTTCGCTGCGCCCAGAATGGCAGCGCGTGGGCGCAGAACGACAATAAGGCTGTCACTTAAGCAGCGCTGGCCCTGTGAAGTGGAAGATCCGGGCACCAGGTGCGCCTCCCTGGTCGGGGCTGTCCGTTGGCTGAACCGGAGCCGGCACCGTGAAGTGGAAGATCCAGGGGCCGGTCATCAGGGACTTGCCGTCGGGGCTGTTTATGGAGCGGATATCCAGCGCCCAGTCGGTGCCAATCGTGAGAAGCGAGCCATAGTGAGTGTAGATCCAGCCGCCTTCCGGGCGGAGTGTGATCTGGTCTCTGATCCTCACGGTCCCCTGTGTGCCGCTGCGGTCGTCGGTCGCGTTGCCGGACTCGAGGCCAATGGTCGGAAACCACTCTCTTATCTCGAGGGCCGCCGGGCTGTCGGCACCGATCACTATCCGCGTCTCACTGGCGGTGACGATAACGCTCTCGAGCGTCATCGTGATGCCGTTCTTATAGGTCACTGTGTTCGGCTTTGCCGCTCGGCGCGCCTCGTCTACCGGCATCTGGAAGTCGAAGCTGAACGGGCCGGCGATGGAGAGACTGGTGCCCGGTGTCGGTGTGGACACCGGCTGCCAGGGAGGAGCGGCCTTGTTTGTGAGGGAGAAGCCCGGAGAAGGTGCCGGGCGCAGGCTCATCTTCAGGTGAAGTGTGAGAGTAGGCGGAAGCGTGGGTAGGGCTGAGGCGTCGAACTTGAGCGGCTGTCTGGCGTCCGGGGGGACGAGGGTTTGGTTGACGGAATAGCTTCTGGGCAGAGGCAAGTCGGGCAGGGCGGTGCCGTCGCCGGAGGTCAGTTGCGGCCGGCCCGGCCTGCCCTGTTCGTCCACGAAGGAGCTGGTGGTGATATCGAGATTTTCGCCAGCCGGCGTGGTCAGTGTATAGCTGATGGCGACTTCGTTGGCGTCGGCGTGCATCGGGCGGATGGTTAGGGTATAGCCGCCCCCCGTCTGGGAGAGCGACCCACCAGGTGTGACGCTCGGCAAGACCGAGGGCGGTGCCGGATTGAGCAGACTGTAGGCAGTAGGCAGGACGATAACCGCCGCAAGCACCACAGCAAGCAGCACGCCTGTCGCCAGACCGGTTCGGAGGACAAGCGGAGGCACCCTGGGTGAGCGGGTGCCGAGACGAGACGGCACGGCCCGCGCCTGCCGCGCGATAGCCGGCCAGAGATCCCGGTCGTCGGGCACGCCGCGCCGCGCTTCGTCCGCGAGACTCTGCCGTAACCGCTCTTCGTTCGTGAGTTGGCCCATGTTGGTTACCCCCTAGTGCGTAGTACTACGTGTTGCGTTCGGCCAGCCAGGTTGGGAGCAGATGGCGCATCCTGCGGCGGGCATGGTGTAGGCGGGACTTGACGGTGCCGGGCGGGCAGTCTAGGCGCGATGCCATTTCGGCTTCGCTGAGGTCGAGGTAGTAGCGTAGCACTAGGGCGGTCCGGTGCTCCACCGAGAGTTCGCCGAGCGCAGCCCAAATCGCCGCTTGGGTCTCCGCGCCCTCCATCAGCTCGTCCAGGTTGGGGCCGGAGCCGACTGGTTGCATGATGCCGTCGTCGGCAGAGGGGTCGAATGGGGTCAGGCGGTCCCATCGGGAAGCTGCCTTGAGGGCGTCGTTTGCGACGATCCGCAGGAACCAGGGGCCGAAGGGCCGCGCCGGGTCGAAGAGGGCGACACGCTGGTAGACCCGCAGGAACGCCGACTGCACGATGTCCTCTGCGGTCGCGGCGTCGCGGACGATCAGATAGGCGGTCCGCAGCGCGCGCACCTGGTAGCGCCCCACCAGCGCCTCCAGCCCGCCGATGTCGCCCTGTTTCAGACGCGCGATAGCCTCGCCCTCGTCCATACGGTCCCACCCCCACGGATATTATCCGCGAGTAGGCGAAAACGTTCAAGAAGGCTATTGACGAACTCGCTGGAGTGTGGTATTCTCTTGGCACGAGAAGGCGTGGTGGACTGCGCCTATTTCCGCTTTGGGACCAGGGCCGGCTCCAAGACCGAGTGACGAAACCGAACGCATGTATTTAGGAGGAAAGGTTCTATGAAACGATTTAATTTGGGCTGGTTCTCCGCGCTCGCTGGGGTGGCGATGCTGGTCGCGGCCTGCGATACGGGCACGGCAACGAACACACCCGCATCTGGCGGGAGCACCGGCGGCAGCACTACCGGGGGCACGGGGATGGCGAAAGTCACCGGCCCGCTCACGATCTGGGAGTCCTACGGCTCCTCCCACGGCAGCGCCGAGAGCAATGCCTTCGACGCGGCGATGGCGCAGTTCGCTAAGGACAACCCGGGTGCGAATATCACCAAGCTCGACGTGCCGTTCGCCGATCTCTTCAACAAGTTCGAGACGGCAGCCGCGGCGGGCGGCGGTCCCGACCTCTACATCGCGCCGAACGACAGCCTCGGCAAAGAAGTCCGCGCGAAGCTGCTCCTGCCGCTCGACGACAAGCTGGCGGGGCACCTCGGCAATGACCTCGATACAGCAGTCAACGGCAGCAAGGTGGATGGCAAGCTCTACGAAGTGCCCGAGTCGCTCAAGGCCGTCGCCATGTTCTACGACACCAGCAAGCTAAAGACCCCTCCGGCCACTACCGACGACCTGATGACCGCGGTCAAGGGCGGCCTCAAGATCGGCCTCAACCAGAGCGCGTATCACACCTTCGGCTACTTCAACGCCTTCGGGGGCAAAATCTTCGACGACACCGGCAAGGCAATCGCTGGGGCCGAGGTTGCCGCATCACTGCAATACCTCAAGGATCTGAAGGCTGCTGGAGCGCAGTTCTTCACGGACGGTGACAAACTCAGCGCGGCGTTCAAGAACGGCGACATCGCCGCCACGATTGACGGACCCTGGCTGACCGGCGACTATAAGAAGGCGCTCGGCGACAAGCTCGCTGTGGCCCCGATGCCGGCCGGACCGAAAGGCCCCTCTACGCCGATGACTGGAGTGGACGGCTGGTACGTGAATGCGAACACTAAGAACGCCGACCAGGCAGTGAACTTCGCGCTCTACATGACCAGCCCGGCTATCGAGCAGATATGGGTGGACACGGCAGGGCACGTCCCCGCCGATAAGACCATCAAGATCAGCGACCCGCTCGTCAAGGGTTTCTCTACCGCCGCCGCCGGTGGATATCCCCGCCCGCAGATCAAGCAACTCGACAACTTCTGGGGTCCGTTCGGCGATGCGCTGAACAAGGTCATGGACGCAGGTGCCGATCCGAAGGCAGCCGTGCAGGCCGCCGACGACGCCGCGAACAAGGCGAACGGCAAGTAGCATCTCGGGCATGGGGGCGGGTCTCAGGCCCGCCCCTACACCGAGATTCTTCGCTGCGCTCAGAATGACAGTTCGGTAGGTAGTGGGGCGAGATTCTTCGCTGCGCTCAGAATGACAGTGGTTGTAGCATCAGGAGCAAAAAGATGGCTGCTGTTGATCTGCCGAGGAGATCGGTCGCGCCCCAGCGAGGGCGCAGAACCGAGCGTGCGGCTTATTTCTATTTGACGCCGGCGCTGGTCATGCTCGGGATTATCACCCTTTATCCGCTCCTCTTTGAGGTCTGGATGTCGTTCACCAACTATGGACTGGTGAATCTGAGGGCAGGGTCTACGCCGCCGGATTACGTCGGTTTCACGAACTACCTGAGCATCTTAAACAACGATCTCCAGAGCACGATAGCGAACTTCGACTTCTGGCGGATACTGTCGTTCAACTTATTCTGGGCGGTCAGCAACGTGATAATCCATGTGGTGCTGGGCGTGCTGATCGCCGTTGTGCTTAACACTGAGGGACTGCTCTTCAAGCGTGTCTATCGGGCGATCTATATCCTGCCGGTGGTGATCCCGGCCCTGATCATCGCTACGGTCTGGCGCAATCTGTTCGATACTCAGTCGGGGCCGATCAACGAGCTATTGCGCCATTTTGGCGCGCTGTTCAATATCCCGCCGACCGCGTTCGACATCCCCTGGCTCGAGCAGTACGCGAAAGATCCGTTTCCGGCGTTGCCGCTGCTGCCTCTGGCCTATTTCGCCATGCTGATCGCAAACAGCTGGCTCGGCTGGCCGCTGAACTCGGTCGTGGCGACCGGAGCATTGCAGAGCATCCCGAAAGAGCTATACGAGGCGGCGACGATTGACGGCGCGAGCGGGATGCAGCAGTTCTTCCGCATCACGGTGCCTCTGCTTCGCCCGGCCATGCTGCCGTTCGCGATCCTTGGCTTCATCACTACCTTCAACCTCTTCTACCTGTCCTACTTCCTGTCGGGGGGAGGGCCGTTCGGGAGAACTGAACTGCTGGTGACCGAGGCATATCGCTTGGTGAACGAGCAGCACCTATTCGGGACGGCTGCCGCCTTCGCGGTCTTTGAGTTCTTCATATTGTTGGGGCTTTCTCTGATCGTGAACAAAGCCGCGAAAGCGACCGCGAGCTATGATGCGTGAAATAACACCTGAGAGGTATGACCTATGGTAGCGCCCGCGCAAACGACAACAGCCGCAGTTCCCCTGGCAGCCGAGCATGTCAGGACGGAGGTCTCATCCGGCAATAAGCTGCCCCTGGGCAGGCAACTACTGCTACAGGCGATCTGCCTCTTCATCGCCTTCACCGTGCTCTTCCCAATACTCTGGGTGGTTGGCATATCGATCAACCCTGCCGACGTTGCCCACCCGAAAGAGATCATACCGTCGGGAGCGACGCTTGACGCATACGCGCGGGTACTCAAGCAGCCGACGAGGAACTCGGTATCCTTCCCGGAGCTGGCCTCCAACAGCTTTAAGCTGGCGGCGGGCACATCGTTCTTCTCGGTGCTGATAGGGGTGAGCGCGGCCTATGCTTTTTCGCGCTTCCGGTTCATGGGCCGCGAAACGCTGATGCTCGGCATCCTCGGTGTGCTGATGCTTCCGAGCGTGGCGACGATAGCGCCTCTCTACGTGATGCTGAACGGGGTGAAGCTCGGCGACTTCAACCTCCGCAATTCGCTCTGGGGAGTGGGCCTCGCGCTGATTTCGGGCGGCCTGCCATTCGCCATCTGGAATCTCAAAGGCTACATTGACACGATCCCCAAAGAACTTGAGGAGGCTGCACTGATCGACGGGGCGAGCCGCAACCAGGTTTTCACACGCATCATACTCCCTCTGACGACCCCCGCCCTTGCTGTAACGGCCTTCTTCGGCTTTCTCACCGGCTGGACCGAGTTCGCGCTTTCCTGGCAGTTCCTCGAGGACCCGAAGGACTTCACGCTCGGCATGGTGCTGAACGGTATGACGGGGCAGTACACTTCGGTTCCCTGGTCCGACTTCTCGGCGATGGCTCTGCTGGTGGCCCTGCCTGTGTCGGTCGTCTACCTGTTCCTGCAAAGGTATATCGTCAGCGGGCTGACCCTCGGCGGCGTGAAGGGCTAGCGGGGCAGCACGGTGCTGCCGAGGGCGATCAGCGCGCGCATCAGCGAATAGGCGCGTTCCATGTCGGGCTGGCTGAAGCCGACAGAGAGCGGGCCGTGCTGCTCGACACCCGGTATCATCAGCGCCATATCGGCCATCGCGGTATAGGTGAAGACGATCTCGATCCTCACCGGGGACGGTATAGCGACGGGCTTGAACTCGCCCCGCGCGAGCCGCTCGACGGCCCGAACGGCGGCCTGCTCGATCTTCTCCTGAGCTGCGGCCGGTGCCATGCTGCGCGCGGCATAGCGGGTTATGGCTTGCTTCACCGGCACCGTCTCCACACCCGGCAGGTACTTTTCCGCCGTTGAGCAAAGCGCGTTGTCGCCGGTGACCAGGACCACCGGAACCCCGAACTGTCCGGCCAGCGCGGCGTTGACCTCTAGCTCGCCGGCAGGCTCGCCGTTCAGCCGTATATCAGTCACTACCTCGTGGTTGTACGAGTGGTTCAGCACGCCGGGCCGGCCCGCAGCCGAGTGGTAGCCGATGAAGAACGCGCCGTCGAAGCCGAGGTCTATCCCCTCGGTCATGCCCCGTGGCTTCGGCGAGCCGGTGACGACCTCGGCGCGCGGGTCAAGCTCGGCGAACAGCAAGTTACGCATCGTCATGTGCGCGTCGTTGACCACGACCTCCCGCGCGCCGCCCGCGAACGCTCCACGGATGGCGGCGTTCGCCTCGCCGGTCATCCAGCGGCGGGCCTGCTCGTAATCGTATCGCCCGATCTCGATCTGCGAGGGGTGGGTGACGCCGGCGACACCTTCCATGTCAATCGAAATGTAGATACGCATCTCTCTCCATCTCCCTACCATCGGTAGCCGTCGGCTCAGGCTGCCGCGTCGGCGGGGGCACGGTTATCTGCACCGGTGCCGCATTGAACTTGGAAAAGAAGAACCGCTCGGTCGTTTCATAAAGCGGTTCCTGGGCGAAGAGCTTAAAGGCCCGTATCCGCAGGTCGCCTGCGCCGATCCAGACCTCGCCCTCTGCCAGGGTCCAGGGGTGGGTTTCGAGCGGCAGGATATTGAGCGGGAGCGTGAACGTGAGCTGTATAGTCGGGTCGGGGTCGGTCGGCGGGTCGCGGCCCACCTCGACGACGTTTCTCGCCTGCCTGAGCACCGTCCAGACGGTCTGGCGGGCGCGCTCCACGCCGCCGCCCGGCAGGCTCGTCCAGGCCGTATTGCCCACCGAGACGTAGTATTGCTCGCCGGTCAGCACGGCAGTCGTCCTGATGCCGTCAACCGCGCTCGACCAGAAAAGGCCGCCGGGCTGTACATAATCGCCCTCGCCCACCGAATCGAATTGGTGGCCGTTGTCGACCACCGAGAAGGTGTCGGTGTAGTGGTAGCTCCGAACCATGCTCATCGCCGCCAGGGAAGCCCGCAGCAACGGGTTGTTTGTCGCCGGCGTCGGCGGCTGGGTTGGGGCAGGGGTCGCAGAAGGCTGAGGAATAGTCGGCGGCATGGTGGGCGGCACAGTCGGAGGTGGTGTGTCGGTCGGCGACGGTGTAGAAGATGATGGGCTGATAGTAGCTGCAGACGACGGTGTGGGTATCGGCGTGTCGGTCGGCGTGCCGAGGCAGGCTGTTGCGAGCAGCAGGGTGGCGAGCGCCGACGAAAGTTTCGACATATCCCGTAGATGCATCAACGCAGTCTCCAACAGAACGCGAAACCCGCAAGCAGAAGCGTGGCGAGAGCTGCGGGGGCAGTGAAGCCCCAGGCGGCATCCAGTATCCCGAACATGAACAGGCCCATGCAGTATAACACAGGAGGAAGCCATCCGTAATGCAGGCGGTCGGGGATCGGCCTCAAGAGTAGCGACATGGCCCCGCCGAGAAGGAGGGCGGCTCCGAACCAGCCCGCGAAGTTTACTGCCGGCACGCCGTAAGACAGAGCGCCGCCTATGGACCCCGCCGGGTCAAGCCACCGCCAGTAGCCCTGCACCTGTGTCACCGTCGGCTCGAGCACAGCGTCCTGCAAAGTCGCCAGAGTTGCGCCGAGCAGCACTGCCGCCGACAGACCGGCCACCCGGCGCCTCAGCAACCGGCGGGCCGTCCAGACGGCAGCGCCGACCCCGGCGATCCAGGCAAACGGTATGGCGGCGGGCACCGGGCCGAGCCACGGGCCGAGGGCGTTGGTGTAGCGATAGGCACCGAACGGCACGCCGGTAGTCACCCCGACAGCCTCGACCAGCCAGCCCCCTGCTCCCAGCACCGCCGCAGCCGCGATGCCCCTGCGTGGCCCCCAGTTGAGGCCCATCCAGGCGGCCAGGGCCAGCCCCTGTGCGCCCAGCATCGCTCCACCGACCCAGGAGGCTTCCCGGGGCAGTAATCCTGCGGCGAGGAGGCCGATGCCGAATGGGTAGACAAATGCATAGACCCCGAAGGCCGTGAGCATGACTACTCGCCAGGGGTTGAGGTTTGGGGAGGTCATGGGGCAGCGAAAAGGGCGTGCCCACCGGCACACCCCTCTCGTTACTTGTCCGTTTCCGTGTCAGCGCCCGGCATCCGACAAAGATAGCCGGACACAGCCAACTGACGACTAGCCATTAACCACTAGCCACTCGCTAATGGCCGCAGCCGCACGCATGCGCCTGGCTGGCGTCCTCACCGGTGTCGAACGAGTGGCCGCAGCCGCAGGAGCGAACGGCGTTCGGGTTGAAGATGCGGAAGCCGCCGCCCATCAGGCTATCTTCGTAGTCGATCTGCGCGCCCTTCAGGTAATGGGCGCTTGCCTCGTCCACGACGAGCCGTAGCCCGTTTTGGGTGAAGATCATGTCGTCGTCGCCGAACTCCTCCTCGAAAGCCATGCCGTAGGACATGCCGGAGCAGCCGCCAGGATAGACGAAGACCCGCAGCGCCATCTCGGGGTTTTCCTGCTGCGAGAGCAGCGCGCCGAGCTGGGACACGGCACCTTCGCTCATGGTCACCAATTCCGGCTCGGTCTGTGTCAGGATATCGGTTAGCGTTTCGGTTCTCATATCAGTAGCCATTATGACTCTCCTACTCTGGTACTTCTGGTGCTTAGATAGACCAGTTTCGTTGCTGACTAAATCATACTACATTCCGAGCAGGTTGTCAACCGGATGCGGCGCTTGTCGCGGCGGCTCGGTTCGGTGTATCATGTAGGCATGGCAGGTTTTCCCGACATCCGCGCCGTGATCTTCGATATGGACGGCGTGCTGCTCGACAGCGAGCCGTTGCACCACGCCGCGATGAACGCCGTGCTTGCGTCCTACGGCTACTCTGTCGAGGACGCCGAGTTCAGCGACTACATCGGCGACAGCTCGGAAAATGCCTGGCGCGCTGTTATCTCACGCCGGGCGCTGCCGGGCGACCTGGCCGACTGGGTAGCCCGATACGGCGATGCGGTTTGTGCGGTAATTAGCGAGTGCGGCGCGCCGATGCCCGGCCTGCAGGCTCTGCTCGAAGACTTGCGGCAGGATGGCATCCCGATGGCCGTTGCCTCCTCCTCTCCGATGCGCTGGGTCGAGACGAGCCTCGACCGGATCGGTGTGCGGTCTTACTTCCGTGCGCTGGTCGGCGGCGAGATGCTCCTCCGGCCCAAGCCGGCACCGGAAGTCTTCCTCCGAGCAGCTTTAATGCTTGGTGTGCAGCCCTCCGGCTGCCTAGTGATCGAGGACTCGCCGCGCGGCTTGGAGGCAGCGCGGGAAGCGCGCATGTTCGTCGTCGCTCTCCAGCCCGGCTGGTCATATCTAGCCCCCCCGCTCAACCCGCCGGATGCGGACCTGGTGGTGAACTCGCTGGTCGCCTTCCACGCTTGGTGGAGATCGAGGTAACCATGTCCGGCAAACAGGCACAGTTCTTGCTTAGACGGAAGGCACCGGAACTCTGCTGCGCGCCTGTACTGGGCAGTTTCTAAGCAGCTGGCTCCGGGGTAAGAGTAGTTGCCCATTAGGGTAAGGAGGTTCCAGATGCGTGTCGAAAAAGAACTGGTGGTAAATGCCCCGGTGGACCGGGTCTATGAACTTTGGACGGATTTCGAGCGGTTCCCGCGCTTTATGGAGCATGTCGAGTCGGTCACGAAAACCGGCGAAGATGCGTACCATTGGAAGGCGAAGATGGGGCCGCGCACCGTTGAGTGGGACTCTAAGGTCGTCGGGAGGGTGCCGAACCGCACCGTCACATGGCGCTCGACGAGCGGGGCGGAGAACGCTGGCGCGGTCACTCTCGCCGACCAGGGTACAATCACGCTGATGCAGGTCGTGATCGAGTACCACCCGAGTTGGTTCGAGGGCCTGCTTGATACGGTGACGCGCGAGATGTCACGGAGCCTGGAAGATGACCTCGAGCGGTTCAAGAGCCTCGCCGAGAACGACACTGATCGGGCAACCGCGTCCGTGTTGGCCTCCGAGAGAACCGCCGCCTCTTCGGGAAACGTGAAGGGCGCGACCAGCGAGAACATGGGCGCGGGCAATACGGGCGCATCTGGGCCGAGCGGTGCCCGCGCCGGCCTCGCCACATCCGGCGCGACGGATGCCGGCGCGAATGCTGTGCCCTCCCAAGACGCTGCACCGATCTCCCGTTCCGGCGCTATGGCCGGGGGGCACGAAGGGGGCGGCGGATATGCGACCGGAGGCACGACTGTCGGTTCGATGGGCGGCTCGAGCCGCAGCGGCAGTATGGGTGCCGATGCCCCCGAGCCTGTGAGTTCGGCCTCCGACGTGGAAGGCAACGCTCCGGAGCCTGTGAGTTCGGCCTCCGACGTGGAAGGCAACCCCGACGAAAGCCTGCCGACAGAGCAGGGCATGGAACGTGAGGACCTGAGCGCCCGCAGTGGCGAGTACAACGCCGGTCATGGCGTCCCACCGCCTGACAGCACGTCGGGCACCGAGACGCCGGTGGCTGTCTCCGGCTCCCACCACGACCCGGATGCTGCCGACCAACCTGCGACCGGCGCGCCCGGCAGCGGCGTCTCGTCAGCGACACCGACACCCGGCACAACCCCGGGCGTGGACACTACCGGCGAGGACACGTCCGGCATTACCGGCCCGTCGCTCTACACAGACGAAGCGGCCGGCTACCGTGACTACAGCGATACCGCCGAGGCGGCGGAGGCGACTACCGGCGAGCAGGCGGCTGCACCTGCTGGTCCTATCGAGGAAGAGCAAGGCACCATGGCTGCCGGCGAGCAGGTTACTGCGCCCGCTAGCCCCATCGAGGAAGAGCAAGGCACAACACCCGGCATGGTCGGAGGCACCGGCGGCTGGGGCAGCTCGACGGGCGGCAGTGTTCCGTCCGGCGGCATCGGCCCAGGCTCAGTAGCCCCCACGAGCGCGTCCGGCGGCTTCGACAGCGGACCCGCCCGCGACATCAGCCCGAACAGCGACATCGGGCGAGGCTCGAACACCGGCGAAACCTTCTAGAGTAGGCGCGCCCTTGCGCCTTCCGCCCCAGTTTGGTAAACTGAGTAGAACGTTGGAAGTACTGAGTGAGAATGTTAGGCACTCTTCACTCAGCACTTTCTGCTTTCGGCGCAGCGACGTATGGCGTTGCGCGTATGGCGCTGCGAAATCTAGTCAAGGAGCCTAAAGGTGCCTGATCAGCGAAAATTGGCGTACAGACTATTTCCCGCCCTCATTCTTGCCTGCATCGTGCTATTCGCAGGCAATGCGGTCTTGTCGGCCACTCCGGGCCCCCTACAGGCGGCGAGCAAACCCGCGCCCGCAACGCCCACCGGCCAATCCGCACTCCGCACTCCGCACTCCGCACTCCGAAACGCGACCGACGCGCCGTTGCGTAGCGTCGGCCCCGATGCCTATGGCTATGTCGTCAGCGACAGCAACGAGCCGGGCGGCCCTCCTTTCGGCTATGTCGCCGCGACACATAACCTGCCCGCGCTCAACGGTGACGACCTGACCCAGACCGTCAGCTTACCGTTCTCGGTGACCGTCTACGGCCAGGCTGTGCCCAACCTGACTATAGACGACAACGGCCTGCTCTACACCGCGCCGACCTTCTGCAACACGCACACCTGCTATAACAACACCTCACTGCCGAACAACATGGCTCCGCCCGGCACAATAGCACCCTTTTGGGACGACCTGATCCTCACAGACACTCTCAGCGGGATCTATACGGACGTTCTCGGCATCGCCCCTACTCGCAGCTATATCGTCGAGTGGCGCAACGCCGACTTCTATAACGACTTGAACAGCCACGCCACCTTCGAGGTTATCTTCCACGAAAACAGCAACCAGATCGACTTCGAGTATGCCTCCCTGTCGGGCAGTCTCGGCGGAGGGGCGAGCGCGACGGTCGGCATACAGAACATCGCCCAGAACATCGGCCTCGATTACAGCAACGACGAACCCGCCCTCACCCAGGGCACGGCGGTGCGCTTCCTAGCCCTAGTCACGCCCGGCGACCAGAGCGCCGCCAATACCGCCTGTGCCGGCGTCAATTACACCGGCCAGATCATTAACCCGAATGCCGTGTCCACCGTCTATACGCTCACCCTCAGCGACAGCAACCCGGCCTATCATTCGGTCGTCACGCCGACGAACACCGGGCCGATCCCGGCGGGGGCGAGCGTGCCCTTCACCGTCACGGTAAACATACCGGCGGGCGCTCCGGGGGGCACCAGCGATGTGACGACGCTGCTTGTGGCATCCACCGATCAGAATTACCCGGTAAGCGAGCGTGTGCATCTGACCACGCTACCCGGCGCTGAGTTCATCCCCGCCTCCGGCAGCAAAAATGGCTCCGAAGGGGCGACGTTGACCTATTCGACCACCCTCTATAACCTCACCGGGGCGACCACCGGCTTCACACTCACTACCGGCAGCGTCTGGCAGTCGAGCGTGGTGCCGGCCAATACAGGGCCGCTGCCTCCCGCCGCCGGAGTTGCCGTGACCGTCAGCCTCACGATCCCGCAGAACGCCCAACCCGGCGAGTCGGACACCGTGGCCGTCACTGCGACGGCGCAGTTGTCGAGTACCTGTACCATCTTCGGCACGGCGGCCTTCACCGGCTTCGCGGGCAATGTAGTGACACGCCAGAATCTGCCGGCGGCCCGTGCCCGCCATGCCCAGGTGGACTTCCCGCTCAACGGCAGGGCATACATCCTCGGCGGTGCGGGTACAGACGGCGGGCTGAATCTGCCGATCCTCGAATACGACTCGCGGGCCGATAGCTGGACGGCGCGGCGGACCTTACTCCAGGGCGTGAGCAACGTCGGCGCGGCTGTCCTCGGAGACGTGATCTACCTGCCCGGCGGCTTCGACGGCACCGGCGCGACAAACATTGTGCAGACCTACCGACCTGCGACCGACGGCGCGGCGATCCTGACGAGCGATCCGCTGCCGGCCCCACGGTACGGCGCTGCTGTGGCCGCAGTCGGCGGCAAGATGTATGTCATCGGCGGCTCCGACGGTATCACGGTCACCCACACTGTCTATGAGTTCGACCCGGCTCTCGCCCCAGGTAGCCGCTGGGCACGCAAGGCCGACATGCCGACGGCGCGCTCCTTCCTGGCTGCCGCTGCGCTCGACGGGCGGATCTACGCGATCGGCGGTCTGAACGTAGGGGCGAACGACATCGCCACGGTCGAGGTCTATGACCCCGCCGGCAACTCCTGGACTAGCGCGCCCTCGCTGCCGGTCGCGGCAGGGGGTACGGCAGCAATAGGGCTTGACTCCGGCCAGCCGTGCGGCGGCTACGTCTATGTCTACGGAGGCGGATTCTACAGCCCAGTTGCGACAACCGAACGCTTCGACCCCGTGGCGAACGCCTGGACCGTCGGCGCGCCGCTCTCCGTGGCCCGCCGCACCCTCGCAGCGAGCTACGTCACCAACAGCCACCTGCTGTTGATCACCGGCGGCTTCAACGGCATCGCCTTGCCGACTGTGGACGCTGCGGCCTGCGGCGGTGTGTTGCCGACGCCCACAGCTACTCCGCTGGGCGGCGCGCCGACCTTCACCCCGCTCCCTGCCACTCCGACGTTCACCCCGCTCCCCGCGACGGCGACGCCGACAGTCTGCGGCGGCACGTTCAGCGACGTGCATCCAAGCGATTACTTCTACACGCCGGTCGAGTACCTGGCCTGCCGCAACGTGGTTAGCGGCTACTCGGACGGCACATTCCGGCCCTACGCGAACATGACCCGCGCCCAGCTATGCAAGGTCGTAGTACTGGCTCAGGGCTGGCCGCTGCTCGACCCTGCCACGCCGCATTTCAGCGACGTGCCACCCGCTCACCCGTTCTACCAGGTGATCGAGACCGCCTACGCGCACGGTATCATCTCCGGCTACTCTGACGGCACGTTCGCCCCCTACAACAACGTCACGCGGGGACAGATCGCCAAGATCGTCGTGCTTGCACGTGGCTGGCCGCTGCTCAACCCCAGCACGGCGCATTTCAGCGATGTGCCGATCGGCTCGACCTTCTACCAGGTGATCGAGACCGCCTACGCGCACGGTATCATCTCCGGCTACTCTGACGGTACGTTCAGGCCGAACACGCCGGCGACGCGTGGGCAGGTGAGCAAGATAGTCTATCTGGCGGTGACCGGACCCTAGCTGAGAGGCGACAATGGGAAAGGCAGGCCGAGCGCGTGGAGCAGCACCCAGGCCGCCGCATGGACAGCCGACATGCTGAGGTAGGCGGTCAGCGCGAGACGGCGCGCCCGTCCCGGCGGCAGGTGGATCAGCAGGTAGACGGCGAGCAGGCTCATAGGCAGCGCGGGCAGCGAGAGCAGATCCCAGTCGCTGCGCGAGCCGAGGTCGGCGTTCCAACTGATGCTGTAGAAGAAGACGCTCGCTGCACCCACCGCGAGCGTAATCAGTCCCGGCGCCGCGCCCGCCAGCCGCCGTACCCCCTGCCATGCCGCCGCCAGCACCGCCAGCACAGTAAGCAGCGCGAGTGGTGCAGTCAGCAGTTGCTCTTGGACCACCGCGCCGAGGTGCGCCCAGGTGAAGAAGGTGTAGTGCTCGAAGCGCGTCTGCGTTGCCACAAGCTGCATCAATGTGTTGCTGTCGCCCCCGCCGAGCGTCGCCAGCCCTATTTGCAGCCGGGTGTAGTCGTACCGCTCGATCAGCATGACGCTGAACATGAGTACCAGCATAGCCAGCCCGACCCCCACGCCTTCCAGGCCCTCGCGCCGCGCGGTCTTCCAACGTGTCGCCTCCGGCAGCGCCCGCGCCCGAAGCAGCCAGGCCGCCAGCACCATCGGCCCCCACCAGAGCGCCGAGCCGTGGAGGAGCGCGGTTACGGTGGCTATCGCGCCGACCGCGCCGAAGCGTATCCGCCCGTCGGTGTACTGCCGGCAGGCCCAGATCACGAACAGGCTGCCGGCCGCGAGCAATGAGTAGCTCTCGACATAGCCGAAAAACAGGACTATGTTCCCGATGGCGACCAGGGCAGCGATCAGCAGCCAGATCTCCCGCCTGTCGCGCCCGAAGGCCCGCCCGAGCAGCCACGCCCCCGCCAAATATGCTCCCCCGGCCAGCGTAGACACCAGGGCATAGACCTGCGTCGGCTTCGGCAGCCATGCCTGTAGCACGGCCCAGAGCCGGGCGTGCAGATACCAGTCGAGCAGCTCCCGCTCCCTCCATAGGTCGCCACGGGGTATCCGCCGGTCGAACTCCAAGCTGTCCCCCTGTGAGACCCGCGCCGGCAAGAGGCTGAACAGGGCGACGCCGCCCAGTACGAGTGCGGATTGCGGATTGCGGATTGCGGATTGCGGGGCGCGTGCTTCCGGCTGCTGGCGGCTGACTGCTGATTGCTGCTTGCTGTAAGACACGGCTCCGTCCGTGGACCGCCAGCCGTCGGCCGCTGACCTCTGGCCGCTCACCAGCGCCCAGGCGATAGCCACGACCACCACAATGACGCCGAGGGCCTGTAACGGCGGGGGTAGCTCGGCGTAGAAGGCCGTGCCCCATGTCGCGTTGTCGGAGAAGCCAATGCCGCTGGGGATCAGGGGAGAGATGAAGTGCCAGGCCAGGACCGCAAGCGCCGCGGCGGTCACGAACAGCGTGATCGGCCAGGGCCGGTCGGTGACGTCAGGCTCCTCGATTGCGGAGTGCGGAGTGCGGAGTGCGGATTCGGCATCGGGGAAGGCTGGCTCCCGCGCTCCGATTACTGACCACTGATCACCGACCACTGACGGCTGACCACCGACCGCCGGTCGGAGCCACGGGAGGAGGAGCATGATGACTGGGGGCGGGGCAACGAGATACCAGGCGTAGAAGATCAGCCAGGGGCGCTCGAAGGCGTTCAGGAGGCCGGCTGCGATGCCGATGGCGACGGCCAGGGCGATGGCGGGGCGGGTACGGTGGGTGAGGGCGCGGGCTGCGACGTAGGTGAGCAGGGTGCCGAGGAGCAGGCCCGTCGCAGGCCAGGGCGCGGGCCAGGAGGGGCTTACGTCGTTGTAGGTTTCGACGCGGAAGAAGGCCGTGCCTAGCTCACGCGGGTCGGTCGGCGGTTGGAATACTGTGGAGGTCAACTCGAGGCGCGGGTTGACGCTCAACATCGCGGCGAAGGGCAGGTTGTAGTTGACCTCGGTCGGCGCGCGGGGCAGCTCGCGAACGCCGAAGCTCTGCCCGCCGGCGCTCGCCCCAAACTGTGCAGGCGGCTGATCTTCCGGTCGCGCCCCCTGCACCCGCAGCCTCACCCGCAGGGGGTAGCCGAGAGGCGGCAGGTCGAGGTTCGCCGACGGCCCGCTCCATCGGAAAGGCCCTTCTGGACTCTGCTCGCCATGCGGGAAGAAGCCGGTGGCGTTGTAAAGAAACTCGCCCTCACCGATGTTCTTGGTTATACTTGCTGGGGTCTGCTGGCCGATGAGCAGGGGAACAGCCATCGCCGCGAGCACCAGGAGGATGCGGCCCAGCTCGGCGACGGGGCGTTGGGGAGAGCTAGTATGGATACCGCCCTCGCAAGGTGTCCACCGAGAGATGTATCGCGGCGGCGAGCAGTGAGAAGGCGATCACGCCGCCGAATATCGTGAGGCAGGTCAACAGCAGGCCGGATGCCCAGGTTGCGACCCAGCCGAAATTGCGGAGGGCGAGCGTGAGCAGGGCGAGCAGCACCACCCACAGCCCGATCACCAGCGCCCAGCGCACACCCGGCGAGAGTGTCTTCGGAGCGTTCATCGGCTAGAACATCGTGTAAATGATCGGCGCGAGCGGCGTCGCAGCGCCGAGCACCAGGACCACGATCACGAAGAGCAGCGCGATCACGAGCGGCAGCAACCAGAACTTGCGGTTGCCCTGCACCATAAACGCGAACAGATTGCCCAATACGGAAAGCCGTGACAGCATAAATCCCCTCCCGCTAAACGATCACTTCTTCTTTGGCACGGGCTGCCTTGCGGCCCGGATATGCCGCGATGATCTTCTTCGCCGCGTTCGACACAAGGCAGTTGCCGAGCACAAGATAGTCCATGTCGGTATGGCTGAAGCAGTTGTACGCTTCAGCCGGGGTGTTCACGATAGGCTCACCGCGCACATTGAACGATGTGTTGACGATCACCGGCACGCCCGTGTGCCCGAAGAACTCGCGGATCACCCGGTAGTAGAGGCCGTTCTCCTCGGCGGTGACGGTTTGCAGGCGGGCTGTACCGTCAACGTGGGTGATGGCCGGGAGAAGCGCACGGTACTGAGGATGCACGTCGGCCACAAGCAGCATGTAGGGGCTTTCGTGTGCGGCGTCGAGCGCGAAGTAGTTCGGCGTCTCCTCGAGCAGAACCGCAGGCGCGAAGGGCCGGAACTGCTCGCGGTGCTTGATCTTCTCGTTGAGGATGTCCTTCATCTGGGGGTGGCTGGCGTTCGCCAGGATCGAGCGGGAGCCGAGCGCGCGCGGCCCGAACTCCATCCGCCCCTGGAACCAGCCGATCACGTTGTTTTCGGCCAGCAGGCGACCGACCGTTCCGACCAGTTCGTCGTCGCCCATCTCCTGGTATGCGACGCCCGCGCCATGCAGGAACGACTTGATCTCGTCGTTCGAGTAGGCGGGGCCAAGATATGCGTTACGCATCACGTAGTTGCGGGGCGCGCCCGACAGCTTGTGGTAGAGGTATGACGCGACGCCGAGCGAGCCGCCGGCATCTCCGGCGGCGGGCTGCACCCAGATGTCTTTGAAACCGGCCTCGCGCAAGATGCGCCCGTTCGCCACGCAGTTCAGCGCGACGCCTCCGGCCATGCAGAGATAGTCGCTGCCGGTCGTCTGCCGCACATAACGCGCTCCCGTGAGCATCACTTCCTCGGTCACCTTCTGTATCGAGGACGCGATATTCGCGTAACGGTCCTCCATCGGCGACTCGGCGGCGCGCACCGGGCCGAAGACCCGGAGGAACTTGTCGCTCAAGGAATGTAGGCTGTAATGGTATGCGAAATAGCTCATATCGAGCTGGAACGACCCGTCGTCGCGCAGGTCAACGATCTCGCGCACCTGTTGGTAGTACGTCGGCTGACCGTAGGCTGCGAGGCCCATCAGTTTGTACTCGCCCTCGTTGACCTCGAAGCCGGCGTGTGCGGTGAAGGCGCTGTAGAGCAGGCCCAGTGAGTGCGGGAAGCGTATCTCCTTCGTCAGCTCGACCTCGGTGCCTTTGCCGTGGCCGTAGGCGGTCGTCGTCCACTCGCCCACGCCGTCGAAGGTGAGGATGCCGGCCTCGGAGAAGGGAGAGACAAGGAAGGCGCTCGCGGCGTGGCTCAGGTGGTGCTCGATGAAGTAAAGCGGTATCTTCTTGCCGACGACGCTCTCGATCTCGGTCTGTATCCAGAGCTTCTGCTGGAACCAGACCGGCATCGCCCGCGTGAACATCCGCCAGGACTGGGGGAAGTTGCCGAGCGCCGACTGCAAGATCCGCTCGAACTTGAGCAACGGCTTCTCATAGAAGCCAACCGCGTCGAGCTGGTCCGCCGTGATGCCGCCGGCTTTCAGGCAATAGGCGATGGCGTTGCGAGGCAGGTCGGCGTCGTGCTTCTTGCGGGTGAACCGCTCTTCTTCTGCGGCGGCGACGACAACTCCATCCTGCACAAGGCAGGCGGCGGCGTCGTGGTAGAAACAGGAGATGCCGAGTACGTTCATGCTAGCCCTGCTTTTTGAGTTCGGCCAGGTCGGCGGCGCGGCCCATAGATGTCGGGTGCCAAAGCGTAGCCGCGCTCGCCGGGAGTTGCGGCAGGAAGTGGTGGCCGGTCAGCCTGCCGATCAGCGCGATCGGGCCGACTATCACCGTGTAGATCACCAGCAGGATAACAGTCGTCTGGTAGAATGCGATCTTCTCGCCGTAGGCCTTCCAGAAGTCCCAGACGAGGGCGAGCGCCTGCCTGCCGGGCCTAGCCTGCACGGTCAGCGCGTGTATGCTCTTCGGGTCCACCCGGCCATTCTGCATGAAATCGCCTCCAAGGTCGCGGCGCGCCTGGTCGCGCCAACCGGAATTATAAGGCATGGACGCGCGGGGTGTCAATCTGAGCGCGGGGCTTGACAAGCATACATATTTATAGTAAGATACATATGTGTGTTAGCCGCCATATGTAAGGAGGGATTGCTATGAATTACCCGCGAACATTCGAGCTGCCGACAACAGACGCGCTCACCGGCCTGGTGACGGCTGCGTACTTTCGGCACTTGCTGGCCCAGCAACTGACAGGGGCTGCGGCGAGCGGCGACCTGTTGAGCCTGGTGCTGCTCGATCTCGACAACTTCGCCGACAGGAACAGCGAGTATGGTCATGAATGCGGTGACGCGATACTCGAAGGGACGGCTCGCGTGCTCCGCGAGGCGCTGCCCGAGACCGCGGTGATCTCGCGGTATGGCGGCGACGAGTTCGCGGTCGCGCTGCTGGACACGCGCCTCGACGACGCCTTCACGCTGATGGAGGAGGTACGGCGGCGGATCGCGGCGCTCCACTGGGAGGAGTGGCCGGAGGTCAAGCTGACGTGCTCCGTCGGGCTGGCGGCTTACCCGGCGAACGGCGGCAGCGAGGTGGAGTTGATGCGAGAGGCCGACCAGGCGCTCTACACCGCCAAAGTGACCGGGCGGAACAAGATCTCGCTGCCGTTGGCCGACAGCCGGATGATCACCAAGACCAGCCACTACACCGCGACCCAGCTGGAGCGGCTGGCACAGCTGGCGAAGTCGGTGAAGCGCAACGAGGCGAGCGTACTCCGGGAGGCGCTGGACGACGTGCTCAAGAAGTATACCGACCGCCTCGGTACGCCGGCGCAGGTGGGCTAGATCTCGAACGCCTGCACAAGCCGCTTTTCGTGGTCGCCCTCGATTTCAGCGGCCACCTCGACGTATGTTTCGAGGCCGGAGCCGCGCAGCTTGTCCTTGAGCAGGTCGTCAAGCTGGAAGATGCCGGCCGAGTTGTTCATATGTATGACGACGCGGATCGGCTTGCTGTCGCCTTTGGCTATCACGACGCTGTCGATCGCAGCGGCAGAGACCGAGTGGATGTTGACCTGACCGGCCTCGAACGGGATGCGCGCCCGGCCCTGCGCCATGTCGAGCGCGTCGGCCAGGCGGACTACGCCGGCTTCGAGGGTCAGAGGCTTGCCGCCGCTGCGGTGGGTGATGATCGCGTGCAAGACCTCTGAGATCACGACGCGCTTGGCGGCGGGAGAGTAGAGGTCGGCCAAGAGTTCTTGTAGCTTGGGGAGGGCGACGAAGAGGCTCATCTCCTCGTGGTTCGCGCGGTGGATCGACATGCCGGTGTCGTGGAGGAGCGCGCCGAGGACGACGACTAGCTCGGCGTCTTCGTTGTCGAGGCCGTGGTCGGTGACGATGTTCGGGGTAAGGCCGCGCGAGAAGAGCAGACGGAGCAGGCGTAGGGCGATGTTGGCGACGATCTGCATGTGGACGGGGCCGTGGTCGCTCATGCCGAGGCGGTCCACTGCGGTCACGTTCTGGCAGCGCCAGATGGCGTGGAGATCCTCGTCGGCGTTGACCCGCGCGATGACCGTTTGCAGCTTCGCGTTGTGGCGCGTCGGCAGGCGGATCAACTCCACGGGAGCGAGAGGGGCAGCCCCCGACGGGGCCTCGGCCTCCTCCACGGGCACCGCGAAGCCATCGGCCTCTTGGACGAGCAGGGGAATGGGTTCTTCCACCAGATTCTCGGCGGTGGGTTGTTGCACTTTCTCGATAGTCTTGTCGTTCATGTTGCTCTTTGCCGGGTTTGCCCAGCCTTCATAGTGCCGTGCTCCGGCACACCCATTCTTTGTGGTAGTACAGCCCACTATAGCATCCTGGCCTCATCCGTGTCAACAGGATCGTGCGCCGGTGGCTACCGAGGGGGAGCGGCTGCCGCATTCTGATGATCCGTGCCTGCGATCTGATGATGATGAGAAAGACGAGATTCTAGGCACGGGCGGGGCAAAATTATCAGCTTTCGTGCCTGGCGTGGGCGGATAATTCGGGCTTCATTATCAGTAGGCGGTAGGTGGTAGGGAGTAGTCGGTGGCCAGTGAGAGAGGCCATGTCTTACGCTGGGTTGTAAAGGTGCTTGGGACGAATTATAGCACAAACGTTCGGTGGATGCATCGGTCTTTCGACGGATATGGCATCGGTCTTTCGACGGATATTTTGGGTGAGCTTACGGCTTGTAGTACTGGCGTTGCACGACTAGCGGGCCGGGGTTGGCGGTGGTGTCCACCAGCAGCGCCGTGCCGCCGAGGTGGTCGCCCACCAGGCGGTACTGGCAGTTGCCTCCGCTCGTCTGGTTGGCGCGCCGCACTCCCACCATCTTGCCGCCGAACATGTAGTAGCTGATGTAGGGCGGGCTGCCCCCGTTTAGCGTCTCTTCTACTAGAAACTTGATAATCACTGACGTACCAGCTTAAGCATAGTCACGCCTGTGACAACACCTGCGACGCATCCAATCAAAATCCAAGTCAGCCAAGGATTGCTCGCATAGCTGTCGCCAGGAGGGATCAGAAGTATGTATGCCGATACACCCGAAAATGCTATAACACCTAGTCCCCAGCCCATGATCGTCGTTACAACCCACAATCCAGCCCTAGCCCCATGACGCCGCAGAACTAGGCATTGGCTTATGCCAATGGCCAGAGCGACTGCGATCCACCCGAAGTATGTGAATTCGGCTATATCATAGATGATACGGCCGGCAAGCCAAGTCCAGCCTATAAGCCACCCAATACTGCCACCAACGGCCCAGCCTGTTATCGTCGCGACTACCCATTGACGTCGCCATGCTACCCGACGGAACAGAGCAAGGTACTGACCAAATGCAGCCACACTGCCGGCAAGTATACCGCAGATCGTTCCTACCAGGATTATAGCAAAGCCTTGCCACGCGACCGACCCAATAAAGATCCAGGTTAGGTAGATCCCAACCACTCCGCTGAGAAGGTAAGACAGTGTTGCTATGGCTGCTGCGTTAGCTACAGTCCAAATAATCAGGTCTCCCCAACAGATTCCTCGCTTCATTCAGAATGACATTGACCTCTTATTCGTATCCGATTCCTGAGAGGCGAACAGTAAATATCGTGCAAGTCGAGAGCCCTATCATGAGAAGAACTTGCGCTCGGCCTCACGCTCGTTTGGCAGTCAGATCCTTGTCTTCCATTTCCCAGGCGTGATCGAGCGTGTGAAAGGCGGTGTGCCGAATCAGGTATCGGAGCGGCCAAGTGCGGGCCATTTTGCTCTGGGAATGCAACGCCCGAATTGCGTTGCAATAGGCGTCGCGATAGGCGTTCAATCCCTCGTCGGTCAGCATCGCGTCCTGAGGCGTGAGCACACCGAGCTTCTTCGCCCAGTCCTGCTCCGTGAAAACGGTATGACGAACGATCCGGTCCCGATCTCGCCCTCCGCCGCGCGGACCCCGCTGCATCTCAGCCGACACGCACGAACGCACATCGTCGAAAAACGTCCAGCACGCCCGCATCAGCGTCAGTTGACGCTCCAATGCTTCGCCCGACAAGGCTTGCTGGTCAATACTCGAAAACGCGAACGAGATACCCCAGAAGTCGGTCGATCCCGTGCCAGGATAGTGCTCGACTACGTCGACGACGGTGCTGGTCGCAAACGCGGCCTCCATCCCAGCCAGCTTCGCCACGAGTGCATAACGTGGAACGTAGGCGAGTAAGCGTTCGATCGCAGCCTCCTCGGTGGTTGCCCCGCGCGCGAGACCGGGCCAGTCCGGTGCCACCGCCACCATCTTCTTGCCCTTCGGTCCGATTTCCAGCGTCACCCGAATGTGGTTAGCCACGGCTCCTCCCATCACAGTAGTTGCGGCCATCGCACACCATAGAGGGTGCGCGGTGGTTGCAATTCTATCCCACAAGCCTTGTGCCGGCTACTTGCCCTGTCCGCCGGTTTTGAGGCCAGAAAACAGCACACGAATCGGCTATGCTGCCCTGCGGTAGTAATGATGCAGCCCACCTAGAACCGGAAAGGCTATTACCTTGCCGTCAGTCTGGGGCACTGCTAATTCTGGCGCAGCGGAGATGCTCCCATGTCTCCCGCTGCTCTTTTTGATCCTCTGGGTCGTCATTCGCAAGCCACTCTTGCATCAGCTTGATAGCGGCCTGGTTCTCGATAAGTTGCCGCTGTCGCTTCTCCTCCTGCTCTAGCGCGCGAGTGTCCTGCTGAGTTGGAGCAGCTTTCATTCGTGCCACGTTTACGCACCTCCGTTATTCAAGTGTACTAAAGCCCACTATAGCACCCCGGCCCGGCCAGTGTCAACAAAAAGGGCGAGCCTCAGAGAGACCCGCCCGATTCCAGTTATGAATCGCTAGAAGGAGTGTCATGCACTGCTATGTGGCGAATGACCAGATCCTGTGACTGGGGCCTTCTCATCTGCCGGATCGCTTCTGATATGACGGTTTTAGGCTCTAGTTCGTTGCAAAGAAAGGCAAATGCTGTTATACTTTGTGCCAGGTGCGCTGGGAGAATCTCGTCTCGCCAGATGTGGCCTCCTAAGTGGTTCTGCCGCGTGCCCCAAGCTGGTGACTGGAGACCCCCATATTTACGAGACTATTTCAAGTGACACCTTATTTTAGTCTTCACGGTGCAACACTATATTGTGGCGACGCCAGCATAATTATGGCCTCGCTGCCAGATGCCAGCGTGGACTGCATTGTAACTTCTCCACCTTACTATGGGCAGCGTGACTATGGCGTGCCGGAACAATTGGGACTCGAAGCCCACCCCCAACAATATGTTGATCGTTTGGTCGAGATACTTCGCAAGGCGCGACGTGTACTTAAGCCGACCGGGAGCTTATGGGTCAATCTAGGAGATACTTATTGGAGCGGGAAGGGGCGCCCGCATGGCTCAGACGCTAAGCAGAAGCATCGGCGTTTCCTCCGTCCCCAGGACCAAACCGGCCCGCGCCCGCTCTGTACACCGAAGCAGCTCTTGTTGATTCCGCATCGTTTCGCAATTGCGATGCAGGATGATGGCTGGACGGTTCGCAACGACAACGTCTGGCACAAAGTAAATCCCACACCTGACCCCGCCGAAGATCGGTGTGCCGCATCTCACGAGTATATGTTTCACTTCGTGCTGCAGCGCCGCTATTACTACAATCATCAGGCTGTCGCGGTCCCCTCACAAGGTGAGCAGGAAACGAAGTCGCCATCGTCGGTCTGGTCTATTCGCAACGCGCCGACTTTCAAGAAACACATCGCCGTCTTTCCTGAGGAACTGGTCCGCATCCCGATCCGGGCAACGTTGCCCTCCAACGGTGTGCTGCTGGATCCGTTCTGTGGCAGTGGTACAGCACTTACTTATGCACTGCGCCAAGGCGGGCAACCAGAGGTAATCGGCTGTGATATTAGTACCGCTGCCCTTGACGAAGCGCAAGAGCTACTGGTCGCCCACTACTCCTCTGCTGGCTTCTTGGCTTCTAGCCCTTCTCCATCAGTAACATCATCTGCTTCATCCCCCTCGTCTTCGGATTCTGCGTCGGGTCCGTCGTCATCCAACGGTGGTTCATCGGTAAAGAAAAGGAAATTAAGTTGCTGAGGTTTCGGCAGCTGCTTTGGGTCCTCGAAGGGTGGCAGTAATAATTGTAATCGCCCTGCTTTCAGGTCTTCAATGGCTTTACGCTGGTTGTTGCAGAAGGGGTGGGTTTCGCGACCGTTACTAGGAACCGTCGCGCCTCCAAGTGCGTGTGGTACCATGTGATCAATTTGCGTGGCAATGCTTGGGTAAAAGCGTCCTTCGCAGATTGTGCAGATAGGGAACATACCGACAAAATTGGGAATGACCACCCGTGTGCGAGGACGACCTCGATAGAGCCGTCCAACGCTGGTCGGTTCACTGGTATCTGGCGCGGGCTCGTCAGCACTCAGAGTTTCCAGTAACCGAGTGTGAGCGGTGTCGAACTCCTCACGCTGAATGTCACCACTGTGCTGAATTAACAACTTGAGTAACCCATCATAGTAAAGAGCGGTCTGATATGTAACTTCCGGGCCGGAGCCGATACGACGAGCGATTCGACCAATTATCTGGTCCTTATTCTTGAGCAGAACCGATTCAAACGCGCCGCGATGAGCGGCGAACAGTTGCTTGCGTATTAAAATTTCGCTTTTCGATCCTCGATTGACCCAATAAATCATAGCGTATAAGAGACTGCGGACATAAGTACCTGAGCTATTATAAAAATACACCAGCGGCATTAAGTTGAGCGAGCGTGGCGAATCGCCGGCAATGTTTGCGAGTACATCTAGGGCATTTTTGAGTAAGCGGTGCCCATTAGCAATCATGACTCCTACCTTCTCTTTGGCATCGCGCTGAAGTAAGCGGCGGGTTTCAGGCGGTTGGCCCTTGTTGCCCTCAGTAATAGTCAGCAATTCAGCTAAATACGCTGGCTGAAGTTCCGGCCGAGTGTATGGCGTCGCCAGCAAGGGCTGCTGTGGTTGCGTAATAGGTGTTTCATACGGCGGCATGAACAAGACTGTGTGGAGATCCTGCACCATCTTTAGGATTTCGTTCAGGTACCGTTGGCTAAGGGTATCGTTTGTAACCTCCGCTGCCTTGACTGGCCAGCAATGCTCCTTATCGGCTACACGCGCTACCGACATAACGGCACGGGCAAAGCTCGACTGCCGGTTCTCGACCAAGGTTGTTTCCCAAGGGGAAAGCTGTCGGCCAGTCTTGTTGATCCTCAGAAAAGATGCCTCAGCCTTCTCATAGTCCCCTTTGACCCAAAGAATGGGAAAGCCGGTATTAATCGATTTCCAGCGCCGAACGCGCCTCGCCTGACTTACCGTATCAGTTTCCATTTCCATATTGGGGTCGCGCCCGGCATCACTGAGTTCTTTGAAACGTCTTGCCGCTGCTAGGTATTCTTTGTAAGGGGCTATCTTTCGTCGCCGCATTAAATCTCGTACATGCTCGCCAGCTTCTTTACTGTTGCGTTCAAGAGTCGCGTCCTTATACTCTTCGGAGGTCC
Source organism: Chloroflexia bacterium (assembly GCA_050998805.1). Taxonomy (GTDB): domain Bacteria; phylum Chloroflexota; class Chloroflexia; order QHBQ01; family JAICKM01; genus JAICKM01. The sequence continues at coordinate 163,663 of JBPCPV010000018.1, read as the reverse complement.
GCCGATCCCCCCAGTCGTCTCGGATCCACGCTAACAATACGGAAATACGGTGCCCCCCATCTAAAACATACCAGAAATGTTCAGGATTGAGCCAGAGAATAACGCTGGGTACGACCAACTCCTCCACCACCGACGCGAGCAAGTCGACACAGTCATCTGGCGTCCAGGCCCAAGTAGCACGCTGAAAATCAGGCTTGCGGAGCAGGTCCGCCCTCGAGTTGTCTCCGTCGATGAGGTGTTCAATCTTAAGATAGGGTTCATCCCCGGAATCATCGCTTTCAGAGGTTGTTGCCCGTCGGTAAAGAAGATTATCACGCGGAATGAGATGATCCAAGTAGACTTTCAGGTTCGTTCTTGCCATTTGAAGATCCCCTCTAATAGCCGCAAAGAATGGTTTGATTGATATTGATTCCCCAAACCACCAGCTTTGCTGACGAAGCGCATAGTTGTTTCTGAAATCGATCCTAATGATCAGCGGTTCCGCCTACCCTACGCCGCCTCGTCGAACATGGTGAGCTGGCGAGGGCCCACCAGAGACTGGCCGGGGTCGCGGAAGGGAAGGAGATCCCGCTTGCGGATCAGCATGTCGCGGCTCTGGGGCAGCCGCCATGCGCGCAGCTTGCCTTCCTTCACGGCCAGCCGTATCGCAATCTCGCCGACGCCCAAGTATACGGCGGCCTGCCGCGTTGAGAAGAGTTCATCATATCCGCGCATCTTTCGCTCCCATTCTCCGAGGGCGCGCCCCGCGTGGAGCGCGCCCATCGGCGTTCTTAGGCCGCTTGCTCGCCCTTCAGGGCGTCAATGAACTGCGACGCTTCGATCTTCGACAGCTCCGAAGGCGTGCAGTGGTAAAGCTCCTGGCAACGTGCCTCGGTCTCCTGCTCCGAGAGGTGCCGGGCGGCGCGCGCTATAGCGTAGATCGCCTTTAGTTGCTTGTCGGTCACGGTGCCGTGGGAGCGGTTGCCGTCGAGCGGCACTCGGGGGGCCATTGCGACCACGTTGCGGTTCGGGCCGTCGCCCTTCCACTCGGCGGCTGCTGGGTAGGCAACAGGGGCGTCCACCACCTGCGGCTGCCCGGCGTGTGCGCTCGCCGCGAAGTCGAAGTCGCGGCAGAACTGGGTGCCGAAGCCGAGGCTGGCCAAAGCCCGGCCGATTGCCTTCGTCTCAGCTGCCTCGATGTAATCGGCAAAGTCGCCGGCGGTCTCGGAACCCCAGCCGGTGGCCGAGGCACCGTTCGGCAGGGTGGCCTCGGCGCGGAAGAGCGCGAAGCCTTCCTCGTATCTGACCATCTCGGTGCTGATGCGTGCGGTCGGGTACTCGGTGCGGAGCCAAAGCAACCGCCATTTGACTTCCAGGTAGTCGCGCCCGTCTATTTTCGTCAGGTAGCGCGAGGGGTCGAAGCTCTCGGTCATCGGCTCGTCGGTCCCCAGCAGTTCATCTGCCGGCAGTGTCATCTGTCTCATCTCCATCTCAAAAGTCCTCCAGGCTAAGTATCTGTCTCGGCGGTTAATTAGAACGTTTGTTCTAAGGTAATTATACCGCATCTACTTACCTATGTCAAGCAGCGGGCAAAAAGCGGAATCAGCGGAGTGCGGAGTGCGGAGTGCGGACTGGGGATCGGCGGCGGTGCGGGAGGCACGGTACGGGTGAGTTCTGATAAGATGCTCGGCAGGGGCGTTGACAGAGGGGGGAAAGAGGGGGTACACTGAACGCTCTAGGCGAGCGGAGATATTTAGGGATCGGGAGACGGTGATGAGCGACGAGTCGTATCTCGCCATACTTAAGAGCAGGATAGAGGCGCATCGTCAGCGCGGGGGGCAGGGTTCGGCTGCGGCACGCGACCCGGAGGCGCTGGTCGGGTTCATACGGGCGCTGGACTCGGAGAACCCCGACCCGGGCGCGCTCTATGCGCGGGGCCGGACGTATCACCAGTTGGGCCGATATGATGAGGCGCTGGCCGACTTCACGCGCGCGCTTCAAGCCCGACCTGACCACGCGGCGACGTTGCATCGCCGGGGGAACACGCTCTACCAGCTAGGCCGCTACGGCGAGGCGTTGGCCGACCTCACGCGTAGCCTGGCGCTCCGCCCGGATCACGCGGCTGCACTCAGCGACCGGGGCAGGGCATACGCCGCGCTGAACCGCCATGCCGAGGCGGTGGCCGACTACACGGCGGGACTGGCCGGCCGGCCCAACCACCCGCCGACGCTCACCAACCGGGGCATCAGCTATCAATGCATGGGCGATCATGCGGAGGCATACGCGGACTACAAGCGCGCGCTGGCCGGGGGGCCGGACGATGCGGCCGTCTACTACAACCTCGCCTGCCTGCACAGCCTGTGCGGCGACCGCCAGGCAGCCCTTAGCGCGCTGTCATCGGCCATCCGCCGCGACCCTGCCTTCCGGGGTAGGGCAGCCTCCGACCCCGATTTTGCGGGCCTGGGCGACGAGCTGGGCTTTTGGTCTCTCCTCGGTCTACTCCCGGATTAACCGGGGATACGCGGCGGGCCGTCGTTGTGGTATACTCAGACGAAGGAGAACATGCGCTTATGAAACTCGCCGACCGAATCAACGACCTGCCGCCGTATGTCTTCGCTTCGCTGGCGGGCAAGATCGCGGCACGCCGCGCCCGCGGTGACAAGGTGATCAACTTCGGGATGGGCGACCCCGATATGCCGATGCCCGAAGCGCTTGTTGAGGCGACCTGCGCCGCCGCCCATGACCCGCAGACCCACCGCTATCCGAACTACTTCGGTTTGCCGGCGTTGCGCCGCGCGATGAGCGATTCGTATCGAGAACAGTTTGGCGTTGACCTTGACCCCGACACCGAGGTGCTGCCGCTGATCGGCTCGAAGGAGGGCATCGCCCACGCCGCGCTCGCCTTCTGCGACCCCGGCGATCTGGCGCTTATCCCGAACCCGGGCTACCCAGCGTATCGCTACGGGACGGCGCTAGCGGGAGGGCAGGTCTACGACATGCCGTTGCTCGAAGAGAACCGCTTCCTGCCGGACCTCGATGCGATCGACCGCTCGATGCCGTCGGGCGTGAGCGTGATGTGGCTGAACTACCCGAACAACCCGACGGGGGCTGTGGCCGATCTCGCGTTTTTCGAGAAGGCGGTTGCCTTCGCACGCCTCCACGACATCGTGATCTGCCACGATAACCCCTACTCCGAGATCGTCTTCGACGGATACAAAGCGCCCTCGATCTTGCAGGTGCCGGGCGCACTCGACGTGGCCGTGGAGTTCAACTCACTCAGCAAGACATATAATATGGCGGGCCTCCGCATCGGTATGCTGATGGGCAACCCGCAGGTTGTCGAGGCGATAGGCCGCATAAAGAGCAACATGGACTCCGGCGTGCCGACCATCGTGCAGCAGACCGCCCTCGCCGCGCTCACCGGCGACCAGTCGTGGATTGCGGGGCGCAACGCGGTCTACCAGCGGCGGCGCGACCGGATCGTGAGCGCCCTGAACGATGCCGGCATCAAGGCACCGTCGCCGAGAGCGAGCCTCTACGTCTGGGGGCATGTGCCCGTAGGCATGACCTCCGCGGCGTTCGCGGACCGGCTGTTCGAGGAGGCCGCCGTCGTAGTCACCGCGGGCACGAACTTCGGCTCCTGCGGCGAGGGGTACTTTCGGTTGTCTCTCACGGTGCCGGACGACGAGGTGGAGGAGGCTGTGGGGCGGATCGAGCGGTTGCGCTTCTAGCATCTGCTGAGTATTGCGTAATCGGCTGCTCTCCTAGTTTTCCGCCTAATGGCCGATGCATCCACGCCCCGGTTGTTGTAAAATTGGGGGGCGCGGAAGAACGCGCACTACGCACTACGGAGCAATATGTCGGATCAACCGAGAACACTTATCTCAGAACAGCGCACGGCGGGCGGCCTGCACGAGGTGCAGAACGCGCCGGAGCGGGCGCTTGTCGTCGGGGTGGAGAGCGGGCGGCCGGTCTGGTCGGTCGCCGATTCACTGGCCGAACTCGCGCAGCTTGCCGAGACCGCCGGGGTGGAGGTGGTCGGCGAGGTGACGCAGAAGATGGACGCGCCGAACCCGGCCACGCTGGTGGGCAAGGGCAAGCTGGACGAGATCCGCCAGCTCAGGGAGACGGTCCCCTACGATATGTTGCTCTTCGATGAGGAGCTGTCGCCGCGCCAGCAGCGGAACATCGAAGAGGCGTTGAACGTCAAGACACTGGACCGCACGGCGCTGATCCTCGACATCTTCGCGCGCCACGCGCAGACCCGCGAGGGCCGCTTGCAGGTCGAGCTTGCCCAACTGGAGTACCGTCTGCCGCGGCTCACGCGGCTCTGGACGCACCTCTCTCGGCAGACCGGCGGCACCGGAGGGGGGGGCGGAGGCGCTGTAGGGCTGCGCGGACCCGGCGAGACGCAGCTGGAGGTTGACCGGCGGCGCGCCCGTGAACGGATCGGGCGGCTCAAAGACGAACTCAAGCAGGTCCACTCCCAGCGGGAACTCTACCGCCGCAAGCGACGACAGGCGGGGCTGCCGATCGTCGCGCTCGTAGGCTACACAAACGCCGGCAAGTCCACGCTGCTGAATGCGCTCTCAGACGCGGGGGTGTTGGAGGCGGACGTGCTGTTCGCCACGCTTGACCCGACGACGCGCCAGATCGCGCTCCCCGACGGGCGGGAGATCCTGCTGACGGACACGGTCGGCTTCATCCAACGGCTGCCGACGATGCTGGTCGCGGCGTTTCGGGCGACGCTGGAGGAGATCGCTGAGGCCGATCTGCTGGTGCATGTGCTTGATATAACGCACACCAACGCGGCGGAACAGGCGCACACCGTCGAGGAGGTGTTGGGGGAACTCGGCCTCGGAGAGAAGCCGCGGATCGTTGCGCTCAACAAGATCGACAAGCTGATGCCGCTCGACGGCACGCAGCCCGCAGAAGGCGAAGACCCGGCCACGCGCCTCATCGCCGAGATGGGCATCCCGGCGGACTACGTACCGGTCTCAGCGAAGGAGGGCATCGGACTGGACCTGTTGCTGTCGCGGGTCGAAGACGACCTGAACAAGGGGCTACTGACCGTGCAGATCCGCATCCCGTATAGCCAGGGCGAGCTTGTAGCCGAGTTCCATCGCAGCGGCACCGTGCTCTCCGAGACATACGACGAGTCGGGCACGCTGATCAAGGGGCGGATTCCGATGCGGCTGCGCGATACGTTCGCCGCCTACGCACAGTGACTTGCGGGACATCTAGGGCCTCGGTGCGCCGTGTCCACTCTTGGCTATCAGGCTGTGGAAGCGCGCTTGGTCGTGCTGCATTACCTCCAGGCGGTCCTGGATCTCGCGCATGTCCTTGAGCAGGATGCCGATCTCCAACTCCGCCTTGAGGTTCACGCGATAGTCGAGATCCGCCTTTACCCGGTCCTTATCCGCCTGCCGGTTCTGGCTGATCAGCACGAAAATCGCCAGGAAGATAGCTTCGAGCGAAACCGACATTGTCAGGAAGCCGAACGGGAAGGGGTCGAAGGCTAGTGGGCTGCCGGGCAGGTTGACGACGATCCAGAGCGCGAAGATCGCCGCGTTAATGATCAGAAAGCGGAGGCTGCCACTGAAAGCGGCGATAGCGTCGGCCACCCTCTGGCCAGTACTGACCTTCGCCGAATCGATGGCGTTCGGGTTCTCGCTCACCTGGAATTGGAGCAAATGCTCGGTGTCGCGCAGCCGCCGTGCCAGCACGATAAGTATGCGGATCGCGCTGTCGGGGTGTTCTGCCAGGAACTTGTAGAAGGCATCGCGGTCTAGCTCAAGCACAAGCACGCTCGTGAGCGCAGTCGCGGCCGCAGAGCGAGCTTCCCCGGTCAGCATCGCGAGTTCGCCGAAAAACTCGCCGGCGTCAATACGGTCGAGCGGCACAAATCGCCCCTCGGCGTCCCGCAGGGAGAGTTCGACCTCGCCTTCTTCGATCACATAGAAGGCGTTGCCCGGCTCATTTAGCTTGACGATGTCGGTACCCGGCTCGAACCGACGCTCCAGCAGTATGCCGGCCAGCTCACCGAGTTCAGCTTCGGACAGATCTCGGAAGAGAGGAATCGTTTGGAGTACGGCTATATCAGTCATGGCCTTGCCTCGGTCCCTTCTGTTTGCGCTCGTAGGTCAGCTCGAAGAGCGGGCTCCAAGAGTTCCGCAGGGCGATAGAGAACAACCCAACAATAGTGTAAGCGATGGGGTACTGCTCATTTTGCAGGTCACTGCCCGAATGTGACGCCCAACCTGCCCGCGCGAGGCTTCTATAGGCGAGGAGGGGCGCAATGAGCACCCAGGCGGTCTGCCAGAGCCGCTCGTGACGGCCCTGGAGGATACTTCGCCAGACGGGCAGCCACGTCAGCACGGCACCTATCGCGCCGCATCAAGATTTGGAAGCCAGCCTGAGTAAAATGGCGATCAATTGTCAAAACTCGGCTCACGCCCGCCTCCCGCATCACCACGAAAGAGATGCAGTCAACCAGGCCCCACGATTTATCCTGGTGGGTTTTGTACATATTGAATGCGCGCTCAAACAACTGCGGAGTGAGACTTACGACTTCTACCTCCTCCGAAGCGAAGAACCTCTCAATGATTTTAACCGCATCAGCCTTGTGGCTCCGCGCAAGAGCATTTCCAATTTCGAGCAGAACTGCATCTGTAACAAGCAAAGGCTGGTTCTCAAAAAGATCAGGCAGCTGAAATGCTTGTTGGTGATATTGATCTCGCGAGTTGATCAAGGCAGTGACGAATAACGTGTCCACGAAAATGCTATTCGACACTCTTCTCTCCGTTGAGATACTGATCTAGATTGGCAGTGAAGTCCTCTGGGGCTTCAATTTGGATTTGCTTCAGTTGCGACATGAAGCTCTGTTTGCGCGGTGGCTGTTTGGTTTCAGCAAAGAGCTTGATCAAGTTGTGGAGGTCATCGAGATACTAGTCGCCGATGTCCTCGATCTCTGTGTGGATCTGTTCCCTTGTAGTCATATCTATTCTATAACTTCTGTTACTGGTCGTCGCCCATCTTTATCCAGCCGTGGCGCATTGCGTAGATCACGGCCTGGGTGCGGTCGTTCACGTTGAGCTTGCGGAGGATGGCGGTGATGTGGTTCTTCACGGTCTGGTCGCTGATGTTGAGGTCGAGGGCGATCTGCTTGTTGGAGCGGCCACGCGCGATGCAGTCGAGGATCTCGACTTCGCGGCCGGTGAGGGGGGCGAAGACCATGTGGCCTTCTTGCTCGACAGAGGCGAGTTCGCGGAACTGCTTGAGGACGCGGGTGGCGACGAAGGGGCGCGAGAGAACGTTGTCGTTGATCAGGTAGTGTCCTTGAGCAACAAGGCGCGTGATCTGTACCAACTGTTGTGGGCTGATGTCCTTTGGCGAATAGGCGGCTGCGCCGACTTTGATCGCGTTGAAGAGCTGCTCGTCGTCTTCATAGACGGTGAGGATAATGAGCGCGGTTTGCGGCAAACGGCGGCGGATCACGCGGGAGACTTCGAGTCCGTTGAGGCCCGGCAGGTTGATGTCCACCAGCATCACATCGGGGTTCAAGGACTCGGCAAGGCCGATCGCGCGCTGGCCGTCGGCTGCCTCGCCGACGACGTCGAACTCGCCGGAGGATTCGAGCGTGTAGCGGACTCCCTGGCGGAAAATCGGGTGGTCATCAACAATCATAACGCGGGTACGATCCATCGGCGCTGTCCTCCTGGTGCAGAGAGCGAAGTGCGAGTATGCCCAGTATACCACTATGACTTGGGGTAATGCAAGCGCGGCTAGCCGAGATAGGCGCGGCGCACGCGGTCATCGTCGAGAAGGGCGGCGGCGGGGCCGGTGAAGGTGATCGCTCCGGCTTCGAGGACATAGCCGCGGTCGGCGATCTGGAGGGCGAGACGGGCGTTTTGCTCGACGAGGAGGATCGTCGTGCCCTCTTGGTGGAGGCGGGCGATGATCGAGAAGATTTCGCGGACGATGAGCGGGGCGAGGCCGAGGCTGGGTTCGTCGCGGAGGAGGAGGCGTGGGCGGCTCATCAGCGCGCGGGCGATAGCAAGCATCTGCTGCTCGCCGCCGGAGAGGGTGCCGGCGGGCTGGTTGCGGCGCTCGGCGAGGAGCGGGAAGGTCTCGAACCGGCGGTTGATGTCTTGTGCGACCGCAGCCTTGTCGTCGCGGATGTAGGCACCGAGCAGCAGGTTGTCGTAGACCGTCTGCCGGGCGAGCACGCGCCGCCCTTCGGGGCACTGCGCGATGCCGAGGCGGACAACCTCATCGGGACGGGCACGGCCGATGTCGCGCCCATCGTAGACGATGTGGCCGGAGCGGGGGCGGACGACGCGGGAGATGGCTCGGAGTGTGGTGGATTTGCCCGCCCCGTTGGAGCCGATGAGCGTCACGACCTCGCCGGGATAGACCACGAGATTCACGTCGCGGAGCGCCTGGATGCCGCCGTAGTTGACGAAAAGCCCCGATATTTCGAGGAGCGGGGTTCTCTCGGTCACTTGGTGTCTCCGAGGTAGGCGGTGATCACGGCTGGATCGTTCTGGACAGAGTCCGGCTCGCCGAGGGCGATCAGTTCGCCGAAGTTGAGCACGGCGATGCGGTCGCAGAGGCCCATCACGAGCGGGACGTGATGCTCGATCAGGACGATGGTGAGGCCGAAATCTGTGCGGAGTGAGCGGATGAAGGCGCTGATCTCCTGCTTTTCGTTCGGGTTCATGCCGGCGGCAGGCTCGTCGAGCAGCAGCAGCGTCGGGTCGAGGGCGAGGGCGCGGGCTATTTCGAGGCGGCGCTGGTCGCCATAGGCGAAGTTGCGGGCGATGCCGGCTGCGCGCCCGCCGAGGCCGACGAGGTTCAGGAGTTCGAGGGCGCGCTCGCGGGTGCGGCGTTCTTCGGCGGGGGCCGGTGGAAGGCCGAATACCCCCGCCAGCACACCGCTTCGGGTGTGGGTGTGGCGCGCGATCATCACGTTCTGTAGGGCGGTGAGGTTGCCGAAAAGCCGGATGTTCTGGAATGTGCGGGCGATGCCTCTCCCGGCGATGCGGTAGGGCGGCAAGTGGGTGATCTCCTCGCCGGCGAAACGGAGCACGCCAGCCGTCGGAGGGATCAGCCCGGTCATCAGGTTGAACAGGGTGGTCTTGCCTGCGCCGTTCGGCCCGATCAGCCCGAAGATCTCGCCTTTGTAGACATCGAAGCTGACCTTATTGACGGCGACGAGGCCGCCGAAGCGCCGGGTCATGTCGCGGGCTTCGAGGATCGGAGCGGTCATAAACGCGGACCTGTCTTGGAGCGCCGAGCGGCGAGCCGGGAGAGAAGCGCGGGCGAGACGAAGCCCTGCGGCAGGAAGACCGTGCCGATGACCAGCAAGAAGCCGTAGATGATCAGCCGCCCGTCCTTCAAGAACTGGACAAGCCCTTCTGCCATGCCGGTGTTGCCGGCGAGGGAGCGCAGCACTTCGGGCAGCGCTGTGAGCACGAGGCCGCCGAGCACGGGGCCGAGGAAGGTCCGCGAGCCTCCGATCAGCGCGAAGGCGAGGATCAGGATACTGAGGTCGAACGTGCCCTGGCGGGCGTTCCAGGTGTTGATGAGGTGGGCGCTGATGACGCCGACCAGCCCCGCGAGCACCGCGCCCATCGTGAAGGCGAGCACTTTGTAGTAGGTCGGGTTGATCCCCATAGCGCCTGCGGCAAGCTCGTCTTCGCGTATGGCGACGAAGGCCCGCCCGACGCGAATCCTCTCGAGACGGCCTACGAAGAGCATACTCAGAAGCAGCAGCGGCCCGGCTATCCAGAGGTAGGAGAGCTGGGAGGGGTCGTTGAACGGCTGGGGGATGTTGTAGATGCCGACCGCGCCGCCGGTTATGTCTACGTTCAGCGAAAGCACGCGCAGGATTTCGACGAAGGCGATTGTCGCCAGCGCGAGGTAGATGCCACGGAGGCGCAGGGCGGGAAGGCCGACGATCACGCCGAGGACCGCGCAGACCAGGGCAGCGACGGCCATTTCGGCCAGCACCAGCCAGACGGAGTAGAGTTCGCCGGTCTTGGGGAAGAAACCGGCAAGAGGCGAATGCGGGTTGGTCGAAAGGACAGCCCCGATGTAGCCGCCGAGCGCGTAGAAGCCCGGGGAGGCGAGCGAGAGCTGCCCGGCCATCAGAGGCAGGTAGAGCGAGAGGGCGAGCGTCGCCATCAGCGCCATGTTGACGATCAGCTCTCCGTAAGTGGCGAAAAACTGAGACATGCTAGACCTTCTGGATGCTCATGCGGCCGAGCAGCCCCTGGGGGCGGACCAGCAAAACAAGGAAGAGCACCGCGAACGCGACGGCATCTTTGTAGCCGGAGTATTCGGCGGGCACCAGGGCCTCGGCGATGCCGATGACGAAGCCACCGACGACTGCCCCGGGTATGTCGCCGAGGCCGCCGAGGACGATCACCGCCAGCCCTTTGAGGCCGAAGGAGATGCCGAAGTAAGGGCCGGCTATCGAGACACTGGTGCCGACGAGGGTCCCGGCTACACCGCCCAGGAAGCCGCTGAGGAAGAAGGTGATCAGGATGAAGCGGTCGGTGTTGATGCCGAGCAAGCTCGCCGTCGTCGCGTCCTCAGCTACAGCGCGCAGAGCCTTACCGAAGCGCGAGCGGTTGATCAGCAATGTGAGCAGGATCACGATAACGATTGAGACGGCGAAGATCACGATCTGCACGGTCCGCACGGGGATTCGGTTGGCCGCAGTGCCGAAGTTGACCGCAGCCGGGAGGCTGCCGTAAGTGTTCTGTGGGAAGCTGTAGTTCTCGGCACCCACAAGATATTGGATGATGTTGGTGAGCATGATTGCGACGCCGAGGCTGGAGACGAGAGTGAGCAGGGAGTCGGCACCGCGCGCGCGCAACGGGCGGAAGGCGAGACGCTCGACGGCCACGCCGATCAGCCCGGCGAGCGCGCTGCCGAGGATGATCGCGACGACGAACGGCAGCCGGAGGGGCAGCGAATCCCCGGCGAGGAGGCCGTTGAAGCCGACCGCGCCGCCCATGAGAGCGTAAGTGAAGTATGCACCGAGGGTGAAGACGGCGGCGTGGGAGAAGTTGATCACGCCGAGTATCGAGAAGATCAGCGTGTAGCCGAGCGCGAAAAGAGCATACACGCTGCCGATCGACAGCCCGTTGACGATCTGTTGGAAGAGCAGCGTGATGTTCATGGCGGGGCACCAGCGTAGGGGCGGGCCGAAAGACCCGCCCCTACTGGCGGACTACTTGATGAACGCGAACGCGCCGGTAGTGCCGTCGGGGTTCATCTTGATCTGGGCGACGTAGAACTGCGTCTGCTGGACCTCGCCTACTTTGTCGAAGGAGAGGGGGCCGAGTGGGGTGTCGTACTTGCCGGCCAGGATCTCGGCGTTGAGCGCGGTGCGCGCATCGCCGAGCGTCATCCCGCTCAACTTCGTCTTCTTGTCGAGGGAGTTCATGGCGTCCACGAAGACCTGGACCGCAGTGAAGGTCTGTGCGCTGAACTGTGGCGGCTCTTTCTGCTTGAGGGCTTTATATGCTGCGCGGAAGGATGCGTTCACGTCGCCGGGGGCCTGCGGGCTGTATGCCTGGGCGATCAAGATGCCGTCGCAGGCGGCCCCGCAGACCGGGAAGATGTTCGTCGTGTTCAGGCCGTTGCCTCCGATGATCTGGCCGGTGAAGCCTAGCTCGCGCAGCTGCTTGACGAGGTTGCCGCCGTCGGCAGCCAGGCCGGAGACGATGCAGAGGTCGGGCTGTGCGTTCAGGGCCGCCGTCACCTGGGTCTGGAAGTCGGTATCGGTGGTCTGGAACTTCTGGACCGTCACGAGGGTGAGGCCCTTGGCCTTGACGGTATCCTGGAATGTGCCGGTTTCGGACTTGCTGAATGCGTCGTTCTGAGCGAAGAAGACGGCGACCTTCTTGATGTTCGGGTTAATCTTGAGCGCGGCGTCAACCGCATTCGGGGCCACGATGGCTACGGGGGCCGAAACGCGGGCGATGTAGTCGCCGATCTGGGGGATGCCCTTCGCGGTGTTCGACGGGCCGAGGACGGGCACCTTCGCGGTGTTGGCGAGCGGGTCGGCGCTGAACGCCTGCTGGGAGAGGGTGGGGCCGACGATGCCGAGCACCCGGCTCTGGTTGATCAGCGTCAGGAAGGCGTTGTTCGCTCCAACCTCGTCGCCGCCGGTGTCCTGGTAGACGAGCTTGATCGGCGTGCCGTTGATCCCGCCCCTGCCGTTGAAGAAGGTTTCGGCGATCTGCGCGCCCACGACTTCTTCCTGACCGAGGAGCGCCGTGTTGCTGGTTTGGGCGACGGCGATCCCGATCGGTATCGGGCCGCCTGCGGGGAAGGCAGGATCGGTCATGCCGACCGCGGTCGGGCCTGCGGTCGGCGGCACCGTCGGGCTGCCTGCGGCTGAGACTGCGGTCGGTGCAGTTCCGCTCATGGCTGCGGTGGGCGTCATGCCGGTCATAGCTGCGGTTGGCGTCATTGCGCTCATGGCCTCGGTTGGCGTCATGCCGGTGGGGGCGCTGGTAGCCGCTGTGGCGGGGCCAGCCGGCGTGGCCGCCACGGTGGGTACAGCGGGTGTGTCGGTAGGGGTGCCGGTGTCGCAGGCGGCGAGCAGCATCGCCGAGAGCACGAGCAGCGGGAGAATAAATCGCCTCATGGGAGTTCTCCTTTGGACTTGAATAGAGGTCAGTAGGCGGTAGGCATTAGGCAGTGGACGCACTATGTGGCGTGTCGGCCTTGTGCGGGAGTAGTATAGCACCCATGACAGAGGGTTGTCAACGGGCTGTGGGCTATCTGTTGTCTACGCTGATTATGTATAGGCTGCTGGGACTTGCGGGGTAGGGGTCGCCTAGACTGTAGACTACCGAATTGCCGAGGATGAACCGGGGGTGGATCGTCTGGTCGCTTTTCGCGATCAGGCAGCTGAGGCGGGCGGTGTCGATCCGGTAGGCGAAGATTGAACTCGGGTATTTTAGACATGGTACTGGGACTTTCTCTCAGGCAGGTTGAAATGCCGGGATCCGATGGTTGCGGAGTTCCACTTGGCTCTTGGTCTGAAACCTTATGTTTTCCTAATGCGAAATGACCTATAATACCCTAAGTCGGGATACCGCCACCCGCAGCTGTCGCAGAGCATATTCCGGCGCGGCAGATGCCGCGCCGCCTTGCCTATATGTACGCGACCGGAGCTGGATATGGACTTGCTTAACCATCTGAAGCGCCGCTTACACCGCTTCATGCTGCCTTTAGGCATACTCATCGTGTGCCTGATTGCTTCGCTCGACTATGTGACCAAGCTCTCGGTCGAGGTCTTTTATCTCGTCGCAGTGATGCTCGTGACCTGGACGCTCGGACGCCGGGCCGGGGTCTTCATCGCGGTGATCAGCGCGAGCGTCGTGCTGTTGGTAGACCTTGCGACCAACCCCGACCCGGACCCAATCATCCCTATCTGGAACGCTTTTGTTACCCTCGGGATCTTTCTGATAGTCACCTATGTGTTGGCTGCGGCTATCGGCCTGGCGCGTGAGAACCTCCGGCAGGAGACTGAGCGCGCGGCTTTGCTGGCACTCACCGGCGAGCTCAAGACGGAGCTGCTGCAAGCAGTGTCACACGACGTACGCACCCCTCTGGCCTCCATCAAAGCCTCGGCCACCATCTTGCTCGACCCGACCGTACCCTGGACACAGGCTGACCGGCACGAACTCCTGGAAGGTATTAATGAACAATGCGATCGGCTGGACCACCTGGCGGGCCAGCTTCTTGATATGTCGCGGATCGACGGCGGTATGCTACGCCTGGACCGTGACTGGTACTCCATCGAAGAAGTGATCAACGCCGTGTTGCACAGGCTGCATTTCCACCTCGCCGGCCACCCGGTGGAAGTCGAAGTACCGCCCAACCTGCCGCTTGTGCTTATCGATTTTCCCCGCATCGAGCAAGTGCTGACGAACCTACTGGAGAATGCCGGCAAATACACGCCGCTGGGCACCCCGATCACGGTACGTGCGCGGACTGTCGCCGACCAGCTTGAGGTGAGTGTAGTCGATCGGGGGCCGGGGCTGTCTCCCGAGGATCTGGCGCACCTGTTCGACAAGTTCGCTCCGGTGCGCCATGTAGGCCGACCTCTCGGCACCGGTCTGGGGCTATCTATCGTGCGAGGGATCGTGCAGGTGCATGGTGGGCAGGTGACCGCCGAAAACTCCCCAGGCGGAGGCTGGTGTGTAACGTTCAGCCTGCCGCTGGAGCCAATCCCCCCTCCGCCCGCCCCGGCCGCAGTGGAAGTCTGCTTACAACCGAGGGGGACTACCGATGCCGGGTGAGCGCATTCTTGTTGTTGAAGACGACCCTGCGGTTAGCCGCGCCCTCCAGATCGGGTTGGTGGGTTATGGCTTCACGCCTATGCTCGTCTCAACTGGGGAAGCCGGCTACGAGCAGGCCGTATCCAACCCGCCTCCTGGGGTAGTGTTGCTGGATCTCGGTTTGCCGGATGTGGACGGCTTGGAAGTCCTTGTCCGCATTCGGCAAAGCAGCATGGTGCCGATAATTGTGCTGACAGCACGCGGGGCGGAGCACGAGAAGGTGACTGCACTCGAAGATGGGGCCGATGACTATGTGACTAAGCCGTTCAGCCTCAGTGAACTGCTTGCGCGTATCAGGGTGGCTCTGCGGCATACAGCACACCAAGGCGTTGCCAATCCGTCGCACTTGCTGCAGGTCGGTGCCCTGGGGATCGACCTGGCTGCACATGAAGTGACGGTCAACGGCCTAGCGGTCCACCTGACGCGCACCGAGTTCAAGCTCTTGGAGACGCTGGCCCGCAACGCAGGGCGATTGAGTACACACGGCATGTTGCTGCGCGAGATCCGGGGCGTTGGGTACGGCGCTGAGACCCCGTTATTACGTGTGTTCATCGCGCAGTTGCGTGCCAAGCTGGAAGCGAACCCGGCAGATCCACAGTACATCTTGACTGAGCCGGGCGTAGGCTACCGCTTTGCTCCACTAGATGAGGATCCGGGTACTACGTGAGAGGTTCAGGGACAGGCTGCGGGGCTTGGCTGATGTAGCTTGGTCATAGTAACGTGAGGAGGCACAGTGATGCAAGACACAACAACAACCGCGAAGCAGGACGGGCACCGCCGCCTGTACCATGCCGTATTAGACCCGCATCGGCCCCGTAATGTAAACGTGCTGCACGAAGCCGAGAAGCGGGCCGGAGGGTTTAACCAGCAAGTAGCCGTGCGTATGACCACGATCTTTCAGGCGATGCCGACCTTCTGGCTGATCATGGCCTGGATCATCCTCTGGATCGTGGTGAACGCGACGATCTTGCGCTTCGACCCACTGCCCTGGCCTCTGCTGCTCGCCCTGGCCTCGGTGCCTCAACTGCCGCTGATGATCGTGATCATGGTGGGCCAGGGTCTGCTCGGCCGTAAACAGGAACTGCAATCTAAAGAGCAGTTCAACACGACGCAGAAGATCTATCACGACATCGAGCAAGCGATGCAGCACCTGGCGGCACAGGACGAGGAATTGCTGCGGCAGACGGGTATGTTAGTGCGCCTGCTCGAAGCCGCAGGTCTACATCCAGATTCGATGCCGCAGGATCGCGTGGTATCTTAATATAATCCTAATGTGGACCGCCCAAAACCGAAGGTCTTTCTAACGTCTGTGGTGCTATGATCGAGGGGTAAGAGATACTGTGCGAGTACGCGCAGCTATATCGCCCCCGATTGATGGAAGTGTGTCCTGCCGCAGGCAAACTACTAGGGAGACCGTCAACTAACATGAATCCGTGTCTGAGCGGACCCGGCGGCACACGCCAAATGGGCGTCGTCCAGACATCTCCGTGACGGCTGCCCCTGTAGTGAGCCGCCATCCCCGCTCGCTCATTTTCTGGGGCAGTCTCCTGGCCGCAGGTTGGGCGGTGTTTCCCCTGCTGCTTTTCACGCATACCCTCTCTCTCGAACCGAGTTTCCTGCCTCAAACGCTGCCCAACCTGTACGAGCCGGTGGCCCGGCTGCTGCCGCACAACTGGGTGGCGGCTAAACTCAGCGCCGGACCTGCCCGAACAGCCACGATCCTGCTCTACGTGGGTCTGGTTAGCGGCCTCTGGGCAGCCTACGTCGCATCGGTGCGGGCGGCGGGGCGTGCAGACCGTTCGCGCTGGGTGGGGCACCCGCTCGCGGGGGTGCTGCTCGGCCTCGGAGTGTTTGGTGGGATCGCCCTGTTCTGGCCGGCCCTCTTTTCCTCGGACCTGTACGCCTATGCGGTGCAGGGCAAGATGCAGATCGCGGGCCTCAACCCGCTGGTGCAGCCGCCGCGCCTCTTGGCTACAGATCCCCTGGTGGCCCCAAGCCCCTGGCGCGACACCCCTCCACCTATGGCCCGTTGTGGTTGCTGGTGACACGCGGTGTGTCACTCAGTGTAGAGGCCCTCGGTGGTGCCGCCGTACTCTACGTGCTCGCCTTCAGGCTGCTTAATTTGGGGTTGATGGCAATCGGCACGGTACTGGTCTGGGACAGATGTAGGCTGATGGGCTGGACCGTGGAGCAGCGGAGGACTGCCTGCCTGCTCTTTGCCTGGTGCCCCCTGCTGATCATGGATCTGGTCGGCAGTGGGCATAACGACGCGCTGCTGCTGGTCTGCATTCTTGCCGCCGTCTGGCTGCATCTGCGGGGAGCGTGGCCTCTGGCCGTCGCCGCGCTCCTGGCGGGCGGTCTGGTCAAGCTGAGTGGCTTTTTCCTCCTACCTGCCTACGTCGTGTTCTTGGTGCGCGATAGCCGCAGCCGCGCAGAGGCGGTGCGCCGGATCATGTTGAGCCTGACGACCATCATGGGGCTGGGGAGTTTGACCTATCTGCCTTATGCGGACCCCGCCCTGCCCCACGCCCTGTTGACGAACCCTCTCGCAGGCTCGTTTGGCCCCTCACCGGCTCTGGCCCTGCGCCAACTGCTGGCCGACCTGGCACTTGCGCTGCGGGGCACGCTCACGCCGCCCGATCTCACCGCGCGCCAGGTTCTGGCCGTTCTTCAATGGCCGCTATGGAACTCGGCACTGGCGATTTGGATCGTGCCGGCGGTGGTCTTCAGTCTCGCAGTGCGAGATTGGGAGGGGTTGCTGCGCGCCTGGGGGCGCGTGCTGTTCAGCTACCTACTGATCGGCGCAGTCTGGTTCATGCCCTGGTACAGCACCTGGCTGGTGCCGGTTCTGGCCCTACGGCCGGGCGGACGATTTCGGCGCGTGGGACTGCTCCTCGCATGGGGAAGCACGCTATTCTACTCCATCACGCCGGCGCTGCCCGGAGATACAACCCCGAACTTGCGCTACTACTACGTGCCTGCGGTCATCTTCCTCCCACCCCTATTGGCGTGCGCCGCCGAGTGGCGCGCCCACCGCCGAGCACCGACCGACGACGCGGCACCGTCAGCACCCCTGGTGAGGCAGGTGACATGACCTGGAAAGTCGCAGGTCTAATCGGAGTTTTGGCCGCCCTGACGCTCTGCTTGATGACCGGCCTGAACCTCGATGCCCAGGGTCTCTACTATGATGAGGTTCACCAGGCGATCGCCGCCTTCGATTACAAGGGCAACCACCCAACCTTCTTCAACGTGCTGCAGATCGGTCGCGTGCCCATCTTAAACATGACCTACAGTGGGGCCTTGAAGTCGAATCTCTATAGCCTGTACCTGGCTCTTGGGGCATCGTTCAGCGTGTCCAGCTGGCGCTTGTTGGGGATCGGGTTCGTGGCCGCGAGCCTGTTTTTGTTTTGCATCGTGGCTGGGCGCTGCCTGCCAAGACGGGCGCTCTTCCTCTTCGTGGCGGCGCTGCTGACTGATACAACGGTGCTCCTGACCACGCGACATGATTGGGGACCGACCGCTCTCGGTCTTGCCTTGCGTGTACTCTTCATAGCCGTCTGGATCCGGCGCGAGTTGGACCTCCACGCCCACATCCGCGACGATTTTCTACTCGGATCCCTTGTGGGCCTCGCCCTCTTTGAGAAACTCAGCGCCGTAGTGCTGCTGGTCCCTTTGGTTCTGCTGTTGATTCTCAGCCTTCGCCCGCGAACCCGGCACCATTGGCTCGCCGGGCTGGCTGGGTTTGCGCTGGGCGCTCTCCCCTTGCTTGTCGCGAACGGCTGGTCCTACTTGCATGGGGAGGGCGTCATTTCCCTTGCGGAGATCCAGGAGCCAGGCAAACCGGCTCTTCCGACGCTGGGGGCGCTGTTGCATTTTGCGTCCGACTACCTATCCCTGGGCCAGGGAGTGGTTGTCCGAAATTGGATCCTCGGCCAGACCCCTGAATTGTGGCCGGTAGCGGTGGAAGTTGGGCTGTGGATAGGACTGACCGCTTGGATCGCCGTCCATGCAATTCGCGCCGGGCGAACAGATGCTTACCGGCAGATGGCGGGCGTAGCTATGCTCTGCTATTGGGCGGTTGCGGCCGGTCTAGTGCTCCTGCCGCGTAGCACGGGGGTTCATCACTGGATCAGCGGCACGCCTTTTCAGTACGTGGCCCTGGCGCTGACGTTTGCAGGCCGGCCGCAGCGGGAGACCGCTCCCGCCGGCATCCCGTGGCGTCGCTTTATGCCGATTGTGCCGGCAACTCTGGCCGTCCTGATTGTGCGAGCACCCGGCGTGCTCGCGGTCGAGGGGGATCTGGTGGGCGGGCGGAGCGGCCTGGCCTACGATCCGGGGTTCTCGCGGCTCGGAGAATTCGCGGCGGCGCATATAAACGAGGCGGTCTTTGTAGCGGCCGATTGGGGGATGGGCAATCAGATCTATTGTCTCGCAAATGGCCCGGCCACCGGGGTCTACGAGCCATTTTGGGACGCGCAGTCCGCCAGGAACGTGCTGACAGTCATCGCCCCGGCACGTAAGCAAATCCTCTACCTTATCACGCGCCGCAAAACACCGCGATACCCCGACACCACTGCGCTGATCCTGAAAGCCGTCACCTCCTCGCCCGACTGGAGAGAAGTCCAGGTAGAGCCGGAGGTGGCGGCTTTGCGGCCGGTTCGGGTACGTAAGTTCCTGCGACGGGCAATGCAAAGTAATCCATTTGTGCAATCGGGCGCGGCAACCGAGGTACATTAACCTGCGTTTAACTTACGTCGGGTACTATGAGCATCGTGGCAGATGGAAGGAAGCCTGCATCATTGCAACATCGGCAGCATAATCGGGTAATGTCGGAAGGCTATCTCCGGCTTTGTGGCCGGCGCGAGCCTTTGCTTGCCGTGATGGTGTTTGCGCTGCTCGCCGCCGTTTTCCTCTGGAGACCACTGCTCGCAGGCCCACGCGGCGTCTTCCTACCTAACGACATCGCCAACCAATACGACTACGCATTCCTCGGCCGCAGTGCCCCTCTCGCACAAAACGACGTTCTCTCGGATGTAAGCCTCGCCTACTACCCTTATGCTTCCTACTCCATCGGCCAAATGCAGCAAGGTCATATACCCCTGTGGAACCCGATGATCCTCGGCGGTGTCCCTTTCCACGCCGCCACCCAGGCCGCGCTCTTCGATCCGATCAACCTGCTTACACGGCCTTTCGGTGAACCTGTCTACTGGGTGCTTGGTGCCTGGCTCCGCCTGACGTTGGCCGGTTTGGGCGTCTACGGCCTCCTGCGGGCGCTGGGTCGAGGGCCGCTCGCGGGGCTGGCCGCCGGCCTCGTCTTCATCTACTCAGGCTTCATCACCGTCTGGCTCAACTACTCTGTAGTCACCACGCTTGTCTGGCTGCCCTCTATCCTCTGGGCTACTCTCCGCCTCGCGCAGACCCGCCGCATTGCGTGGTTGGGACTGCTCGCCTTTTTCTTAGCCGCCCAGTTCTACGGGGGCCACCCCGAAACTTCCTTCATCATCGGCCTCACCTGGGTTGCTTACGCCCTTTTCCTAGTGCTTATCACCCAACGCGAGCATGGGGCTATCGCCGCCCGCAGACTGAGCCTCCGCTTCGCGGGAGCCGCTGCGCTCGGCATAGCCGCCGGACTCGGTCAGTTGCTGCCCCTGCTCGACATGATCAACTCCAGCCAGATCCTCGCCTCCCGCAGCATACAAGGCGGGCAGATGCCCATCTGGAGCCCCGATGCTTGGCTGCACAGCCTCAGCCTCTTCGCGGTGAGCTTCGTCCCCAACCTCAGCGGCACCCCTACCCAGCACAATTATTGGTATCTCGGCACGAATTTCAACGAGCAGACAAGCTACTGCGGCCTACTGGCGCTTGGTCTGGCAGGCGTCGGCCTCCGCAGTATCCGCCGACCTCAGTACGCTTTTTTCGCGGTGGCAGGCTTGCTCTCCTGGGGCTTGCTGATCCACTTGCAGGGGCTGAATCTGATCAACTCCTTGCCCGGCTTCAACGTCGGTGCCGGCGTGCGATGGGCCGCGCTCTTCAGCCTCTGCGTCGCAGTCATGGCGGGGGTCGGCCTGGAGACGCTAGTGCAAAGTGATTATGCCCGCCTGCGGCGCACCGCGTTCGCTTGGGCTGTCGCCTTTGGCCTGCCGCTGCTTGCCGTGCTCGGACTTTACGCTGCTCTACGCTTTGAGAACTGGCACCCCGAATGGAGCGGCCGGATGAGCCAGCTCCGCTTAGTCCGCTTTTTCAGCCTCTCGCACATGACGCTTTACTGGCCCTTCCTGTTCGCGTTCGCGGGCGTTGCGCTGTTGGTGATGCTGAACGTAGTGAGTAAACGGCACCCCGCGTGGGCGCGACAAACCGTAGGGATAGTTTTGCTTGCGCTGCTCATCGCAGACGGGGTTACCTTCGGCAGCCCCTACAACCCGGTTATCCCCGCAGCCGACAACCTGCTGCCTACCCAACTGACACTCTGGCTGGCCGGCCATCTCGGCACGTCTCGCCTGAGCGCCGACGGCCCGATCCTGCTGCCCAACCTGCCGATGCTCTTCGGTCTACGTGACCTGAGAGGATACGAGGATCTGGTGAGCCGTGACTTCTCGCGCACTTTCGGTTTCGTGTCCACAACCGGAGGTGCTCCCAGCGTCCGGCTTAGGCATCTACGCTTCAAGCCGGGCGAACGGCATAGGTTGGACATGGCGGCGGTTCGCTATTTCCTGGTTATCCAATCCCGCGCAACCACAGTACAGGCTCCCGGCTTTGTCGCGCGCGCACAGTTCGGCTCGGTCACAGTCTACGAAAACACCGCCGCTATGGGGCGCGCTTACGGAGTATATCAGGCGGTTGACCTGCCTACCGAGGCTGCCGTTCAAGCACAACTCGACAGCCCTGGCTTCGACCCACACACGACAGTGTTGTTGGAGAGCACGGCCGCAGCCGGCACATCGGCAGCAGCCCGACCTGTCTCCGATACCCCGCCGCAGGTCAGCTTCACAGCCGACGAGGCCGAGCATGTGGTCCTACAGGCAAGGTTCGCCCACGCGGGCTACTTGGTGCTGGCCGATACCTGGGCCGAGGGCTGGCAGGCGAGTGTGGACGGCGCGCCAGTCCCCATACTGCGAGCAAACGGCATCTTCCGGGCCGTGGCCCTTGCGGCCGGGAGACATACTGTCGCCTTCGACTATCGGCCCCCTCTTGTCTACGCCGGGGCCGGCGTCAGCCTCGTAACTCTGCTGCTCATCCTCATGCTGGTGGTGATAGACGTCCGGATGGCCCGCCAAACGGCGACGGCGTAGGCCGGCAAACCACACTGCCCGTCAGCGCCAGGTAGACGATCTTGGCTATCTGGCCGCGTATCGCGTTGTTATTCGGGCGGAACGTGCCGTCCGAGTAACCGCTGATCACTCCACGGCATACCGCCGTCTCGATGACCGAGTAGAACGTTGAGTTCGGCGGCACATCGCTGAATGTCGGGTTCGGCGGGTTAATCACCGTCCACCCCGCCGCGATCACCACGATCTTCGAGAGCTGGCCCCGCGTCACATTGGCATAAGGCCGGAAGTATGGCCGGTTGAACTGGTCGCACGGCTCACCAGGACAGCCGCAGTTGTAGCCGCTGACGATGCTGGCGGGTCGGCGTTGATGGTCACCGTGACGGTGCGGGGCGGGCCGCCCCAGGGGTCGCCGTTGAGCGTCAGATGCACAAGGCCGGGGAAGCTGCCGAGGCCCGGCACCCGTAGCCCGGCTTGCGGTGCCGCCCAGCGGAAGCCTAGCGTCCCGCTCTGCTCGGCACCGTAAAAATTGACCAGATAGGCGCGTGCCGATGCGTCATGCATCTCCCAACGCACGGCTCCCCCAATCTGGTAGACCCCAGCAACGAGCAGACCGGTCAGCAAGAGCAGCCCGTAGAAATAAGGCACGCGAAGAGGGGCAGCGACTCTCGCAAAGAGCCTGGTCACAGAACCCGAGGACCGGGCTTCCAATGTCCAAAATCGAAAATCCACAATCAGGTAGTTCCCGTAAACTGCGTCGGCTAAACCGGAATAACCTCTGCCGGAAGCGGCCGCCGGCGGTGCAGGGTAGGGTGATCCACACGGGGTTCTCTTGCGCCGCAGCCGTGCCCGCACTCCCATTATAGACAGTGCCGCATTCGGAAAACCTACGGATCCTAAAAGGTTTCTGCGAGGATGCGCGCGACCCGCCAACGCTCCTTGCAGTGAGCGATGCTCGCCTAACGGTAGGAACCCGGCACCCGACCGTCTCCTCTTAGGAACCTTTTACTGCTGGATTTTGGAGATAGGAGCGGGAATTAGCGCAAAGATAGGCCGAAAGACGGAGGCGGGGATGGGGGGTTAAGATGCTGTCCACGAATTAGAGTAACGGGCGGCGGCCACTTCTGACCCGGCCTGGCGGACGACGATGGTGTCTGCGGCGGGGTGGGTAGGAGCGAGCAGGCGTTCTGCGCTCCTGTTGAGGGTGCCCCAGCCGTTAGGTGTAGGACACGCCGCCGATGCCGGCCACCGGCGTCGCTCTGAGTATCGACGAGCTTATTTCCTGCCGCCCGGCGCAGTAGGAACCCGACACCTAGCTGCGCGATGGGTACGCCGCGCGCAACTGCTGCGCCGCCGCGACCATCGCCGCCAGCTTGCGTTGTGCCAGGTCGGGTGTGTTCATCGGGCGGGTGGCGAAGGTGCCGAAGCCGCAATCGGGGTTGAGGAAGAGCGACTGCGGGGGCAGATAGCGCAGTGCTTCCTGCACCCGCGCATCAATCACCTCCGGCGCTTCGACTTCCTCGGTGCGCGGGTTGACTACACCCAGGCCGAGTTCTTTGCCCAGCGGAGGTGTGCCAAGCACAGCCAGGTCGCCAGCACGCGGGGTGGCGTATTCCAGCACCAACTGGTCTACCTGCATTTGGGCGAAGTAGGGCAGCAGCGGCTCGTAGGAGCCGTGCAGCAGGACCGCCTCCTGCGTGCTCCAGTTGCCCCGGCAGACGTGGAGGCCGATGCGGGTTCCCTGCGCGCCTGCCGTCACCCGGTTGATCAGGTCGGTAGCAAAGGCCAGTTCCTCGGCGGGGTCGCTTCGGGTGCTGAGCGCGGCACACATGAAGGTCCGGGCGCTACGCCTCGCGCTGAAGACCAGCTCGGTCAGCACCGGCTCGTCGAACTGCACGAACTCGACGCCGGCCGCGATCAGGTCGGCGAGTTCTTCGCGTAGGATCGCCACCACGTCGTCGGCCAGGGCTTCCTTTGTCGGATAGCTCGCGGTGGACAGGCCCTCCACCCACATCGCGCGGGTCAGCAAGTAGGGGCCGGGTAGCGGGATCTTGATCGGCTTCGGCGTATGCGCGTGCAGGAAGCGGTACTCGCCCAGAGCCAGAGGCGCGCGCCGGGCGAGGCGGCCCACCGCAGTAGGGTTCATCAGGGAGTAGGCCGGCACGTCGAGTGTGCCCAAGAGTTCCTCGAAACCGGCCTTGTCTTCGACATAATCGAGGAGCTCGGCGAGCGACATTAGCTGCACGCCCTCCAGGTGCTCGGCCACGAAGCTGTAGAAGTTGTCGCGCCGCTGCTCGCCGTCGGTGACAATATCCACGCCCGCCGCGTCTTGCGCCGCCAGCGCGGCCAGCACCTCGGAGTCGGCAATCGCATTGAACTCCTCGGCGGTGATACGCTCCCGTTGCCGCTCACGCAGGGCGCGCAGCAACCCCCGCGAGCGCGGCCAGCTGCCCACACTCGTCACCGGGAAGAGCGGCAAACTCCGAGCCGGTAGGGATTCACTCATCGAAGAACCCCTGCTCCTCGGTGGCGGCTTCCAGGTCGGCGTAGCCGCTGGTGCGGCCGGGCAGCCAGGCGCGCAGCCCCTCCAGGTCCATCATTTCGCGGTGCTGCGGGTTGTCGTAGCGCATGGCGAAGAGCGCCGCGAGCCAGCGGTCCAGGTCGGACTGCGGGAAGTCCGCGCGCACCGTGAAGTTGCAGTGGTCGAACGGGTGTGTCGTCGCCAGCAGGCGCAGCTTGGCCGCTGAGGCCGTGCCGTCGGTAGTCCAGGTCTGCCAGTTGAGGTCGAGCACGGCCGCCGCATCGCTCTCGCCGGCCAGCAAGCTCTGTAGCGCCTGTAGCTCGCCGCCCACATGGTCGCCGTGCTTGCCGACCATCACATCGAAGCGGCGCACCGTAAAGTCACGCTCCGGCTCCAGCCCCGCCTCGTGCAGCAGGTGGAGCGGCAGCAGCGTCGCCTGGGGCGAGTCTTTAGCACCCGTTGCCACTGTCTTGCCGCGTAGGTCGGCAACCATCTCCACGCCGCCGTCGCGCCGCACGATCAGGTGGGTCACGCGGTCGCGGTCCGTATCGCGCATCGCCACCGCCCTGCAAGCGCCGCCGCCTGCGCGCTGGGCCTCTAGCCAGGCGAGCGGCGAGTTCCAGGCGATCTGGACATGCCCCGCCAAGAGCGCGTCCACCAGCAGCTCGTAGTTGCTGTAGAACACGTAATCCATCGGGCAGCCCTGCTCGCGGAAGAAGTCTTTGATGATGTCCCAGATGACCACGACTTTGGGATCGTAGGCCACTGCGCCTACGAGAATAGGCTTGTTCATGGTTCAGTCCTCCTAAAACAGGGGCAATCCGCAGACGGCCTTGCCGATGAAGTCGTAGAGCGCGTCCGTCGTCGGTGCCATGACCGTGGCGGCGCGGGCGTCGCGGAAGTTCCGCTCCACGCCTACCTCTTTGCGGAAGGCCGCGCCGCCACAGACGCGCATCGCCAGGTCGGTCACCTCGACAGCCGTTTCGCCTGCCGATGCCTTGACTTCGAGCACGCGCAACATCGTATCCGCCCTGCCGCTCTCGATAGCGTTCAGGGTGTCGAGCAGCAGGCCGCGCACCTGGTCGGTCTTCACTCTCATGCGGGCGATATAGGCGCGGATCGTCGGCAGGTCGGCCAGCGTGGTGCCCAAGTTCTCGAAGCTGGTCTTGCCGGCATGTGCAGCGGTCTTGGCGGTCGCCGCCTCCATTGTGCCCAACGAGCCGGCGGCGTTCATCAGTTGAAAGTGCGGCAGCACCACGCCCATCATAATCTCGAACCCGCCGCCGTCCGGCCCCAGAATCGCGGTCTGGGGCACCACAACCCCTTCGGCCGTGATCGGCGAGGAGCTGTTGCCGCGCAAGCCCAGTCCGTTGAAGGGTGCCGTGATGTGCAGGCCGGAGGCGTCGGCAGGCACCAGCCAGAGCGTGCTTGCCTCCTCGCTGGCCATCGGCTTGCTCGACCAGACGTAGCTGTCGGCTTCCCCAGCCGAGGTAACCCAGCTCTTGCGCGCGTCCAGCCGCACGCCGCCGTCGGTTGCCGTCGCGGTGCTCGTGGGTGCCCAGAACATGCTACGCGAGCTGGCCTCCGAAAAGGCGAGCGTGGAGAGGTGCCGCCCTGCGGCGATAGACTCGCGCGTCTCGCGCGGGCCGTGCGCCTCGATGACCGCCGTCGCGGCGTAGTGCATACAGAGGACCATTGCGGTAGACGCACAGGCTTCGGCCACCCGTTCCACCGCCATCGTGGCGGCGCGGATGCCCTGCCCCGCGCCTCCGACCTCCTGCGCGCTGATCAGGCCCAGCAGCCCCGCTCGGGCCAGCGCGTCGATCCCGGCGCGCGGAAAGCTCGCGGCGGCATCCACCTCGGCCGCCGCGGGGGCGATCACATCGGCGATCACTTTCTCCAAAGCGCCCTCATAGGCAGGCGCTTCGGCTGTAGATTCAACAACAGTCATGGTTTGGATCCTTTACGGGATAATTCGTAACTCAACGGCCAGAGTGACCGCAGATTTCAGCGTGTTGCAGATCGGCGACTGTTCAAGCGTCGTGCGCCAGACTGCTGGCAGGCGGGTGTCGTCCGCGTCGGCGCTCACATACAGGGTGCCGGCGATCCGGCTGAAGCCGGGGTCGCCAATTTCGCCGACGACGCCGAGGGCCACCAGTGCATTGCCCAGATGCCCGCTCAGCGACAGCTCCAGCGCGTCCACGGTGATACCCGCCCGCGCCGCCTGGGCCTGAAAGCCGTTGGTGAGCTCGGCACCGAGCGCGCCCAGCAAGTACTCGACGGCGCTCGGGTGCGCGTCCGTCTGACGAAAGCCGGCAGGCGGGCCAACGATAAACGTGTGGTTGCGGATGTAGACCGTCGCCTCCTGGTCGCCTATCCAGCGCACGCGCGCTGTCCAGGTGTAAGGCGTGTCCACCGAGATCGAATCGGACATGGGTATTCCTTTGGGCTTGCAGAACTGGGTGATACAGAACAGAGGACCGGCAACGGATGGTGGCAAGGATGAGCCATCCCACGCGCCGGCAAATTACAAAGGGGAGGAAACAGCAGATCGGCTAAGTGCTCACCACCGCGTCCCCTCTGCCTATATGCCCAGCAGCACACGCCACGACACAGAATCGCATCCAGCGATTAGGTAGTGGGCCTCAGGACGTTTGCTGATCCAACACGGGTACAGCAACCACGGTGGTCATTAATCCTCACCTCCTTTCGCGGGCATGTCCGCCCACGTAATCACGCAGAGTATAACAGATCGGCGCGACGTGAGTCAACTCGATTACAAAGACGGCGTCTCTGGAGAGTCTACCCCTTGACATCGGGCGTTGAAGGTGCTATAATCTAACCAGGTGGTTAGTTTATCATGCCGAGAACAAAATCCGAACAACTTGAGACCCGTCGGCGCGAGCAGTTGCTCGTTGCCACGTATTCGGTCTTCGCGCGGCAGGGCTTCGCGGAGACCAGCCTAGCCGACATAGCTGCCTCAGCGGATTTCAGTAAGGCGATGGTGATCTACTACTTCAAGAGCAAGGAAAACCTGCTCGTGGCGACGTTCGAGTGGATAACATCGGGGATTCTGGAGCGGCTCGACAGCTGTTGCTTTGGCTTGGACCGGGCGGAGCCGATGCTGCGCGCCCAACTTGAGCAGCTATTCATCAGCACGCGGCGCAATCGGCGCTTCTACCACGTCTATCTCGACTTTCTCGCTCAGAGCGTGCATAACACCCGGCTGGGGGGCGTGACGGCGCGGTTCTACGAGGGCTGCGTCAGCGCTCTGGCTAAGACGGTCTCTATCGGGATGGCGCAGGGGGTTTTCCACCCGTGCGCCGACCCGCAGGAGACTAGCTCGGTGCTCGGCGCGATGATGGACGGGCTACAGATGCAGTGGATGTTTGACGAAGAGGATACGTTTGAGGAATACCGGGAGCGTTGCTGGCGGGGCTGGCTCACCCTGGTGAAGGCCAGCTAAAGTGGCCTATTTTTTTGGCCGATAAACTAACCGAGCGGTCGGGTTACTCCCGAAGAGGAGGATATGAGATGAAGACAATGAGTATACCGTTCGTCGGACGGGCGGCGAGACCTACTTCGGGCGTTTCAGGGCTGCTGGACACAGTGATGCCCGACTACAACGTTGCTGTGAGGCGGAGCGTGACAGTGCGCGCACCCGCCAGGACGGTCTACATGGCGCTCGCCTCTGCGGCAGAAGCCGCCCGATACGGCGAGTTCGTTCTGCTCACCAGGCAGCCGGGGCTGGAAATACTCCTCGGCGCGAGCGGGCGGGCCGTGAAGCTCGCCGCAGGGCACGCGCTGAGCGCGAGCGTCGCGTCGTGGTGCGCCTACCAGAGGCCGGGCACTGCGCGCGCCGCAACGAGCCTGCGCGTCGTGGCCGTAGACTACCAGACGGCGCGGATCTTGGCAGAGACACGCGTGCAGACCCGTGGCATCGCCTCCGACCTGCTCCTGCACGTCACGCGCAGGTTGCCGGCCCGGCCCGCTCTCCGCTTACTCCGACAGGCTGGCCGCGCGGCAGAGAAGGACGCGGGGCTGTTCCTGCTGACGCAGTGAGCGGCGCGTAGGCGGTAGGCGGGCACTGCCAATGTGGTATAATGATACTGAGGAACGCGTTTAACCCGGCAGTTCAGCCATAAGCTAGAAGCTGACTGCTGATCGCTGAAAGCTGACCGCTAATGGCAACAACCGCACGCATCCGCGCCTACGTCTGCTGTGGACCACGCTGCACCGAGCAGAGGTCGCCGGAGCTGATCGACGTCTTGCAGCGCGAGGTGGACCGCGCCGGCCTCGGCGCGGAGGTCGAGGTGCTGCCGGGCGGCTGCCAGAAGCATTGCGAGTGCGGCCCATCCCTGGCGATCTGGCCGGGGCCGTTCTACTACGAGCATCTCGACGCCCGGCGCATCGCCCGCATTGTGCGTGAGCACTTCAGCGACGGTCGCCCCGTCCGCGAGTGGTTCTACCGCGAGCCTTTACCTCTCCTCGACCCCCGGCTCCCCCACAAGCCCTACACCCCGCCTCAGCCTGCGCCCACGGCTGCCCGACCAGCTCCCGCAGGCCGGCAGCAGCCGCAGCGCCCCGCACGCCCGAAGCCCGAAGTGGACGACTTCAAGTGGTGAAAAGCCTGGGCTGTGGCTGAGGCACCCGACCCCACACCATACGCCGATGTCAATCTGCTGCTTGCCATGCTCCGCGATGGAGTGCGCGACATCCTCGGCCCACGCTTTGTGGGGATGTACCTGTACGGCTCACTCGCCGGAGGTGGATTCGACTCAGGTAGCAGCGACGTTGATTTTCTCGTGGTCACTGAGGGGGAGGTGCCTACGGATCTCTTGCCGGCCCTGGGGGAGATGCACTCGCGTATCGGCGCGAGCGGGGTGCCGTGGAGCGACCATCTTGAAGGCTCATACATCCCCCGCGCAGCCCTCCGACGGTACGACCCCGCGAACGCCCGCCATCCCAGCATCGGCATTGATTGGCCCTTCGAGGTCGGCTTTCACGACGCAACCTGGGTGCTCAACCGCTATCTGATACGTGAGCACGTTGTGACGGTGGCAGGCCCGCCGCCGGCTACGCTTATCGACCCGGTCGGCCCCGATGCGCTGCGCGCTGCCGTGCGCGATGTGCTGGCGACGCACTGGGCGGAGGCGCTGCACGGCCCCGACTGGCTCCGCCCGCGCTATTACCAGGCGTTCGCCATCCTGACGATGTGTCGGGCGCTCTACCTCTTGGAGACGGGCCGCTTGGTGCCGAAACAGGTCGCCGCCGCCTGGGCACGGGAGCACCTGGAGCCGAGGTGGGCGACGCTAGCCGACCGCGCTCTGGCGTGGCGCTCTGACCACGCACCCGACGACATGGAGGAGACGCTTGCCTTTATAGGCTACACGGTAGAGCGTGCGGGGCCTAGGCGCGGCATCGCGTAGTCGGTCTGATTATGGTATACTTCCTTGGCGAGCTTGATTTCCGCGTCCTAATCAGCCGCTCGCCAGTTGTTAGATTTGACGCTTATAGATCGCTTATAGATAAGAACGGGGAACACTCTCTCATGGAATCTCAATTCAACCAACTCCGCTCGGTACGGCCTCGACTGTTTTGGGCGGTGCTTGTACTCGCGGTCGCATCCTTGCTTGGCGCTGCCGGCATCTGGGCAACCCGCCCTGGTCTCGCCGCCGTGCCCACCGGCACCTCCGGCCTAGCCGCCGGCTCCGCCGTCCACGCCGCCTCGCCGAATACAGTCATCACACCGCGCTATCAGAACTATCCGGCACCCAACGGCCTCGGCACGAGCGCTGGTGAGCCGTCAATCGGTGTGGACTGGCGCACTGAAACGAACGGCAACGGCGGCACGGTCATGTTCCAGTCCTACCTCCAGACCCTACGTGTCACATTCGACATCACCTGCTCGACATCCCTATGGGAGGATAAGAGCGCACCGACATCCGTCGAAAGCCTAGACCCGATACTCTTTACCGACAACCGGCTTGGCCGGACGTTCGTCTCGCAGCTGATCGGACAAGACAGCCTCTCATCGTTCACCGACGATGACGGCAACACCTACACGCCGAGCCAGGGCGGGGGCATCCCGTCGGGGCCGGACCACCAGTCGATCGGGGCCGGGCGGTATTCGACGACCCTCGAACCGACGCACACCTACACCGACGCTGTCTACTATTGTTCCCAGGGTGTCGCGGCTGCGCTCTGCTCGCGCAGCGACAACGGCGGCCTGACCTTCGGGGCAGGAGTGCCGATCTACACCACGGCGCAGTGCAACGGGCTGCACGGCCATGTGGTGGTTTCGCCCCACGACGGTACGGTCTTCGTGCCGAACAATAACTGCGGCTTTGTCGGCCCGCTGCAATATGCCGGGCAGGCCGCCATCGTTTCCACGAACAATGGCACCACCTGGTCTGTCAACCAGATTGTAGACTACAACTTCCCGACCGACCCGAACAGAACCATCCGCACAGGCAACAGCGATCCCTCTATCGGGATCGCCACCGGAGGACGGGTCTACTTCGGCATACAAAATACCGTTACGGCCACCGACAACCTGATCGACTCGCCGCCTTTCGTGGCGACCTCTGAGGACAACGGGCTGACCTGGCACGACGTTCAGCGGGTCGGCGGCGAGTACGGAATCCGCAACATGGTCTTCCCTGAGATGATCGCCGGAGACAACGACCGAGCGGCCTTTGCCTTCCTCGGCACCCCCACCGGCGGCGACTACCAGGCCAACACGCCGCCGAACGTCTTCACCGGGATCTGGCACCTCTACATCGCGCGCACCTTCGACGGCGGCATCACCTGGTCTACCGTAGACGTCACGCCGAACGACCCAGTGCAGCGTGGCTCGATCTGCACAGGCGGCACGACGTGCGGCCAGGACCGCAACCTGCTCGACTTCATGGGCATCACAGTTGACAGCCGCGGGCGCGTGCTCGTCGGCTATGCCGATGGCTGCATAGGCGGCTGCGTGCAAGCCGGGCCGAACTCGTTCAGCGCGCTCGGCACAATCGCCCGCCAAACAGGCGGCTCGCGGCTCTTCGCCGCATATGACCCGGTCGAGCCGACAGTCCCGGCTGGCCCAGAGGTGACCGCCGTCCGCGCGAGTCCAACCGCGCCTGTCGTGCTCCACTGGACTGCGCCCGATAACGGAGGCTCGCCGATCACCTCCTACAACATCTATCGCGGCACCAGCCCCGGTGGTGAGACACTCCTGGCGACCGTGGCCGGTAACACGACGACCTACACCGACACGGCGGTCGTGGGCACGACCCCCTACTACTACGAGGTGGCCGCAGTCAACGCGGTTGGCACCGGACCCCGGTCGTGCGAGGTGCAGCCGGTGGTTGCGATTGTGCCGAATCCCTGCGTGCTGCCGGGCGCGCAAGTGATCCAAGATCCGACGAACGACCAACTCGGCCAGCCCAGCAATCCCGACCTCGACATCCAGGGCGTGTATGTGGCCGAGCCAGTGCAGCCGGACAACGTGAACCGGCTGGTGTTCACGATGAAGGTCGCCGACTTGAGTACCGTGCCGGCCAACCGCCAGTGGGTTATCATCTGGAACGCCACGGCCCCGGGCACGGGTCAGTCGCGCAACTACGTGCGGATGCAGTCGAACGCCGGCGGCCCCTCTGCGGTGACTTTTGATTATGGCGTGGTCGTGGACTACACGCGCGCGCCTATCACGCAAGGCAGCGCGGACGCCACCAGCGGCTTTACGTCGGACGGCGCTATCCGCATCGTGATCCCGAACAGCGTAGTCGGCAACCCCCAGGCCGGGGACACGCTGGCGAACATCCAGGGGCTGACCTTCACAGGGACAGGTGTCATAAACTTCCGCGCCGAAGCGTCGGTAGACAACACGGGCTTCGGCGCGTATACCCTGCGGGGCAACGCGGCCTGCGCCTCTCCTCCAACCAACACCCCTGTGCCGGTCAACACGAACACTCCTGTACCGGTGAACACCAACACCCCTGTGCCGGTCAACACGAACACTCCCGTGCCGGTCGGTAGCGGCACTCCGACTAACACCTCGGTGCCTGCGAACACGAACACTCCTGTGCCCGCGAACACCAACACTCCTGTGCCTGCGAACACGAATACTCCTGTACCCCTGTCCAGCAGCACGCCATGCGCGGCCAGCTTCTCGGACGTCCACCCTGCGGATTACTTCTACACGCCGGTGCTCTATCTCTACTGCCACGGCGTCATCAGCGGCTACTCAGACGGCACCTTCCGTCCATACAATAACACGACCCGCGCCCAGATGGTCAAGATCGTCGTCCTCGGCTTCAGCAAGCCGATCACAACCCCCACCGGCGGAGCATACACCTTCACCGACGTGCCGCCCGCCAACAACTTCTGGAGCGTGATCGAGACGGCGTCGGCAGACCACATCGTGAGCGGCTACACCTGCGGCGCTGCTCCTGCCGGTCCTTGCGACGCGCAGCACAGGCCGTACTTCCTGCCGTACAGCAATGTGACGCGCGCACAGCTCGCCAAGATCGATGCGATCGCGGCAGGCTGGTCGCTCTACAATCCAGCGACGCCAAGTTTCAGTGACGTGCCGCGCGGCTCGACGTTCTACACCGTCATCGAGACGGCCCACTGCCACGGTGTGCTCGACGGTTACTCCGACGGCACGTTCCGCCCCTACAACAACGCGACAAGGGGTCAGATCTCCAAGATCGTCTACCTGAGCATCGTCAACCCGCCCACAAGCTGCGGGCCGTGAGCGAATAACTCAGCCCGATACTTTAGACTGCGGGGTGATTCCGATGGCCGGGATCTCCCCGCAGTTTATGCCTACAGATCGTCTTGCTGGTGGAGCGCACGGATGTGGTTGATTTCGCCCGAGTGGTAGAGGTCATGCTCGATCATCACCGAGATGATCCATCGAGTCTCCTTCAGCTTGCCCGAGGGTGCCTGCCGTGGGCGCAGCAGCTCGCCGTCGTCGAGGGCTGCGATACTTTGTCGCAGGCGCTCCTGGCCTTCGCGAAGCCATGCAATCGCTGAGGGAATAGTCTCGAGCGCCTCCCCACCTTCGATGGCGGGATCATCCCAGGTGAACCGCGCGTCGCCGAAAGCGTGGTTTTGGTACATTCGCTTCGCGCCGCCGATGTGATGGACGATGTCGCGGATCGAGCGGCGACCGCCAGGCGGAACCCAGAGCCAGTCGTCGGGCGTAACCGATCTGAGATTGCCGAGCAGCGAATGCCAATCCGTTCCCTCGAAGGCACTGTCGAGCAGGTATAGGAGCTGCGAGACGCCGGCATGTTCTGTTGGCGACTTGTCGCTTGTGAGGACATGGAAGACGGGCGTGCCGCAGACTACACATGTGCCGGATATTGCAGGTCGCCCATTTCTCATGGTGACAGGAACCGGATCATGGATCTCGCGGCGGTCACGGCACTTCACGCAATAAGCCAAGGCTGTATCAGGCATCACAGAACCCTTCTAGACTAAAACGCCGACTCGTTGATGACAATCCACCAGCGACCACAGCACAACCCCTGCCCATAAAGGCGCTCAATTGATTATACGCGACGCACCTGCTCAGGGCAAGCGTCGAACCACCGACTTCTCCTTCCCACCCACCCGCGCCGCCAACAGATACCGTACCGCCGCCGAGACGGCGGCCCCCCGCTCCTGTGCCGCCGCACTACCCACCACGGAGCACGCATTCGTAGATCGCCAGCGTAGCCTCGGCGCAGCGCGGCCAGGTGTAGTTGGAGGCGACGGAGAGGCCGCGCTCGACCATCGAGGCGCGGAGCGAGGAGTCGGGGAGGAGTCGGGCCAGGGCGGCGGACCAGGCGGGTTCGGCGTGCGGGTCGGCCAGATAGGCGGCAGGGGCGGCGACTTCGGCGACGGCGGGGGTGGAGGACGCGAGGACAGGGGTGCCGACGGCCATTGCCTCGAGCGGGGGAAGACCCTGGCCTTCGAACTCGGTGGGGTAGACGACGAGGCGGGCACCAGCGTAAAGCGCGGGCAGGTCGGGGCCGGGGGCGTGGCCGAGTAGGCGTATGCGGGCGCGGGCCGGAGAGGACTCGATAGCCGAGAGCAGGTCTGCGACGCCCGGCATACCCGGGGCGGGGCGGCCGGTGAGGGCGAGCAGCGTCGTGTCGTCTCCGGCCTCGGCGCAGTAACGGGAGAAGGCGCGCACGAGCATTGCGAGGTTCTTGCGGCGCACGAGCGCGCCGGTGTGCAGCACGTAGGGAGCGGTGAGGCCAAAACGTTCGCGGACGGCAGCCACGCGGGCGGGCGGCACGGGCGCGAAGAAGGCGGAGTCTATGCCGATCGGCACGACGTGGATCTTGCCGGCGGGGACGCGGTAGTTGCGAGCGAGGTCGTCTGCGGTGCAGCGGGAGATGGCGATCACGGCGCGGGCGCGGCGCAGGGCGCGTGGGGCCAGGGCCTCGATCACACGCAACCAGAGGCCGTCGTAGTCGGCGGGGTAGTGGTGGTAGATCAGGTCGTGGAAGGTGAGGACGAACCGCCCCCGACCCCAGAGCGGGCCGACGAAGGCGGTGCTGTGCAATATGTCGGGCCGGTAGGCCGCGAGGCGCATTGGCAGCCAGGCTTGGGTAGCGAGGGGGTTCTCCAGCGCCAGATCGCGCAGTCTATGGAGGGATGCGTGCGCGGATGGGCCGAAGACGGCGAGATCGAACTGGCCTGCGGGCCGGTCGGCGAGGGCGCGGAGGGCGGCGGCAAGCTGGCGCGAATAGCGGCCGACGCCGGTGTTGTTTATGCCGGCAAAGGTGGTGTCGAGGGCGACGCGCATCGGGCGGGCCGCTATCGCTCAGGCTCCTGGGCGAAGCGGTAGCCGATGCCGCGCTCGGTCAAGATGCGCGTCGGGGACTGAGGCGTGTCCTCGAGCTTTTCGCGCAGGCGGCGGATGTAGATGCGGAGATAATCGAGTTCGCCGCGATACTCCGGTCCCCAAACGCGGGTAAGCAGCTGGTCATGTAGCAGCACCTGGCCGGTGTTGCGGGTGAGCTGGTAGAGCAGGCGGTACTCGGTAGGCGTCAGCTTGACGGGCTTACCTTGAAGGCTGACCTCGTGGGTCGCGTAGTTGATCGCCAGCGGCCCCGACTTGAATGTGCCCCCGGCCAGGGGCACCGGCGACTGCTGGCGGCGCAGCACGGCCCGGATGCGCGCCGATAGCTCCAGGTAGCCGAACGGCTTGGTAACGTAGTCGTCCGCGCCGAGCTCGAGGCCGTGAACTTTGTCCACTTCCTCGCCGCGCGCCGAGATCATCAGGATCGGCACGTCTGATCGCTCGCGGATGTAGCGGGTCACCTCGAAGCCGTCCATGTCCGGCAGGCCGATGTCGAGCAGCACCACGTCGGGCCGGGCGCGGTCGAAAATACGCAGCGCCTCGCGGCCGTCGTGCGCTGGCAGGATCGTGCTTTCCGGCCATTGCAGCCCGAAGGAGAGCGCGATGGCCTCCACCACATCGGGATCGTCGTCCACTACGAGGATCTTCATGTCGTGGGCCTGATCGGCAGGGTGAAGTAGAAGAGGCTGCCGTCGCCTGGGGCGCTTTCGACCCCGATGGTGCCGCCGTGAAGCTCGACAAGCGAGCGGGCGATTGCGAGGCCGAGACCCCCGGCTTCGGGTCGGGCGGGGTCGGAGCTACGGGCGACATAGAACCGCTCGAAGATATGCTGCTGCTCCGCGGCGTCGATCCCCGGCCCGGTGTCGCGCACCCAGACGCGGACAGCCTCGACCTCGCAGCGCGCGCCGACGGTGATCCGCCCGCCGACGGGGGTGTACTTATTCGCGTTGTAGAGGATGTTGAGCAACGCCTGTTCGAGGCGGCGGCGGTCGCCGGGGATGAGCAGGCCGACGGCGCAGCCCGGCGGCTCGACGACGAGGGCCTGGCCTTTGGCCTCGGCGAGGGGGCGGAGCGTCGCAAGGGCATCTTCTATGACTTCGGCTATGTCGAGCTGCTCGCGGGCGAGGCTGACGCGCCCCGCACGCAGGCGGGCCATGTCGAGTATATCGTTCACGAGCAGGATCAGCCGCTCGGTGCTGCGGTCAATGTTCTGCAAGAGCCGGGTCTCGGCGGGCGGGCGGGCCGCGTCCCCCGCCAGCAAGCCGCTGACGCCGGTTTTGATAGCGGTGAGCGGCGTCCGCAGGTCGTGGGAGACGGTGTTGAGCAGGTCGCGCTCGGTGCGCTCCCGTTCCGCGCTGCGCGTGGCCTTGTCGCGCTCGGAGTCGTAGAGATGCGCCAGGCGGACGGATAGGCCGATCTGGCGGCCGATCGCGGTGAGCAGGCTGATGTCGGCGGGGCGGAAGATGCGGGGGCTGTAGCTGCCGACAAGCAGCGCGCCCACCGGTCGGTCTTCCTCCATCAAAGGAGCGCAGACCGCTGCCTCGACGCGACCGAGGCAGGCGCGGAGGTCATCGCCGCGTGGGTCGGCGGTAACGTCGGGGATGACGACTGGGGCGCGGGCGGCGGCGGCTTCGCGGGCGAGGGCCAGCACGCCGGGAGTGAGGTCGGGTGCGCCGCCCTGGTCGGCGGCCAGCCCCTGCGGGCGGCCCTCGTGATCAAAGAGCAGGGCGAGCGCGCAGTCGGCCTGGAGGGCGTTCGGGGCGATGGCTGCGACGGTGCGGAGCAGGGCGGCGGTATCCGGGGTGGCGCTGAGGACGGTGCGGGTCAGGTCGTTGAGTAGCGAGAAACGGCGTGCGGTCTGCTGCTCGAGTAAGAGGCGGGCGTTTTCCACGGACACC
Organism: Chloroflexia bacterium; assembly: GCA_050998805.1. Taxonomy (GTDB): domain Bacteria; phylum Chloroflexota; class Chloroflexia; order QHBQ01; family JAICKM01; genus JAICKM01. The sequence continues at coordinate 126,782 of JBPCPV010000018.1, read as the reverse complement.
GCGCGCTGCATGGCGAGCGCGGTCATGGCTACCATGAGCAGCGAGGTGACGCCGACCACCAGCCAGGGCAGGTGGAGGGCTACGGTGTCCGCAGGCGTCGCGTTGCTGCGGCTGAGTAGGCCATAGACCAGCGAACACGCGCCGACGAGGATAAGCGTGCGCTGCAAGTTGAGTCGCAGCGCCGCGCCGATCACGAGGGCGTAATACAATACAAGGAACGGGCTGAAGAACCCGCCGGTGAGCAGGATCGCGACGGTCACGACCAGCCAATCGAGCGTGAAGAGCGGGAAGCCTGGGCGGTGCCGCCAGGGGACGCCGAGGAGCAGTACCACCGCGACATTGTAGATGACGAGGCCGATCGCCACCGCGGCGGGTGCGACCGGGAAGGGCAGCGCCAGATCGCCGCGCACATCGTAGTCGTAGCCGAGCAGGCTGAGGAGCAGCACGATGCCCACAGCCAGTCCCCGCAGAGCCGCGTCGAGCTGGTCTATGTTGGCTGTGTCGAGCCGGAGGCGGCCCCGGCTGAGTGTCTTCGGCAGATGCATACGAGTGGTTAGTGGTTAGTGGTTAGTGCGTAGCGCGTGGGCTGATAGCTTGCCGTCACTTCTAAGCTATACCACAGGCGGGGCGAGTTGTCAACGCGATGGGGCAGCGTTATAATTGGCTACCACGCATGAACCAACCGCCTACTACCAACCACTAACCACTAACCACTAACCACTAACCACTCGCCATGGCCGACCTGAACCTGCTTTTACGGTATACTGCCCGGCTGCTGATCTGGATCGCGCCGGTCGAGTTCCTGCTGGGGCGGGCGATTTCCCGTGCGTCGCGGCAGATGCCGGCAGGCGATGTGGGGGCGGCGGTCTTCGGGGCGATCAGCAGCGTGGGGGCGTTCTTGGTGATGCCGGCGTTCGTGCTGGCGCTGGTGGTACTGGTTCTGGCGGCGGTGGGCGCATTGCGCGGGGCCGCCGGGACGGCGGCGGTACGCGGGGAAGGGAATGAGGCGGGAGTGGTGATGCCGAGACCGCTGGCGCTGCTGCTCTTCATTTTCCTGGCCTTCAGTGTGGTATCGCTTTCGCCGACTTCGGACGCGGCGGCGCTGCTGGTCTATAACCTGATGTCGGCGGGGGTGATCTTCTGGATCTCGGGGTTGTTCGTGCTGCGCGCGGAGGGTCCGGGGGCGGCGAGGGTGACGGTCGGGCTGTTCGCGCTCGCGTATGCGGGGTACTACGTCTATGCGGTCGCGGGGATATTGGCGCAGGGCACGGGCGCGGAGGTCGGGGAGATCGGCGTCTGGGCGAACGCGGCGGGGGAGGCTGCGGGCATGGCGGCGGCGATAAGCCTGCTCTGGACGAGCGGCCTGCTTCGGCGGCGGGGCGAGAGACCTCGGAGGCTTTGGCTGGCCCTGGCGGGGTTGGCGCTGGTAGTGGTGCTGGTCGGGCCGGTGTTCGAGCAGTGGCTACAGGGCGTGGCGACTCAGTTCAGCGTCGGCTTCACGCTCTTCCTGCCGGTGCCGGTAACTGCGCTGGCGCTAGCGGCCTGGGTCTACGCGGCGCTGGCGGCCAACAGCCGCGGGGGGCGGCAGGAGACGGGACTGCCCTGGGCCTGGGAATTCGGGGCGGGGCTGCTGCTGCTTCCTGCCGCCGGCTATGCCCTACAGTTGAACTACCAACACCTCCTGCTCGTAGCGACGTTCCTGCTGCTCACCGGGATGGTGCGGCCGTTCAGCATACCGGTCGCCGTATCTCGCACCTAGACAAGGCGCAGAGAGTGGAGGCGGGCGAACATCCAGGCGGGTGGCACACCGAAAAGCGCCGCAAGCAGCAGCACGGCTTCCGTGTCGCCGGCCCCCAGGGCGCGGGCATACGGCCAGTGCTCGCGGACCCAGGCGGCGGGCATTGTTGTCAGCCGCGCGAACTGGTTGGCCTCGACTTCGGCCTGCCAGTGGCGCGGGGAGAGCGGCGGCCCCGAGCGGCGGTCGTAGGGCAGACCGATCTCGGCGCCTCTGTCGGGCAGGATGTGCAGCAGCACATGCCCGGCCTCGTGGAACGTCGTGACAAAGACCTCGCAGGACCGAGCGTCGGGGTTGATGCAGATCGCCGCGTGCTTCCTATAGACCGCGTAATCGAGAGGGAAAGCGTAGCCCAACACCGCCTCGTCGCGGCCCTCGGCGAGGGGAGGCAAGAGGAGCGTCGAGGGGCGGAGTAGGGTGAGCAGGTTCTCAACCGGGAAGGGCGGCCCCTGGCCGCCGTATAGATCGACGACCGCGGACGCAACCGCGCAGACGCGCTCGTAGTCCTCCGGCGGGAGGAGTGTGGCGGCGGGGTCAAAGTCAACGTCGGGCAAAGGCGGCTCCCGCAAGGCTAGCTACCGACGGCGTTGAGAACGAAGCCACATTCGCATCAGCCGTTCGGCGCTGACGCCAATTTTAGCACATAAGTTCTAATTCTGCAAGGGGTTAGAACATTCTAACGAGCGCATCGAACTCGGTCTGCCCGCGCAGGGGAGCGTAGCCTGCACTAGTGCGGGCGGCGGCAGCGGCCGCAGGGTTGAGGGCGATGGCCTGGGTGAGGGCGGCGAGCGCGGCATCGGTGTGGCCGAGCGCGAGATAGGCCGCGCCGAGGTTGTAGTGGGCCGACCAGAGCTTGGGATCGGCCTGTAGGGCCGCCTCGTAATCGGCGAGGGCATGGGTGTGATCGCCGAGGAGGTCGTAAGCGAGGCCGCGCGTGTTGAAGTCTGCGGCCTGTTGGGAGGCGTCGCGGGGCCGCCCGCCGAGCTTTCGGTCGAGGAGGTGGATGCCGCTAGCGAGGTCGCTGCGGCCCTGTAGCCAGTCACCGCGGTCAAGGTAGGCGCGGCCACGCATGATATACGGCTCGGCCTGGCCGGGCGCAGCGCGGATCGCTTGCGTACCGTCGTTTACGGCACCGTCCAAGTCGCCGGATGCGACGCGGAGGCGGGTCCGATCAAGATAGGCGCGGCCTAGGGCGGGGTCGGGGAAGTTGCTGACATGGGGGGTGAGTGTGATAGCCCGGTCCAAGTCGGCGAGGGCATCAGCGGGCCTGCCGGTGTCGGCGAGGATCTCGGCGCGGCCCAGCAATGCCTCTGCGCTGTTCGGGTTGCGGGCGACCGCCTCGTTGTAGCGGGCGAGCGCCTGCTCGGTCTTGCCTGCGGTTCGCAGCCGTGCAGCCTGCGAGGCCAGCAGGCCGCCGCGCCCGATGACGACGATCACGGCAATCGCCGCGACCGTTGCGACCGTCATCACGACGGTCGTGCCGGCCGTCACCAGCACCCAGTTGGCCCAGCCCTTGTCCTGGGCGCGAACCTCGGTGGCGTAGAGGCCCATGAAGACAAGGTACAGCAACACGATCCGGACGAGGGATGCGGGTTTGAGTAGACGGCCCAGGTCGTTCATGCGGCTTCTCGAGGGCATGGGCGGGTTGTCACTGCTCCGTGCCGACCAGCAAGCGGTAGAGTTGTTCCAGCATCTCCTCGGAGTAGAAATGGATCACGAGCCGCCCGCCCTCGCGGCTACGCGACAGCTGGACTTTGGTTTTCAGCGCGGTGCGGAAATTATCCTCGATGGCGCTTGTCTCGAGGTCGGCAGGTTTGCGCGGTCTCGCGGGTCTGCGGCGGGTGCCCGGCATGCCTGCGGCCTCGGGTTCAGGCTCCGGCTCCGACTCCGGCTCGAGCGCGGGGTGTTCTTTGCTGCGGCGGACAAGTTCCTCCGTCTGGCGGACGCTGTAGCCCTCGGAGATAATCCGTTCGAGCATGGCGAGCTGGGCCTCGCGGCCGTCGAGCACAAAGATGGCGCGGGCGTGGCCCTCACTGATCGTTCCGCGGTGGAGGGCCTCGATGATCTCGTGGGGCAGGTTCAGCAAGCGCACAAGGTTCGCTATCGTGCTGCGGCTGCGGCCCACACGGCGCGCGACCTCGGCCTGGGTGAGGCCAAAGTTATCCATCAGCTCGCGGTACGCCTGGGCCTCCTCGAGCGGGTTGAGGTCGGCGCGCTGGATGTTCTCGACGAGGGCGAGCGCGAGCATCTCCTCGGGGTTCGCCTCCTTGATGATCACCGGCACGGTGGCTAGCCCTGCGGCCTGGGCGGCGCGCCATCGCCGCTCACCGGCGATGAGGGAATAGGGCGTGCTCGGCGCGGCCTCGTCGCGGGTGACGATGAGAGGCTGGATCACGCCGTGCTCGCGGATCGAGTCGGTCAACTCTTTGAGCGCGTCATCCGAGAACTCGTGGCGGGGCTGCTGGGGGTTCGGGCGGATGCTTTCGACGGGCACCTCGAGGGCAGCGCCGCGCACTCGCGAGTGGGCTTCGCTCTGTTCGGCTTCGCCTTCCGGCGGGTTCTGTGGCGGCATCCCGCCGGGGATCAAGGCATTCAGCCCACGGCCCAGCGCCACACGGGGTTTTGGCATAGAAGCTCCCTCTTGTCTACCGGACGGCCACTTGGTCGCGGTGGCCGTTCTTCAGCCGCAGGCGCACCTCGGCAGCGAGCTGCGCGTATGCGGCCGCCCCGCGGGACACCGGATCGTATTCGCGGATAGTCAGGCCGTGGCTCGGCGCTTCGCTGAGGCGGACACTGCGCGCGATGACGGTCGTGAGCAGGTCGCTGGGGAAGTGCCGGCGGACCTCGTCCTGCACCTGGGCCGACAGATTGGTGCGGTTGTCGAACATCGTCAGCAGGATGCCGAAGATTTCGAGCTTCGGGTTGAGATAGCTCACGACGCGCTCGACCGTCTGGCGCAGCTGTATCAGGCCCTCGAGCGCCAGATACTCGGCCTGCAACGGAACCAGCACGCCGTCTGCGGCGGTCAGGGCGTTGAGCGTCAGCAGGCCGAGGCTTGGCGGGCAATCGATCAGCACAATGCCGTATCGGTCGCCGAGCTTTTCGAGCGCCTTCGCCAGGCGGTGCTCGCGGGCCATGAGCGGCACCAGCTCGACCTCGGCCCCCGCGAGCTGCACCGACGCAGGGGCTATGTCCAGCCCGTCACGCCCGCTCGGCACGATAACATCGGCAAGCGGGCGACCGTCCACGAGAGTGTCATAGATCGATCTGCGTATCGCGTGTTTGTCGAAGCCGAGGCTACTGGTGGCGTTGGCCTGCGGGTCCACATCGATCAGTAGAACCCGCTCTCCCGCGGCGGCCAGGTAGACGCCGAGATTAACGGCGGTGGTGGTCTTGCCCACGCCGCCCTTCTGGTTGGCAATCGCGAGTATATGCACCTTCTCCACGCCTGCTACCTCCCGTCACTAGCAGCACTGCGCTGGTTTTTTGTCTGCCCATATTCTATACCATTCGGGGCCAAAGGGCAAGCGGTTTTGGATACTTTGGTCGCACTCCGGCACGCAACTTGCGGTGGGTAGAACTGGTGGACTGTTTGACAAGCGATAAGGAGAGAATCCGATGGAAGACAAGACGCGAAACAAGGCCGACGGCGGGCAGGAGGGGCCGGAGCACCACGATCAGCCGTGGCGGGAGGAGCGGGGCGAGCCGGAACCTAAGGCGATTGAGGGGCTGCACGACGGACGGCGGGTGCCGGAGGATATGCAGCGCAAGACTATGAACGATACCGGTGTGGGCAGCGCAAGCAGGCCGGATGGGGATACCGTAGGGAACGAGGGACACGCCACCGGCCAGGGCCGCTCCGCAGAAGGCGCTTTCGGCGAGGAAGATGCAGGCAGCAATGCGAGCGCGCTCAACGACTTCCGCGACGAGGCTATCTCGAAGCGCGAAATCGGCCCAAGCAGCAGTGATGACCGCACGCAGGGCGGCACACAGTGAAGGGCTGAGTAGACGCACGCAAATGCCTCATCGCCGTTTGACACATGTGTAGGCTGAGTGGACACGCGAAGCGCCATGTTCCGCGCCGCGGATCTCGAAACCCGCGCGCTCGATCATCGGCTCGATGAGCCAGCTGAACGTGCTGTACTCCTCGCGTAGGTGCGTCTCCAGTTCAGGGCGGGTCCAGCCGTTTTCGGGTTGTTCGGCCGCATTGCCGAGCCAGGTTTCGACGACCTCGGGGATCTCGCTCGGCTCGCAGGAGAAGACAAGGTCGCGGAGATGAAACACGCCAGCGGTGCGGAGGATGGCCGCGACGCGCTCAAGCGCAATGGCTTTCCAAAAGTCCGGTAGATGGTGCAGAGCGTGTCGTGAGTAGACGAAATCGGCGGGATCGCCCTCGTGCCGGTAGGTGAGGAAGCCTGCCTGTACATACTCGATGTTCCCGATGCCCAGCCGGGCTGCCTTCGCGCGTAGGGCGGCGAGCATCACGGGGGACACATCGACCGCGACTACGCGGCGGCAATACGGCGCAGCGGCCAGGGCAAAGGTACCCGTGCCCGCCCCGAGGTCAACGAGGGTATGGGTCTCATCCAGGCCGAGATCGCGCAACAGGGCCAACTCAGCAGTTGGGTCGGTGCCCGCCTTGCGGTCGTAACCGGGCACATAGTCGGCATCGAGATGCTCGCCGCCCGCATGACTGAGTTCGTCTAGGAACCAGGATGGCGCTCCCATTATGCGGTCGTTCAGACCCTTTGTGGGGCGGCCTCGAGGGCGCGGTCGATCTGGCGCTTGAGCTGATTCTTGGGCGCGAAGCCGACGATCCGCGCGACCTCGCGGCCCTGTCGGAAGATCACCAGCGTCGGAAGGCTCTGGATGCCGTGAAGGGTCGCGGCCTCGTAGTTCTCGTCGGTGTTTAGCTTGACGAACTGGATCTTGCCGTCGTACTCCTGGCTCAACTCTTCGAGGACGGGTGCCATCATTTTGCAGGGGGTACACCAGGGTGCCCAGAAATCAACGATCACCGGGTGCTCGTTTTCCAGGACCGTTTTCTGGAAAGTAGAATCTTCGATATGAATAGGCTCTGCCACTGTTTGTTGCTCCTTTCGCGCAACGCTGCGCGCCTTGTGGGTTGGAGGATGTTTCTCTCCCCAATTATACCGCATCTCGGGTTGAAAAGCCAGCCATCGGCTACTGCTGAGTTGCCTTCAAATGAACCGCGCCGTGATACTCCGCCGGCAGTTTTTCAATTCCATCGGTGGCCCCTCAAACAACACTTCACCACCGGCGCTGCCCCCTTCTGGGCCGAGGTCTATGATCCAGTCGGCCTGCCGGATCACGTCCAGATGATGCTCAATCAGGATGACCGTGTTTCTGGCGTCCACCAGCCGGTCAATGATGCCCATCAATAGGCCGATGTCTGAGAGGTGCAGCCCGGTGGTGGGTTCGTCCATCACGTAGACGCTGCCCTGTTTGTGAAGCTCGGTGGCGAGTTTCAGGCGCTGGCCTTCTCCGCCAGACACGGTGCTGAGTGGCTGGCCCAGTCTCAGGTAGCCCAGCCCCACGTCGTTCATGGCTTGCAGCACGGCCTTGATCTTCTTCTCGGTGAAGAAGCTCAGGGCTTCCTCTACGGTCATGTCGAGCACGTCACTGATGGTCTTGCCGCGCAGGTGGTACGCCAGCACCTCGGGCTTGAAACGCTTGCCCTCGCAGATTTCGCAGGTGGAGACGATGCCCGCCATGAACGCCAGATCGGTGTATACCACGCCCAGACCGTTGCAGTTGGGGCAACTGCCCGCCGAGTTGAAACTGAAGAGCGAGGCGCTGACTTTGTCGGCCTTCGCGAACGCCTGCCGAATGTCGTCCATGATCCCGGTATAGGTGGCCGGGGCCGAGCGGCTATTTGCCGTCACGCGGGACTGGTCGATCACAATCGCGTCCGGGTGCTGCTTCAAGAAGACATCGTTAATCAGGCTGCTTTTCCCGGAGCCGGCGACTCCCGTCACGACGGTCAGCACGCCGGTGGGAATGTTCACCGTGATGTTCTTCAGGTTGTGCAGGCCGGCATTCTTGATGGTCATCTGCCCGGTGGGCTGCCTTACCCTCGGCTTGATCGGCAGGTGCTGCTTGAGGAATTGCCCTGTGAGGGTGTTGGCGTGCTTGAGGGCTTCAAAGCTGCCTTCAAATACCACTTCACCGCCATGCACCCCTGCCTTCGGGCCGAGATCCACCAGATGATCGGCGATAGCCATCACATCTGGATCATGCTCGACGACCAGCACGGTATTGCCCTTGTCGCGCAGCTTCTTCAGCAGGCTGTTCAGTCGGGCGACATCGCGCGCGTGCAGCCCCACGGTGGGTTCGTCGAGGATGTACAACATCTCGGTCAGGCTGTTGCCCAAGTGCCGGATCATCTTCACGCGCTGCGACTCGCCGCCGGACAGGGTGGCGGTTTCCCGGCTGAGGCTCAGATAACCCAGCCCAATCTCCACGAGGTGCTGCACGCGTTCGGTGAGTCTGGCCGCCAGTTTCACAGCGACGGGATCAGTGAGGTCTTCCAGGAATGTGATCAGTTCCGTCGCTTCCAGGTCGGAGAGTTCGGCGATATTGCGGCCGCCAATCCTGCAATTCAGGGCGGCTTGGTTGAGCCTTGCGCCATGACACACCGGGCAATTCTGCGAGGTGGTGAACGCTTCGAAGACCGCCCGGTTGCGCTCGGACATCGCCGCCGCGTCTTTCTTGAGATAGCTGCGGGTGAAGCGCTCGATGAGCCCCTCGTAGGTCAAGTAGCCGAAGGAGACTTTCGCGTCCGCGCCGTAGAGCAGGGCGTGCAGCTCCTCGTCGGTGTAGTCCTTGATCGGTTTGTCGTTGTCGAACAGGCCCGAGAAGGTGTAGGTCTTCCAGAGCAACTTGCCGACCTTGAAGTCCGGGTGCAGGATCGCCCCGCCGTTCAAGGACTTGCCGTGGTCAAGGAACTTCTCCATATCAAGTTGCACCGTCTTGCCGATGCCTTCGCACTCCGGGCACATGCCCTGCGGGGTGTTGAACGAGAAGGCGTAGGCCAGCCCCGCGTATGGTTGCCCAACCCGTGAGAAGAGCAGCCGCAGCAAAGTGGCGATATCGGTGTAGGTGCCGGCTGTCGAACGCGAGCCGCCGCCGACCCGCTTCTGATCGATGATGATCGGCGCGTTCAGGTGTTCGATGCGGTCCACGTCCGGTTGGCTGTAGTGCGGCAGGAAGCCTTGCACGAAGAAGGTGAAGGTCTCGTTCAGCTGGCGCTGCGCTTCGGCTGCGATGGTGTCGAATACCAGTGAAGATTTCCCGGAACCGGACACACCGGTGAACACCGTGACCTTCTGCTTGGGAATGTCCAGCGAGATCTCCTTGAGGTTGTTTTCGCGTGCGCCGCGAACCTCGATGAATTGACGATCCGTCATGCTAGCCTCCTTCACCCATAGGGTATCTGTCCAGCAGAGTTTTACTGCTCGGGGTTACCGACCCACTGTTGCAGTGGCGGGCCACCGCGGTTGTATGCCGTTGAATCTAGGACAACCAACCAGTCGAAATCGGCGAAGGCTTGAGGGGTTAGTGCCTCATAGCTTGGGTTCTTCATGCTGCCGGAGCGGGTCGGAAGAGCCGCGATTTCCGCGGTTGGAAGCCCCTGGCCTTTGTGAGTTGGAATGAACCGCACCGGCCCCGGCACGGTAGTCAGGCGCTCCTCAAGAGTGCCGGTTTCGGGCGGGCCGATGCCGTTGGCATCCGAAACGCCCACCGCCGAACCGATGACGGCATAGCGCGGGCCGAACATCTCATTGAGGTGCGATCCGGCCGGCCACCATGGGTATACGTCAGTGCCTAATTGCCATTGAGCTTTTCCACGCTGTAGATGGCCGTTGTGAGCAAAAACCAACACTTTCCCTCGGCCACGCTCACTGGACACGATGTGCGCCACATTATCCGCCATCATCGCGTCGCGAATACCGAGAAGCTCTATCAGCCGTTTATCCGACTTTCGCGCCAACGCTGCATGATAATTTAGCAACTGTCGCGCAACCGAAGCGTGCTGCAACGCCTCCAAATACCGAGCCTCGTCACTCCTGCCCACCAATTCCGGCCGGCGTATCTGTAGTTCAGTAAAGAGGTCTTCCGTCTCAATGCGGAGTGCGGTTGCGGCGGCCGATAATCCCACTGACTTTGTTGGATCCATCAATGCCGCAGGATTCTCCCAGTCGGCGTCTGAACCAAGAAGCGCGGCGATGCGCTCGCGACGATTTTTGCCGCTGTTGTTATCAATCGAGGCGAGGTAATCGAGAACAAAATGCAGGACGCGGCTTGGGCTATCGGTGCCGTACGCTTCGGTCGGGCTATCAAAGCCGTAGAATCGGATTTTGACCTGATGGGAAGGATCGGCGTTGTATTGCCGCATCCACTCGACAAGTTCGCGGTTCGCGTCGAGCTGACCGAAGCCGTGGCTAAATCCGGTGTCTTGCACAGCCTCATATGATGTCGGGCCGCGACCGGCCACGTAGTCATTCACTGCATGCGCCCGGGGGAAACTGCTCTCGATGGCGATGGCGCTGTAGCTATGCGCCTCCACCAAGCGCTGGAAGAGCCGGTTGCGGAGCATGAGAATATTGTCCCCGCCGTGGAGCGCTTCTCCGAAGCCGAGCAATTCCACCGAGTCACCAAGCGAGGCGATCACCTTGCCGACGGCGGCATCGAAGGTTCCGGGCGAATCGACAGAGAACGGAATTGCCTCGCGTGCAATCCAATCATCGAGCGTTGTGTGCGTGGGAGTGGGACGAGACATGTGACCTACCTCCTTTGTACTCCATGGGTGGGTGTTGAGTTCTGCTCATTTCTGTGCTATAATCCATTATAGAACACAGATGCAAGTATTGAGGGTTGACACACAACCATGTGCCTCTGTCCGTGGAAAACTCCTTAGAAAGTCGCTAAAAGGACATACAGGTTTGATATGACAGTCGCCACGAATCTACGCACCAAAGATCTTGCCCAAGCGGTCCAGATCAGCGTGCAGCAAGTGCGTAACTACGAGGCAAGCGGTTTTATACCGGTAGTCGAGCGTAGCCCGAGTGGGTATCGTCTCTATACTCAGCGGCATCTTGCGGCACTCAAAACGGCCAGGCATCTGATAGGTGGTTATGGCTTGCAGCGGGCGCAGCAGATCATGCAGGCGGTGCATCAGGGCAGGCTTCCCGATGTGCCGGCGCTGATCGATGAGCGCCACGCCGAGCTTGCCGATGCGCGCCTACAGCTTGAACAAACCCTGGCAGCACTCAGCGTATTAGCGGCACAACTGCCTTCAGAAACGCATCCACGCTCTACTCAGCGCCTGCATGTAGGTGCAGCAGCGCGCCTCGTTGGAGTACGTGTTTCGGCGTTGCGCTTCTGGGAGCAGCAGGGGCTGTTGCAGCCCATCCGCGAAAACGGCAGCAAATATCGCCTCTATGACGAACAACAACTGCGCCGCCTACGCATTGTGGCTTTGCTCAGGCAAGCAAACTACGACTTTGCTGCGATTCGTACGACATTGGCCGAGCTTGAGACAGGGCAGCCGCAGCGTGCTGTTGCGGCAGTCGAACAGCGGCGTAGTGAGCTTGCCGACATAAGTTGGCGGTGTCTCCAGGCAATGGCTACGTTGTATGTCTATACAAGCGAGTTTCCGGCAGGGGCGCAAGAAGCCGCTGAGTAAAATACGAGCGATACTTCAGGGATTCTCGATCTGAGACACAGTTCCCTCAACGATCTCGCTCACGATGCGGTCGTCCATGCCGAAGCGGGCACCTGCGGCGGTGAAGAGTTCGGGCAGGGTACGGGAGCCGCCGAGGGCGAGCGCGTGCTTGTAGGCTCCGACCGCGGCCCGCTCGTCATGCAGGGAGTTGAGCCAGATGCGGAGCGCGGCGAGCAGCGAAATGCCGTACTCGACGTAGTAGAACGGCACCTCGAAGACATGCAGGTACTGCCAGCCTGCGTCGCGGGTGCTCTCGATGCCGGTCCAGTCAATATCGGGGCGGAAGCGGGCCTCCAGCTCGGCCCACTTCGCGTGGCGGGCGTCGCGGTCGGCGTTCTCGGTGGTGTATGCCCAGTGCTGGAAGGCATCGAGCATCGCCATGAAAGGCAGGAAGCCGAGCGCGCGGCGGAGTTGGTCGTCGCGCAGGCGGCTAAGGTCGTCGGGCGAGTAGAACTCCCGCAGGTAGGGCCGGGCGAAATACTCCATCGTCTGCGAGGCGACCTCGGCGAACTCCTCCGTGGTGTGGTGGTACGCTTGGAGCGGCAGGTCGCGCGCCAGGAAGTAGTGGAAGGCGTGCCCGCCCTCGTGCAGCAGGGTGTCCACATCGCTTTTCAGGCCGACCGCGTTCATAAAGATGAAGGGCACCCGCTGCTCCTGGAATGATGTCGCGTAGCCTCCGGGGGCTTTGCCGGGCCTGCTTCCCAGGTCGAGTAGGTCGCCGGTGATCATCGCGTCGTAGAAACCGGCGAGCTGCGGGTCAACATGCTCGAATATGCGACGGCAGCCGGCGATAAGCTCGTCCACCGTCTCGAAGGGGCGCAGCGGGGGACGGCCTTCGGGGTCAACCTGGGTGTCCCAGGGCCGGAGGCGGTCGAGGCCGAGGAGCTGGCGTCGCCGCTCGTTGAACTGATGTACCACCGGCACGACGTGGCGCTCAATCGCCTCGTGGAACGCGATGCAGTCTTCGGGCGTGTAGTCGAAGCGGAGGAGGTTGGCGAAGGCATAGTCCCGGTAGTTGTCTTTGCCGGCGTTGTTCGCTATCTTCCTGCGAACCACGAGCATCTTGTCGTAGAGGTCGTCGAGCTTCGACGAGTCGGCGGCGCGCACAGCATCTCGCGCCCGCCACGCTTCTTCGCGCAGCGCTCGGTGGGTCTCCTCCAAGAAGACGGCCATCTGCTGCATCGTCCGCGGCTCTCCCCGGAAGTCCACCATCTCGGCCCCGGTGATCTTGCCGTACTCTTGCTCGAGCTTCTGGGCCTCGGTGATCAGGGGCACGTTCTCTTCGCGGAAGAGTTCGACCCGCGCCCGCGCCTCTCGCAGGAAGAGGCCGTAGTCCGGCGGGAGTGCTTCGTGGGAGGGAGTGTCGAGCAGCTTGCGCTGTAGGGCGAAGCGACTGCGCTCCCAGAGCGGGAGTAGGTCCTCGACGATCCGCATGTAACGGGCCTCTGCCCCCTCGTCGGTTGTGTCGCAGGTCATGGCGACGTAAGCCCTGTCATATGCTTCGGCAACGACCGCGTTTAGCTCGTCCCAATCCTTGATCCATGCTTCGACCGCAGCCGCGTCGAGCAGGGGCCTGGCTTCGAGCGAGCGATAGAGTTCGGCCACGGCCGGGATGTCGTTTGCATCGAGGTCGGCGGGCACAAAGCGGCGCGCGGGGCGCGCGGTGTCGGACTGTGCGGGCAATTTGGCGATTCCTTTCGGCTAATTAGCTGTGAGTATCTGACCGCGCCATTCTACCAGAAAAACTCGACCCCTGCAAACCCTCACGCACCACGCAATACGCATTACGCAATACGTACTAGGCACTACTTCACCACATCTCTGCGCTGGAAGCCCCAGAGCGCCGCGGCCAGGAGAAGCAGAGTTGCCGCCGAGAAGGCGAGGAGGCTGCCGGTATTCAGGCCATCCAGGAAAGGGCGTCCGTATGCGTGGAAGATCGAAATCTCCAGGACGGCATCCGGCAGCTTGAAGAGTGGCCTCAGCGCGTCGAGGAAATACATCGCCACGAGCACCACGCCGACGATCAGCGAGGCGGGACCGGGCCGCTTCAGGAAGGCACCGATGGCCCATCCGGCCGCCGCAGTCGCCAGGGCGAACGGCACCAGCCCCGCCATGCCCGTCCAGACCTTGTCGGCCTCGACAGTGATGCCTGCGGCCGGTGCGACCAACAGGATCGTCACACCCATGACCAGCACCATGAGCGCCGTGATAAGCACGAGGGCCGCGAAGCGCGCGAGAAGCACGGCACCGCGGCCGTGGGGCGTACTCAGTACAAGCTCGAGCCGCCCCGCCTCTTCGTCGCCCGTCCAGGCGGCCACCTGGAACAGCCCGAACCCGGCTACCACAAGGCTCACCACGGCCAGCATCAGGACTTGGAGGAAGCCCATCGTGCTCACGACCGAGCCGAGGATCGCTCCGAACGCGCCGCTCGTCAACGACTTCAACGGCGCTATGAGTGCGGGAAGAGAGTATTCGATCAATAAGATGTAGGCCACCAGCCCGGCAGTCCAGGCGATCGCGGGGCCGAGGAGGTCGCGCATCGAACGGGCGAAGAGGCCGCCGAGGCCGGCGAGACTGCCGCCGGTGCGCGGCTTCGGGGCGTGGCCCCGCCGGAGACTGCTCCCGAACGCGGTGGCACCGATGTCGCGCTGCCGGTAGAGCAGGGCGGAGGCAGCGAAGAAGAGCAGGCCGAGCACGATCAGCACCAGCCAGCTTCCCCAGTCGAACCCGCGCCCTGGCACGAGCGGCTTGTTCACCGAGTAGTAGTGGTAGGGCGAGAGCTGACTGAGCGCCTTGTAAGAAGGCGTAGATTGCAGGTTGACGTCGAAAGAGTAGGCAGCGACCATCGCGGCCCCTGCCACCCCGGCGGCCACGCGCCGCGTCAGGAAGAGCTGTCCCATCAGCAACGCCACAGCGCCCCAGAACCAGTCCTGCGTCATCACGTTGAGCATTGTCAGCCCCGCCGGACCGGCGGGGAGCGGCTCGCCGAAGGCGGCACCGCTGAGATAGAGGACGAGCCACCCGGCGACACCTATGATCGCGGGGTCAGCGTGAAGCCGGCGAACTTTTGGCCGATCATTGCCATGCGCGAAACCGGCTCTGCCTGATGCACGTCAAGCGCGCCCTGCTCTTCCTCGCCGCGGATCAGCCCCGCCCCCGCGATCACCGCCCAGATGCCGATGATCACCGGCAGCGACGCCAGCAGGCGCAGCGTTACGAAGCCGCCGGGGGTGCCGATAGGTACGACCTCGCCGAGCAGTGAGCCGAAGGCGGCGAGCGTCTAGGTCATGCTTGCCACCTGCGCCGCGCGATCTGGCACGTCCTTGCCGAGCGTCGCGTGATACGTCCCGACCACCACCATGAAGAACACGGGCAGTGTAATGCTCCAGCCGATGAGCGCCCCGCGGTTGTCGCGCAGCGTCTTCAGCATGGGATTTGTGAGCAAACGGTTGCCCATTCTAGACCTCCACTAATGCGTGCTACAGGCCACCGGACCGAGGACCGATTGGTAGACGATCTTGCTGATCTGGCCGCGTGTGGCGTTGTTGAAAGGCCGGTATGTGTTGTCGGAATAGCCGCTAACGACGCCGTGGCAGGCCGCGGTCTCGATGACGGTGTAGAAGGCGCTGACGCTCGGCACATCGGTGAAGGTCGGGGTCGCAGGCTCGATCTGCGCCCAGCCTGCCGCGAGCACGTCTATCTTGGCGAGCTGGCCGCGCGTCACCGGGTTGAACGGCAGGAAGTAGGGTCGGTGAAGGCTGTCGCAGGGACCGGCGGGTGCCGCGCCGCAGGTATAGCCGCCGACGATTTGGCGCGCCGCCGCAGTCTCGATCACGCTGTAGAACGGATTGGCCGGCTGTGCATCGCTGAAGCTGTATGCGCCGCCTGTCGGGGTGGTGATCGCCTTGCCGAAGCCGAGGACGACGATCTTGACCATCTGCGCCCGCGTCGTGTTGTTATATGGGCGGAATGTGCCGTCGGAGTAGCCGCTGATCACACCGTGGCAGTAGAGGTACTGCACAGGGCTGTAGAAGTAGTCGCTCTGATGCACGTCGGAGAAGTTGATCGTACAAGGCGTTGCGGTCGGTGTCGCTGTGCTGCCTGGGGGCGCCGTGGCTGTGGGGCTGATGGCCGGCTGTGTTGTGGCTGTGGGGCTGGCGGCCGGCTCGGGCGTAGAGGTTGGGCTATTGATCGGCAGGCTAGTAGCTGTTGGGCTGGGGGCAGGGGATTCCGTTGCCGTTGGGCTGTTGATCGGCTGGGTGGTAGCTGTCGGGCTGTTGACCGGAGGCGCTGTCGGGGTCGGGCTGTTGAGTGGCTCGGTTGTAGCAGTCGGGCCGGGAGGTGTGGCTGTCGGCGGGACGGGAGTGTGCGTTGGCCCAACGGGAGTGGCTGTCGGTGGGACGGGTGTGGCAGTCGGCGTAGGAGTGGAGGATATGGGTGTGGATGTAGGCGGGACGGGCGTGGGAGTGGAGGATATGGGTGTGGGAGTGGCCGGGAGGGATGTAGGAGTGGACGTTGGTGGGACGGGCGTGCGGGTGGCAGCCGGGGGTGTGGGCGTTGGGGTCACGGAGGAGCAGGGCGGCGCCGTGATCGAGTGCGAAGTCTCGATGTTGCCGTTCACGTCAACCGCCCGATAGGTGATGATGCTGTTGGCGGCGATGGTGACCGGCGCGGTGTAGCGAACATAGCCGCCAGTGTCGAGCCTGTACTCGATCCCGGATACGCCGACGTTATCGGTCGCGGTGATGCCGACGAGCAGACTACAGTTGCCAGTCGGGGTGATGACCGCAGATGAGACCGGGGGCACATTATCGGTGAAGTCGAAGGTCGTGGTGTAGGTTCCGGCGGCCAATTTGGCCTGGCCGGGGACCGAGGGGTGGAAGTAGTCTATAGTCGAAACATCGCTCGGCAAAAAGTTGGAATTATATGTGCCGTTGTTGTCGAAACGGCAATGGATATTGGTCGCGCAGACACTCGCGAGATGTGTGTTGAAGTCCACCACGCGCTGGTTGACGCGGGCGCGGCGGTCTACGTCAGGCTGGGCGGTGGAAGTCGGGTTCGCCAGCATGGACTGGCAGATGCCGACGCTATTCCAGACCGCGACGGCTGACGAGTTGGTGTGCAAGATCAGCCAGAGGTTGTAGATATTCGGTATGCTCGACACGTAGATCCGGGAGTTCGGCGAGCCGGAGGCTAGCGTGTCGAGCGCGGCCTGGAACTGCTGGTTGAAGGTGACGACCGGGGTCATGCCGCCTTCTGTAGACGTGCAGGCATCGTTCGCGCCCATGAGGATCGTCACGTAATCTACCTGCTGGGTGTTGACGGTCGCGGCCTGTCCGGCGAGCGCGGTCATCTTCGCGCCGGTCACTGCGTCGTTGTAGGTATGGCCGTTGATCATCGGGTTGGCGGCGAGGATGCGGAGATACTGGCTGTTGACTTGGGCGTTGGTGCCGGTGGACCAGGAGTTGGCGGGGTTGTCGCCGATGCTCGACGAGTCGAAGGCGCGGGTGATGGAGTCGCCGGTGGCGGCCATTGAGTTCGGATATCCGGTGACGCCGGGATCGAGCGGCATGGCGGCCACAGCGGACGCGGGGGTCTTGCCGGCCTCCGCGCCCGCCGCCCCGGTTGTGCCTATGATCGCCAGCCCCGCCGCCATGCAGAGCGCGATGAAGACGAGCAGCCTCGTCCACGTTGCCCATGTTCTCATCTGTATCCTTCTCCCTCACCGAATCCCAACCGGACATCTCTTTGACAGTATAACACGGATCCTCCCACCGCGCTCGGCACCCGCAACCTATCAGCGTCCTATCAGCTTTCGGGGGCGGCACCAGGTACGACGGTCGGCCTCCGGCTGATATTTGTGCCTGGGGGGTTATATTAATTTTGAGTTTTGAGTTCTGAATTACGAAGGCCGGAGGTAGGCGGTTGACGTATGATCAGGGGGCGCATCGGTCTTTCGACGGATTTTTCGGAGTTTTGAGCTGTGAGTTGTCGGTATATGGTGATCGGCTCCTTTTTTCGCGCGTAAATCGCTCGCTATTTTTACCCTCTCACTTTATATATCCATTTGGGAGGCGATTTACTGCCAGATTTTGGGGCAAAACGGGGTCTGGAGGCAAAAGATACTCCGAAAGACCTAGACGAGTGCGGAGTGCGGAGTGCGGAGTGCGGATTGACGGTGGTGGAGGTTGGGATGACCGGGGGAGGCGGCCGGGACGGCGGCGGTTGGGGTGCGCGTCTGTGGGAGAGCGGCCCTGTGCCTGATGATTTACAGATGCGTGAGCAAATCGAGCGCGGAGCGACTCTCCCACAGACGCGCCTTTGCATCAAGCACCCACATCTGTGCTTGACGTGGCCCCGGAAAGCTGATAAGGTACTGAAAGCTGACGGCTGAAAGCTGACGGCTAACGCAAGTTGAGCAGACGAGGAGAGAGCGGATGACGGAGAAGGCGGGGCGGGGCCTTGCATATGAGACTGACCCGGCGCGGAGGGTGGTGATCACCGGGATGGGCGCGCTCACGGCTGTCGGCCTGTGCGTGGACGAGTTATGGGAGAGCCTGACGGCGGGGCGGTCGGGCGTGGTGCCGATAACCGGCTTCGACACGTCTGCGTACCCGTCGAGGATCGCGGCGCAGATCACGGACTTCGACCCCGAGGTGTTCATAGACCGCAAAGAAGCCCGGCGCATGAGCCGCCCGACGCAGTTGGTCGTCTCGGCGGCGAAGCAGGCGCTCGCGGAATCGGGCCTAGAGATGCCGGAAGATGGGCGGGACGATGTGGGCGTCTTCATTGGCTCGGGCACGACATCTCTGCCGGAGACCGAGGAGGCGATGCGGTCCATCGTGAGGGGTGGAGGGCCGAAGATCAGCCCGTTTTTCGTCGGCATGGTACTGCCGAACATGCCGGCGGGGCAGCTTGGCATACAGTTCCGCCTGCGGGGGCCGAACGCTTCGGTGACGAGCGCGTGCGCCGCGAGCAGCACATCTATCGGCGAGGGTGCGGAGATGATCCGCCGGGGGGCGGCGCGGGCGATGCTGGCTGGCGGGGTTGAGGCCCCGATCTGCGAGCTTGGCCTGGCGGCTTTCTCGGCGACGCGGGCAATGAGCAGGCGCAACGACGACCCGCAGGGCGCGTGCCGCCCCTTCGCCGCCGACCGCGACGGGATGGTGGCCGGCGAAGGCGCGGCGATACTCGTACTTGAGCGGCTGGATGACGCGCTGGCGCGGGGGGCGCATATCTATGCGGAGGTGATCGGCTACGGCGCTTCGTGTGACGCCTACCACATCGTCGCCCCCGACATTACAGGGCGGGGCGCTGCGCTGGCGATAAGCCGCGCCGTGGAGAACAGCGGCCTGGAACCCGGGGAGATAGATTACATCAACGGCCACGGCACCGCGACCGAGCTGAATGACCTGATGGAGACCCGTGCGGTGAAGACCGTTTTCGGAGACGCCGCTTACCACATCCCGATCAGCGTGATCAAGCCGATGGTAGGTCACCTGCTGGCGGGCTGCGGGGCGGTCGAGGCGGTCGCCACGGTCAAGTCGCTCGAAACCGGCATCCTGCCGCCGACGATCAACTACCACAAACGCGACCCCGAGTGCGACCTCGACTACGTGCCGAACGAGGCACGCGCGGCGCCGATCCGTGTGGCCCTTAGCCAGACGTTCGGCTTCGGCGGCCAGAACGCGGCGGTGGTCTTCCGCAAATGGGACTGACGATTGCGGAGTGCGGAGTGCGGAGTGCGGAGTGTGGGCTGGTGTCCACTGTCATTCTGAGAGCAGCGAAGAATCTCGGCTGATGGCTGACGGCTGACCACTTTAGATGAGGAGAGTAGACATGGCTAATTCGGAACCGGGGCACATCGAGGTGCAGCACATACTGATCGGCTATAAGGGGAGCGTGCCCGGCAAGCGGATCACGCGGACGGCGGAGGAGGCGCGGACACTGGCTTACGATCTGCTGCGGCAGGCGCAGGCAGGGGTTGACTTCGACGACCTGGTGCGCCTCCATACCGACGACTCGCCGCCGGGCATCTACGGCATGGCGAACCACGGCGAGCGCCCAGCGCGCGGCGAATACGAGCGCGGCGGCATGGTCGGGGCCTTCGGCAATGTCGGCTTCCGCCTCCAGCCGGGCGAGATCGGCATCGCCGATTACGATGCAAGCAGCAGCCCCTACGGCTGGCACGTCATCAAGCGGCTGAAGTAGCCCAACACTGTGGTCTATGCCGAGCTACGGGCCGAGTTTGCCTCTTGCTTTGGGCGCACGGCGGAGGTGGTTGCGCGCGCGCCGGGGCGGGTGAACCTGATCGGGGAGCATACCGATTACAACGACGGCTTCGTGCTGCCGATGGCGATTGAGTTCGAGGTGGTCTGTGTGGCGGCCCGTCGCCGGGATAGGCGGGTGCGGCTCTGGTCGCGGGAATACGGCGGGTGGGCGGAGTTCGACCTCGACAGCCGGCAGCTGGCAGCGCAGCGTTGGGCGGCATATGTGCAGGGTATGGGCATGGCGATGCAAGAGTTCGGCCTGCCAGTGTCGGGCATGGACGCGCTGAGCGCCGGGGATGTGCCGCAGGGAGCGGGCCTCTCCTCGTCGGCGGCGCTCGAAATGGCGAGCGGGCTGGCCCTCGCGGTCCACGGGCTGAATCGTCTCTCAATGGTGGCGCTGGCTCGCTGCGGGCAGTGGGCGGAGAACAATTTCCTCGGCGTCCAGAGCGGGATCATGGACCAGTATATCTCGGCGCTCGCGCAGGAGGGGGCGGCGCTGCTGATCGACTGCCGCGACCTGACGTCGGAGGTCGTGCGGTTGTCGCTCGACGAACATGGCCTGGCAATCGTCGTCGTGGAGTCGGGTGTGAAGCGGGGGCTGGTGGATAGCGAGTACAACGCCCGCCGCCGCGAGTGCGAGGAGGGCGCGCGCCTCTTGCAGGATCTCTTACCAGGGCGGCGGATCGCGGCTCTGCGCGACGTGACGCAGGCCGACCTCGACCGCTGCGGAGCCGAGCTTCCGCCGACTATTCTGCGGCGGGTGCGCCATGTCGTGACGGAGAACGTGCGCGTGCTTGAGAGCGCCGCCGCGCTGAGAGCGGGCGACATGAACCGCTTCGGGCGACTCATGCTCGCGTCGCACACGAGTATGCGCGACGACTACGAAATCACCGTGCCGCCGGTAGATTTGCTTGTCTCGCTCTCAGCGGAATGCGAGGGCGTGCTTGGGGCGCGGATGACGGGCGGCGGCTTCGGCGGCTCCACGGTCCACCTGATGGAGGCGTCGGCTTTGCCGCGCTTCGCCGCAGATGTGGTCGCGGAGTACGAGCGCCGGACGGGCCTCCGCGCCCCGATGTACCGGTGCAGGCCGATGGCCGGCGCGTCTTATATGCAGAAGGAGATCACTTGCGAAACTACTTGATCACCGGCGGGGCTGGGTTTATCGGGTCGAACCTGGTTGAGGCCCTGCTGCGCTCGGGCAAGGCCGTGCGCGTGCTCGACAACCTTGAGACCGGCTACATGGCGAACTTGGAGCGGTTCAACGGCGAAATTGAGTTCATCGAGGCCGACCTGCGCGACGCTGACGCGGTGCGGCGGGCTGTGGCCGGAATGGATGTGGTGCTGCACCAGGCGGCGCTAGTCTCGGTGCCGCGCTCGGTGGCCGACCCGCTGAACGCGAACGAGGTCAACGTCACCGGCACGCTGAACGTGCTGCTCGCGGCGCGCGACGCCGGCGTGTCGCGGGTGGTCATCGCTTCGTCGTCCTCGGTCTACGGCGACAGCCCGACGCTGCCGAAAGTTGAGACGATGGTGGTTGAGCCGATCTCTCCTTACGGCGTCTCGAAGCTGGCGGCGGAGCGTTATTGCACGGCTTTCACCGCTGTCTACGGCCTGCCGACCGTGGCGTTGCGGTATTTCAACGTCTTCGGCCCCCGCCAAGACCCGCAGTCTGCCTACGCAGCTGTGATCCCCCGCTTCCTGACCGCGATGTTGCATGGGAACGCGCCGACGATCTACGGCGATGGGCGGCAGTCGCGCGACTTCACCTACATTGATAACGTGGTGGAGGCGAACCTGCTGGCTGCTGAGGCCCCAGCCGAGGTCTCCGGCTACTTCAACGTCGCCTGCGGGGACCGGATCTCGCTGCTCGAGCTCGTCGCGCATCTGAACGCGATCCTCGGCACGGACCTCGCGCCGGTCTACGAAGCCCCGCGCGCGGGCGATGTGCGCGATTCGCAGGCCGACATCACGAAGATCGGCGATGCGCTCGGCTACACGCCGGTTGTCCCCTTCGGCGAGGGGTTGGCGCGCACCGTGGAGTACTTCAAGGGTTCAGAACTTCGCACGTCTCGGCGGCGCGGTCTGCGATGAGACGGGCGATTGCTAGCGAGGACGTGGCGGCGGGAGATGGGGCGTTGAGGACATGGACCATGTTGCGGGCGGTGTAGACCATGAAATCGTCCACCAGCGCTCCGTCGGCCCGAACCGCCTGGGCGCGCACACCGGACGGGCCGGGCAAGATGTCGGCGGCGGTACATTCGGGCACGTAGCGTTGGAGCGAGCGCAGAAACGCCGCCTTCACGAAGTCGCGGTAGATCTCGTTCGCGCCGGTCTGCCAGTAGGCGCGGGCCATGCGCCAAAAGCCGGGATAGGAGGCGAGTTCGCGGAGGTCGCCGAGGTTGACGTCCTGCTTCCGATAGCCCTGGCGGGAGAAGGCGAGCACTGCGTTCGGCCCTGCCCAGACCTCGCCGTCGATCCGCTTCGTGAAGTGGACGCCGAGGAAGGGCAGGCTGGGGTCGGGCACCGGGTAGATCAGCCCACGGCAAAGGTGGCGGCGTTCGGGCCTCAGCACATAGTAATCGCCCCGGAATGGGACGATCTTCACTTCGAGTCTCGCCCCGGCCATCTCTGCCAGGCGGTCAGCCTGTAGACCGGCGCAGGCGATCAGGCCGCGTGTGGCTAGGCCGCCGCGCTCTGTGCCGATGTGGATGCCCTCCGAGGTCCGGCGGATGCGCCTCACCGCGCAGCTTGTGACGATGGTGCCCCCGGCGCTGCGTATGTCGTCCGCATAGGCTCGCGCCACCCGGCGGAAGTCCACGATGGAGGTGTTCGGCGACCAGATGGCGGCGATGCCGGCGGCGTGCGGCTCGATCTCGCGGAGCCGCTCGTGGCCGATACGCTCCAGGCCCGGAACCCCGTTGGCGACGCCGCGCTCGTAGAGGTCGTCGAGGCGGGGCAGCTCTTCGTCCTCGGTTGCCACGATCACCTTGCCGCAGCGGTCTACCGGGATGCCGCGCTGCTCGCAGTAGTCGAAGAGCAGGCGGACGCCGGTCGTGCAGAGAGTGGCCTTGAGCGAACCGGGCTTGTAGTAGATCCCGGCGTGCATCACCCCGCTGTTGTGGCCGCTCTGCTCGGCAGCGATCTCGGCGTCCTTCTCCAGCACCAGGAGGCGCAGGCCCGGCCGGCGGAGCAGCAGTTCGCGGGCGGTTGCCAGGCCGACGATGCCCGCGCCGATCACGATCAGGTCATAGGACGTCTTGCTCACCGGTCTGCGTCTTTCCAGGTCGGGTTGTCATGCAGGTGGATGTTGTTCACCTGTAGCCAGTGGCGCTCCACGGCGTCGCCTTCTTTGAGCCAGGCCCGTCCGAGGCCGACAGAAAGCAGCACGCCGACCCCGGCGGCGATGCGCCGGTTGACGTTCTCGACCTGGGCGCGGCGCGGGGTGCGCTGGTCGGTTTCGTAGAGCCGGATGTCGGTGACGGAGAGCGCGAGGTCGTGTGAACCGGCCACGAGGTGGAGGCGGAGCTTGCCTGTGGGGTTGATCTTGAGTGAGGGCGGTCCTTCGGCGGGCCGCAGGCATCCCAGGGAAGCTTTGCCCTTGTGCAGTTCGACGGCGGCCCCGTGCGTGGTTGGCTTGAGATCCTTGCCGAAGATGTCGGTCAGCCGGTTGCACGCCGTGCGTTCGAGCAGCTTCCAGAACTCGGCGGAGGGCATGTCGCTCAGGTGGTGCGCGCTCCGCCGGTTGAACTCCTGGTCCTCGACTTCGGGAGCATGACCCACAGCGCGAGTCGGTCCCAAGTCCACTACGGCCCCGATTTCGAACGCGCCGCGCTCGCGCACGAGCATCACGCTGCCGAGCCGCCCGTTCTCGAGCACCGGGCGCACTGCCTTGCCGGTGGCAAGGTCTATCCCGGCGACGCAGATGTAGCCCGGCTGCATACGTGTGAGGTGGTTGACGACGATCTTCACAGGATAGCCCTCCTAAAGATGCACGATCTCCAAATGGCCCCACTTGCTTTGCAAGTACTCCGCCACCAGGCGGCGGTGGCACTTTTCGGGCGTCGGCTCGGTGCAAAGCAACACGGTAGGCACGGAGAAGATGGATCGGTCGAGCGCGGTTTCGATTTTGCGCTCGGCGAGAAGGGCCAGGAACGCGGCCTCGTAGTCGGCCCAGCTGCCCTTGCGCTTCTTGTAGGCGTCGAACAACTGCTGCATGGGAGCGAGCAGGGGTTCGTGGATATACTCTATGCCGCAGATTTCGCGCAGGAAGAAGGGCAGGTCGGCTTTTTTCGTGAAGCCGGAGAGCTGAGAGGTGTTGTTCAGCCGGACGTCGAGCAGGCGCTTGATGCCGGCTCCTCTTAATGCTCCGAAGAAGTCGGCGGCTGGCTTTTTGGTAAAACCGATCGTATAGATCTCCATGGGGTGGCTTCCTCCAGGTCAAAGAGCGTCGGCTGGTCGGCGTGTGGGTCGCGCGCGGCGGCCTCGGCGGCCAGGTCGGCATCGGTCTGCACGCGGCCGTCTCCCCTGATGTGGAGGACGGTGATGCCGCGGCGCGCCAGCACGCGCCCCACCAGCAGGTGCCGGTGGCAGCCCGACGGGTCTTCTTCGCTGCACATCACGGCGACGCGGTATTCGGCTATCCCAGTTTCGAGCCGCTCGATGCCCGACAGAAAGAGGGGCGACTCGGCGACGAGGGAGTAGAGCGCGTGGCCCTCGGCGTCGTAGAATTCAGGCCCCTTCGGTCGCCCGCCGAGCTCGGCACCGAGGTAGACGTATCTTAGCCCCGCCGCGAGGACCGCCTCTTTCAGGGCGGGGGCGTTAAACTGCGTGGTGTACTTCGAGTATGGCGCGGAGCGGACATCGGCCAGCACCTCGATTTGGTGCAGGGCGACTAGTTGCAGGAAGTCCTCGAGCGCGTGGTTGGAGTGGCCGATTGTGAATATTTGCTTCTCAGGCATACACCTTCTCGGCTATGGAGAGATAGCCCGTCACGGCAGCAACTTATGCCCCAGATTCTGCACGTCGGAGTAGGCTATGATGAGCATCAGCAGCAGGAGGGCGGCCATGCCGATTGCGTGGACGAGGCCCTCTTTCTCGGGGGCGATCTTGCGGCCCCCGCGCAGGAGTTCGACCAGGATGAAGAGCAGGCGGCCTCCGTCGAGGGCTGGCAGGGGGAAGAGGTTGATCAGGCCGAGGTTGATACCGAGCAGTGCGGTGAGCCGCAGCAGGCCCGATAGCCCCGAATCCTGCACGACCTCGCCGGTGAGTTGGGCGATGCCGACCGGCCCGGAGACCTGCACTCCCTCGGTATGTCCTGAGAAGAGGTTGACGATCAAGCCGATCAGCCCGTCCAAAACACGACGGATTAGGTCGCCGGTCTGGCTGAAGCCACGCCCTATTGCCTCGCCTATCGAGTAGGTTGCGGTGTGAGTTGGGATCTTGTAGGCATAGCCGCTGATGTTGCCGCCTTTGACGGTCGCCTGCAAGTCTTTCGAGGCACCGCCGCGGTCAACTGTGAGGGTCACCGCACCATTGTTCACGGCGGCGAGGGCGATTCCGGCGTCGAGGGTGCTGGATATATCCTTGCCGTTGACCTTCTTGATGACATCGCCGGGCTGCAAGCCCGCAACGGCGGCGTCCGAGCCGGAGGAGACGCTCGATATACGTATCGGCGAGTAGGATGCCTGTAAGCTGACGCCGAGCGCGGGTCCCTGGGGGTTCAGCTTCACGGGCACTTGCATCGTCTGGGCACCGCGCTTGATGGTGAGCGTGACCGTCTGGCCGAGGTTGTTGTTGAGGGCGTTGAAGGCGGCGTCCGTGTTGTCAATCGGCCTGCCGTTGACTGCGGCGAGTATATCTCCGGGCTGCAAACCTGCGACCTGTGCAGGGTTCTTCGCCAAGATCGATTGGAAGCCGACAGGGCTGTTGTCGGCGACTTGCTCGCCGCCGATGCCGAGCGCGATGAATAGCGCAAGCGCGAGCAGTAGGTTCATGGATGAGCCGGCGGCAAGCACGATGATACGCTTCCAGGCCGGCTGCGTGGAGAAGGAGTCGGGCGCATCGGACTCCCCATTCTCGCCGAGGATGCGGACGTATCCGCCGATGGGCAGCGCGTTCAGGGAATACTCGATGCCGTTGCGCTTGACCGAGAAGAGCCGTGGCGGGAAGCCTATAGCGAACTCCTCGACCCTGATCCCGAGCACGCGCGCGGTGACAAAGTGGCCGAGCTCGTGGATGAAAACAAGGCTGCCCAATACTGGGATAATCCACAACCAATACCAGTTCATAACTTCCTCACTTCCTCCTAGAAGCCGCCTCGACAACGTGGCGGCGCGCCCATTCGTCTGTAGCTTTGATCGCCTCGAGGTCCGGGTGTTCGACGGCGGAGGGCGCGTGGTCCGCCAGAGTACGTTCTATGATACGCGATATGTCAAGAAAACCCCACTGTCCGCGCAGAAAGCCGAGCGCCGCTTCTTCGTCGGCTGCGGCCAGCACAGTCGGGTAAGTACCGCCCTTGCGCCCCGCCTCTTGCGCCAACCGCAGGCACGGGAACAGTTCCAGGTCGGGTTCCTCGAAGTCAAGTTCGCGGACCTGCGCCCAGTCCACACGTACGAAGGGCGTTGCCGCCCTCTCCGGCCAGGTGAGCGCGTAGCTGATCGGAACCCGCATATCGGGCACGCCTAACTGCGCCTTGATCGCCCCGTCGCGGAACTCGACCATCGAGTGGATGATTGACTGCGGGTGGATCAGCACATCAACCCGGTCGTAGGGCATGTCGAACAGCCAGTGCGCCTCGATCACCTCAAGCCCCTTGTTCGCAAGCGTGGCCGAGTCTATCGTGATCTTGGCACCCATATTCCAGTTCGGGTGCTTGAGCGCCATCGCAGGAGTGACTTCGCGTAGCCGGTCGGCTGCCCAGGTACGGAAAGGCCCGCCGGATGCGGTCAAGATCAAGCGCTCTACATCAGGATACGTGTTTAGGCCGCGCACAGTTTCACCCTGCAACGACTGCCAGATCGCGCTGTGCTCGCTGTCTACGGGGCGCAGCAACACGCCTGCTTTGCGCGCGGCGGCAGTCACGAGTTCACCTGCCATGACCAGCACTTCTTTGTTCGCAAGCGCGATTGTCTTGCCGGCCGCGATGGCCGCCAGGGTCGGCGCGAAGCCTGCTTGTCCGGCTGTGGCGACCACCACTATGTCAACGTCGGGGTGGGTCGCGCAGTCAACGAGCGCGGCCTGCCCGCGCGGGATGGGACGACCGGCCGCATCGGTCGCCTCCGGCGCAGATGGGTCGCCGAGCGCGAGCAGCAGGGGCGGCACGGGCAAGGCGGCGGCCGCGTCCCGCAGCTTCTCTCCGTCGCGTCCCGCCGCCATCGTCACTACGCGGAAGCCGTCGCCGAGCAGCCGGAGCACGTCGAGCGTCTGCGTGCCGATGGAGCCGGTGCATCCGAGGATTGCGACGCCAAGCGCGGACGAGTTTTGAGGTTTGAGTTTTGAGTTATGAATTGTTTGGGGTGGGTGCCGCCGGGACGGCGGCGGTACAGATTGGGTCATCGTGGCACTCATCTCTCTTAGCTGACGGCTGACGGCTGATAGCTGACGGCTGAAGGCTCTCACTATAACAACGTCCCAGCCGCCCACAATATACCAAAGGTGATCGGCGCGGCAAAGACGACCTGCTGTTGAGCCTCCATGAGCGCGGTCATGCCGGGGCGGGAGGAGCGGGGCGGCGCGGGGGCGAACTGAGAGAGGGTGATGCCGAGGGCCACGCCGAGAACTGTTGCGACCGCCTGTTTCGTGTCTGAGAACGCGATCGACCCGGCGACGGCCAGGGTCATGCCGACGCCTAGAGCGACGCGGTTGCTGAAACCCTGCATGGACGCCGCTCGACGCCCGGTCGCGTAGGCGAGCAGCGCGCCGACGACCGGCATGGCAGCCGAGCCGAGCGTCTCGGGGATGGTCCGCAGCCCGAAAAGGGCCGCTACGCCGAGAACGGCCCAGGCGACGGCTACCACGCCGTTCGCCCAATCGCCGGCCGCGGGGCCAGTGTCGCTGCGGGGGAGGAGCGCGACGAGGCCGAGGACCGCCAGGGGAGCGAGTGCCGCGCCCACGTAGGCTGGCCCTGCTGTCAGCAAGGCGACGGGCGCTATGTATGCGGCGATCATGGCCCACAACACGAGCCGCCGTATGACGTCCCGCATCGAGACTGTGGCGATCCAACTGCCGAGCGCCGCGCCGCCCCACGCGGCCAGGGCGAGCGTACACCATTCGCCGGGGAGCACGACCAGTACGAGCAGAAGCGCGAGAAAGCCGACCTGCCAAAGGCCGGTGTCCGCCCGCTTTCGGGGAATGTCGGCACCCCGCTCGGTCACCTCACCCGACCTGATCCTCGATCAGCCCGAACTTGCGCTTGCGGTGGCTGTAGGCGACCAGCGCCTCGTAGAGCACATCCTTGTCGAAGTCGGGCCAGTAGACGGGGGTGAACCAGAGTTCGGCGTAGGCGGCCTGCCAGATCAGGTAGTTGCTGATCCGCTGGTCGCCTGCGGTGCGGATGATCAGGTCGGGGTCGGGGATGTCGGAGGTATAGAGGCGGCTGCTGATCGCGGCTTCGTCTACCGCCTCCGGCGGCAGGCCGTCGCGGACGATGCGGCGCACCGCCTCGACTATCTCGGCGCGCCCGCCGTAGTTGAAGGCGACGCTGAGGACGAGCCTGCTGTTGTGCCGCGTGGTGTCGAGCGCGCCCTGGATAGCATCGGCCAGGTCTTGCGGCACGCCCTCCATGCTGCCGAGGTGCCGGATCTGGACGCCGTTGCGGTCGAGTTCGGGGGTTTCGCGGGCGATGACCTCCGCGAGGATACGCAACAGGCCCTGCACCTCGCTGTCGGGCCTGCCCCAGTTCTCGGTGGAGAAGGCATAGAGGGTGAGGTATTCGACGCCGTACTCGACGGCGGCTTTGACGATGGTGCGAATATTCTCTGTGCCCGCGTGGTGGCCCAGGAGCCTGGGGCGGCCCCGCTGTTTCGCCCACCGCCCGTTGCCGTCCATGATGATCGCCACATGGCGGGGCACCGTGCCGATGGGGGGCCGCTCCTCGCTCATACTTCCATGACCCCGGCTTCTTTCTCGTCGCCGACGTGCTCTGCGTCGCGGATGTAGCGGTCCACCAGAGCCTGGAGTTTCTCGTTGGCCCGCTTGTGTTCGTCCTCCGCGATCTCCTTCTCGTCCTCCAGCGCCTTGAGGTCATTCATCGCGTGGCGGCGGATGTTGCGGATCGACACCCTACAGTCCTCGACATGCCCCTTGACCAGCTTGACGAACTCCTTGCGGCGTTGCTCGGTGAGCGCTGGTACGGCGATCCGTATGATCTTGCCGTCGTTCGTCGGGTTGAGGCCAAGCTCGCTCTTCTGGATCGCCTTCTCGATGGGGCCGAGCATGTTCTTTTCCCAGGGACTGATCTGCAATAGACGGGCCTCCGGGGCGGTGATGCCGGCGACCTGGTTGAGGGGGGTCGGCACGCCGTAATACTCGACCATGACACGCTCGACCAGCGCAGGCGTGGCCCGCCCGGTCCTGATCGTCGCCAGCTCGCGGTGCAGAGCCTCGATGGCCTTCTGCATGTGGATCTCGGCGTCTTTCATCACATCGTCAATCACCGTCGGCTCCTTTCGCGAGTGTCGTGGGCAGCGGCCCAACAAACGTCCCGATATGTTGGCCGCCCACCGCGCGGCGGATATTGCCCACCTGCTGGAAGTTGAACACGATCAGTGGGATTTTGTTCTCCATGCAGAGCGCGAGCGCAGTCGAATCCATGATCCGCAGGTTCATTTCGAGCGCCTGCCGGTAGTCGAGCGTCAGGAAGCGGCGCGCCGTCGGGTGCAGCTTCGGGTCGGCCTCGTAGACGCCGTCCACATCGTTCTTCGCCATGAGGATCGCCTGCGCGCCGAGTTCGAGCGCGCGCAACGCCGCCGCGCTGTCCGTCGTGAAGTATGGGTTGCCGGTGCCGCCGGCCAAGACGACCACGCGGCCCTTCTCCATGTGGCGGAGGGCGCGCCGGCGGATGTAAGGCTCGGCCACCTCCTGTATCGTGAGCGCGGACTGCACGCGGGTCTGCACGCCGATCATTTCGAGCGCATCCTGTA
Organism: Chloroflexia bacterium; assembly: GCA_050998805.1. Classification (GTDB taxonomy): domain Bacteria; phylum Chloroflexota; class Chloroflexia; order QHBQ01; family JAICKM01; genus JAICKM01. The sequence continues at coordinate 96,830 of JBPCPV010000018.1, read as the reverse complement.
AGGCGAGGGCGTTCAGCACGGTCGCAAGCATACCCATATAGTCGGCGGTCGAGCGGTCCATGCCCTTTGAGGAGGCTTCGAGGCCACGCCAGATGTTGCCGCCGCCTACCACAATCGAGGTCTGCACCCCCTGTGCCACGATGTCGCGGACTTCGAGCGCGAGGGCGTTGACCACGCCGGGGTCGATCCCGTAGTGGGCTTTGCCCATGAGCGCCTCGCCGCTCAACTTCAGCAGCACGCGAGAGTAGGGGCGGCTGTACTGGGCAGGCCAGGCGGTGGACGATCCGGCAAGCGGGGCGAAGGGGTCGGTGTAATGCGAGCCGACCGCACGGCTCGCCTGTCCGTCGAGGACCGCGCTATCGGTCGAGGCTTCAGACATATGGCTACCTCCCATTTCGACTACCTATAAAAAAGAGGGGCGGGTCAGTACGACCCGCCCCGCCCTCACTCGGCTTTGGCTCCGTTGCCGTCAGACGGCGCAGCCGGGAGCGCCCCGCCGACCTCGAATCGCACGAAGCGGCGTATCTGGATGTTCTCACCGAGTTTGCCGACCGCCTCGTGGATAAGATCCTCGATGGTCCGCTTCGAGTCTTTGATGAAGGCTTGTTTGAGCAGCACATGCTCGGCATCGCTCTCCTCGTCGGCCACTTCGTCGGGGCGGATGTACTTCGGCGACATGGCCGCGATCTGCATGGCGATGTCGTGGGCGAGCTTGTGGAAGTCCTCGGTGCGGGCGACGAAGTCGGTCTCGCAGTTGAGTTCGACCATCGCGCCGATCCGCCCGCCAGCGTGGATATAGGTCTCAATGATGCCCTGGTTCGCCTCGCGCTCCAGTTTCTTGGCGAGTTGCATCGCACCCTTCTCCCGTAGGATGTCCACCGCGCGGTCGAAGTTGCCGTCGGCCTCCAGCAGTGCCTTCTTGCAGTCCATCACGCCCGCGCTAGTCTTCTCGCGCAGTTCTTTCACGGCGCTTGCCGAAATCTCCACTTGATCCTCCTTAGTTAAGTTATTCTTCGTCAGGCTCGAATATGCCGCCCTGGATGACCCCAGTGTATTCCATCTCCTGGGCCATGTCGGCCTCGGCGCGGGCGCTCTCGCGGCGCGCCATGCCGTCGTTCACGGCGTCGGCGATCTTCGCGGTGATGGTACGCACCGCGCGGATCGCATCGTCGTTCGAGGGGATCACATGGTCCACCTCATCGGGGTCACAGTTCGTGTCCACCATAGCGATCACCGGGATGCCGAGCTTGATCGCCTCTGTAATCGCGATCCGCTCGCGGTGGGGATCCACGATGAAGACGGCCGCCGGCAGCTCGCGCATCTCTTTGATGCCGCCGAGCGTCTCGTTGAGTTTGGCTGCCTGCTCGTTCAACTTGGTCGCCTCTGCCTTCGGCAGCAGGTCGAACTCGCCGCGCTCGCGGCGGGCTTCGAGGTCGTGCAGATAGCGGAGGCGGTTCCGCATCGTGGTGAAGTTGGTGAGCATCCCGCCGAGCCATCGCTTGTTGACGTAGAACATGCCGCAGCGTTCGGACTCTTCGCGCACGGTGTCTTGTGCCTGCTTCTTCGTGCCGACGAAGATGATCTTGCCGCCGTTTGCGGCGATGTCAGCCGCGAAGTGCATTGCCTCTTGCAGGCCAGCAACGGTCTGTTGAAGGTCTATGATGTGGACGCCGTTGCGCTCGGTGAAGATGTAGGGGCGCATCTTCGGATTCCAGCGTTTGGTCTGGTGCCCAAAGTGGACTCCGGCCTCGAGCAGGCCCTTCATCGAGATGCCGTAAACGCCGTCGCGGTTCGCGTTCTGCTGCTCACGGGATTCGCGCTGCGGGCGCTGCGTGGGCGCGGCCTCTGCAGGGGTATAGTTCTCTGCTGTAGTCGTCAAGGTTTCTGCCTCCTGGTCGTTATGGCTCTTCCGCGCCCGTCGTCCCGCGCCGGAACTCTCGCGTGGAGAGCACGACCGACACAGTCGGGGCGCGTGTTCAATTGGTTTGGCGTGCCGGTATATCCAGCGCACTGCCTGTGATTATACCACAAGAGCGCATTGCGCGCACAAAAAGAGGCCCCACTGAGGGCCTCTTTTCTTGTGATGGTAGCGGAGGCAGGATTCGAACCTGCGACCTTTGGGTTATGAGCCCAACGAGCTGCCACTGCTCCACTCCGCGTCGCTGTTTTTGCTTACCGGTCTAGTATACAAGACTTCGGCTCGTTTGTCAAGCAAAAATCGGGCGGATTTGGAACCAATTTCCGGTCCACGGGCGGAGCCGTGTCTTACAGCTTGGCGGCGGCTACCAAGACCTTCGGGTGGCCGGGGAGCTGTTCGACATGTAACGCCCGTTCTCCTCCATCTGCTTGAAGGCGGACTGGACGGCGACCCGGCCGGGGCCGACGACCCTCAGCCACATGTACCGCTGATACCACGAGGTGTGGAAACTGAAGCCAGCAAAGCTGCTTGTCGCGTTGCTCGGCTCCTCGATGTGGAGGTGCATCTGCACGCTCGGGTCTTTGAAGAGCAGGGCGGTCGGCTTGATGAGCATCGACTCGTTCGGGCCGAGGTTGCGGATGAAGGCGTTGCCGGCGGCGTGGATCAGCACCAGCCCCGGCACCTGCTGGGCGATGAAGCGGTCCATGAACATGCCGATCGGGTAGTGGGTCTCGGTGTCGTCGCCGTTGCGTGTGCTGAACCAGACGTTGGTGTTGAACCAGTCGTAGGCGACCTGGCTGGTGGCTACCATGAAGATATGCTCGCGGACATCTACGGCCTGGCCGGGGTGGATCGGCAGGGCGATCATCTCGCCGGGGGCGTCGCGGCTGAAGGCGATGTGGCCCGGCCCCTGGGCCTGGGTCATGATCAGCGGCAGACCGGCGAAGAGCCGCTTCCAACCCCCGCGCATCGGCATCGTCGTGACCGCCACCTGGGTGTCTTTCCAGAGGAGCACATGGTGGGTGAAGTAGACACCGTCGCCGGGCGCGAGGTTCATGTCGGCGACCGGCACGTACTTGCCCTCGACCTGGCAGTGGGATTGGCCGAACTGTATCTTCGCCATGTCTTTGATTGGCGGCAACTCGTACCAGCCGGACCGGGTGGATATTGCTTTCACGTCCACCGCGGCTCCGCAGGCGGGGCAGCTGAGGCTCGTGCCGTCGCTGACGTTGCCGCACCAGGGGCATTGGTAGCTACGCACCGGCAGGCTGGGAGGTTGTTGGGTACTCATGGCATCTCTCCTCTACTCGGTCACATGGTGGACGTACATTGATTGGATGCCGATGCGGCCCGGCCCGGTCATACGTCCGAGGTTCATGCCCTGGCCGCCGAACAAGCCGGTCGTCAGTTTCTGCGACTCGACGTTCATCGTCACCGAGGCGTCTTTGTAGAGGAAGGCACCCGGCTCGATCAGGATGCTTTCACCGGGCTGCAAGTAACGCTCGAAAACATCGCCGTAGCCGTGGAGAAGCAGCAGGCCGGGCTGTCCGCCGGTCACGAAGCGGTCCATGAACATGCCCTGGCCGCCCTGGAGGATGTTGCGTAGCCCCTGGATGCGGGTGTAGGAAAAGCCGATCTGGTGGGAGGCGAGCAGGAAGGCGTGCTCGCGCACATCAAGCTCCATGCCTGGGTGGAGCGGCATCACGACAAGCTCGCCGGTGGCGTCGCGGCTGAAGGCGACGCGCCCCGGCCCGTGCGCGAGGGTGACGATGAACGGCATCCCCGCCAGTACGCGCTTGACCCCGCCCTGTAGAGGCATAACGGTGAGCGGCAGGTTGTCGTCCTTCCAGAGCAGCACATGATGCTCGAAGTAGACGCTGTCGCCCTGAGCGAGGTTAAGCTCGGCGACGGGCACGATCTCGCCCTCCACCTGGCATGTGCTGCTGCCGAAGTGGATCTCGGTCATGTCCTTGAGGCGCGGCGCTTCGCGCCACCCCGACTCGCTGACCAAGTTGCGTATGTCGAGCGGTGCGCCGCACGCCCAGCACGCCGTCGCGTTCACTGGGTTCTGGCTTTGGCACCATTGGCACTGAATGCGTTGCACAGGATCCACGTACATCCTCCTTGAAAAGCTAATTTTCGGTCATCGCAAAACCGGGTCTCGGAAACTCCGCTCGCCGCCGTAGTATAACACACCTTGTGCCGGTATGCAGTCGGTTTCACGGGCCAATGTGGTATAATTGGGTATGGCCTTGAGTATCTCGAAAACACGCAGGACGGGGACAGAAACCGCACCGGGCTGTGGCGCCGTCGTTCTGCCGGCGAGCGACCTGGCCGGCATCCAGACGCGGGACGGGGAACTGCTGCCGCCCGAACGCCTGGGACCGGGGCTGGTTGAAGCCGTCGGCCCCGACGATCTCTGTGTGCATTGGTTGGACGTAGACCTGACTGCATGGGTCGGCCGAGACGATGTGCAGCCGCTCAGCACACGCACTCGCCTCGTGAGCGTGTGGTACTGCGACCTGTATGGCCGTTGCACGCTGCGAAGGCGGTGCATGGTGGAACTGGACCACCACTGGCGGGTGGACCTGCTGCCTACCGGGGTGATCCGGGCGATACGCCCCGATGGCTCATGCTGGACGTTCACCTTCAACTCTCTGCGCCGCGAAGTAGACGCGCCCTGGCACGAGCCGCTCACCGACGATGGCGCGGAAGCCATTGTTGCGGCGGATGCCGCGATGGAGCAGCCGAACATGCCGTTGCGCGCTATCCGGCAATGGCTTGCCCTCCACCGCCATCCCCTGCTATAATAGAGATATGCCGACATCAGATCAGTTTGACGACGAAGACCAAGCCTCGGCGACCACCGGCCCAAGCGCGCCGGAGCAGGCTATCGAGGGTGCGGACGAGTCTCTGGAACCGCGCCATGTGCAGCAGGTGGTTTCGGTGCGGCTCGGCGCATCCTCCGAGACGATCTTTGTGCAGCGCACCGAGATGCTCGACCTGGGCGGGCCGTTGGCTGGCGACCCCGGCGGCGACCTTTGGGACGAACACGCCCGTGCCCTCGGCATGAGCCGCCCTGTGCCGCGGCCTTCAACTCCGGGGGATACCGCCGAACCTCGGCAAGCGCCGCAGAGCCGGCCATTCAGATCGGGAGTCCGGCGCGAACCCGCAGGCAGAGGCCGAACCGGCTTCATCGCTTTCGGCAGCAAAAGCCGCCTCCCTGCCCGCATGACGCGAACCCAACTTGATGCCTACCTGAAGCAGGAGCGCGCTATGTCGCTCGACGCGCGCGACCCACTGGCGATCACCTACTCCGCCGAACGCTACAACCTGATCTCCGCCGCGGTTCACGAACTGCCCGATGGAGAAGTGCTCGACCTGCTCAAGCCGGTGTTGACCGTGGCGCAGGTGTCGAAGATCCTCGGCTACAACACAAAAGAGGTGCGCCGCTTGCTCGGCCAGGGCAAGCTCAACGGGCGCAAAGTCGGCAGCGAGTGGCGTGTGCCGTTGCGCGCCGTGCTCTAAGTCAGTAAGTTAGGAGGCAGGCTATGGCTCTAACAACAGCAGATACCCCAGCCGCACGCACTGCAGCAAGCTATGTCGCCCGCCGGGTTGCCGCCGTACCGCCTTCGGGCATACGCCGCTTCTTCGACATCGCGGCCACGATGGACGACGTGATCTCCCTCGGCATCGGCGAGCCGGATTTCACGACCCCTGCGCCGATTGTCGAGGCCGGCATCGCCTCCCTCCTTCGCGGAGAGACCCACTACACCTCGAACTCCGGCATACTCGAACTCCGCCAGGCAGTGTCGGCGCAGTTGGAGCGGCTCTACGAAGTGACCTATAACCCCGAGACCGAGATACTGATCACCGTCGGGGCAAGCGAGGCGCTGCTGGTCGCGCTGATGGCGATACTCGACCCCGGCGATGAAGTGATCGTGCCTGAGCCTTGCTTCGTCGCCTACGGTCCGACGGTTCTGCTCGCCGACGGCTCTCCTGTCGCAGTGGCGACGCACGTCGAAAACGACTTCCAGGTAACGCTCGCCGACCTGGAGGCGGCGCGCACACCGCGCACAAAGGCCGTGCTGCTCTGCTACCCGAACAACCCGACGGGAGCCGTCATGGACCGCGCGAGGCTTGACGAGATCGCCCGCTGGGCGAGCCTGCACGACATCCTGGTGATCGCGGACGAAATCTACGACCGGCTGGTCTATGGCGTCGCCCACACCTGTTTCTCGTCGCTGCCAGGGGCATGGGGGCGCACTCTACTGCTCGGCGGGTTCTCCAAGTCGTATGCCATGACCGGCTGGAGGATCGGCTACGTGGCTGCGCCTGCCGAGTTGCTTGCGGCGATGCGGAAAATCCACCAGTACATCATCATGTCGGCCCCGACTACCGCGCAGGAGGCCGCGATTGAAGCCATTAAGGTCGGCGAACCGTATATAGAAGAGATGCTCGCAGAGTATGATCGCCGACGGCGGCTGATCGTAGACGGATTCCGGGGGATGGGGCTGGCCTGCTTCGAACCTCGTGGCGCGTTTTATGCATTCCCTTCGATCAGCGCGACCGGCCTGAGCGATGCTGAGTTCTCAGAGCGACTCCTCGTTGAGGAGCATGTCGCAATGGTGCCCGGGTCCGCGTTTGGCGCGGCCGGGCAAGGTTTTGTGCGTGCGTCTTATGCGACCGCGCTGCCCCAAATCGAACAGGCGCTGGAGCGTATCGGCCAGCTGGTCGAGCGCTGCCGGCGTGGTTAGCTCCACGCGCCTGCTCTTCTGGAAGGAAAAGAGGCGTTACCTGTGAATGTAAGGGAGATCGTCCACCTAACCGACGAGCTATCGCCCGATGAGGTAAGCCTCCCACATCCGGCGGCTGTTTCAACTATTCAGCCTGACAACTTAGAAGAAAAGAGCAACTCCCTCCCCGATCAGCTTACCGAAGGCGACGAGGAGGATCTCACGACCGATATTTATCCGCCGGCGTTGAGCGACCCCCACCAGACGGTCCATACTACCCACGGTGGGCAACAATTGGCCGCCGGCGAACTTCAAGCTGGCCTGATACAGAGAGGAACTCACCCAGGCGACAAATATGTGCGCCGGTCACGTCCCGGCGAGGACGGCTTCAGACGGATCGGCCCCCACCACTTCGAGGCAATGCCGCGCACGCTGGAGCCTTCCACCGGGTTTGGCCGCGCTTTCAATAAAGTCAAACGCCAACTACTCGGCAACCCGCTCACCACGGCTGCGGCTTCACATGAGCGGCTGAACAAAATCCAGGCGCTGGCTGTGCTCTCATCGGACGCGCTCTCCTCGGTGGCCTATGCCACGCAGGCTGTGCTCGGCGCGCTGCTCATCGCGGGCGAAGGCGCGTTCCGCTGGAATATCCCGGTCTCGATAGCCATCGCGGTGCTGATTGGTATCGTTGTCTTCTCCTATCGCCAGACGGTGGCTGCCTACCCGAAAGGCGGCGGCTCCTATATCGTCGCCAAGGCAAACCTCGGCACCCTGCCCGGCCTGGTGGCCGCCGCTTCGCTGATGACCGACTACGTGCTGACCGTCGCGGTGAGTATCTCGGCGGGGGTCTCGGCAATTGTTTCGCTTACCCCCGCGCTCGGCGCTTATCGTGTGCAGGCGTGCCTCGTGGCGATCCTCATCATACTGATGCTGAACTTGCGCGGTCTGCGCGAGGCCGGCAACGTCTTCTCGGTGCCGACCTACGCTTTCCTCTTCTCGGTCTTCGGTATGCTCGGCTACGGCCTCTTCCAATATTTCACCGGCACCCTGGGCAGCGTCACCAACGTGCCGGACCTAATAGCACCGGGTACACAGACGCTCGGCTTCCTGCTGATCCTCTCGGCGTTCAGCAACGGCTGTACAGCGATGACCGGGATCGAGGCGATCTCGGACGGTGTGCCGGCTTTCAAGGAACCGGCGTCGCGCAACGCAGGCCAAACCCTGGTGACGCTCGGTGTGCTGTTGAGCGCAATGTTCCTTGGCATCTCCTTCCTGGCAGATCACATGGGCGTGCATATCTCGAATACAGAAACAGTGCTCTCGCAGGTCGGGCGCACTGTCTTTGCCCCTCTGCATGTCAGCGTTGGGGGCCAGAACCTGTTTTGGTTCATACTCCAGTGGGCGACCGCGCTGATCTTGGTGTTGGCCGCGAACACGAGCTTCTCGGACTTCCCTCGCCTCTCGTTCTTTCTGGCGCGGGATCGTTTTCTGCCCCACCAGTTCTCGTTCCGGGGCGATAAGCTCGCGTTCAGCTTCGGGATATTCACGCTGGCACTGCTCGCGGCGATACTGATCATTGTCTTCGGCGGCGTCACAGACGCGCTCTTGCCGCTCTATGCGATCGGCGTCTTCAGCTCCTTCACGCTCTCACAGAGTGGCATGGTCGCCCGATGGCGGAAATTGAAGACACCCGGCTGGCACCGCAACGCGGCGATCAACGGCTTCGGCGCCGTAACGACCTTCGCGGTGCTGGTGATCCTCGCATGGACGAAGTTCTCCGATGGTCAGACGCTCTTCACCATCGGCACCCAGCCGATCAACGCCGGCGCCTGGATAGTACTGGTGCTGGTGCCGCTGATCGTGCTGCTCTTAATGCGTATCAACGGGCACTACGAGCGGGTGCGGCTCTTCCTCACCCTCGAGGGTGCAGATCCGCGGTTGGGCAGGGCTGCGGAGGCCGGCGCGACGATACGCGACGCGAATATACCAAACGCGGGTACACAGGCCGACACCGTGCCGATGGAGGGCGAGCGCATGACGCGAATAAAACACATCGTGGTGATGCCGATCTCAAGCGTCAACAAGGTCACGTTGCAGACCCTCGCCTATGCCCGCTCGATCACCGATAACGTCATCGCTGTGCATGTTGCCGCAGATGAAGAAGCCGAAGACATCGGTAAGTTGGAAGAGAAATGGCGCAAGTGGGTTCCCGATATGCCACTGACAATCGTTGAATCGCCCTATCGGTCGCTGATCCGCCCGCTCCTATCTTTTATCGACGCCGTCCATCGCCAGCAGCCTGACCGGATGCTGACTGTGCTGATCCCCGAGTTCGTCACTCCGCGCTTCTCGCAACAGCTGCTCCACAACCAGTCGGCGTTACGGCTCAAATACTCGCTTCTCTTCAAGCCGGGCATCGTGGTCACCAGCGTGCCTTACCAAGTCACGGACACCGTTGAGCGGACGCCGCCTCAGAATGCTAAACCACCGGAGGCCGCAGAGACTCCGGCTCCGCCGGTGGAACCGGAAAGGCAAAAGGAGGCAGTTAGATGACATGCCCGAACTGCGGTGCGACCAACAAGACGGGCGGCAACTTCTGCTTCCGATGCGGCGCTCGCCTTGCACCCGAAGCGCCCTCGCGCGCGGAATACACCTACAGCTTGCCCACGGTCGCCAACCCGACCCAGCCGCCTCCGCCGGTATACGCGGCCCCTCCGCCGGCATATGCGGCCCCACCTCCGACATGGCTGCCGCCGCAGCCGCCGTTGCAGCCCGTCGCCTCCGGCGGCAGGCGCGGGCCAGCTATAGTCGCGGTACTGGGCGCGCTCGCCCTGCTGATCATAGCTGCGGTGGTGCTCTACTTCGTCACCAACACCCTACATCCCTCGCAAAATGCATCGGTGCAGCAGCAGGCCGAGATCGTCGCAGCCATCGAAGCCAACAACAACGCCCAGATCGCCGCCCTCCGCAACCTTGACCCCACCGCGCTCGAAGGCAAGATGAGCGGTCCTGCGCTGACCGAGAACCAGAGCGAGATCCAGAACCTACGCAGCAAGGGTATCTATGAGGATGCCCACCTGATCAAGATCGATTACCAGCGGGCTGCAATGACAGATGCCGACCACGCTACTATTCAGACCGTCGAGCAGTGGGACTCCACGCTCCACGCCCTGGACGGCACCGGAGCAAGCAGCCCGACGCCGACGCAGACCCTACACGAGACCTACCGCCTTATCCGCAACAACGGCCATTGGGTCGTCAACCAGGTGGACATCAAAGAAGACCCACCACCGACGCTCGGCCCCGGCGACCAGAACTGACTTGGACGCCATCTCCCCCCTTGACGGTCGCTATGCCGAGCAGGTGGCCCCACTCGCGGCCTACTTCTCCGAGAACGCGCTCATCAAGCGGCGGCTGCGTGTCGAGGTCGAGTGGCTGATAGCCATGTCTGACAGCCCGGAATTTCCCGAGATCCGGCGTCTCACCGAGGATGAGGTTGATCTGCTACGCGCCCTACTCAGTGATTTCGGCGAGCAGGACGCCGCACAGGTCAAGCAGATCGAGCGGAGGACGCACCACGACGTGAAGGCGGTGGAGTACTTCCTGAAAGAGAAGCTGCTCGGCACGTCAATCGCCGCTATGTCTGAGTTCGTGCATTTCGGCTGCACCTCGGAGGACATCAACAACATCTCCTACGCCCTGATGCTCAAGGGCGCACTTGAGGAGGTCTGGACGCCGCAGGCCGAGGCGCTGGTCGCCGCCGTCGCCGAGCTGGCGGAGGAGCATCGCAGCCTGCCTATGCCGGCGCACACCCACGGCCAGCCCGCCAGCCCAACCACCGTCGGCAAAGAACTGGCGGTCTTTGTGCTGCGCTGGCGGAGGCAGTTACGCGCCGTCGCGGGGCTGGAGTTCCTCGGCAAGTTCAACGGCGCGGTCGGCAACTTCAACGCCCATGTGGTGGCCTACCCTGACGCGCCCTGGGAGGCCATTGCGCGATCCTTCGTAGAGAGCTTCGGCCTGACGTATAATCCGCTGACCACACAGATCGAGCCGCACGACTATCTGGCTGAAGCCTGCCACGCGGTCGCGCGCTTCAACACGATCACTTTGGACTTCGACCGCGACCTTTGGCTCTACATATCCCTAGAGTACTTCCAACAGGAGGCTACAGACGGGGCGGTAGGCTCGTCCACGATGCCGCATAAGGTGAACCCGATCAACTTCGAGAACTCGGAGGCGAACCTCGAACTCAGCAACGCGCTGCTCACGCACCTGGCGAACCGGCTGCCGGTCTCCCGGCTGCAACGCGACCTGAGTGACTCCTCAGCCCTCCGTAACCTCGGCGTCGCGATTGCCCACTCCTACCTCGCGCTTTGCTCCACTCTGCGCGGCCTCGGCAATCTCTCGGTGAACCCCTCTGCCCTGGCCGCAGATCTCGACGCCTCATGGGAAGTTCTCGCCGAGGCGGTGCAGACTGTGATGCGGAAAGCCGGGCACACCGACCCTTACGAGAAGCTGAAAGAGCTGACGCGCGGCGAGTCGGTAACCGAAGAGACGATGCGCGCCTTCATCCGCACGCTCGACCTGCCTCCCGCTGATAAGCAACGCCTGCTCGCCCTCACTCCCGCGACCTACACCGGCCTTGCCTCTCAGTTAGTGGGGCATATAGAAGGGTCGGTGGCACGAAGGTTGCCATAATCCATCCGGCGGCCGATTTGGTGCCGTCGCATGTCCCGGTGACACACGCCGGAACCGAAAGGAGACATCGTCATGGATTACGGCAGTATGACACGCCGCTTCAACGAGAACCCGCCGCAGGGCGTGCCGAATCAACTGGGCGGCTGGATGCAGAACTACCAGAATGGCAATTACGACCAGGTGCCGCACGACCAGGTTCACCAAGCGTACACCAACTGGGCCAACCAGGCACCGCCGGAGCAGGTGCAGGAAGCAACCCAGTGGGGCTTCCAGCAGGTTCCCCAGCAGCAGCAGCCGAGCGTGGCCGGCACGCTCCACAACTTCTTCCAGCAGCACGGCCTGAACCCGCAGGATGCTGGTGTGCAGACCACCGACCCTAACCAGACCACCCCGAACGACATGGCCCGCATGGCGCAGCACGCGCAACAGCAGCAGCCCGATGCCTTCGGCAACCTCTTCAAGCCCGGCGGCACTCTGAGTAACCCGTTAGTCGGCATGGCCGTCGCCGGCGCGCTCGCATACGGCGCCTCGAAGTTTCTACCGAGGCACTGAGCCGTCGGCTTTCAGCCGTCAGCTTTCAGCAGTCCGCAATCAACAGGCTGTGGGAGAGCGGCTCTGCCCTCGATGATTCATAGCTTCGCAAGCAAATCGAGCGCAGGCTGACTCTCCCACAGACGATCCATTTGCCGCAGATATCACCCCGGTTGACTTCTCTCCTGCTCTGTGTTAAAATCCTTTCAGAAGCAATTGAAAGTTGGTGCGGCGAGTTGTGGCGGGCCGCAGGCAGCGTGGGAGGCGGGGTTTCGCATGTCTAACTCGGTAGAGACAGTTCAGGATCGCTTCGTCAACGAGTGGGGTGACCTGGTGGCCGTCTGGGGGCTGAACAAGACGATGGGCCAGATCCACGCCCTTCTCTACATCACCGGACAGGAACTGACGGCCGACGAGATCATGGAACGGCTAAACATCAGCAGGGGCAACGTCAGCATGAACCTGCGTGCGCTGATGAGTTGGGGGGTCATCCACCGGCAGTACAGAAAAGGCGACCGCAAGCAGTACTTTGTAGCCGAGGAAGATCCCTGGCGCTGGTTCAAGAACGTGGTCCGCGAGCGCAGGAAGCGCGAAATCGAGCCGATCATTGAGGCCTTCTCGGACGCGCTTGCTCTGCTGCCGGCGTCGAAGGGCGCTCCCACGGAGGCAGGCGATGCCGTTGGTATAAGTACTGAGGAACTCCGTGCCCGCCTCGAGCGGATGAGGGACTTCGTTCAGGTCTTCAACCGAGGGATCGATATGTTTCTTCGCTTCAGCCGCGAGGACTTCAACGAGTTGATGGAGCTGTTGGCCGCGACCCAAGAGCCGGGCAGCGACCTAGCCCGCCTCGCAATGGCGCACAGGTAGCCGTCAGCCGTCAGGCGGACTGCTGACTAGCACATCTCTCTAAGCTGCCTACTGCTTTTCGTCTACAGCCTACTGTAGGATGCGGCCCCGCCCCGTACCGCCGCCGTCTCGGCGGCCCGCCATCAACCCTCGTAATTCAGAACTCAAAACTCGTCTACTGCTTACTGCCTACTCGGCTGATGGTCACGCGGCGCACCGCCACATCAAGCGGGAAGAGCAGCAGACCGAGCGTTAGCAGGAACGGCCATGCCGGCACGCGGGTGGGCAGGGGTGTGCCGGCTGGCGCGTTGACGGCGGCGGTCGGGTCAAGCTCGCGCCCGCCGCTTGCCGAGGCGAGCGACCGCAACAGGTTCGCGCCAATATCCGGCGGGGCATCGAGCCGGTACTCGGCGGGGTAGGGCACCACGAGGCCCGTGGTGCTGGTTATCGCGTTGGTGTTCAGCGACTGCGGCTGTAGCACAGTCACTTGGTAGCCACCGGGAGTGTCGGCGCGCCAGGTGCCCTCGTAGTGACCGGGCGCGGCCTCGGCCATCACGACATCGGTTGTCAGCCCATCGGGGCCTCTCACACGGGCATGGGGGGTTGGACCGTCGCGGGGCGCGCCTGTCGGGTCGCGCAGATCTACGCTGAGGCGGGCCTGGTCACCGACGGTCTGCACGTTGCTTTCTACGCCGCTCGTGTTCTGCCGGGGAAGGGTCCAACTGGTCAGCTGGGCAGCGAACTGCGCGAACTGCGGCCACTGCACCCAGTTTGTTGCCCAACGGCCCTTCATGTCGGAGGTCCAGGCGACGGAGCGGCCCAGGCCGTATTGCCAGCCAGCGAGAAGCGGGTCGCCGTCGGGGGTCGCCAGCATGAGTTCGGAAGTGGAGCGGATCGTGGCGCTGTTGTAGCCAAGCAGGGTCGGCAGCTTTGAGGTGTCGATCCCCGCGAAGATCGGCCCGGCGCGCGGGAGTATGGGCGCTATCGGCTTTTCGACCAGGTAGGCCCCGACCGCGAGACTGGTCTCCTTCAAGAAGAGCTGGGGCACGGTGGATTCGTCTTCGGCGGCGTAGTAGCGCCCACCACCCTTCTGTGCCAGGTCCACGAGCAGGTCGGACGCGCCTTTGCCGGCGGCGATGGTCGAGAGGGTGATCTGGTGGGAGCGCATTTCGGCGATCAGGTCGTCATATGCGATGTCGTTCGACCAGCCATCGGTCAGCAAGATGACGTGCTTGACCTTAGCGGAGGTAGCTTCTAGGCTATCGGTCGCCGCACGCAAGCCGGAGAAGAGGTTAGTGTTGCCTCCGGCGGTGATGCCGGAGATCAGGTTCGACAGGTCCGGTAGCTTCGACATCGGCTGCATCGCCACGAGAGCGTGCGCCTGGGTGTCGAAGGTGATGACGCTGATGCGGTCGGTGGGGGCAAGGCCGGCGGCGGCTTTGAGTACCGCCTGCTTGGCTATATCCACTTTGGCGACGCCCGACTCCTGCACGCTGGTGGAGCGATAGACGCCGCTGTTGCCGCAGTGGCATCGGCCCATGCTGCCCGACTTGTCGATCACGAGGGCGAGGGCGACATCGGCCTGGCGCTGGTTAGCGCGCACATCCATGCTGACCGGCAGGGCGGCCTCGACGGGAGTGTTCAGGTAGCCGCCGGCGCCGAACGAGCCTTCGCCGCCGAGCATCACGAGGCCGCGGCCGAGGTCGCGCACGTAGGTCTGGAGCGCGGCCATCTTCGCGTCGCCGAGTGAACCGGCGGTGACGTTGGCGAGCACGATGCTGTCGTAAGCGGCCATGCCGTCGAGGGTGTCGGGCAGGTCACCGGCCTCTCCGAGCTTGGCGTTGACCTGTGCGGCGGCTAGGGCGGCCTGGAGCGGTTTGCCGTCGTCGGGCGAGCCTGCGACGATCAGCACGCGGGGCGCGCTCTGCACGACCGTGACGGCGGTGGCCTCGTTGTTCTGCGCCCAGCGGTCGTCCACCGCCGCAACCTGCGCCCTGTAGCTATGGAAGCCCTCGTCATGTGCAGTCACAAGGAAAGTGAATTCGTTGCCGCCGCGAACAAGCGCCACCTCGCGCTCGGCGAGCAAGGTGCCGTCCTCGAACAGGCGAATGCTCGCTCCCTCGGCGACGGTGCTTGTGACACGGACCTTCACATCGAACTTCTGGCCGACCGGCACGCTGCCGGGTGCGGCAGCCGAGTCCACAGCCACCTCGTTGCCGGCCCCCGTGTGCAGGGGCACTACGCTGACCGGCACCCCGGCGTCGGCTGCCTGCCGCGCCGTGTCGGCGGCCTTGCCGGTGGTCTCCAGCCCGTCGCTTATCAGCACGATGCGGCGCGCGCCCTCTGCGGGCAGCAAGCCCAGCCCGAGGCGCATCGCCCCCGCGATGTCGGTCGCGCCGCTCGGTCCGTTCGGCGCGAAGTCCGGCAGGGGACCGGCAGCGCCAAGGGGACGGGCGACAGTGGCCGCAAGAGCGAACAGCACGACACCGTTCTTGTCGTCCGGCCCGGCGGCGTCGAGGGCGCGCTGCACATAGGCGTGGGCGGCGGCACGATCCGCCGCGCTCATACTGTCGGAGACATCTACGAGGTAGACTGTGCTGATGGGGCCGGCGCTCCGCACTAACTGAGCGCCTGCAAGTGCGAGCAGCACGCAAGCCAGTACAGCCGCGCGGAGGATCGCTCCTGCCCGTGCCCGCCACCGCTCGGATGAGGCGTGTGCGACACCGAGCGCGACACGCCTGCGCCGCACTGTCCGCCCCTCCCACAGACCGAGCACGATCAGCGGGGGCAGTAACGCGAAGGCGGCAAGCCACCAGGGGTCGGTGAACAACACGGGCAGGCCAACTTGTGTCAGGTCCATCGGTTTCCTCTAGCGCATCGGGCGCTCTATGGTCATGGCGATCACGGCCTCGTTCGACGACATGCCGAGGCTCCGGTAAAGGGTTATTGCCCCGGCATTCTCGCGGGCTACGCGGAGCACGATCTTGTCGGGGCCGAGCGTCCAAATCTGGGGCATTATCTCTTCGAGGAGCATCCGGGCGTAACCACGTCGGCGGTAGTCAGGGTCAACCGCGACGTGGTACAGGTAGGCGCGCCGGCCGTCGAAGCCGGCGAGCGCAGTGGCGATTACTCCCGACTTCGGGTCCACCCCGACCAGGAAGAGGCCGGGATTGCGCGCCGCGCACGCCTCGAGCGCGGGCAGCTCGTCGGTCGGGCCGGCTTTCAGCATGCCGGTGCGCTCCCAGAGGGTGCGGACGGTTGGGTAATCTTCGGCCATGAACTCACGGATTTGCAAGGGTCTCTCCTTTCCGGCGGGCGGTGAGCCGTTGGGACAGGCGGCGGAGACCGAGCCTGTGGCCGAGCATCCATTCGGCGACGAGCACGGCCAGGGCAAGCGCGGCGGGGAGTTGCCACCATTCGAGCCGCGCCCCCTCAGCCTCGGCACCGCTGCCTATGGGCGGTGTGGCCGCTGCGTCGGGGAGGGCGGGGTCGGCCAGTGGGCTAATCTGGGCCTCGTCCGCCGAGAAGAGATTGACCGCGAAGCCCTCGCGGCGTACGACGCGGCCCCCGGCCCACTGGGTGACGATATAGACGCCGAGCGCGCCGGTCCGGGAGAAGTTGAAGCGGTAGTTAGCCGCGTCCACCTTGTAGTCGGCTAGGGCCTCGGCCTTCGGACCGGCGACGGTCATGCGGGTTACCCCGTCCTGTACATCGGAGGTGAGAAGCAGGGTGTCGCCGGCGGAGACACCGGCAGGCATGCCGCCGGCGGGCGGCGGCACGAGATATCCGACCAGGTTACGCATCAGCAGGGGGAAGGCGGTCTGCACGGGAAGGTCGCTGTCGTGGATGTCGAAGCCGACCACGGCGACGCGGCGTCCCTCGGTCTCCCCGGCGATGATCAACGGGCCGGAGTCGCTGCCGAGGATTGTGCGCGCCCACGAGGTGCGCTCGAGCCGGTCGGCTGCGGCGATGTGGAGGTCGCTGAGGTCTACGTAGCGTAGCAGGTCGGGTGCGCTGGGGTCGGTCGGCTGGGTGCCGGCCGGCACGACGGGGTTCGGCGTGTCCAGTTTGCCGTTCACGTCGAACAACGATGTGGAGGAGGGCGGCGCGATGAACAACAGGTTGCCGACGGGCAGGGTGCCGGTGGGCACCACGCGGTCGAAGACGGTGAGCGTTGCCGTCAGCATCGGGGCGTATTCTGAAGGCGCACTGCGGGAGAGCGAGACATTCGGCAGCAGCACGAGGGAGTTTTCCAGGAAGCGGTCGCCGTCGCTGACGAGCAGCACGGGGGCGGCTTGTGTGGCGCGGCTGACCGTCCAGGCATCATCGTCAAGCGCGAGATCGTCTTTGTCGGCCAGATGGGCGTGGATGATCTGGGCATCCTGGGGCACCTGGTCGAACGTGACGTCCACCATCGCGCCCGGCTGTAGGTCGAGTGTGCGCCCCGCCCAGGCCACTCCGTCGAGGGCAATGTCGATCCGACGGGAGACCCTAGCGTCCGAAGCGTTCAGAACCTGGGCAAAGAGGCTCGCCGTCGGGCCGTTGCGTTGGAGGCTCAGGGAGAGGATCGCCTGGTTCGCGCCGCGCTGCCCGACCGACACGAAGTGGATGGGGGCGTCAATCTTCGCCACCGCGCTGCGGGGGTCGGGGAAGCGGCCGTCGGAGTAGACAAGGACTTCGGGATCGGGCTGTGCCGTCACCAGTCCCGACACGAGGGCGAAGCCCTCGTAGAGGTCGGTCGTGGTCGGCTCGACGGAGAGGCCGTCGAGTGCCCGGCGCAACGCCTCGCGGTCGCCGGTCTGCGGAGCGACGACCCGGGCGTGGTTGCCCCCGGCGATCAGCGTGGCCGTGCCGTTGGCCGGCAGGCCGGCGATCCTCTGCCATGCGAGGGCTTTCGCCTGGTCGAGGCGGTTCTCCACGCCGGAGAGGTCGGTTGAGGCCATGCTCGCCGATGTATCGAGCAGGATCAGCAGGTTGCGGCCTCCGGTGAGGGGCGTGGCCGCCCACGGGCGCGTCAGCGCCAGGATCAGCGCGGCCGCGATTAGGAGTTGGAGCACCAGAGGTAGGGAGACGCTAAGGCGCTTCCAGCGCGCGTTCGCCTCCCGGTCACGGAGCAGCGCGCCCCATAGCTGGAGACTGGACACGCCGGTTTCCGGCCTCCTCAGCCGCAGCATGTAGAAGGCGATGATCAGCCCCAGCAGGGGCAGGAAAAGCAGTGCTGGAGGTGTGAGTAGACCCATGATTATCAAGGCCGGTCGCTAACCACTATTCGTTCTTGGTCTCATCCAAGATAGAAGTGATCAGGGTGTCGGGTGCGATTCCTTCGGCTTCGCCGTCGAAGTTGAGGATGATGCGGTGGCGGAGCGCCGGCAGGGCGGCGGCCCGGATGTCCTTGAAAGCGACGTTGAAACGACCGTCGAGCAGGGCGGTGATCTTGCCGGCCATGACCATCGCCTGAAGGCCGCGCGGGCTTGCGCCGTAGCGGACATACTTGCGGATCAGGGCAGGCGCTTCGGGAGTGTCGGGGTGTGTTGCCCGCAGCACCCGCACCGCAAACGCCGTCACATGCTCGGCTATCGGCGTCTGGCGGACGAGGGCCTGCATCTGCCGGATGTCGGTGCCGTTGACGACGGCGCGGATCGCCTCTGCCTCGCCCCCCGTGGTGCGGTCGGAGATGGTGAGCAGATCCTCGGCGGACGGGAACGGGACGTGCAGCTTGAAGAGGAAGCGGTCGAGCTGGGCTTCGGGCAGAGGAAAGGTTCCCTCCATTTCGAGCGGGTTTTGTGTCGCCAGCACGATGAAGGGCGGCTCCATACGATAGACCGTGCCGGCAACCGAGACCGTGCCCTCCTGCATCACCTCGAGCATCGCGGATTGGGTCTTGGGTGTGGCACGGTTGATTTCGTCAGCGAGCACCAGGTTGGCGAAGATAGGCCCCTGCTGAAACTGGAACGCCCGCCGCCCGCCCTCGGTCTCCTCGAGGATGTTCGTGCCGAGGATGTCTGCCGGCATCAGGTCGGGAGTAAACTGGATGCGCCCGAATTGGCAGTCCAACGCCTCCGCGAGCGAGCGGACGAGGACAGTCTTGCCGAGGCCGGGGACGCCCTCGAGGAGGGCATGGCCCCCGGCGACCAGGGTGATCAACACCTGGCGGACGAGCGCCCGCTGGCCGACGATGACCTTGCCGACTTCATCCTCGATCGCCTTCGCTGCCACGCGAAACTGCTCCGGCGTCCAATCCACGACGGTCCCCGCGGGCTGCGCGGTCTCGGTAACACTCGCGGTCATAAAACCTCCTGCTGCCTACTGCCTACTTACCGTCGGTCAGTGAGTTAAAGTAATCGCGGACATATTGCTTGGCGTCGGGCGGGATATAGCTGTGGTCGAGGGACTGGGCGGCGGCGTCTTTGTAGCGGCCGATGACTTGGGTATAGGGCGTCTTGACGCCGGGGTTGTATCCCGCGCCGTTGCTCACCTGAGTGGTGTCGCCGTTAGATCCCCCGTTTGGAGACACGACGCCGGGCACGTTGTCCTGCCGGCCGCCCGCCTGGATAGTGGGTACGGCGGCAGGCGGCACATAAACCGAGGTGTCTTCGGGCTTGTTTGGGACAAGTCGGCCCCCGCTGTTGCCGCTGCCGCCGGAGACACGGCCGCTACCCGTGCCCGACCCGCCGCTGCTACCGTTGAGCGTGCCGCCGCCGCCCTGGACATTGCCGTTTAGCTGGGAGTTGCCGGGCGGATTATTTGCTCCGGCATTGCCAGCATTCGAGCTACCGTTGCCGCTACCTTGCCCACCGGCTGAGGTTCCGCCTGCGTTCGAGCCGTTGCCGCCAGCAGCCGAG
Source organism: Chloroflexia bacterium (assembly GCA_050998805.1). Classification (GTDB taxonomy): domain Bacteria; phylum Chloroflexota; class Chloroflexia; order QHBQ01; family JAICKM01; genus JAICKM01. The sequence continues at coordinate 77,259 of JBPCPV010000018.1, read as the reverse complement.
GCACCCTGGTCGGCACCCGGCTGCGCGCCGGTCCCCTGCGGGCCTAGCCGGCCCAGCCGAGAGTCGGCCTGGTTAGAGCCGCCTGCGGCCTGGGCTGGCAGCCCCGCCTCGGCGACCGCCTGCTTGCTGTCGGCCACCTGGGAGAGAGCGTTCGACAGCAGGTCAAGCCCAGCCTGTTCGCTGCCCTTTTGTCGCATCCCTGCGGCAAGCTCCCTGAGCGGCGCACCGACCCCGTTCGGGCCGACGCTCCGAAGATCGGCGGCGGCTTTGCGGAGCATGGCCGCCATTTGGGGGTCGCTCGTGTCGAGGTTGCGGGCGATGCGGTCGAGGCTGGTGGCTAGGCCGAGCTGGCTCGTCTTGCCTCCGGCCCCCAACTGGGCGATCTGCTCGATCACGGCCTCCGACGCGGCGGCGGCTTTGTCGAAATCGTCTGCCCCGTCAGGCGGGTTGTCGAGCAGGCCGGATAGGGCGGCCTGCACATCGCGGGCGGCTGCTTTGCGTGCCGCGCTCACCTGCGAGGCGTTGTCGGGCAGCAGGCCGCGTAGGTTGTCTTCGGCCTGGGAGAGGGTCGCGACATTTGCTGCTCGGTCGGTGGGGTGTTGCGTGAGCGCGCTGACAGCCGCCCGCAGCTGCACGTCGAGTGCGGCGCGGGCCTGGGGCGGGAGTTCGGGGCGGGGCACCGTCTCGCGGCGGATCTGCGACAGGCGGTCCGCCTGGGCCGCGGAGACCTCGCGGAGCGCTGTCCGCTCGGCGCGGGCCGATGCGGTGGCGCTTGGCAGCAGCAGCATGAGGCCAATGCCGAGCGCGAGGCAGCCAGCAAGGATCAGCGGCGGGCGACTCAGCCCGGCACGCGGGTGGAAGGTGCGAGCGGCCTCGCCGCCCTGCTGCTCGAGTATATCGAGCGCATCGAGCCGCAGGCGGCGCACCAGCCTGGCGCTCGGCCCCTTTTCGCCGGGCGGCGAGAGGGCGACCGCAGTTCCCAGCCGCTCATCGAGGCTGAGATGGGTGTCTATCGCGCGCGCCAGTCGTTCCATGCGGGGGCGGTCGAAGAGAAAACTCAGCCAGAGGACGAGCAGCCAGATAGGCATGGGCAGCAGCAGGAAGGCTTCGTCGCCGGGGAGTTCGACCAGGGTGTAGCGCAGCAGCGCGATCAGCGCGGCGAGTGCCAGCGCTGGCAGCCAGAGGCTCGACAGGAAACGCGCGCGGAGGCGCGCCCTGCGCCAGCGCACACTAAAAGGGCGTGCCCGTGACTTAAACTCAGCCCGCCAGGCACTCCCATCTTCGGCCAGTACGTTCATCGCCCGCTCCCATCTAGCTCTCGGATGCGTCCCTGCCCCTCTACTATAAACGATCGAGCCGGGGAGGGCAAGGGCGGGGCCGGCAAGCAGTCGGTACTTCCGCCCCGCAGATCCCTACGTGATTAGTACGCCCGAAGGCGCAGTATGGTTCACTGCAAGGATCGCTTCGGCGAGTAGAAGATCGTCGGGCGTTGTGATTTTGAGGTTGCGCGGGTCGCCGTCGAAGGTATGGACGGGTAGGCCGAGGGCTTCGAGGAGGGCCGCGTCGTCGGTCACTGAGAGACCTCGTTCAGAGGCAGCTTTGTAGGCGGCGGCGAGCAGGGTATAGGCGAAGCACTGCGGCGTTTGGGCCTGGCGCAAGCTGTCGCGGTTGGGTGTCGATAAGACCAGACCGTCAGGGCCCACCAGTTTTACCGTGTCGCGGACGGTGATCGAGGCGATGGCAGCGCCGTGTTGGCGGGCGGCGGCGATGCCACGGGCGATGAGCGCAGAGCTGACCAAAGGGCGCGCGCCGTCGTGGACCAGCACTATGTCGAGGTCGGCACCGGCAGCGACAGCGGCGGCTTCGAGCGCGGCGAGGCCGAGCGCGGCGGAGTCCTGGCGGCGTGCCCCGCCGGGAACGACCGCGACGGCTTTCTGCTCGGCGGCAGTCTCGCATATCAGCCGCACGCGGTCGAGCGTCAGCGGGTTGGCGACGACGACGATCGCTGCGACCTCGGATGAATCCCCGAAGGCTGCGACGGTGTGGTGCAGCACCGGCCTTCCGGCCAGGGGAGCGAACTGCTTGTCCACCCCTGCCATCCGGCTGCTGCCGCCCGCCGCCACGATGACCGCACCGACCCAGGCTGGCCGGCTCACCGAGGGTGCTTCGTAACCACCGCCGTCGGTGCCGGCAGCGTAGGCAAGTTTGACGGTATTGGTACAACACCGGAGGGTACCGGGATAGGCACCGGTCGTGTGGGCACCGGCGGGATCGTAGTGGATGTTGGACACCCTTTACGGGAGCAGGGTGTAGGCTTCGGCCTCGGTGGTTCCGGCTGCGGGGGAGTAGGTTGACTCCCCGCCACTAGATAGACATATGATCCGTTTGCGCTATACACCACGTAAATCGTGCCGGGCGGATCTTTTCCCCACGGGTTAATTAGAGAAAGCAAGGCAGGGTATCGGTTGGCCAGCGTCGCGCTGCGATATATCTCGCGGATCGGCGGTGGTCCCGGAGTCATCAGACCGGTGACTTCCTCGCGTCGTTGGAATTGTGCATCTGCGGGGAGCAGGCGTTGGAACGCGGCCCGGCTCGCTTCGAGACCCTTTGTGTGGGGAGAAAAGTCCATCGCGCTGATCAATGCCGTGGCTGAAGTGGGATCTGGGGGCCAATCCTGCCAAAAATAGACTCGATATTGACCATTGTCATAGATTGTGGGAATGGACGCCTCGATAGAGCGGAACGATACGTCCACGGTAACGTGGTGCTGCTCCCACTCGGCTTTCGTCAGCCCCAACCCCCCAGATGCGAACGGCACCGGGGTGCTCGCGCCGGCCTGGGGCGACGACACGGGCGCAGTACAGCCCACAAGCAGTAGAAGCAGGCATATCGTTGGGCATTGCACGATCAGCGGTACACGCATAGCGGCCTTCCTGCCGGCCCGCGACGATGCGGAGCCTCGGTGTCTTCATTATGGTGCCTCAATATCCGAAAGTCAAACTGTACGGCTGGCTAACGTGGCTAGGAGGATGGTCCGGCTATGGTCCGCCAGAGCGGCGCCATCGTTTGGTCGCGGAGCGCCCGCATCTCCCGCAGGCGGCGTTCTATGCCCTGAGGATACTGGTGGTCGAGTGCCCAGAGCAGTCGGAGGACAGTGAGCCATTCGTGGTAAAAATGGAGCCTAGCCAGTAGACGGCTGCGGTCGCCGTCGGTGGGGTAGTGCCGGAGGAAGAGGTCCACAAAGGGCAGTCGGTAATCCTCGTAGAGGTACAGCATGTCCCGGACGGGATCGCTGATCACGACACCGTTGAAGTCAATCACCCCGGTGATCCGGCCGGCGGAAGCGTCGAACAAGACATGATCCTGGGAAACCTCGCCATGCAGCAAAGTCATGGGCAGATCCCGATTGTCCGGGTCGTCGAGATGCCGGCCCACGATCTGCCGGCAGTAGTCGCGCAGGGGCTGGTCAAGTAGCGGATAGCGGAGGATGCGTTCGAGGTCGCATTGATACTGGCCGGCAGCCGGGCCCTCGGTGAGGCCGTCTTCGGTTGCACAGAACGGATAGTCGCAGGTCGGAACCCCCGCCTGCCGCGCAAGATCCAGAGGGTAGGAGTGGATCTGGTGGAGGAATCCGGCCAGGTCGGCGGCGACGCGCTCCTGCGCCCGCCGGGGCAACGCATGAAACTGCTCGGCTGTGAGTTCGGTGCCGGCTATGCGCGGATAGCCGACGAACGCTCGGCCCTGGTCGGCCAGACGGCCAAAGTAGGTAATGCGGGGGATCGCTAACGGGAGGGTTGGCGCGAGTTCGGGGAGAAGTGCTGCGGCGCGCTCCAGGCTCCGCGCGGCTTCGGGATGTTTGGATACCAGAAAGATCCAGTCCCTGTTTACGCAATATGCCTCACAGTAATCGCCTTCTCCTGCCAGCTCGACGGAGTCGATCAACAGGTCGGGGAGGCTTGCCTGCATCTCCTGGGCGAGGCTGCCCATCATGTGGCGCGCTCCACCTTCGTGTAGATGCCGTTCGCTCGATCCAGGAGGTGCGTGTCAACCAGGGAGCGGCGCAAGGTGCAGTGGTCGTATTCGTAGACGTCCTTCAGGATAGCGTCCACCTCCCGCTCGGTGTAGTCGCGGCCCGGCTCGAAGGCCGTGGCGACCTCCTCGAGCACGTATAGCTGGAGCCGGTGCTGTGTTGGGAAGCCGAGGAGCCGGCCATTATGCATGAAGTGGGACAACGTGCGGCTCCGCTCGTCTGCCGGGCCGGCCTGTTCTGCGGGCCGCACCTGCTGCCCCAGACGGTTCAGCGTGGCGATCACCTGCGACATCGCCTTCATGTAGTCCCGGTTGAAGACGATGCGGGCAGGTCTCGGCTCGCGGCCGGGCGCTGCGGCTGACCACTCGTCGATCAGCGCCAGCCCCGCCTCAGCGAGCTGGCGAACGTCGCGCTCGACCTGCACCGGCGATTGCGTGCCGGACCTCGCCAACTCGTCGAGCGTCAACCCGCCGGGCAGCCGCGCCGCCAGCTCGCCTAGGATCGCCAGCCGATGCGGCGACGCGAGCGCCTTCGCCAGCGCGAGCGCCGTCCGCAAGTCCTCGGCCTGCTGCGCGCTGACGGAAACGGTCGTTCCCTCTGCCGGCCCAGCTTTTTCACTCATCAGCCACACCCCGTTCCTGTCCGTCAGTCAGAACTCAGAACTCAAAACTCGTCCAGATCGAGCCGGTAGTGCGTCCCCTCCTGCGTCACCTTGAAGCCGACGTTGTAGTAGAGCGGCAGGGCGCGGTCATTGTGGCCCCAGGCGTCGAGTTCGACGGCACCCTGGCCGTTGGCCCGCAGCCAGCGCATCCCGAGCAGCAGCAGGGCGCGTGCCAGCCCACGGCGGCGATGTTCGGGGACGACGGCGAGGGCGTCTATGTAGCCGATAGGCTCGCCGCGCTTGGCGTTGCGGTCGGGGCTGATGTCGGCCCAGCAGACGCCGGCCGCATCGCCCTCCGGTCCGTAGGCGAGGAAGATGCCGTCGGGCCGCGTGTGCTCACTCGACAGCCAGTGAGCTATTTCCTGTTCTGTCGCGTCGTGGTTCTCGTAGTGGTCGCTGAAGCCTCGGTTGAGCGCGGTCATCAGCGGCGGGATGCTGTCCACTTCGCTGTAGGGGCGGATCGTGTAGCCTTCGGGCGGCTGGGGTTCTGCAAGCTGCGTCTCGGCGTCGGCCCGCATGTAGATCAACCCCTCATCCGCTCGGAAGCCGTGCCGGCGGAGGAACGGGTGACCGGCGATCTGCCTCTTGTCCGCTCCTGCCGTGACGTAGGTCGCGCCCTTCTCGCGGCCGCGCTCGATCGCTCGGCTCAGGAGCTGGCTGCCGAGGCCGCGCCGCCTCCAGTTGGGGTGGACCTTCACGCCGACCCTCGCGCTCTCGGCGGTGGACGACTTCCCTGTGTTGCCCTGCGCGATCAGCCGGTCGGGGTTGCCCGGCTCTTCGACTACCCAGCGGTCGAGCAACGGGTCGCCCTCCGGCCAGGCGAGTGCCTCGCGCAGCTCTGCCTCGGTGATCCTCTGGTCGACCCTGTCCACATCCTCGACCTCGTTGATCAGCGTGACCAGTCGGGGCACATCTTTCTCAAAGTCGAGCCGCCGTATCACCCACTCATCGGCGAGCGAGATCCGATAGATGAGTTCCCGCCTGGCGACAGTGAAGCCGACGCCCTCGTATAGAGGCAGCGCCAGCTCGTTATCGCCGATCGCGTCCAGTTCGACAACTTCCTGGCCCTCGGCGCGGAGCAGGCGCATCCCGGTGAGGAGCAGGGCGCGGCCCAGGCCGTGGCTGCGGTGTTCGGGGACTACCGCGAGGCTGTCTATATAGCCGGTGGGCACGCCTCGACGCAGCGCCCGCCCCTCGCCGATGGTCGCTATACAGACTCCGGCCACATCGCCCTGCGGGCCGTATGCCAGGAAGATGCCTTCGGGCCGCACGTCCTCGCTCTTCAGCCAGTGGGCGATCTCTTCTTCGGTGTCGTCGTGCTGGTCCCAGTGGCCGATGAAGCCTCGGTTCAGCGCGTTCGTCAGGGTCGGTATGTCGTTGACTTCGGTGTAGGGGCGTATGGTGTAGCCAGGGGGCAATTCGGGTTCGGCGAGGGGGGTTTGGGGGGAGAGGCGCATCAATACGAAGGATTGGACCTGCTTGAAGCCGAGGTGCTCAAGGAAGCTGTGGGCGAACGGGAGGCCGACAACTGCGCCGCTGTCGGCGTGCGTCGCACCTTGTTCGCGGGAGCGGGCGAGCGCCCACGTAACCAGACGGCGGCCGATGCCCCGCCCACGCCAGTCGGGATGGACGCGCGCGACGACCCAGCTGCCGGGGTTGTTTGCGCTTTTGCCCGAGACAATATGCGCGATCAGGTGGTCGGGGTCGTTGGGGTCTTCCACCACCAGCCGGTCGCGGGCCGGGTCGTGCCCCGGTTCGCCGAGGCGCTCGCTGAACTCCTGCTCGGTGATGCTCTTGTCCACTCTGTCCACCGCGTCCACCTCGGCGAAGAGACGGACGCACCTCGGTACATCGGTCTCCGCGTCGAAGGGACGGACGACGAACTGCCCGTCAATGCTTTTCTGTTCGGGTTTCCGCGACTTGAGTAGCTGCGACATTTTATTTTCTCCTTAGATTCTTCGCTGCGCTCAGAATGACAGTGCTTAGTCCGGCCCGGCTCCACAGCGTTTAGCTGTGAAGCAAGAGCCGGGAGTGTGCCTCCTCGCGCTCACGGTCCAGGCGGCGGGCCAACTGCCGGGCGGCGTGTGCCGCTTCCTGGCGATCTACCGATCGGGCCGCGCCACGGGGCCGCAGGCTGATCTGGATGTTGAGGCTGACTATCTGGACCGACAGCACCTTCGCGCGCTTGATGGAGTTTTGCATGGCTTTTCCCTATCCTCCCTGATCTCATCTGGCCCGACGACACAATAAAATGAGCCGTGGGCGGCGATTGTTTCGCTTGGCCCACGGCTCACTCTGTGTTCAGAGTTTCGGTCAGGTGGAGGATTTTACCTCAACACCTCCGAGCGATGGGCGCACTACGGCCTTGGCCGACCCCCGTAATCGGTCCCGCGAGCCGGAAAGCTGCTGCGACTGCGACGGCAAGCAGGCATGCGGACATGCCGGGCCGCGCGTTCGAGGGCGCAAAGGCCCACGGAGCAGCGTACTGGGGTCGCCGGGTCTTGTCTGTCTGCATCGTGCCCACCATCCTTTCGAGAGAGTTGGTTTCTTTACCTGCCGCTAGTATAACACATCCCGAAGGGTTTCGTATCAGTCTTTCGACGGATATTTTGAGGAGATTGTAGTATAATGGGTGCGTACCAAGGAGGTTCTAGCTGTGGCTGCTGCGGATCATTACATCTTCATGGACGGCTGTGTCGTGAAGGGCTGCAAGCCGGTGCTCGAGTTCGAGCATACCTTCGGGGAGTACGCCTATCTGCTTGAGGATCTCTACCACCGCGGGGGCTGGGAACCGCGCCGGAGGAGGATCGCCGGTCTGCTCTTGCCGGGCGGTGACGGCTTTGACGGCTGGGCCGACCGGCATCTGCTCATGGCGCAGTCCACCCAGAACCTCCGCACGGGGGCGATGCGGATCGACGCCATGCTTCACAAGATAGACGGCGAGGCCGACATCCACCTGTTCGGCACGAGCGCGGCAGGCTCGGCTATCCTAGAGTATTTCCTGCTGACCGACCCCGAGACGCTCTACTACCACGCGACCGATCCCCACGACAGGCGTATGCCCGCCTGCAAATACCGGATCGACAGGCGTATCGCAAGCGTGACTTGCATTGACGCGCCGAATAATTGGGTGCCGCTGCGCCGGGAATCCCCGATGCCGGGAGCGAACGGTGCGCGCGGCACGCTCGGCCGCTACCTGGCCGAGCACACACGGGTGAAGGCGGGGCCGCGCTACCCCGAAGATGAGTACACTATTCGCACGGAAGATGTGCCCGACACCTGGGTGGGCGCGAAGCCGGTGGCGGGTGCCGGATACGACAACCACCCCCACTTCGACTACCTGCCTGAGACGCCGCTCGAGCGGCATATATATACCGGCAGCCACATGTCCGACGAGACACGCGCCTTCCTGGAGCGGGTGTGGCGGTAGGCTGGAGCGTACTTGCCTGTTCGCTCACTTTGCGTTATAGTAGGGCCACAGAGCGGCGTCAGAACACGCCACAGCTAAAGGCGCAACCACCTCACGAGGAGACCCTTCATGCCTGCCGACCGACCATTGCGTAACCTGCCGGCCGAGAGCCTGCTCGGCGTCTATGTCGAGCTACAGACCGAGCCTGCCGAAAAGAAATACAACCTCCGCAAAGAGCTGCAGACCGACCGGCGGCTCGGCCAGGTCTATGCTAACCGTTGGGTGACCCGCGACCAGTACCTCGAGATGGCCCGTGACGAGATCGCCTCACGGGGACTCAAGCTGCCCCCGACAGCCGAGACCGCTCCGTCCCAGCCCGAAGCCGAACCTGCGCCGCAAGCCGGACCCGAGGCCGAGCCAGAGGCCAAGACCGAGACGGAGTCAAAGGCTAAGGTCGAGATGGAGCCAAAAGCCAAGGCTGCGGCCAAGCCAACGGCCAAGACCGAGGCCGAGCCAACGGCCAAGACCGACGCTGCGGCCAAGAAGGCTAAGGCTGAACCTGTGGCCGAAACCGAGGCCAAGCCGGACGCGGCACCGAAGACCACGACCAAGCAAAAAGCCAAGACCGAGGCCAAGCCAATGGACAAGACGTAACCCCGCCACGGGAGGACGCCACTTAGGTCTTGAACCTGCAACGTCAATGCAGGTGGGTGCCCTTCTTTGGGTTTCCGCCTCAATCGGACAAGCCGGCCACAGGCGTCCCCCTCCGCTACAGGCTCCCTTTAGAGATCTGTTGGATCAAGACTTTCTCGTGACGCCCTCGCGTGGTGGGGCGACACGGTAATTCTACCACAGCAAGGGGAGTGCGTCAAGGCTTCGGCATGTTCTTCAGCGCCCAGTATGCAGGGCGCGGCGACCAGTCGGGGTTGAGTATGCTGAAGTGCGATGGGCCGCTGTACCACTCCTGGAATGTGCTGAAGTTCAAGTTCCAGAGGAACATCACGCCCATATAGGGGTAGTCCTGCTGGGCTTTCTGGTATGCACGGACCTCATAGGCCGCCTGGTCGTCGAGCGAGTTGTTGATGCACTCGACGTAGCCGCCGTCGCGCTTGTCGCTGCACCAGCCGAACTCGGTGAGCCATATCTGCTTGCCTGCTTCTCCGTGCTTCTCCATGACGGCGCGCTGGTCTTCGATCCGCCGGAAGTAGAATGAGCCGTGGTTGTTGTACGCGCTCGCCGGGGTCTGGTCGGACGGCTGCTTCACCGGGAACATTGAGTCGGGCGGGTTCCAGTAGCCATAAGGGTGCATACCGAGCACGTCGTAGTAGTTGCGGATTTCGCCGTTGTGCCACTGGTATAGCTGGTCGAGGAAGTAGGTGTCCTCTACGGCGGCATCGTTGTAGACGCCGGTGGGCGCAAGCGCGCCGCTGATCACGATCGCGTTCGGGTCGCCGACGCGTGTGCCCAGGAAGCCTGCCTTGAGAACCTCAGCGAATTGGTCGGCGTGGTAATGCGCGGGTCCGGTCTCGTTGCCGAGGTTCTCTTCGTTCCAGATCTCGTACGCCTTCACCCTGCCGGCATAGCGCGCGGAGAGCACGGTCATAAAGTCCTGGAAGTTCGACGGGTCGTCGGGCAGGCCGATGCCGGCTGCGGTGGCCCACTGCGGAGTGCGAACCACACTCAGCATCAGGCTCACCCCGGCTGCGTTTGTGTCGTTCACGATACGGTCGAGTTCCTCGAAGTGGTACGTGCCTTTGGGCGACTCCATGTCGGCCCATTGTACCTGCTGTTTCACCCAGTTGAAGCCGATGTCTTTGACGGCGTTGAGAACCCGGGTGTGGTCCTGGTAAAACATGTGGACGATCATGCCGTAGCCGATGTGCGGGCCTTTCAAGAAGGGGGTCACGGTCAGGACGGGTACGGCAGTGGGTCCGGTTGTGTTCGGAGGCGCAGGTGTGGTGGCGGAAGATGTCAACCCGCCAGCGACCCCGCCGCCGCCGCCGATCACCAGCCCATTCTTGAGCAGCGCCAGGTAATTGGTTCCGAGCAGGCCAAGCTGGACCGCGTAGGGTGTGCCTGCGTGTTCCGGGTGGTACTCAAACCTGTTGCGCTGGAAGTACTGCACGGTGTGGCCGTTCTCGGTTAGCTGCTCACTGATCGGATAGCCGAAGAGCGCCAGCGCGCCGTTGTTCAACCAATAGCTGTAGAAGATGCCGCCGAGGCTATGGCCGGTCTGGGTGAAGTATGTCTGGGTGCCGGTTGTCTGAATCGGGTCGCCCACGGGGAAGTGGCGGTCTGCCGTCAGGTATGCGCCGAGCAGGCCGAGCTGGACCTCGTTGCCTGTGGGCTTGTTTTCGGGATGGTACTCGAACCTGTTGCGCTCGAAGTACTGGACCTGATAGCCGGCCTCGCTTTGCATCGGCGAGATCGGGTAGCCGAAGATCGCCACGCCGCCGTGGCTCTGCCAGTAGTCCATGAAGACAGCGGGCACCGAGTAGCCGGTCTCAGGGAAAAGCGTGTCCTTGCCGGGCAGCGGGGCAGGGGGCATCGCGGGTGGTGCCGGCTGGATCTGTGCCTGCGAAGTGGCGGGGTCTCCGGCTTGAAGGATGACCGCTAAGGCGATCAGCGCGAAGATAGAAACGGCGGCAAGAGTCCTCATTTGCTTCACGCGCTTTTCTCCTATGTTTAGATTGCAAGGGTGGCGAGTTGTTCGGGCCGGACCGGGATAAAGCCGACCGACATCCGAAGGTAGCGGGAGTTGTAGCCGAAGGCGCGCCCGTCCACTCCGGCGATGCCGGTCTTCTCAAACAGCGAAAGTGTGTCCTCGCCTGCGGAGAGCTTGCTCCAGTTGTAGACAGTCGCGTGATCATCGAGGCCGACATGCTCGAACAGGTGGTGGTGTTCGTTCAGCTCGGCGAGTTCGGCCCGCAGCGCAGTCCGCCGGATCGTGTAGAGGTCGGCGATCTTCTGGCGTATCCAGGGCCGCTCCTCGAAGAGGGAGGTATAGGCCAGGAAGCGGAGTTGCCACTCGGCAGGCAGCCCGGCGTTTACGTTGTTCCAGACCGCCGACAGCATTTTCGCCCACTCCTCGTTCGGGATCGTTGCATAGCCCATTCGGTCGCCGGTGAGGGTGAAGACCTTCGAGAAGCTGTTGACAAAGATCGTGCGTTGCAGCGCGTCGGGGGCGAGGAACGCGGCCATACGGGCGCGGTCTTCTTCGACAGGTCCGGTGCCGATGTACGCCAGGTCGGCTATCACCGCCAACTCGCGCCCGTCGCTCCTGATCACTTCGAGCAGGTCGCGTATCTCGTCGGGGCTGTAGGCGAAAGCGGTCGGGTTGTTGCTCACGGTCAGGTAGAGGACGCGCAAGTTCGGGTGCTCGCGCAGCAGCCGCTCCATTTCGGCGGCGGTCAGCTCGAAGCGGTCCTCCTCGCGTGTGCCGAAGGTGAGGATGTCCATGTCGAGGTTCGTCGCCTGCCAGAGAGGGGTCGTGAAGCCCGGGGTTGGGAAGGCGAAGCCCGGCCTGCCACCGTACTTGAGCCGGAAGTATTGGGTCAGGCCCCGCAGCGACTTGTCTATCGCGTCCAGCCCGCCGATGCTGATGTAGGTGTTGTCCATCGTGGCGGGCACGCCGTAGAGGCCACGGAAGCGAGCCGCCAGCCGCTCGCGCAGCAGCGGGTTGCCGACGCCCATCAGGTCGTAGACCCGCGAGTCGAAGTTGTACTCAGTGAGCAGCCGCCTCTCGAACTCCATCATCCGTTCGCGGAGCTCGAGATACATCTTGCCGTCGCTCACCCGTCCGTTGATCTCCTCGCCGGGCAGGATGATCCCGAGGTCTTCGCCTATCGTGCTGTAGTCCACGCCCTGGTAGATTTCGGTGATCTTGCGGACGTTCACATCGCCTATGGACCGATTGACGACCTCTGCGGAGATCACCGACTGCGGGATGCCGAGGTTGCGGGCTTCCGCGATGATCCCATTGACCATGCGCGCCATGCTGCGGATCGGGCTGGGACTGGAGGCAAGCTGCTCCCGATTGGCCGCGACGGTCTGCCGCCGTAGTTCGCGCATCTGGTCCTGAGGGGTTAGTCCAGGTGTTTCGGCTGCCTGGGTCTTCAAGTCCGAGTGTGTGCTGGTCATGTCAGCATAGTATACCGGCTTGCCGGGTGGATTGTCAAATAGCGGGGTGGGGGATTATAATGGATAATGAAGCTGACCGACGTTTCACTGCTGCCCACCCCGCAAGACCTCGTCATGATGTTACGCATCCTGATGGCCTTCCTGCTCGGCGGCCTGGTGGGTTGGGAGAGGCAACGCAAGGGCCGCCCTGCCGGACTGCGGACGCACATGCTCGTCGCAGCAGGTTCGGCCTGCTTCACTGTCGCCAGCATCTACGGCTTCGACGGGCTGGGCACAAACCGCGACCCTGCTCGCCTCGCCGCCCAGATCGTCGCAGGCGTCGGTTTCTTGGGCGCGGGCGTCATCTTCCGCACCGGCAGCGGCGTGGGTGGGCTGACGACCGCCGCTTCGATCTGGATAACCGCCGCGCTCGGCGTGCTCAGCGGCCTCGGCCTCTATTGGGTCGCTCTCTTCGCGGCAGCCCTCACCTGGTTCGCACTGCGTATCCTCAAATTAGCCGAGAGCCTCGGTTTCCGCCCCGCCGCGCCTCCCGAAGCCGCCAACGACGACGCCCTGCCTGACGACCGGTCTTCGACCAAAGGCGGATGAATGGGTGAGAGGCGGAAGCCCCATCCGTGGCACGCCGTTTGCTCTGATCGTTAGCGGCTGCGGCAAGGAAAGTCGTGGTCCCGAGTCATTATCTGAGGAGGGATGTCTGATGATCAGAGCAGCAGACAACCTCGCCATTCAGGGACAGACTCGCGCCGGCGCGTAAAGCGCCTCGCGCCGTAGTTTGTTCGTGAGGCGAGGTCAAAAAGACGGCAGGCTCCATCCTTCGGGATGGGGCCTGTTGTTGGGAGATCCAATGAAAACGCCTCTGACTGCCGCCCAACTCAAGGCTCTGCTCGGCGAAAAAGACCGGGTGGCCCGCCTGGGGCGAATCAGGCAGTTCGTCTTCGGCTCGCTCGACGGCTTGCTTGTGCCTCTCGGCGTCGTCAGCGGGGTAGCCGGAGGCACTGGCAGCGTGAAGGCGGTGATCGTGGCCGGCCTCGCCGAAGCCTTCGCGGGCGCGCTCTCGATGGGCGCGGGCGAGTTCTTGTCGGGGCGGGCCGAGGCCCAGGTCCAGCTCGCGGAGGTCGAGAACGAGATCCGCCTTATCCGCGCAAATCCCGAGTATGAGTACAACGAACTGATCGTGATACTCGAGAGCGAGGGGGTCGGCGCTGAGGACGCCCGCGTGATCGCCGACCGGCTCCGCAACTATCAGCCGGCCTTCGAGAAGATGATGGTCGAGAAGGAACTCGGCCTTACTATGGAGCCGGACACCGTGCGCTTCGCTGACAGCTTCATCATGGGCCTCTCCTACATGGCCGCCTCGATTGTCCCTCTCATCTCCTACTTCTTCCTGCCGCTACAGCCCGCCTACATCGCCTCGCTGGCGCTGACTTTCCTTTTCCTGCTCGGTCTCGGCATCGTCAGGGGCAAGCTGGCGCGGATCAACCTGCTGGTGAGCGCGCTGGAGATCGTCGCAGTCGGCACCGTCTCCGGCCTCGGCGGCTACTTCCTCGGCGTCTACATACCCCACTTGTTCGGCTTCTGACTCAGAGGCGCAGTCCCAGCAGCAGGGTCTCCATCTCCGCCCGCGTCAGACCGCCGTGGTGCCCGTAGAAATCTTGGCTGAAGCGGCCCGACTCGTGCCACCAGACCGACTCCCCCGCGTAGGGCAGTACGACGAGGTTCCCAACCCGCCCCATGAACGCGGCGGACGGCTCCCCGCTTCCGAAAAACCCCTGCGCGATCAGTTCGGATACCGGGTAGACATCGGCCTTTCCCGATAGGTGTTCGCGGAGCATTGCCTGCGCCTCGGCCAGCCGCTCACCCTCGATATGCAGAAACATGTCGCGTGCCGATCCGCCAGGCACTAGTGGACGGCCTGCGGCGTTCGTCTGCATCAGCCCGGTCAGTTCAGGCAGCGTGAGGTTCAGGTAGACGGTCGTGGCGGGATCGGTCTCCACCAGCCCGTGATCCGCCGTGATCAGCAGCAGCGTCTTCCCCAGATGCCCGACCGTCGGGCCGTAGAACGCGCTCTCCATTAGGGTGAAGAAATCGTCCACTGCGGCCTCGAACTGGGGCGAGTTCGGGCCGTGTTTATGGCCGACCGTGTCGATCTCGCCGTAGTAGAAGAAGTAGTAGCTCCGTTCCCGCTCGGCAAGCAGCGCCGAGGTCAGGCCGCCGAGCGCGCTCGGCAGGTCGCGATAGGGCCGCATCTCCGTGCCGCCCATCACCGCGTCCCCGAACGGCGACGGCGTGTACGCTTCGTGCTGGAAGATGTACGGCGTGATCCCCTGCCGCCGCAGTCCGTGGTAGAATGTGCCGCGCGGGAAGAAGTCGGCGGGAGGGACGCGGGTCGGGCGCAGCGTGTTGCGGTCCTTGTCGCCCGCGAACGAAAACAGGAGCGGCGCGATCATCTCGTCCACGAGCGGCTCGTAGTAGAACCACTCATAGACCCCGCTCTGACCGACCGGCAGCCCGGTGTGGATGGTGGTCGAATGGGCCGCCGTCGTGGACGGGAACTGCGAGGTCAGCTTCGTCGCCACGCCCTCCTCCGCGATCCTCCGCAAGAAGGGATAACGCTCGGCGTACCTCTGCCAGAACCGCCAGCCGAAGGCGTCCACGAACGTCAGGATGAGCTTGTCGTAAGTTCCGGCCAGCGGCCCAAGCAGCATCTCGGCCATGCCTCCGGCTTCCGCCCCGCCGAGCAGACCGGGTATCAGCCCCGGTATCTGGGCGAAGCAATACGAGTCGTAGAGAGGGCGTATGAAGTGGGGCGTCCACTGCGCGTCTTGAACGGCCTTTACCGATGCCTGGTTGATCATAGAGATTCTTTGCTACGCCCAGAATGATAGTGCTTGGGACTCGAGGATCAGAGAGCGCCGGCCACGACGCTGCCACCAACGATGGTGGTCGTGACGCGGGTTTTGGGTATGTCCTGTGGGTCGCAGGCGAAGATGTCGCGGTCGAGCAGCACCATGTCGGCCAGCTTGCCGGGCACCAGGCTCCCCTTCAGTTCTTCCTCGCCCGATGCGTAGGCAGCGCCGACCGTGTAGGCGCGCACCGCCTGGGTCACATCGAGACATTCCTCCGCGTGCCAGCCTTCGGGCGGCTCGCCGGCCGGAGTGCGGCGCGTGACTGCGGCATGGATGCCGAGCAGGGGATCGAAGCTCTCCACCGGGCAGTCGGAGCCGAACGCCAGCCGTGCGCCCGCCCGCCCCAGCGTCCGCCAGGCATATGCTCCCCGAGCGGCGCGCTCGCCCCAGAGCCGGTCGGCAGCCTCCATGTCCGAGGTCGCGTGTATCGGCTGCATCGAGGCGATCACGCCGAGTTCGCGGAAGCGGTGCCAATCGGCGGGGTCCACAAGCTGGGCGTGTTCGATCCTGTGGCGGAGAGGGTAGAGCGCGTAGCCGTCGGCGTCGGGGCCTATCGGCAGCGTGTCAAGCCCCGACTCCTCCCGCCGCGCACGTGCGAAGGCATCGAGCACGCGCCGGTTCGCCGCATCGCCGATAGCATGGACCGCCACGCCTATCCCGGCCTTGCCTGCCGCCAGGAGCGCCCGCTCTAGGTCGTCCTGGGAGATCGTCTCAACGCCGTAGTTGTCGGTCGTGCCCTCGAACGGAGCGAGCATCTGCGCCGTCTGTGAGCCGAGGCTGCCGTCGCTGAAAATCTTGACCTGGCCGAGCCGCAGCCGGTCGTTGCCGAAGCCCGTCCGCAGCCCAAGCTCGATCCCCTCCATCAGCGAGTCGAGGGCGAGCAGCATAAAGACACGCAGGGGTAGATCTCCTGCCTCGGAGAGCCGCTGGAAGGCGGTGAACGCTTCCGGCCCCTCGATGTCGTGGAAGCCGGTCAAGCCCGCCGCCGCCGCGTTGTGGAGCGCCTGCCGCACGGCTCCGGCCCGCTCGGCCTCGGCCTCATCCGGCATGTGCCGATGTACTAGGTCTATCGCCGCCCACTCATAGAGCATACCGTCCGGCTCGCCGGAGGCGTCCCGCCCGATGCGCGCCCCCGGCGGGTCCGGCGTCTCCCGCGTGACGCCTCCCGCCGCGAGGGCAGCGCTGTTCACCCAGCTCGAGTGGCCGTCCTTCCGCGTCATCACGGCGGGCCTGTCGCCGGTCACGCGGTCTAGGTCGGCGCGATCCGGGAAGCCGTTCGGCCTCCAGAGGTTGTTGTTCCAGCCGCCGCCCCGCACCCAGTCGCCGGGCTGTGTCGTCGCGCTCCGCTCCGCGACCCGCTCCAGCGCCTCGCCGAGGCTCGGTACGCCCTCCAGGTCCACGCGCAGCAGTCCCGTGGCATAGCCCATGAAGTGGATGTGCGAGTCGATCAGCCCCGGCAGTACGGTGCGCCCCCAGCCGTCCACCAGCCGCGCATCGTTGCCCGCCGCCGCCCTCACGTCGGCCTCCGCCCCGACCGCGAGGATTCTGTCGCCCCGCCAGGCGAGGGCGTCGGCCTCCGGCTGCTGCGGGTTCATCGTGCAGACCCGGACATTGTGCAGGACCGTCATCTGCTCGGATGCTTGTGTCACGGGTTGCCCCCTGGGGTAAGTGCTAACCATCGCCACTGATAGCCGAGTCCCAGGAAGACTAGACCCATAGCTAATGCGTTGATGACCGCGGGTCGTGCATAGTGCAGATCAGTTGCAGTCTGAAATACTGCTGTTGCCTCCGGAGTCGTGGCGGAAAGCAGCAGGTCAAGCAGCCCCTGGAGGATGGACCAGAGGTTGAACAGCCAAAGCCCAAAGCCCAAAGCCGAGCGCGAGGAGTATCCGGGTAACCCGCGGGAAGCGGGCAAGCACGCCTCGCCATGTGCGCGGGGCTGCCTGGTCGCGCATCTCCTTCGCCAATATGAGGGGAAGATAGAGAAGCTGGGCCGGTAGTTGTATCACCGGGAGTAAAAGTGCGTAGTCCAGTCGAGGGGCGGCCCACGACTGAAACACGGGGATGAAGCCGGCGACCAGTAAGCCGACGGCCAGAAGAACAAAAATGATTTGTAGGACGAAGCCTACGGCGCTGAGACGTAGACGCAACTTGAAGGACGCCGTCGGTTGCGCCTCAGTAGGTGTAGTCATAGACATAGCGGTTACTCCGTCCCTTACGCCCGCGCTATCCCACTCGTTGGGGCCATTGTACCCACCTGCATCAGCTGTGTCAAACCGCCGTTCGGACCCGGCTGACGGAGATTCTTCGCTGCGCCCAGAATGACAGTGGTTGCGCTCAGAATGACAGTGGGGTCACCAGCATCCCCGCTAGGCGCGCCAGGTCCAGATTGCCGCCGGTGACGACGGCGACCGTGGGGCCGGTCGGCGGCAGGGGAATCTTGCCGGCCAGCAGCGCGGCGAGAGAGGCTGCGCCAGCCGGTTCGGGGACGACTTTGGCCCACTCGACCAGCCGGGGCACGGCGGCGGTGATCTCGTCATCGCTGAGCAGTACCACTTCTTCCACGAGGTCGCGGACGATGGTGTAGTTCAGCTCCCCCGCGAAGGGGGCGGCGAGGCCGTCGGCGACCGTGCTTATGGCGTCGAGGTGGACCGCACGGCCCTCGCGGAGGCTGCGGAACATGCCGGGCGCGCCCTCCGGCTCAACGCCGAAGACACGCGCATCGGGGCGTAGGCCCCGTACAGCAACGGCTATCCCCGAAATCAGCCCGCCGCCGCCGACCGGCACGACAATCGCCGCTACATCGGGCAGATCTTCGAGGATCTCGAGGCCGACCGTGCCCTGCCCGGCGATCACATAGGGGTCGTCGAACGGCGGGATGTAGACGTAGCCGTGAGCCTCCTGCTCCTCGCGGCAGCGGTCGAGCAGCGTCAGCCGGTCGGGGTGGAGGATGACGTCGGCACCGTAGGCTTTCGCGTTGGCGACCTTGACTGCGGGGGCATCGGCGGGCATGACGACGGTGCATCGGACGCCTGCGGTGCGGGCCGCGTAGGCGAGCGCCTGCGCGTGGTTGCCCGCCGAGATCGTCACCAGGCCGCGTGCCTTCTCCTGTGCGCTCAGGGTCTCTATCTTCGTGAGCACGCCGCGCGGCTTGAACGAGCCTGTCTTCTGGAGGTTCTCCAGCTTGAGGTAGAGGGGCCGCCCCAACCTGTCGGACGCCGGCTCGCAGAAGATGAGCGGAGTGCGTACCAGCTTGCCGGCTATGATGTCGCGGGCGGCGTAGATGTCCTGTATGCTGACCATGTTACTCCCTCCGGATCTTCATCGCCTGTCTCCCAGCATGACGGTTAGCGCGCCCGGCACGATCCGGATGTCGAAGCTGCGGTCGCTGATCAGCTCGCCGTCGGAGTGCGCCTTCACCGGCTCGCGGCTGAGTATGCGTATCTCGCGGGCGCGGATGATCTCCACCTCGCGCATCCAGGTGTGGCGGCCGGCTTTGGCGAGCGGCAGGGCAAAGAAGGCTTTGGCCTGGGGCATCCGGCGGGCGAGCAGCAGGTCGAGAAAGCCGTCGCGCGGGTCGGCGTCGGGGGCGAGCCGGTAGCCGCCGCCGGCGGTCGGGCCGATCATCACGGCGGCGAGCAGCATCCGCCGTTCGGGTATGCGCCGCCCGTCAACGGTGATCTGGAGCGAGGGCAGTAGGCCGTAGTGCCTAACTATCTGCTTGATCGCAGAGGCGGTGTAGAGCATGTCGCCGCTGACCCGCGCCCTCCCCGACTCCACCATGTCGCGCACGTCCCAGGCCACGTTGGCGTCCATTCCCGCGCCGAAGGCGTTGATCATCCAGCCGTCGTTCAGGCGCGCGGCATCAACCGGCGTCGGCCTGCCAAAGAGCGCGACGCGCAGTGCGGCCAGTAGCTCGCGCGGCAGACGCAGCGCGTGACGTGCGTAGTCGTTGCCGGAGCCTGCCGCGACGATGCCCATCGGCACCTGGCTGCTGAGGTCGAGCAGGGCGGCGGCGACTGCGTGGGCCGTGCCGTCACCGCCGCAAGCAACTATCGGGCGGCGGCCTTCGCGCGCTGCTTCCTGCACCGCCCGCGTGGCTTCCGCCACACCGCCCGTCTCAGCGATCTCGGCGTCGCTGCCAAGCTCTCGGCAGATCCCCGCGATAGTCGCCGCGAGGCTCGATGTGCGCCCCCGATTGGCTCCGGGGTTGAGTATGATCAGCGGCCTGTGTGCCTCTGCGTGCTTCGCCAATCCGCCACCTCCCTTTGGCTACAATACCCGTTGTGGGCGGGCTTGTCAATGGGCTATGCAATAGCTTCACTCTGTGATATGATAGGGAAGGAGCCGACGGCTGGTCGCTGATAGCTGACGGCTGAACGCTTAGGATTGGGTTCGCAAGCGGAGGACTCACGATGGGCGATGGCCCCACACCAGGCACAAGAGACACGCAGGCGTACTTCCGGGCCGCGCCCTACGACTGGCAGGTGCGGATCATCACCGCGATGTTCGCACTTGGTCTGCTCTGGTTCGGCGGCGAGGTGGTGCTCAGCCTGCTTGCCGGCGTGCGGCCACAGGCGAGCTTCCTGGTGTTCGCCTTCCTGATCGGCGGCGCGATGCTCTGGCGCTGGATGAACTCGGTGCGCGGCTACGCGATCCAGGCCGGCGGCGAGAATGGGCCGGTGTTGCTGGTCCGGCGGGTCGCGCCGTGGGCAGTGGTGCCGATTTCGCTGACCCGGCTGCGGAGCGCGGAGGCGGACCTCAAGATCAGCAACATCCTCAACCTCAGCATCTTCGGCCTCGGCAGCCTCTTCGGCTGGGCGGGACCGGCGACAGTGCGCGAGATGGGGCAGGTGCTCGCCTTCGCGACAAGCTCCCGCAGCGTCGTGCTGCTTGAACTCACGCCTGACACCGAGGAGCGGACCTATACGAGCGGCGGCAAGGAGGCGCGCGGCCCGATGGTGCTGGTCAGCCCGCGTGACCCGGCGGCGCTGGCTGCGGCACTCGCCCCGTTCTGCCGCACCCCCGGCCTATCGTCGGTCGCCAGGCCACCGGCTCGGTCCGTCTCCCGTCCCGCCAAGAAGCGGAGATGATGTACGGTCCGCATCTCCGGGCCCGACTCGGCCACCGTCCTGAAGCACCTGTGACCGACGAAGCCCGGCTAGAGCAAATAATCCGCGACGATGCGCCGTTCATGGCGATCCTCGAGGCCGTGCGAGACTGCGACCCGCCTGATTGGTTGGTGGGTGCGGGCGCGCTCCGCAGCCTGGTCTGGGACTGTCTGCACGGCTATACCGAGCCAACGCCGTTCCGAGACGTGGATGTGGCCTTCTTCGACCCGACGGACTTGCGGCCTGAGCGGGATGCCGAGGTGGAGGCGCAGCTTAGAGCGCGGCTGCCCGGCGTGCCCTGGCAGGCGAAGAACCAGGCCGCCGTCCATCTCTGGTATCCAGAGCGGTTCAGCCTCGATGTGCCGCCACTGGTGTCGAGCGCCGATGCCGTCGGCACCTGGCCCGAAACCGCCACGAGTGTCGCGGTCCGCCTGCTACCGGACGATTCGCTGCTGGTGGTAGCGCCCTGTGGCCTGGCCGACCTCCTCGGCATGGCACTGAGGCACAACCCCCGGCGGGTGACACGAGAACTCTTCCTGCGGCGGGCACGGGAGAAGGACATCCGGCGTAAGTGGCCCCTTGTTGAGTTGAAGCTGGATGCGGATTAGGAGGTGCGCCCCGGCTTGCATAGCCCCAGCGCGGGCAGCACCGCCACCAACGTCACGATGGCCGCCACCATGAAGCCGAGAGTGTAAACCTGTAGGCTCGCGTTCGCCAGCAGGTTACCATAGGCGTTCAGGCGGTCGTTATAGGCGGAGGCTGTCTCCCCGGCCTGCTGGAACGGCACCGGGTGGTCGGCCATCAGCGTCTTGAACAGCTCGAGGCCCCACGCGCTGAGGGCCGAGAGGCCGATCATCATGCCGACCATGCGAGCGGTGTTCACGGTGGCCGCAGCCAGCCCCGCCTGCTCCTCGTCCACCCAGACCAGAACAGTGCTGGTGAGCGGGGAGATCACCAGGCCGAAGCCGAATCCGGTCAGCGCAAGGTGCAGAGTCATCAGCACGCCGTCGGTGTGCGTGGTCCAGCCGTGCATCAGCCAGAAGCCGGCTGCGGTGGACAGCATCCCGGCTGCGGCCACGGTGCGGTAGCCGAGGCGTTCCGCCAGCGCCCCGCCGACCACCGCTCCTACCGGGATGAGGAGCGTCAGCCGCAGCAGCAGCAGCCCACCGTCTACCGCACCGCCGCCGAGCACGCTTGCGACCAGCAGCGGGATGTTCACCATAGCAGTGATCAGCGCGATGCCGACGAGCAGGTTGAGTATGTGGGCCATCACGAAGGGCGGCCTGCGGAAGAGGCCCGGCGGCAGGAGCGGCACAGGCGTCCGCCGCTCCCAGAGCAGGAAGGCGACCGCCAGCAGCGCCGCGACGCCCAAGAGCGCGGGCGTCTGCCAGATCGGGGCCGTCGCGTCCACCTGGGCGCTCGGCCCAGCGATCCCTGCGAGCGCCGCGTTCGACGCCGAGCTTGACAGGCCGACAGTCAGCGCGAGCAGGGCACCGCCGATCAGCCCCGCCCCTATCCAGTCCACGCGGCCGGGATAGCGCGGGTGAGGCGGCGTCCAGAACACGAGGGCGGCGATGATCGCGCCGAGCGGCAGGTTCAGCCAGAAGATCCAGCGCCAATCGAGCACGCTGATGATTCCCGCGCCCCAGAGCGGGCCGAGCACGCCGCCGCCCTCGGCCGCCGCGCCGAGCAGGCCGAGCGCGAACGCCCGCCGCCCCTCGCCGTACCAGCCCCTCACCATCGCCATGCTCACCGGCAGCAGCGCGCCTCCGCCCACAGCCTGCACGACACGAGCCGCCACCAGCCACTCCAGCGTCTGCGAGAGCGCAGCAATCACCGAGCCGACGAGGAAGAGCGCCATGCTCGCCAGGTAGATCGGCTTGCGCCCGTAGACATCGGCCACCCTGCCCATGAGCGGCAGCGCGACCGTGTAGCCGAGCAGATAGGCCGTCACCACCCAGCCGAGTTGGTCGAGGTGGATCGGCGGGATCTGGTACTCTACCTGCACCTTGTAGAGCACCGTGACGACAACTGTTTGGTCGAGAGCGGCCAGCAAGACGCCTGCGGCGACGATCGCCAGGCTGAGGCGGGCCGGCGGCACGCGCCGCGCTTTGGCCGGTGCCGCTATCGGCGCCTCGACCGGCTGGGGCGGGCTGATCACGGCTTGCTCGGCGGGCTGCCGAGGATCGGCTTCTGTATGTCAACCGGCTCGTTGAAATGGGAGAACTTCACCGTGCGGACCACGTTCGGCGGGTCGCCGGTCAGCAGGGGGCCGAACATCTCGACCTGCCGCAGGTGGAAGTCGGCGCTGTCTATCCAGAGCCGGGCACCCAGAGGCGGGGCTTTCTCGTCCACCTCGGAACTCAGGTCGTGCAGATCGTTTGGGGTGAGAGTTGTCTTGAGGCGGTAGCATGTCGCGCCGTCGATGCTCTCGCTGCCGTCGTTCTGTGGGTTCTTCGCCCCGGCCAGTATCGCGCCCAGGCCCTTGTTGGGGTCGAAGGCGGCGAGCACGTTGAGCGAACTCGACATGGCCTCCCACCTGTTGCTCATCGGGTTTGTCATAAACTGGTCGTTGCCGATGCCAGCGACCTGTAGCTCGACCGCGCTTCCGGCGAGCAGCGCCTTCGCCGTGGCGCGCAGCTTGTCGGGGCGCACAACGTCGCCCTCCGCGTGGATCAGGAAGAGGCCCGACGGGTACTTGTCGAGCTTGTTGGTGTCGAGCAGGAAGTGCATACTCGTCATGGCGGGCACCGTGGCGGCGGCCTTGCCGACGATCTCGTTGGCCGGGAGCGACGGCGGCTCATTGCCGCAGGCCGCGAGCAGGGCCGGCAGCAGCAAGAGCGCCGCCCAGAATGCCGGTCTGACCCTCGTCTCCTTAGCGTAGGTCATGCAAAGTCTCCATTCCGCTGTCTCTGTCTCTGTCTGCTGTTATCCTAGCCGATAGCGGGTTGGCTGTCAACCTGTGCAACCGGCGAAACCGTTTTGCCGTAGAATATGTTATAATGGGTTGTTATAGGAGGTAACCGCTTAGTGGACCCTAATCCGAACGCCGCCGGTGCGGCCACAGAAGAAACAGGCCCCGCCTACGTGCTTCCCGTCGCGGACTCCGAGGTCGGTATCCCCGGAGTCAGCGGGACGCATAAGCCGCTTGTGCTCGAGCTGATCGAAGCCGTCGTGCTCACAGTGATCATCTTCATCATTGTGCAGACCCTCTTGCCGAACCGCGTCGTGCTCGGCCAGAGCATGGAGCCGTCGCTCCAGAACAACGAGCGGCTTTTCCTCGACGGCGCCTCCTATTTTCACTACGACGCGAACTTCCTCACCAGGCTGCTCGGCGACAAGGCTGCGCCCGACCACGAGCAGTACCTCTTCGGCGGCCCGCAGCGCGGCGACATCGTGGTTTTCCAGCCGCCGGTGCAGTGGGAGACCGAGAACTACATCAAGCGCGTGATCGCCGTCGCCGGGGAGACTGTGCAGGTCAGAGCTTACGACGGCGTGTACGTGAACGGGCACAAGCTGGACGAGCCGTATATCAAGGCGATACCCGACTACAACTGGCCCGAAAGCGGCAAGCCGGATACCGTCCCGGCGGGCGAGGTCTTCGTGCTCGGAGACAACCGCAACAACAGCAGCGACTCCCATATCTGGGGCTACCTCGAAACGAAGCGTATCATCGGCAAAGCATGGCTGTCCTACTGGCCGCAACCGCTCTGGGGCTTTCTCTCCCACCCCAACTATCCCGCCGTCGACCAGGCACCCCCTGGGGCGGCCCCGTGAACCTGGACCGGCAGCGGCCGACGCCGATTGACGGCAACATAGCAATCGGGGAGCCGGCGGTCGGTTCGAGCTACATTATGCCGTCCAAAGGCGAGGCCGAGGTGCGTGAGGTCAGCTTCGGTGGCAAGTCGGTCAGCCGCGAGCTGATCGAGGCGGTGATCCTGAGCCTGCTCATCTTCCTGGTGGTGCAGAGTGTTGTCCAGAACCGCAAAGTAATCGGCCAGAGCATGGAGCCGACCCTGCACCAGGACGAGCGTCTGATCGTTGACCGCGCCTCTTACTTCCAGTACGATGCCAACTTAGTGCCTCGCCTGCTGGGGCAAAGCAATCTTTCGGTGCATGAGCAATTCCTGCTCAGTGGCCCGCAGCGCGGCGACATCGTGATATTCCGCCCACCGCCGGACGCTCACGAAACACAGCCCGATGACTATGTCAAGCGCGTGATCGGGCTGCCGGGAGAGACTGTGAAGGTGAAGGCGAATAAGGGCGTGTATGTGAACGACCAACTGCTGACCGAGCCGTACATCCACGATATACCGAACTACGACTGGCCGACCGACCCGAACGCCGTAGACGCCGGCAAGGTTCCGGCGGGCGACATCTTTGTGCTCGGAGACAACCGCAACAACAGCAGCGACTCCCACATCTGGGGCTATCTCGACATCAACAATATCGTCGGCAGGGCGGTGCTGTCTTACTGGCCGCAGGACAGGTTCGGCCTCTTACCCCACCCGTCCTACCCGAACGTAGACACAAACCAACCCTCGCCATAGCGGGCTGCTCGCTTATGCCGAACCTCCGTGCGCGCCTGCATCCAGGTGCCCTGCTGCTGCATCTTGTCCTGGCGGCCTTTTTCACGTGGCCGCTGGTTCTCGGCCTCTCCGGCAATGGCATGACCCCGGGCACGATAGTCGAGGACCGAGATCAGAACCTCTGGAACCTCTGGTGGACTAAGACTGCCCTGCTTTCGCTGCATAACCCGTTCCAAACCGACATGATCTACTGGCCGACGGGCGTCAGCCTACAGTTCCACACGCTCAACGTGTTTAACGGCCTGGTGAGCATACCGTTCCAGGCGTTCTTGCCGCTGCCGGTGGTCTACGATGGGATCGTGCTGCTGTCGTTCGTGCTGACAGGCTGGGGAACATACCTGCTGCTGCAATACCTGCTCTCGCGGCTGCCCGTCGGTCCGCAGCCGACGCGGGGCGCGCTCGCGTCGGCATCGGCGGTCGGGAGCAGCGTCTTCGCCTACTCGGCCTACCACCTGGCGACACAGCGCGGGCTGTTGCAGCTGATCAGCCTCGAGTGGGTGCCGTTCTACGTGCTGTTTCTGCTGCGCGCGGTGCATGACGGACCGGCCTGGACCGATGGGCGCGCCGTGGGCCGGTGGCTGGCGGTGCGCGGACTGCCCGCCGCCTTCTTCCTGCTACTTGTGGCCCTCGTGGACTGGTACTACGTGATGTACACGCTGTTGTTCACCGCGTTTTACTGGCTCTACCTAGTCGCACGACCGGCTTCCCGGAAGAGCTTTAGCGTGCTGTGGGTCGCGCTGATCGTGGCGCTGTTTTTCGTGATGGTGGGGCCGCTCTTGCTGCCGATGTTCGATGAGTTGCAGCACGCGACTTACATGAGGCCGGGACCGGGGCTGGCGGTCGAGAACTCGGCGGACCTGCTGGCGTTCTTCATACCGACGCGGCTGAACCAGCTGTGGGGGTCGTTGAGCGGCTTCCGGCTCAACTGGCCGTTCGCCGGCAACACTTATGAGGTCTACCTGAGCAATGTGGGGCTGGCGACCGCGGGGATAGGACTGCTGGGGAAGGCCAGGGAGGGGAGGGCGGGGCTGCCGCCAAGGGCGTTCTGGGCGGTGTTGGTTGTGCTGTTTGGGGTGCTCACGCTTGGGCCGGTGTTGCAGGTGAACGGCGTGGAGTACACTGGGGTTGGGCCGATGCCGTATGCTCTGATCGAGCGTATCCCGGGCTTCAACATCAGCCGCAGCCCCGACCGCTTCGCCATGCCGATGATGCTCTGCCTTAGTGTGCTCTCGGCATACGGGGCGCTGAGGTTAGCGGCGGTCCTTCCGACCGCGTGGCGGGAACGGGCGGGCGGTCCGGCGCTGCTCGCCGGGGGGCTGATCGCGCTGATGGCGCTCGAGCTCTGGCCGATACCCTACCCGCAGATCCCTGCGCCGATACCCGCCTTCTACAAGACGCTTGGGCAAGATACGGCGGACTATGCTATATTGGAGTTGCCCCGCGAGGACAGCTACTGGCACGGGGCGATACGGATGTACTTCCAGACGGCACACCACAAGCGGATCTTTTATGGATACATATCCCGTGAATTCTATCACCCGTTCCTGTTCAGCACGCCAGGCTTCATGGAGCTAGAGAACCCCGACGGCCTCGGCGACATCTTCGCCGACGGCCCCACCGAGTGGTTGAGCGCGCTCGCCGACGCGAACACGCGCTACATCGTGCTCTATAAAGCCGGTTGGAGGAGCAAGCCTCCTCCGACCGATGAGAGCGGGCGCTATCGGGCCGAGATCGGCCGTATACTCGGCGCGGAGGCCGTCGCGCAGCCGGTACACAGCGACGCGGATCTCGACATGTACAGCGTGCCCCCGCCGCCGCAGCGTGTGCCCTACCTCACGCTCGGCGATGGCTGGGGCAGCCGCGAGGCCGCGCCCGGCGATGTCCACCGCTGGATACGCAACGACGCCACACTCGGCCTCAACAGCCCCCGCCCGTTGCACGCCGCCCTGGTCTTCACTGCCGCCGCACTCGGCGCAGACCGTGCGCTCAACGTACACGGTGACGGCGGGGGCACGGTGACCCTGACCGTCGCGCCCGCGCCCCGCGAATACCGTGTTGACCTCGGCACAGTCCCCGCCGGGACGGGCGCTATCTCCCTGAGCAGTCCAGGCCCGGTCCACTCCCCGAACGACCTCGGCATGAGCGACGATACCCGGCTCCTCGGCATAGAGTTCAGCAAAGTCCGCCTGGAGCTGGTGCCATGAAGCTGCGCCCCGCATTCCGCACTCCGCACTTCGCACTCCGCGCTCCGCATTGGACCCGGTATACATGGGGCCTGCTCGGAGTGTTGGGGCTGGGGCTGGCGTTGCGGCTGCCGCTGATCTGGGCCGACCCGCTCGACACCCCCTCCGGCCCGCAGTCGGCAACGGCCGCTTTCGTGCGGCGGCTCGCAGCTTCGCACGGTGACATAAAGGCGGGGCTGCCCTGGTTGGGGCCGATGCCTGCCGACCTGACGGGGGGCCTGCCGGTCTACGCATGGCTGGCGGCGCTTTTCACGGGGCTGTTCGGAGCAGGGCCTATCATCGGGCGCGTCCTCACCCTGCTGGCGGCGCTGGCTGCGACGGCCTTGCTGTTCGTCGTAGTGCGGAGGCTGGCCGGGGGGCGGGCTGCGCTCTATGCCGCGTTCTTCCTAACGATCTCGCCGCCAGGACTCTACTATGGTCGTGCGTATCTGCCGGACGCGCTCGGCTGGGCGACGGCGTGCGCGGCCCTCGCCGCCACGTTACGATGGCGCGACACTCTGCTCGCGGGGCGGCCCCACGAGCGGCGCTGGTTCGCGGCGGCGGCCGGCATATCGGGCTTCGCGCTGCTTGTTGCCCCTGCGAACCTCGGCTTGCTGGTGCCGCTCGCTTACATGGCCCGCCCCCAGGCACGGAGCGGGCAGCCGGTGGAGGACTGGAGCAGACGCGCTCCGTTCGGCAAGTACACTCCGGTCAGCTTCATCGCTATAGCCGTAGCGCCGCTTCTGCTCTGGACGCTGCTGGCGCGGGTCGGCGGGGTGCAGGTTGAGATGGAACCGGCCTACGCGGGCGGCGGGCTGGGGACGGCCCTGCGTGACCTGCGGGAGGGCGGGTTCTACGAACTCCTGCTCGGCAGTCTCGTCAACGGCGGCCTGACCTTCGCGGGGCTGTTGCTGCTGTTGGCCGGCATTGGGCGATCTGTGCGCCGGCCCTGGCCCTGGGTGCTGCAACTATGGGCGCTCGGCGGCCTGCTGGTCCTGCTCTGGAGCGGCACAAGGCTGGCGGTTGACGACTCGGCGCTCGCACCCTGGCTGCCGGCCCTGGCGGCGCTGGTCGGCATCGGCGCGAACTGGCTGGCTACGCTCCCCGCTGGAATAGCCGCCGCGCTGCGCGGGCAAGAAGACCCCGAACTGCTCGACGCAGAGAAAGCCGGCGGCGCGCCCGCCGACGACCCGTCACCCGAACCCTGGGCGGGCGGCGCTCGCCCGGCGCACGGTGCCGTCAGGCGCATCGGCCTACAGGCCGCAGCCAGTTCGCGCCAGCGTATGGCTTGGTCGCAGACGCGGGTGGCGCTCCTCCGGCTGGGGAACACGGGCGCGGTGCTGATGATGCTGGCTGTGTTAGTCGGCGGTTGGGACGCGCTCACGCAGCGGTACGTGGTCGGCGCGGAGAGCGCCCGCTACGCCGCCGCCGGGCGTCAGGCAGTCGCAACCTCGCCGGGGAAGACGGCGCAACGGCTTGTTGTGGTGGGGCCGGGAGCGCCGGAGATATTCTATACGTCGGGGCTAACCGGCTGGTCGGTGCTGGAAGATCGGTTCAGCCGCAGCACGCTCGACGGCCAGAAAACCGCAGGTGCCACACTGCTTGTCAGCGCCGACCCCGGCTGGATCGGTAAGCAGGACGATTATCGGGGACTGCTGGTCTCGTTCCAGCCGTTCCTCTACAGCACGCCACCGCCCGGCCTCGTGATGTTCGACTTACTCCACGCCCCGATCAGCTCGGACAGCACCTACTTTTTGGAGACCGGACACACCCTGCGCGGTTCGTTCCGCAGCTTCTGGCAGAACGACGGCGGGGTCGCCACGCTCGGCTACCCGCTGACCGAGGAAATAGACGCGACCGACCCCGACGACGGCAAGCAGCGCAAGATGCAGTATTTCCAGCGTGCCCTGCTCGAATACCACCCGGAGCAGGCCGGCACCGCCTTCGACGTGCAGCCGGCACCACTGGGTCGTTGGCTAGTGCAGGCTAAAGAGCGCGAGGACGACGCACACGGCCTGCCTCATATTGTGAACCGCGCCCCGGTGACGCCCGCGCCCAACACGCCGACCTACCGCTTCTTCCCCCAGACCGGACACAGCCTGCGGGGTGAGTTCCTCATCGCCTGGCAAACGCGGGGAGGAGTGACGATCTTCGGCCTGCCGATCAGCGAAGAGTTCAACGACGTGAGCCTCGCGGACGGCAAGGTTCACATCATGCAGTACTTCGAGCGGGCGCGCTTCGAGTGGCACGAGGAGGTGCAGGGCAAGCCGCAAGACAGGGTGCAGCTCGGGCTTGTAGGGGCGGAGTGGCTGGCGAGGCAGAGGTGAGCGCCGGAAGGTTGGGGCGGTTCCTCCCAAATATGTTATAATCCGGCGCAGCCTCTTCCCTTCCCCTGTGAGGCAGGGGCCACGGGCTAGGTAACCAACCTCAAGGAGAGACGCATGAAGATACACGAATACCAGGCGAAAGAGATCCTCGCCGCGCACGGTATCCCGGTCAACGCCGGGGAGATAGCCTCCACGCCCGACGAGGCCGAGGCGATTGCCCGTAAGATCGGCAAGATGGTCGTGGTCAAGGCCCAGGTGCTCGTCGGTGGGCGGGGCAAGGCGGGCGGCGTCAAGCTGGCGAAGACCCACGAAGAGGCCCGCGAAAAGGCCCAGCAGATCCTCGGCATGGACATCAAGGGGATCACTGTCCAGAAGGTGCTTATCGCCGACGCAGCCGACATCGCCCAGGAATACTACCTCGGCGCGATCCTCGACCGCGCGAACAAGGGTGTCACCGTCATGGCGAGCGCGGCAGGCGGCATGGAGATCGAGGAGGTCGCCAAAGAGACGCCGGAGAAGATCCACCGCGTCGCCGTGGACCCGATGGTCGGCTTCCAGGATTACCAGGCCCGCGACCTCGGCTTTGCGATGGAGCTGTCCCCCGGCCTGATCCGTGACTTCGTGAAAATCTGCCGTGGAGTGGTAGACTCGCTCATGGACACCGACGCCACGCTGGTCGAGATCAACCCGCTGGTCCGCACCCCCGACAACAAGCTGCTCGCGATTGATGCCAAGATGGACCTCGACGACAACGGCCTCTACCGCCACCCTGGGCTTGAGGCGTTGCGCGACCCGAACGAAGATGAGCCGGTCGAAAAGCAGGCCCGCGAGGCCGGACTGAGCTACGTGAAGCTCGACGGCAACATCGGATGCATGGTCAACGGCTCGGGCCTGGCGATGGGCACGATGGACGCGATCAAGCTGCACGGCGGCGAGCCGGCGAACTTCCTCGACGTGAGCGGCGGGGCGAACGAGCAGCAGGTCACGACCGCGATGCGCCTGATCCTCAGCGACCCGAAGGTCAAGGCGGTCTGGATCAACATCTTCGGCGGCATCACGCGGGGCGACATCGTTGCTCGCGGGATACTCGCGGGGCTGAAGGCGGTGCAGACCGACCTGCTGATAGTGATCCGGCTGGTAGGCACCAATTCGGAGGAGGGCCGCAAGATCCTGGCGGATGCCGGGGTTGTGGCGCTGGAGTCTATGGACGAGGCGGCGGCAAAGGTCGTCGCGCTGGCCCACGAGCGGGATGCTCAGGGGCCGAAGGAGGTCCGCGCATGAGCATCCTGGTCAACAAAGATACCCGCCTGCTTGTGCAGGGCATCACCGGCCGCGAGGGCGGCTACCACACCCACGCGATGGTCGAGTACGGCACAAAGGTCGTCGCCGGCACCACACCCGGCAAGGGCGGCACAAGCACCGAGGACGGTGTGCCGGTCTTCGACACGGTGGACGAGGCGGTGAAGAAGACCGGCGCGAACGTCTCGATCATCTACGTGCCCGCGCCCTTCGCCGCCGACGCGATCTATGAAGCCGCCGACGCTGATCTGCCGCTGATCGTCTGCATCACAGAGCGCATCCCGGTCCTTGACATGATCAAGGTCTACAGATACGTCAAAGAGCGCGGCAGCCGACTGATCGGCCCGAACTGCCCCGGCCTGATCACGCCCGGCGAGGCGAAGGTCGGCATCATGCCCGGCTATATCCACATGCCAGGGGATGTCGGCCTCGTCTCCCGCTCCGGCACCCTGACCTACGAGGTGGTCAACGAACTGACGCAGGCCGGCCTCGGCCAGTCCACTGCGGTCGGCATCGGCGGCGACCCCATCATCGGCACCTCCTTCCTCGACGTGCTCCGTCTCTTCCAGGCCGACCCCGCGACTAGGCGCGTCGTGATGATCGGCGAGATCGGCGGCACCGACGAGGAATCCGCCGCAGATTACATCGGCAAAGAGATGACTAAGCCCGTGGTCGGTTTCATCGCTGGGCGCACGGCCCCACCGGGCCGCCGCATGGGCCACGCAGGCGCGATTATCTCAGGCGGGATCGGAACAGCCGAGGGCAAGATGGCCGCGATGCGCGCCGCCGGCGTCCAGGTGGCCGAGTCCCCCAGCGAGATCCCGGCTCTGTTGAAGAAGGCGTAAACTACGGGGTCAGTGAATAGGAAATGCCCACATTCAACGTCCGCCCGGCCCAGGAGACCGATTTGCCCGCTCTTTGGCCCCTCCTGCGCGCGATGGGTAAGACCGACGCCGAAGCGGCAGTTCTGGCGCGTGCCGCTCGACTCCTCGGCGACCCTGCACACTTCCTGCCGGTTGCGCTGTCCGGTGGGCTGGCGGTCGGATATGCTTGGGCACAGGATTACGGCCCCCACCTCCGCAGCGGCGACAGAGCTGCCCGCCTCCACGATCTCTTTGTTGAGGAGGATCAGCGCCGCACAGGAGCGGGTACGCTCCTCATGCTTGCCGTCACCGACTGGGTGCGGCTGCGCGGCACCCGCTGGCTCCAGTGGCAGGCGAGTGCCCACGCCGTACCTTTCTACGAACGCATCGGCCTCTTCGGGGATCCGTGCCCAGACCCTGGGCATCCTTTCTTTGAGATGGAGTTTCAATAGCAGCAGGTAAAGCACGCGCCGAGAGGAGTACCCGAATGAACCCGAGTCCATATCCCGCCATTCCGCCGGATTTCGTCTGGGGGGCCGCGACCGCTTCATACCAGATCGAGGGCGCTGTCCATGAAGACGGCAGGGGAGAGAGCATCTGGGACCGCTTCGGCCACACCCCCGGCAACGTGCTTAACGGCGACACCGGAGACGTGGCCTGCGATCACTACCATCGCTGGGCCGAAGACATCGGCCTGATGCGCGAGATGGGCCTCGATGCCTATCGCTACTCCATCGCATGGCCGCGCATCCTGCCTGCCGGGCGCGGCCAGGTGAACGGAGCCGGTCTCGATTTCTACGACAGGCTGACCGATGGCCTGCTCGCCGCCGGTATCCGCCCATTTGTCACGCTCTACCATTGGGATCTGCCCCAGGCGCTTCAAGATAAGGGCGGCTGGGCGAACCGTGACACCGCGTCCGCCTTCGCCGACTACGCGGATCTCGTCGCCCGATTCCTCGGTGACCGCGTCTCGGCCTGGATCACCCACAACGAACCCTGGGTGGCGGCCTTCGTCGGCAACCTCTGGGGCGAGCACGCGCCCGGCCTCCGCGATGCGGCAACCGCGCTCGCTGTTGCCCACCACCTGCTGCTCTCGCACGGCCTCGCGGTGCCTGCCATCCGGGCCGCAGTCTCCGGTGCCGGAGTCGGCATCACGCTCAACCTCCAGCCGGTCTATCCGGCGACCGACTCGGCAGCAGACCTCGCCGCCGCCAGCCGCCAGGATCTCTTCGCAAACCGCCTCTTCCTCGACCCGCTCTTCGAGGGCCGTTATCCCGACCACCTCTCGGAGGTCTTCGGGAGCATCGGCCTCCCAGTGAAGAGCGGAGACCTCGAACTGATCTCGGCCCCGCTCGATTTCCTCGGCGTCAACTACTACACCCGCGCGCTCGTCCGCGCCGACCCCGCCGGGGATCCGGGCGGCGTGGCGACGGAGCACCCGCCCGGCGAGTACACGACAATGGATTGGGAGGTCTACCCCGACGGCCTGCGCGTCCTCCTCGAGCGCGTCAACCGCGACTACCCGGCACCCGCCTACTACGTGACCGAAAACGGCGCAGCCTTCCCCGACGAACTCAGCCCCGACGGAACGGTGTATGATCCCCGCAGGCAGGCATACCTCGAAGCCCACTTCGCGGCGGCAGCTCAGGCCGTGGCTGCTGGCGTGCCATTGCGCGGCTACTTCGTCTGGTCGCTCATGGACAACTTCGAGTGGGACAAAGGCTACAGCCAACGCTTCGGCCTCCTCTACGTTGACTACCCGACAGGCCGCCGCTTCTGGAAGGCGAGCGGGCGCTGGTATCAACGGCTCCTGGCGGCAAGCTGATGTTTCAATCTCTGCCCTTGTTCGCGCTCATCGCGATTTTTCTCGCGTCGGCGGCCGTGATCTGGCTCGCCGGGACAAAGCTCTCGGATACCACCGATGTACTCTCGAAGCGGTTCCATTTGGGTCAGGCGCTCGGCGGACTGCTGATCCTGGCGATTGTGACGAACCTGCCGGAGATCGCCATTACGGTGGCCGCGGCTTTCACTAACCAGATCCCAGTCGCGGTCGGAAACATCCTCGGCGGCATCGCCATTCAGACAGTCGTGCTGGCGGTGCTCGACCCGTTCACCCAAAGCTCTCGCCCACTGACCTCGCTGGTCAAGTCCCTCATGCCAGTGCTCGAGGCCAGCCTGGTGATAGTCGTACTCGTGCTCGTCGTTATGAGCAAGCAGTTATCGCCGTCGTTTGCCCTCGGCGGCGTAGGGCCGGGCGAAGCGAGTATCTTGCTGACCTGGGTAGTCGGGCTGTGGCTCTTGAACCGCGCCCGCCGGGGCCTGCCCTGGCGAACACAAGATCCAGGGCAGGGAGCGGGTCAGGATGGCAACGATGATCAGGGCGATGACTCCGACGATGACCAGGGTGGAGACAAGAAGACGAACACTGGACGCACGCTGTTTATCTTCGCGGCGGCCGCGATCGCCACACTGGCGGCCGGCATCGTGATCGAGCAGGCCGGAGACGGCATCGCCCAACAGATCGGCATGACCGGCGCGCTGTTCGGCGCTACCTTCCTCGCCGCGTCCACCGCCTTGCCGGAGCTTTCGACGGGGCTGGAGGCGGTCAAGATCAAGGACGACACGCTCGCCATCAGCGACATCTTCGGCGGTAACGCCTTCCTGCCGGTCTTGTTCCTGGTCGCCGGTCTCCTATCGGGCAGCCCCGTCCTCACCCAAGCACAGCCGGCTGACCTCTACCTAACCGGGCTAGGCATCTTGCTCACCGCCGTCTATATCTGGGGCCTGGTCTTTCGCTCCGAGCGCCTCTTCTGGCGCATGGGTCTCGACTCGCTTTTGGTGCTGATCCTCTACATCCTCGGCATTGTCGGACTCATCGCCGTGCCAGGCGGCTAGAGTGACGGCGGATGGGGAGCTAAACTTTACGGCCCACGGCGCGCCTCATCATGCTCCACTCTACCGGCCCGACAGCGCGCAGCCCGACCACGCAGCCGAGGTAACTGAGCCAACCTGCGAGGAGCGCGACGAAGCCGCTGAAGCCTTGCCCCACCGCCGCAGCCGCCACGATGCACATCACTGCTCCAGCCAGCGCCAGCGCCACGCCCGACCTGCCTGGCCGGACAGCATCCGCGCCGAGTTCGCGCGCGGCCCAGAGCAGGAACGGCACCAGCAGCACGACCTCCGAGAGAACCGTCACGAGCGCCGCCGCATAGATGCCCCAGATCGGCACAAGCAGCCAGTTCGCCCCGATGTTGAACAGCGCCGTTGCCCCAATCGCCCAGGTGATCCGGCTCTGCCGGTGGAGCGCGATCAGCACGTACTGCGTCACCCCGTTGATGAAGCTGATCGGCAGATAGAGGATCAGGATCGCCAGCGCATACGCCGAGTAGGGCAGGTAGCCTGCCTTGCCGAGCGTGATCGCCGTGATCACCGGCTCGGCGAGGGCCACGGTGCCGACGACCAGCGGCAGCCCGATCAGCAGCAGCAGCTTCACCGCGAGCCTGTACTGCCGCACCAGCGCCGCCCGGTCCTCCAGCGCCGCCCTCGCCATCAGCGGGAAGAGCGCCAGTACCACGCTCGGCGGGATTATCTGCGTGACGTTGATCACCTTGTAGGCCGTCTCGTAGATCGCCACCTGTCGGTCGCCCCAGAAGTGCTTGATAATCGGCTGGTCGAACCGGAAGAAGATCACGATCAGCAGCCCGTTGAGCATCAGTGGGAACCCGGCTACCAGCATCTGCCGCGTCGCGCTGGGCTTCCATTCGACCCGTGGAGGGAAGAAGTCGCGCCTGAGCAGCCGATAGAAGATAGAGGCTGTGACGCAGGTGGTGAGCAGCGCGGCCCCCGCCAGCCCCGGCGCGCCCCAGCCGAGAAGCATCGCGGCGACACCCAGCACGGCGTTCGCCGCCGCAGTAACCACGGCGATCCCCGCTGGCAGCGAGAGCCGCTCGTGAGCGTTGTACAGAGCCGTGACCGCGCTCGAAAACGCGCCCGGCAGCAGTGACAGCCCCAGCAGCATGATCGCAGTCGCGCCGTCGGGAGAGATACGTGCGAAGGAATAGGCGGGGCCTGGCACCGTGAGCGCGAGCAGCGGCAACAGCGCGAGGGCAGCCAGCGCCAGCCTCACGCCGAGACCCTCGGCGAAGAGTTGGGCCGTCGTCCGCCGACCGTCGGGGTCGTGGCGGTGGGCGGCGATCTCCCGCGTCAGCCAGGTGCCCAGCCCCCAGTCGGTGATCGTGTTCGCGTAGAGCCAAACCAGCGAGGCGAAGATATACTGGCCGAGTTCGCCCTGCGCCAGCAACTTCGCCTGCGCGGAGTAATAGACGATGGATAAGGCCCGCCCGACAAGCTGCGCCGCGAACGGCCCCGCCATGTTGCGTGCGGCCCGCCGGGCGGTATCGCCTTCTGGGGGCGGGCCGGCCGGAGTTGCCATCGGTATGCCTACTTGACCGACGCCGCGAGTAGCAGCACCGCCAACATCATCGCGCAGATAAGCGCGATCCCCACGCCGCTGATCACCCAGATCCAGGGAGGCGCGCCACGCAGCATCTCCCGCAAGCCCGGCGATTGCGGAGTGGCGATTGCGGATTGCGGATCGCCGATTGCGTCCGCATCCGACGATTGCGGATTGCAGATTGCGGATTGCGGATTGGAGCGCGCATCCGGCATGGGCACGCCCCACCCGTCGTCCTCGTCGTCCTCGTCGTCCCAGGCGTCCACACGCTCCCTATCCCGATCCATAATCCACCCTACCCTACGCACCACGCACTCGTAATTCAGAACTCGAAACTCAAAACTCAAAACCCCGTCACGGTCCGTTGTGCGGCCTGAATGTCGCTAGGGCAACGTCAATGATCTTCGTGGCCTCCGCGCGGGTCGTCGGCGCGTTGGGGCGGAAGGTGTTATCGTTGTAGCCTAACACGACCTGTAGCTTGACGGCGGTCTCGATGTAGTAGTAGAAGGTGTCGCCGTAAGCAACGTCGGTGAAGCTGCTTCTGCCGGGGTCGAGCAGATCCCAGCTCCTCGTCAGCACGATCATCTTCGCGAGCTGCCCCCGCGACACCACGCCATAAGGCCGGAAGCTGCCGTCGCGGTATCCGCTGATCAGGCCCTGCGCGAAGGCCGTCTCGATGTAGGGGTAGTAGGGGTCGGTCGGCGGCACATCGGTGAAGTGTGGGCCGGTCGCGGTCGTCAGCTCGAAGCCTCCGGTCAGCGCGATGATCTTGGCTACCTCGCCCCGCGTTAGGTTGTTCAGCGGGCGGAAGGTGTGGTCGGAGTATCCGGCAACCGCGCCCCGGCTGACGAGATCCTCGACGAAGGGTAGGAAAGGATCGCCCTGGCACGCATCTGCGAAGAGGCAGCCGGTGCGTACCGGCACTGTCGGTGCCGCCGTCGGCGCGCTCGTGGGCTGGGGGGTCGGCTGGACTGTCGGCGGAGCCGGGGTGGCCGTCGGTGTAGACCCGGGACTGGAAGGGCCGGGCGGGTTGCCGACGGCAGCAACCGCGTTGATCAGTCCGAAGCCGAAGCTGTCGTCGCGGCCTGGCGGCCCGAGGTCGGTCGCGGTGGTCTCCATGCGCGCCACGAGCGTGCGGTTCGTCCACGCCGCGCTCGTGCTCAACATCAGCGCGGCCAGGCCGGAGACGAACGGCGCTGCCTGCGAGGTGCCGATCTCGCGCTCGTAGCCGCTCTGATATGCGCTGCCGAGGCCGCGCGGCCATGTGCTGACGATGAACCGCCCGTCGGGGTCGTTGCCGAAGCGTGCGTCGCCGCCGGGGGCCGCGAGTGTCACGTAGCTGTTGTGTTCCGAATAATATGCGTGGCTGTTGTCGTTGCCGGTCGCGGCCACGGAGACGACGTTGTTGTAGGACGCCGGGTACTCGACCTGGTTCGCCCCGTCGCCGGAGTTGCCTGCCGAGGCGACTATCACCGCGCCCCTGTTCCAGGCATCGTCAATCGCGGCCTGCTCGGTCGCGCTGGTGGAGCTGCCGCCGAAGCTCATGTTGACGACCTGGGCGCCGTGCTGCACTGCCCAGGCGAGGCCGTTCAGCCAAGCCTCACTGGTCAGGTTGCCGGCGCTGTCGGCCACCTTGATCGGCATCACCTGGGCTTGCCATGCCAGGCCAACCCCGCCGATGCCGTTGTTCGCCGCCGCAGCGATGATCCCGGAGATGTGCGTGCCGTGGCCGTTGTCGTCCTGCGGCGGGCTGCCGGGGTTCACGAAGTTCGCCCCCTCCACCGTCCGCGCCGCAAACTCGGGGTGCCCCAGGTCGAGGCCGGTGTCGAGCACCGCCACAGTCACGTTGTACAACTGCGCCGCGTTCCAGGCGGCAGGCGCGTTCACACGGGCGAAGCCCCACTGCATCGGGTAGAGCGGGTCGCTGGGCGCGGCCGGCCGCATGTGGATGTGGCGCGTCAGGTTCGGGTCTGCGGTCTGCACATCGGGTCTAGCGGCAAGGGCGGCTACAGCCGCGCTCTCACTGCCGGAGGGCACATTCAGAAGATAGACGCCGGGCGTCTGTAGTGAGCGCCGCACGCTCGACTGTATGCCGGCTGTGCGTAATATGTTCGTTGCCTGCGACGGCTGCTGCGCCGCGTTGCTGGGGCTGGTTCTGAAGCGGACAAGCACCTGCCCGGGCACCGCGCTCCCGTCGCCGCCCTGGGGCAGGCCCACCGTCCCGCCCGGCGTCGGCGTCGCCGCCTGCTGGGGCGGCAAGGCTCTCGCAAGCCCTCCGGCCCATGCTCCGAAGAGCAGGCCCAGCGCCAGTATCACCGGCGGTAACATTCTAATGGCGGAACCCCGCAAGAACCAACACGATCAGCACGATCCCCGCCACGACGCGGTAGACGATGAACGGCAGCGTGCTGTTGCGTTGCAGGAAGCGCAGCAAGAAGAAGATCGCCGCGTATCCGCTGATCGCCGCCACCATCAGCCCGATCGCGAAGGCTGTTGTGGTGTCGGCTTGCAGCCCTCCGGTCTTGACGATGTCGTAGAGCTTCTTCAATCCCGCCCCCGCGATCACCGGCGTGCCGAGCAGGAAGCTGAAGCGGGCGGCGTCTTCGCGTTTCAGGTTCATAAACAGCCCCGCCGTGATCGTGCTGCCCGACCGGGAGACGCCGGGTATGACTGCAAACGCCTGCGCCACGCCGATGATCAGCGATTGGCCGAGCGTCAGCTCGCTCATGGAGTTCCGGTGGCGCGCCGTCCGCTCAGCCGTGAACAGCACCAGCGCCAGCGCGATCATCACCACGCCGATGATCGCGATCCCTGTGGCGCGGCTTGCCGCGTCGGTGCCGTGGAACATCTCGTCCAGCTTGCTCTCGCCGAGCAGCCCCGCGACCGCGCCGGGGATAGTCGCCAGTACGATGTACCATGCCAGGCGGCTGTCGGTCGTCGCGTCCCACTTCCGCGCGGCGATGCTGCGGAGCGCCGCGCCGATCAGCCGTATCCAGTCCTGCCAGAAGTAGGCCAGCACGGCGACCAGCGTGCCCATGTGGAGAGCAACGTCGAACGTGATGCCGGGGTCTCTCCAGCCGAGCAGCCAGGGTACGATGATCAGATGCGCCGATGAACTGATCGGGATAAACTCGCTCAAGCCCTGCACAAGGCCGAGCACGATTGCTTGTATCGGGTCCATATTGGTTGTCTACTCCTCCTTATCGTCTTCCGGTGGGAGCGCCGGGCGGCCTGCGGCCTCCTTCTTCTCCAGCGCCGCCAGGTCGCCCCAGGAAACGCTCTCGCGGGCCATGTAGAACAGGCCGAGGAACGTCACCGGGAAATAGAGCGCGGCGTGCAGCACGGCCACATAACTCAGCGCGAGGCTGCTGCTTATCAGCGTAGGGAACAGCCCCGCCAGCACACCCTTGGCGATGCCGTCGAACACGCCGAGGTAGCCGGGCGACGACGGCACGAGCGTGCCGAGGTTCGCCGCCGCCGTCGTCATTGTGTAGGCATACACCGGCAAGATGAGGCCGAAACCCCAGACTCCGATGATGTAGTACATCGTCGCTTCTGCCGCCCACGCGGCCACCGACAGCCCGATCACGCTCGACACGCCCCGCCAACTCCGCAGCACCGCCAGCCCGGTCACGAACGACGACGTGATGTGCAGTGCCTTTTCGTGGAGCGTCTCGGGTATCACCCTGCCGAGGGGGCTGCGCCCCAACAACACCTGCACCAGCGTCACGATCCTGTCCGGCGAGGCCGCCAGGAAAACGAACACCAGCATCCCGACCAGGAAGACCAGGGTGAAGATCCGCAGGGCGCTCGTCATGCCGGCGTCGAGCGTGATGAACAGCGCCGACCCCGCCAGGAAGCCGAGCATCGTCAGCCCGTCGAGTATCCGCTCCACGAGGATCGTCGCCAGCGTCGCGCTCTTCGTCACGTTCTCCCGCCGGCTGAGGACAAAGACACGGATCACGTCGCCGAGGCGCGCCGGCAAGATGTCGTTGCCCATATAGCCGATCGCCAGCACCTTGAACAGGCCGTAGGGATGTATACCCCTGCGGACAGGCGAGAGTAACACGCCCCAGCGCACGGCACGTATCCAGACGCCGAGGAAGTAGAACGCGAGCGCCGGCAGCAACGCCCAGTACTGCACCCTCCCCAGCGCCGCCCCTATCTTCCCGAAGTCCTCGTCCCTGAACGCCAAGAATAGGAAGAAGACGCTGACTATAACCCCCAGCCAGAACTTTTTGTCCCGTAACAAGTCTGTCTCCCGTGAAACTCAGTGCTGCGAGTGGCGCAGTATGTTTCCCTGGTGCTGCTTCGCCAGCACGTCTTTCAGCCGCTTTCGGTACTGCGGGTGCCGCCGAATACGCAGCTTGTGGAACATGTAGCGGCGGGCGACGTTCAGCGTGGACAGCCCGTAGACCAGGCTACGGCGGAAGTTCACCGACGACGCCTCCGGGAAATAGCGCGTCGGCACCGGCACCTCGACGATGCGGTAGCCGAACGCCACGGCCTGCGCGATCACCTCGCTGTCGAAAACGAAGTCGTCTGAGTTGAGCAGGAACGGGATCGTTTCCAGCAGCCGGCGACTGTAGGCCCGATAACCCGTGTGCATCTCCGACAGATGTGTGCCGAAGGCCAGGTTCTCCACGGTCGTCAGGAAGCGATTGCTGACGAACTTCCAGATCGGCATCCCGCCCTCGAGCGTGGCCGACGCGCCCCCCATCAGGCGCGACCCCAGCACCATGTCGGCCTTTCCCGCCGCGATGGGCGCGACCATCTCCGGCACCCGCGTGGCGTCGTACTGGTTGTCGGGGTGGAGCATCACCACGATGTCTGCGCCGTCGGTGAGGGCTTCGAGGTAGCACGTCTTCTGGTTGCCGCCGTAGCCTTTGTTCTGGACATGCACGAAGTGCTTGAGGCCCAAACGCTCGGCTACTTCCACCGTGTCGTCCGACGAAACGTCGTCAACAAGGATCACCTCGTATATCTGGTCCTTCGGCAAATCGCCGTAAGTCTTTTCGAGTGTGCGCGCCGCATTATACGCCGGCATGACCACGATCACGCGGGGGTCCGTGATGGGCACGGAGGGCCGCCGTCCGCGATGTCGGGTGGATGTGGACATATCCGCCTCCTGCTCTGCGCCGAAATCGAAATCCCTCTGCTCCCTGCTCCATAGCCGGGACGCGCTACATCATACCACATCGGGCGCGAAAAAACACCCGCCCTACTTCCCGATAGCGAACACCCCGGCCTGGTTGTCCCGCAGGAAGAGCACGATGAAGCGGCCCGCCCCCGCCGGCGCGATGCCCGACGCCGGCAGCGGCGCTCCCGACGGCGCGTAGACCCAACGCCCCGACTCCTTGCCCTGCGCGTTGTAGGCGACCACCGCGTTCGCCGCGCTCTCCGTCACCAGGGCCGTGCCGTCGCTCTCCCCGGTCACACGGTTGCCGTCGCGCGGCACGGATGGGCCGACCGGCCAGGCCGCTATCGGCGTGCCGTCGGCTCTCAAGCTCTGCACTCGGCCATTTGTATTGTCCGCCACGTAGAGTGTGCCGTCGGGTGCCTCCCAGATCCCCGCCGGCTCAAAGAACTGGCCCCGCGCGTCTCCCTTGCCGCCGAATGACACGACCGTCTGCCCCTGTGGGTTCACCTTGACCACCCGGTTGTTGCCCGTGTCGGCCACCCAGAAGTTGCCGTCCTTCGCGGGGGCGATAGCGCGCGGCGAGAAGCAGTCGCAGATGTGCGTTCGTTCGTCCGACTTGCCCGACAGGTCGTAGGCAATCAGCTCCGCAGCGGCTGCGTCGAGCACGTAGAGGCGGTCCTTCTGCACCAGCAGTGCCGAGCCTTCGAGCAGCGGCTTGCCATCCTTGTCGAGCACATCCCAGGCGGTGAGCGGCTTGCCGTCGGGGCCGAACTTATGTACCTTGCTGTCGCCCTCCGTATAGATGTAGAGGTTACCCGCCGCGTCTATTCCCGCACCGCGCGGGTGAGGCAGGGGCGTGCCTCCGGCTTCGCCGAGCAGGATCTGCGGCTGTAGGATCGTGCCTGCGACCGTCGGCGCTGCCGGTGCCTGGGCTGCGGTGGTCGGTGGCGCGACGGGAGGGCCGGTTGGCGGCCCACTTGCCGGGGTCGGCCCGGACTGCGCCGCGACCGGCGGGGTGCTCGGCGTCCACCTGCTCTGCGCCTCGTCGAGCGTCGGCCACGCGCCGCTCTCCGGCAGGCTGGGGTACTGGCCCAGCGCCGGCCAGAGGAATGCCGAGGGTATGACGCTTTGATCACGCCCCGGCGGCGTCCAGTAGAGGTAAATGTGCGAGAAGTTCTCCGCGTCAAGATATTCCACCCGGATATCGTGCCAGCCCGCACTCAAGCTCCTTTGCGCCTCAACTGGCTGATTCGGCCCGGTGTTCGAGATGATCACCTCCCCGTCCAGGAAGAGGTGCGACTCGGTGATCTGCTCTGTTGAGAGGCCGTAGGTGCCGGCCTGCGGCACATACAGACGCCCGCTCCATACCACATGGTAGGGCCGGTTGAGAGGAGGAGTCTGGAAATAGAACGCCACCACGCGGTCCACCCTCGCTGTGGCGACCAGCCCCTCGCCGCTCCTGCCGTCCCGGTACAGCCCTGTAAGGCCGTGGGGTTCGACGCGGCGCGGGTCGAACAGCCTCTCCAGAGGCAACGGTCCCGCCTGCCCGCTCGGCAGCGTCCATTGCAGGGAGGAGACTCCGGCTGCCGTGCGAACCGTGTCCGTCGCCACGATGCTGTGCAGGCCGGTGGTGAGGCTCATGCTTCCGCCCGGCTGAACGGGATAGCCGTCCACCCGCAGCGAGTCGCTGATCGGGGCACCGGCCGGGTGCCAGTCGAGCTTGTACGCCCCGTACCCTGAGATCTGTATCGTCGTCGCAAGGCGGAGTGTGCCCGGCTGTTTGCCCGCCCAGTCGAAGCCGAAATCCGCCCGGCTCGCGTCTTCCCGTGGCTGGGTCTTGCCGGTGTCGTAGACGGTCGCGCGCACACCGTGCAGCGTAGCTATATCAGCCGCCGGTATGTGGATTGTGTAGAGCAGGGGGTTCGACGGGTCGCTCGGCGGGCCGTAGGAGCTGATCGTCGCGTGAGGGTAGAGCCTCGGTATCGCGGCCGAGTCGGCCATCCTTGTGTAGTCGAGGACCAGCGTGACGTTACGGCCTCCCGAGTCGAGCAGAGGCAGCGCGTCCATGCCCGCCCATTCGGTCCCCGCGAGGCCCGGCGCGAGGTAGCTCATCGGCGGGGTGCCCTGGTAGATGTTGGCGAGATATACCTGGTCGGAGGCGGCGTATCGGAGCAGGAGGCGTGCGGCCTCTGCCTGCCCACTGTACATCTCCTCCCAGACGCCCCGCGAGGCCATCTGGTCATTGAAGTATCGCGGCACGCTGATGCTGCCTGCCCACCAGACGACCGCCAACACCCCCGCCGCACTCACAATCCACCTCAGAACCCGCCCCGCAGAAGGCCGCACACGCTCCGCCGAGACTACCGGGCGCACGGTCACGCCCTCCCCAACCGCCGAGATCGGCGCTTCCACTACGGCGGCCGCGGCCACGCCAGCGGATCGCTTACGCGTCGGCAGGTTGGTTCGCAGCTTCGCGGGCTTCGGCCTC
Source organism: Chloroflexia bacterium (assembly GCA_050998805.1). GTDB lineage: Bacteria > Chloroflexota > Chloroflexia > QHBQ01 > JAICKM01 > JAICKM01. The sequence continues at coordinate 33,621 of JBPCPV010000018.1, read as the reverse complement.
GGTGCCTGCTCGGTTAGGGGAACCGCCGGCGCTACGGGTTCCGGCTCCGTCTGCTCGGTGGTGCCCAGCCGTGACAGCAAACCCCAGAGTTCGCCGACGACGATCCCCGCGATCAGCGCGGTGACGACGCTGTTTTCGAGCGTGCGGTGGCTCTGCGGTGCCTCGAACGGCAACGACAGCACCCCGCCGGAGAGCGCGGCCACGAACCAGGCCACAGGGAAGAAATATTGCCTGCGCCATGCCCTCAGCGCGCAGGCACCGAGGCCCAGAATGAAGAGCGCGGCGGTCACGTCGTCGAGCATCGGCGCGCCCGGCAGGTTGTGTCGCCCATTGCGGTCGCCCACGAAGTTGAACATCAGCAGGTGTTTGGTCAGGCTATGGTTGAGCGCGTCGGGGTCGCCCCCGTTCGAGTCGGGGTTGAAGACGGATACCTCGCTTACCCGCCCGGTGAACGCGGCCGGCTGCTGCAAGCCGAATAGGCCCACCGGCAGGAAGGCGAGCAGCCCGCCGACCGCCAGCACGATGAAGCCGACGCGGATCTGCCGGAGCAGCCGCCCGCGCGTCGCGATCAGGCCGTGGATCAGTAGGGCACCAAGCACGAGTGGCACGAGGCGCGAGACGTAATATGTCTGTAGCGAGAGGCCGAGCAGCACGCCCGCCCCCGCGTAGTAGCCGAGCCGCCCGGTGCGGAGCGCCTGCGCCGCGCAGAGATAGACCGCCACATCTGCCGCCACGGTGACCAGAGAGATAATCCCGAAGCGGCTGAACGTGATGTTCCAGGCCGAGACCGCAAGCAGCCCCGCCGCAGCCAGCCCCGCCCGCCAGCCGTAGAGCCGCGCCGCAAGCAGGTAGAGCATCGGCACCACCAGGCCACCGGCCAACGCAGGCATCAAGCGCAGCGGCCAGACGGTCGTGCCGAATACCTTGAGCACGACGCCGAGGAAGTAGAAGGGCAGCGCGCCCATCTGCGTCAGCCCCGTCAGGAAGGTCGGGTGGAGCGCCCCCGGCATGAGCAGGCCCTGCGCGACGATGCCGTTCTGCGCCTCGTCGAACCAGAGGCCGGGCGGTGCCGTCTCCAGGTTCGGCAGGCGAAACGCTAGGCCGAGCGCCATGAGCCCCGCCATAAGCGCCCACTCGATCTGCCTCGGCAGCCTGTCCCCCTGCGGGTCCGGCAGGTTGCCCTCGTCGGGCGGCGTTGTACTCAGCTCCCAGACCACGAACGCCACGCCAAAGAGCAGTAAGGAGGCTATCCAGAGCGGCCAGGCGATGGTGTTTGCTGGTTCCGGTGGCGCAGCGCCCTCTGCGGTCGAGTTGAGCGCAACGAACATCGGGGCTGCAAGCAGCGCGCAGACCAACGCACCGGCCAACGGCAGGAAAAACCGTCGTGGGTGTTCCATCGAGCGCCAGGCCGTGCGAAAGAGCGGCGGCGTCCCATCGCGCAAGGCACGCCCCGGCCACGCCGCCGCCGCGAAGAGCACCGCAGCCACGCTGAACAGCACCCAGCTTATCTGCGGCGGGGCTGCACCCGCGACGGACACGCCCGTGGCGCGCACATTCGCCGTCAGCTGCTCGGCATACAGCCCTAGCCCAACCGCCGGCACCGCCAGCAAGCGGCGTCCGGTCTTTAACGTAAACAATTCGCTGGGGAGGCGGTCCATCACCGCCGATTTTAGCACGAATCGTCCGGACTCGTCAATCTCAGCTCTGTTTCAGCGGCTCCGGCGCGCCCGCGAGTTCGTTGGCTTCTGCCGTGGCAGCATTTGTCCAGCAGTTGTTGTTGTAGCATTCGAGTATCCATCGGCAGGCTTCTTCGGGCGAGTCGGTAACGCGCAGCAGCGCGAAATCGTTCTTCACGATCTTGCCGCCCGGCAACATTGTTGCCTCGATCCACTCGAGCAGGCCCGACCAATAGGCGCGGTTGAACAAGATGACCGGGAAGTTGCGGACTTTCCCGGTCTGGATCAGGGTCAGCGCCTCGAAAAGCTCGTCCATCGTGCCGAAGCCGCCGGGGAATATGACAAAGCCCTCGGCATACTTCATGAACATTGTTTTCCGCACGAAGAAATAGCGGAAGTTGACCGCGATCTGCACGTACTTGTTGGTGCCCTGCTCGCGGGGCAGCTCGATGTTGCAGCCGACGCTCTCGCTCGATCCCTGAGACGCGCCTTTGTTCGCCGCCTCCATGATCCCCGGGCCGCCCCCGGTGATCACTGCAAGCCCCGCCTCAGAGAGGAGCCGCGCCAGCTCGACCGCCGCCCGGTAGTCGGGGTCGGCCTCGGTCACGCGCGCCGACCCGAACAGGCAGACCGCGGGGCCGATATGCGCCAGCATGTCGAAGCCGTGGACGAACTCCCCCATGATCCGCAGCACGCGCCAGGGGTCGGTCTCGGTGAAGTCGAGACCGCCGGGCCGGGTGAGTTCGGGCCTCGACAGCAGGCTCTCGTCCTCAGTGGCCCTGCCCGTGCGCGCCGCGTTGTTCAGTGAAGGATTCGGCTCTGTGCCGCCCTGCATCGGTGCGCGTTGCCCGATCGTTTTCCCCGGTCCACCAGTCCACCTCTCGGGGTTGAGCGCCTCCTCCTGTTGTTCGAGCCTACGCCTGTCCTGCCGCACCTTCTCCCGCCCGCCGTTCCCGCTGGACTGCCGTGATTTGCTGTTGTCTTCTTCCGGCATCATACCCTCCTCGAATTTGTCATGGTCTACGGACGGAGTGGGGCAAACAGTGTGCCACCGCTGACCCCTGTCTACCGCCTACTGCTGTATAATAGAGGCATGGCGAACAACCTGCCGCAACAACTGACCAGCTTCATCGGGCGTGAGCAGCAGATAGCCGAGGTCGCTCGGCATCTAGAGACGGCGCGCCTGCTGACGTTGACCGGCACCGGCGGCTGCGGCAAGACCCGCCTCGCCCTAGCCGTCGCGGCTGCCCTCCAGGAGAGGTTCCCTCAGGGAGTCCACTTCGTCGCTCTCGCCGCACTGACCGACCCCGCGCTGGTTATCCCGACCATCGCCGCTACCTTCGGCCTCAAAGAGGTCGGCGGCCTGTCCCTGCTCGCCAGCCTGAAGCAGCGCCTCCGCGAAGGGCAGACGCTCCTCGTACTCGACAACTTCGAGCAGGTGACGTCCGCAGCGCCTGAGATCGGCGCGTTGCTCGCCGCCGCTGACGGTCTGCGCGTCCTCGTGACCAGCCGCGCCTGCCTGCATCTCTATGGCGAACAGGAGTTCCCGGTGCCTCCCCTCGCGTTGCCTGGTGAGGCGGACGCAGAGACCGATGCTCTTGCGGATGCCGAGGCGGTTCGTCTTTTTCGCGCACGCGCGCTCCAAGTCAAGCCCGACTTTGCCCTCACGCCTGAAAGCGCCGAAGCCGTCGCCTCTGTCTGCCGGCGGCTCGACGGCCTGCCGCTCGCCATCGAACTCGCCGCCGCGCGCAGCAAGATCCTCTCGCCGCAGGCCATGCTCGCCCGCCTCACCGAGGCCACACCCGCCCCCGCACTCGCTCTGCTTACCGTCGGTGCCGCCGACCGACCGCCGCGCCAACAAACGCTACGCGGCGCAATCGGCTGGAGCTACGACCTCCTGCCCCCGGACCAGCAGGCGCTTTTCAGGCGACTCTCCGTCTTCGCGGGCGGTTGCACGCTCGACGCGGTCGGTGGAGCTCAGCTTGATGCCCTCTCCGCGCTGGTGGACGTAAATCTGCTCACCCAGCGCGAGGGCTTCGATGGAGAAGCCGGGTTTTCGATGCTTCAGACGATCCGCGAGTACGCTCAAGAACGGCTCGATGAGAGCGGGCAGGCCGGTGCCGTGAGGCGTGCCCATACTGTCTACTATATCGAGCTGGTCGAGGCAGCCGAACCGATGCTGCGCGGCCCTCGCCAGGTGCAGGCGCTTGAACGGCTGGCCGTCGAGGATGATAACCTCCGCGCCGCCTTCGGCTGGTCGCTCGAACATGACGTGGGCGCAGCATTACGGCTCGGCGGCGTGCTCGGCTGGTACTGGCACCTGCGCGGCTACTTCACCGAGGGGCGGGGCCGGCTCGAGCAGGCTCTCTCGAAGTCCGACCCGTCCGAGCGGACTCCGGCCCGCGCCCTCGCGCTGAACTGGGCGGGCGTCCTCGCCTACCGCCAGAGCGACCTGCCCGCCGCCCGCCGCCTGCTCGAGGAGAGCACAGCCACCTTCCGTGAGCTTGGCGACCCCCAAGGGCTGGCGTACTCATTGAGCGTCTTCGGCTTGGTCGTGCTGCTCGCCGGCGAGCCGGATCGCGCGCGTCTGCTCCTCGAAGAGAGCGCCGAACTCTTCCGCGCAGACGGCAACAAGTGGGGCGCGGCCCTCTCCTTCCGCAATCTCAGCGAAGTCGCCCGGCTGCGGGGCGATACCGAGGCCCACCGTGCCCTGGTAGAGGAGAGCGTTGCCCTATTCCGCGCAGTCGGAGACAGTTGGGGCCTGGCCCTCGCGCTGAACAGCCTCGGCGAGATCTCGGCCGCAAGTGGTGAGCACGCTGCCGCAGCCTCCGACTTCGTAGAGAGCATGGCCCTCTTCCGCGCGCTCGGCGACAGGCAAGGCATCGCCTCGGGCCTGGCGGCGCTCGGCGGTGCCGCCACCGGCCTCGGTCATACCCAGGAGGCTGCCGTCCTGCTCGGCGCGGCAGCCGCGATGCTAGAATCGATCGGCGCGCGCCTCGATCCGGTGAACAGCGCCGCCTACGAGCAAAACATCGCCGCAGTTCGCGCCCACCTCGCCCCCTCCGACTGGGACAAATCCTGGGCGGCTGGCCACGCCCTCACCTTGGAGGGCGCGCTCAACCTCGCTGCTGCGATAGCCCACCCTCAAACAACTCAAAACTCCGCCGCCCCCGGGCTCACCCCGCGCGAGACGGAAGTGTTGCGCCTCTTGGCCTCCGGCCACACCGACAGCCAGATCGCCGCCGCGCTATTTCTCAGCCCCCGCACGGTCCAAACCCATGTCCGCTCAATCTACTCGAAACTCGCTATCACGACACGCAGCGCAGCCACCCGCTACGCCATTGAACACAACCTCGGCTAACCCCGGCCGGCACGTGGGCGTGCGGAATAGATGTCCCCTCGGTCTGATTACTTCACCGACCCCGCGAGCAGCCCTTGCACGAAGTAGCGTTGGAGGCTGAAGAAGACGACCAGGGGCACGAGCATCAGCACGAACGAGCCTGCGCTCAGAAGATCCCACTCTGTGCCGTAAGTCGAGAGCAGGTTGCTGATCGCGACAGTCATCGGGCGCGAGGCCGGATCTTGGATGAAGACAAGGGCCATGAGCAGGTCATTCCAGACGCCGAGGAACTGGAAGATGGTGAGCGAGGCAAGCGCGGGCACCGAGAGCGGCATGATGATGCGGAAGAAGATGCGGAGGTTCGACGCGCCGTCTATCCGCGCCGCCTCGATGAGGTCGCTCGGCAGCAGCACGAAGAAGTTGCGGAGCAGGAAGACGGCGAAGGGCAGCCCGAACGCGGTGTGCGCGAGCCAGATGCCGACGTAGGACTGGGTGAGGTGGAGCGGGTTGAGCATGTTCAGCACCGGCACGAAAGTCATCTGGATCGGCACGACGAGCAGGGCGACCACGAGCAGGAAGAGCGCGTCACGGCCGGGGAAGCGTATCCACGCGAAGCCGAAGGCGGCGAGGGCGGCGAGCAGCACGGGCAGAATCGTCGCCGGGACGGTGATGAACAGGCTGTTGAAAAACGCTCTGTCCATGTGGTTCGCGCGGAGGACGTTGATATAGTTTTGGATGGTGAAGTCCCAGTGGTTTAGGATCGTCCACCACCCGGAGGATGCGATGTCGGTGAGCGGGCGAAACGAAGTGAGGAGGAGGCCGACCGAGGGGACGAGCCAAATGAATGTGATCAGGCCGAGCGCAATGTGGACTGTGCTGCGGCGGATGCCTCCGACGAGCCGCTCAGTTGTGGTAAGCTGATAGGTCGAGGCGAGGGGTAGAGCCTCGCGTTCTGCTGTGCTGGTGGTCATGTGACAACCCTTTCACTGCGGAAGCGGCGGATATTCAGCACCATGACGGGGATGATCAGCAGCAGGAGGATGACGGCGACTGCCGACCCGTAGCCTGGGCTGCCGTTGAAAGTCTCTCTAAACATGGTGTACGCAATCACGCGGCTGGAGTCTCCGGGGCCGCCGGCGGTCATAATATAGATGATGTCGAAGACTTTCAGCACCCAGATGACCAGGGTGACCACGACGACCGAGATCGGCAGGCTGAGGCTGGGCAGCGTGATGTAGCGGAAGATCCGGGCCTCGTTCGCGCCGTCTATCCGCGCAGCCTCTATGATGTCGGCGGGGATGCCCTTCAAGGCGGCGGAGAGGACGACCATGGCGAAGCCGGTCTGCGCCCAGACGTTGGCGATGATGATCGCGTAGTTCACCGTGTCCTTCTGGCCGGTCCAGGCGACGGGGTTGGCGTTCGAGTTGATAGTGGTCAATACCGCGTTGAGCAGACCGATGTGCTTATCGGGGCTGTAGACGAAGAGCCAGATGATGGCGACCGCTGTCGCCGCGATCGCCATGGGCAGGAAGACGACTGCCTTCACGACGCGCTCGTATCGCACCCGGTCGGCCATCACGGCGATGAGCAGGCCGAGGCCGACGCAGAGGGTCGTGTTCATAATCATCCAGAGGACGTTGTTGAATACGGCACCCGACGGCGGGAAGTGAGTTAGGTCGATGAAGCTGTGGTCGTGGGTAAAGAGGTCAACGTAGTTCCTGAAGCCGATCCACTTGTCGAACTGGAAGCCTCTGCCGGTATTGAAGCTGAGGGCGGTTGTCCAGAACGTGGGATAAACCAGGAACACAATGAGAAAGAGCATCGCCGGCAGGATAAACAGGTATCCGCCGATCGCCTGTTGCCGAGAGTTCATAGCTGGCCCCTTTTCGACTTCACCCCCGGCCCCCTTCCCTTAACAAGATGGGAGAGGGGCCGGGGGGATTAGGTTACCGGTTGAAGGCCCTGGCGGCCTTTGAGTCGAAGTCGGTGAGGATCTTGGTGATGTCGCTGGGGCTGCTCACCATGTTCTGGAGCGCCGCGCCCCAGTCGTCGGCGAGGGTGCCCGGCATCTGGTCGGAGCCGTCGAAGCGGAAGATGGTTGCCGCGGCGACCTGGGCGGCCTCTTTGCGTGCGAGGTCGTTCGGGTAGACCGCGGGGTCCACGAGCTTGTTCGGGGAGACGATGGAGCCTGTCTTGGCCCAGGTTTCGCCGGCCTCTTTGCTGACCATGAAGGCCAGGAAGGCGCGGGTTTCGGGGGTGTCTACGAAGGCGCTCATCAGGTCGCCGCCGCCGATCAGCGGGTCGTCATACTGGGGATCGATCTGGGGGAAGGGGAAGAAGTCAATGTCGGTGCCGACTTTGAGGCTTGGGTTCACGTCTTTGAGCGCGATGCCTCCGACGAAGCCGCCTTCCATGTATAGTTCGGCATCGGCGTTCTTGCCGAAGACGCGGCCGATGCCGTCCACGAACTTGGTGCCGAGCACGCCGGTCGGGCCGCCGGCCACATACTTAGGGTTCGCAATGATGTTGGTCATGTCTTGGGCGGCTTTTGCGACCGAAGGATCGGTGAAGGGGAGCTTACCGGAGGCGAAGAGCTGGCTGTACTTGTCGGGGCCGCCCTCGCGCACATAGACGTTCTCGAACCAGTCGGTGAGCGTCCAGGAGTCGCCGCCGCCGACGGCCCAGGGCTTCTTGCCGGCAGCGGCGAGCTTATCGCTGACGCTGAGAAGATCCGCCCAGGTCTTGGGGATGGTCAGGCCCATTGAGGTGAACTCAGCGGGCTTGTACCAGACGACGCTCTTCGAGTTCGCCTTGACGGCGATGCCGTAGAGCTTGCCGTCCACGGTACCGAGGTCTTTCCACGCCTTGCTGTAGCTGGCGTCGATCGTGGCGCTGGTCAAGCCGAGATCGGTCAGGGAGTTCTTGATCGAACCGTCGCGAACCAAGTCAGCCATCACACCGGGGCGGGGGATGATCGCGACGTCGGGGGGGTTGCCGCTGGCGAGGCGGGTCCGCAGGGCGGGCACGAAGTCGCGGGCCTGCTCATACTCGGTCTTGATGCCGGTCTTGGCTGTGAAGGCGTCGAGCACCTTCTGGAAGGCGTCCTGCTCGCTGCCGCCCCAGAGCGAGAGGATTGTGAGGGTGTGCGCGCCGGCCGCGCCGGTCTGGACAAGGGTGGCCGTCGGCGCGACTGCTGCAGCCGTGGTCGGGGTCGCGGCTCCGCCCATCATGGCGGTCGGTGTTGTGCCCATCATGGCCTCGGTGGGTGTCATTGCCCCGCCCATCATGGCGGTCGGCGTTGTACCCATCATGGCTTCGGTGGGTGTCATTGCCCCGCCGGTCATGGCGGTCGGTGTTGTGCCCATCATGGCCTCAGTGGGTGTCATTGCCCCGCCGGTCATCGCTGTGGGTGCCATCGCTGTGGGTGCCGTTGCCGCAGCTGTCGTGTTAGTCGGCGGCACGGGAGTGTCGGTAGCGTTGCCGCAAGCGGTGAGCGCCAACGACATGACCATGAAGAACGACAGAATCCATTTCCGGTGCGTCATCTTGCTTTCCTCCTTATATTGGCTTGTGTAGCGGGTAGTTGCCCTATAGCATGGGTTGCCCTAGCGCGATCTCCTCTCTACGTGGAGGAGTCCGCTTCGTCCCCAGCATATAACGTTCTAAGCGCCTGTTACGTGCGCTTTGACAAGCCGGAGATAGATGTGATAAACTAGGGCGCGCTCAGAATGACAGTGGCTTGGTGCAGAATGACAGGGTACGGGGAGGATCAGATGGTCGGTACAGCGAAAAGGGCTGCTGCGAAGCAGCCGAAGCCGAAGCCGAAGCCGTTACACGAGGAACTGGGGTTGAGCACGGAGACGCTGCTCGATATGTACCGCTATATGGTGCTGGCGCGCAAGCTGGACGAGCGGATGTGGCAGCTGAACCGGCAGGGCAAGGCGGCGTTCGTGATTTCGTGCCAGGGGCAGGAAGCCGCCCAGGTGGGCACCGCCTTCGCGCTCGAACGCGAAAAAGATTGGTATGTGCCCTATTACCGCGACCTCGCGCTGATGCTCTGCCTGGGGCAGACACCACGCCAGGTGATGCTCTCGCTGTTCGCCAAGTCGGAAGAGCCGAACTCCGGCGGACGGCAGATGCCGGGCCACTACGGGTTCAGCCAGAGCCATGTGCTGACGACCGGTAGCCCCGTTGGCACCCAGTTCCTGCACGCGGCCGGCGTGGGGCTTGCGAACAAGCTGATGCGCGGCAATAGCGAAGTCTGCGCGACCTTCGGCGGCGAGGGCGCGACTTCTGAGGGCGACTGGCACGAGGCGATGAACTTCGCCTCGATCCATAAGCTGCCGGTGCTGTTCGTGATCGAGAACAACCACTACGCGATTTCGGTGCCGCTCGAATTACAGGTGGGCGGCAGCCTGACGGCGCGCGCGGAGAGCTACGGTATGCCGGGTGTGGGCGTGAACGGCCTGAACCCGCTCGACTGCTACGCCGCGGTGAAAGAGGCAGCCCGCCGCGCCCGCGCTGGCGAAGGCCCCAGCCTGCTCGAAATGAAGTGCATCCGGCTGACCGCCCACTCCTCAGATGACAACGACCGGACCTATCGAACGAAGGAAAACAAGGAGGCCGACCGGCAGCGCGATCCAGTGGCGTTCTTCCAGCACTACCTCATGGAGCACGGCGTATTGGACGAGCAGACCGACGAGCTGATCCGCAAGCGGATCGATGAGGAAGTGGAAGACGCGACGGACTACGCCGAGAAAGCGCCCGCGCCGGTGGCTGAGGATCTATTCAAGAACGTTTATGCCACGCAGGAGGAGGTTGCCGCATGGCGGTCAAAACTTTGATCGAGGCTGTCCGCGACGGGCTGCGTGAAGAGATGGAGCGTGACGAGCGGGTGATTATCTTCGGCGAAGATGTGGGGCCGCGCGGCGGCGTCTTCGGGGTCACCGAGGGCTTCTCAAAGCAGTTCGGCACCGATAGGGTGATCGACACACCGCTCGCCGAGGCGCTGATCGCCGGCGTCGCAATTGGTGCGTCGGCGGCGGGTATGCTGCCGGTGGCCGAGATCCAGTTCGCGGACTTCATCATGCCGGCCTTCGACCAGATCGTGAGCGAGGCGGCGAAGTTCCGGTATCGGTCGAACGGCGACTGGTTCCTGCCGATGGTGATCCGCGCGCCCTACGGCGGCGGGATACACGGCGCGCTCTACCACTCGCAGTCTGTCGAGGCGCTGTTCGGGCACGTGCCGGGGCTGTATGTCGTGATACCGTCGAATCCATATGATGCGAAGGGCCTGCTGAAAGCCGCGATCCGTAATCCCGACCCCGTGCTCTACTTCGAGCACAAAGGTGCATACCGCCTGATCAAGGGCGAGGTGCCGGACGGCGACTACATCGTAGAACTCGGCCATTGCAAAGTCAGCCGCGAGGGACGGCATCTAACGGCGGTGGCCTGGGGGATGATGCACTATCGCTGCACCGAGGCCGCCGAGATCCTGGCGAAGGACGGCATCGAGGTCGAAATCGTGGACGTACAGACGATCAGCCCGCTCGACCGGGAGACTATCCTCGAATCGGTCAAGAAGACGGGCAAGTGCATAGTCGTCTACGAAGACACCCGGAGCGGCGGGTGGGGTGCCGAGATTTCGGCGAGCATCTCCGAGGCGGTCTTCGACTACCTCGACGGGCCGATCGTCCGCGTCACCGGGCCGGACGTGCCGTCCATGCCGTACAACCACGCGCAAGAAGCGGCGTTCATGCCGAACACCGAGAAGGTCGTCGCCGCCATGCGGCAGCTCGTGTCATACTAGGGGGAAGCAGATGGCTAACATAGCGAAGGTGACGATGCCCCAACTGGGCGAGAGCGTTACCGAGGGGACGATTGGGGCCTGGCTGAAGCAGCCGGGCGACAAGGTCGAGAAGTACGAGTCGCTGGCCGAGGTGATCACCGACAAGGTGAACGCGGAGATCCCTTCGCCCTACACCGGCACGATCAAAGAACTCCTGGTGCCTGAGAACGAGCCGGTGGCTATCGGCACGCTGATCTGCACCATCGAGACCGAGGCTGCGGTCGAGGAGGCACCGGCGGGCCACGGCCCCGAAGCCCCGGCAGCCGCGCCGCCTACGCCAGCTCCCGCTCCGGCACCTGTAGCAGCGGTCGCACCCGCGCCCGTGGCTGCACCGGCACCTGCTCCTACCCAAGCTCCGGCGACGATGGTGGCCGCGCCGCCCGCACCGGCTCAGGGCGGCAACGGCGCGGGGGCAGGCTCGAAGCGCCTCAGCCCAGCGGTCGCACGGCTGCTCGAGGAGCACAACCTCGACATCAACCAGGTTGCGGGCACAGGTCTCGAAGGCCGCGTGACCAAGATGGACATCGAACGTTACATAGAGCAGAAAGCGGCGGGCACTCTGCCCGCGCCCGCCCCGGTTCCGGCCCAGCCCGTCGCCGAGCAGCCGCCCGCACCGACACCCGCGCCCACCCAGCCTATGGCCGCGCAGCCTCCGGCTCCGGTCCCGCCCGCGCCGTCCACGGTGCAACCGCCGCCCACTCCTCCGGTCTTCGAGGGCGCAGGCGACCAGTTGGTGCCGCTCACTCAGATGCGGAAGGCCATCGCCGACCACATGGTGCGTTCCGTCCACACGTCGCCCCACGCCTGGACCTACGTCGAGATCGACATGAACAACATCGTCAAGTACCGGGCGCGGATCAAGGAGCAGTTCGAGGCGCAAGAGGGTCGCGCCCCCGGTATGCTCGCTTTCGGCATCCTGGCGCTGGTGCAGGCGCTCCGCAAGCACCCGGCGATCAACTCGGTCTGGACCGACAACGGCACCCTGCTCAAACGCGAGATCAACGTCGGCATCCCGATCGACCTCGGCGACCAGGGCCTGATCGTGCCGGTGATCCACAACGCGGATACACAGTCGTTCATCGGCCTCTCACGCTCGATCTACGACCTGGCGACCCGCGCGCGCTCCGGCAAGCTCCGCGTGGATGACCTGACGGGTTCGACGGTGACGTTGAACAACGCCGGCACCTTCGGCTCGATGATGTCCATGCCCATCCTCAACCAACCGAATGTCATCAACCTGACGATGGAGGCTATCGTGAAGAAGCCGGTCGTAATAGACGACGCCATAGCGATACGCCCGATCATGAACATGTGCTGCACGTTCGACCACCGAGTGCTCGACGGCGCTCAGGTGGGCCGCTTCCTCCAGACGATGAAGCAACTTCTCGACGGTTTCACCGATGCAGGGCTGGGCTACTAAGTTGAACACACTGATCCCCGCCGACCGCAAGGCGCGGAACCCGAACATCAAGCTCGAAATCGAGCGGGTGCAGCTTACCCGCAAGCCGGCGTGGCTGAACGTCAAGTGGCAGCAGGGGCCAAACTACCACGAACTCAAGGGGCTGATGCGGGGCGCGGGGCTGCACACCGTCTGCGAGGAGGCGCGCTGCCCGAACATCAGTGAGTGCTGGGAGCATCGCACCGCGACCTTCCTGCTGCTCGGCGATACCTGCACACGCTCCTGCGGCTTCTGCGCCATCAAGACCGGGCGGCCGAGTCACCTCGACCGCAACGAGCCTGAGCGGGTCGCCCGCTCGGTGCAGCACCTCGCCCTACAGCACGTCGTCCTCACCTCGGTGAACCGCGACGAGCTAAAGCTGGGCGGGGCCGACATTTACGCGGAGACGATCCGGATGATCCGCGAGTACGCGCCCGGCTGCGGCGTCGAGGTGCTTACCCCCGACTTCAAGGGCTACTGGCCGGCGCTCCAACTCGTGATGGACGCCCGGCCCGACATACTGAACCATAATGTCGAGTCGGTGCCTCGCCTCTACTACTGCGTCCGCCCGCAGGCGAAGTACCCGCGCTCGCTGGAGTTCCTGAAGAGGGGCAAGGAGATGGACCCGACCGGAAAGACGAAAACCAAGTCGGGGCTGATGCTCGGCCTCGGCGAAGAACTCGGCGAGGTGATGCAGGTGCTCGCCGACCTGCGCGCCCACGACGTGGACATCGTAACCATCGGCCAGTATCTCCGGCCCTCATTCGCCCACCTGCCGGTGCAGAAGTACTACACGCCGGAGGAGTTCGCGGACCTCAAGGTGCAGGCAAAGGCGCTCGGCTTCAAGCACGTCGAGTGCGGTCCCCTGGTCCGCTCGTCCTATCACGCACACCAGCAGGTGCAGGACGCAGATTCAGTGGCTTAGTATCGAGGTCGGGCTGCTTCTTGTAGCCATCTTCGTGCTGCTGCATTTCAGCAGCCGGTACCTCCAGACGCGGTTCGTCACGCTCGCGTGGTCGCTCACACGCGACCTGGGGCGCGCGAACTGCCTCTATTTCGTGCTGATGCGCCCCGGTGTCTTCTCGCACGAACTCGCTCACGCGATGGCCGCGGCTGTGGTCGGCGGGCGGATACTCAGCTTCAATGTCCTCGAAACGACCATCGTGCCGGGCGCGAGGGGCGGGCAGGCACGCCTCGGCCATGTGATCTACTCCATACCCGGTCGCCCCGGCCGCCTCGGCACGCGGCTGCGCGATGCGTTCGTCGGCCTCGCACCGTTGCCGTTCGGCATCCTGCTCATCGCCGGCGCTCTCGCGTTCAGCGGCGTGTCCTGGACCGGCGATCTGGCCCAAGTTCTGCCGCCCGCGCTCCTTAGCTGGCGCTTCTGGCTCGCCCTGTTCGCCGTCCTCGAAATCGCCGACAACATGGCCCCATCCTCGGTAGACCGCCGGAACTTGCCGGTCGCCCTCGCAGTGCTGCTCGTGCTCGCCGCGCTGGTCTGGGGCGGCGCACACCTCTTGGCGATCCCCGTGCCTCTCGGCTGGTGGTATGCGGCCTTGCAGGGCGCGCTCGTGCTCTCGGCTGTGCTCGTCGTGCCGATCGCGCTTAACTTGCTTGCCGGCGTTGCGCTCTGGCTCATGGCGTTACCTTTTCGGCGGTAGGCCCGCGCCCAACGGCCTCATACAGCAGCAGCCCCGCCAGCGTCTTCGCGTCGCAAATATCGCCGCGTGCGGCCGCTGCCCGTGCCTCGGCGACGGTCATGCGGACCAACTCGATCTCCTCATCCTCGTCGCCGGCAAGTCGTGACCCTCTGAGATCTGTGCAGAGGTAGCACTCCAGATACTCGGTGCAGAAGCCGGGGGCCGAAAAGAAGCCGCCGAGGTGCTGTATACGACCGGCTGCGTAGCCGGTCTCTTCCTGTGTTTCGCGGCGAGCACAGGCTTCCGCGTCCTCCCCGGCCTCGCGCGTGCCCGCCGGTATCTCGAGGAGCGTGCGGTTAGCCGCGCGTCGGTACTGGCGGACCATGAGCAGGCGGCCGTCGGCGTCAACCACCAGCAGCGCGACAGCGCCGGGGTGCCTCACGATCTCGCGGCTCGTCTGCCGGCCGCTCGGCAGCCTCACCTCCTCTACGTCCACCTGGAGCAGCTTGCCGGCGTAGGCGCGTCGGCTGCCGAGGATTTCGAGGGGCGAGTCGTTTTGCTTCGGTTCGGGCATGGTCGGCATCCTTTCGGGAGTGAAATGCGGAAGGCACTACCGGGAGGGCAGTGCCTTCGCTGATCTGGAGGCGACGAGCGGATTCGAACCGCTGCATGGAGGTTTTGCAGACCTCTGCCTTACCGCTTGGCTACGTCGCCACGCATCTCTGTGCGTGACTACTATACCAAATCGATCCCATCGTGTCAATGTGAGGCGATCAGAGAAATAGGGGTATGGTTATACTCCACGGACGGAGCCGTGTCTTACAGCGGTCAAAGGTCGGCAGGCCGCCGGCCTGGCGGTACAGGTTGTGATCCCTGGCGCAGCCAAAGAATGAGCATCACGGCAGTGAGGCAGAGCGCGTAGGGGGGCAGCGAGAGCAGGCCGAATTGCTGGGCTAGCTGGCCGGCTAGCCAGGCGAAGACTGCGGCGCCGATGCTGCCCGCGCCCGAGACGAAGCCGACTGCGCCCGGCAGCAGGCGCGCAGGCGTGCTCTCTGCCAGCACCGCGATTGTCGTCGGGTAGAGCGGGCCGAGGCTGAAGCCGGTGAGCAGCAGGCCGAGCGCGAGCGTGGGCGCGCCCTGCCCCAGCCAGAGCAGGCCGATGCCCGCGAACACTCCCGCCAGGCACCCAGCGATCAGCCGCCGAGTACCCACTCGGCCGGCCAGCCTGCCCAGCGCGAGCCGCCCCAGCATCAGCCCCGCCCAATACCCGCTGACCATGCCGCCCGCGAGCGGCAGGCCAACCTGCCGGGCCTCTGTCAACAGGCTGTATGCCCAATTGCCGAGGCTGACCTCCGTGCCGACGTAGACGAGCAAGAACGCTCCGGCGAGCAGCACGCCCCGCAGCCTCAACGTCTCCAGGAGCGCGCCCCTCGCCGGGGCGTCGGCGGGCAGGGCCTCGGCTGGGCGGAGGCGCGCCGCCAGCCCGCCGAGCACGAGGATGCCCCAGGCCGCCAGCACCAGATAGACGACGTTCCAGGTGCCGACTGCGGCCAGAACCGCGGTGGCTACGAGCGGGCCGATCAGAGCGCCCAGGCCATAGGAGGCGTGGAGGTAGTTCAGCAGCGCCGAGTTGTTCGGCAGCCCGGCTGTCCAGGTGTTCAGCCCCGCGTCGAGGCAGCCTACCGAGAAGCCGGACGCGAGCACCCCTCCCAGCAGCACGGCGAACGGCGGGCCGACGCCGAGCAGGGCCATGCTCGCCGATAAGCCCCAGCCGCCGAGCAGCACGAAGCCCCGCAGCCCCAGCCTCCCCGCCAGCGCGCCGCTGCCGAGCGTTGCCACAAGATAGCCGCCCGATCCAGCCAGGAAGAGCAGGGCGACCGTCGCCTTGTCCACCCCGTAGTGAGCTTGTATGCCCGGCAGCAGCACACCCGAAACCCCGTCGTTCGAGCCGATGAGGATGAACGCCAGGAAGCCTACTATCACGCGCACATTATAGCACCCGATGCACCTCTGCAACCACCCCGCGGGTCGCCCGTTGTATATGGCAGAGGCAGCGGAGCCAACGCCGACTACCTCGCAGGGGGTCCGGGCCGCCTAACTTTTTCGCAAACATCATACCGACAAACCGTAAGTGGGGGGTCATAGCCCGATAGTCCTATATGCTACGGGCAAAAAACAGTACCTTTGGGCCATTCCATCTTGGCCGGGTACACGCTATACTTGTATCAGAACGCGGGTGCGAAAACCAAAGATCAATCCTTCCTGGTGCGGGAGGCCCCTGTCCCCAAGCAGGGGCCTCTTTCCGATTTTGGGTTTCCGCACAGTGTACTGAGTCAAAGGGCGCTAGCAGCTTCTAGATGGAGAACCCATGCCAAACGTGCCGATCCGCATACTGATGGTGGACGACCAACTTATGATGCGTGCGGCCCTCCGCCTACTGATCGAGCAACAGCCGGGCATCGCCATTGTGGGCGAGGCCGCCACCGCTGCCGAGGCCCTCGCGCATGTCGGCGTCAGTTCCCCGGATGTCGTGCTGATGAACCTCGAGCTGACCGGTGACCACGCCTTCGAGATACTGCCGACGCTGTTTGCCGCTGGGGACCATACCAAAGTGATCGTGATGACCAGCTCGCATAATGTCGAAGGCTACCAGCGCGCGGTGCGCCTCGGAGCGATGGGCGTCGTGCTCAAGGAAAAGCCGCCGGGCGAGCTGATCAAGGCTATAGAAAAGGTCCACATCGGCGAGGTCTGGCTCGACCGCCGCATGACGGCTGGCATCCTCAATCGCCTCTCGAGCCGCCACGAGCAGAAGCGCGACCCGGCTGCTGATCTGATCGCCACCCTGACCGCCCGCGAACTCCAGGTCATTGACCTCGTTGTGCAGGGCCTCAAGAACAAGCAGATCGGCGACCAGCTCTCGATCAGCGAAACCACCGTGAGCCACCACCTGACCTCGACCTTCAGTAAGCTGAGCGTCAACGACCGCTTTGACTTGGTGATGTATGCCTACCGCCACGGCATGGCGAAATTGCCCCTGTAGCGACTAGCCGGGTCAGCCGCCTACCTTATCCTCGAGCTTCTCTCCTTGATAGCTTGGGCCTCGACATCCTTCTCGACAGCCAGGCGCTGCTCATACCAGTCTATAGCCTCTGCTTCCTCGATCAGCGAAACCATGATCCGGGCGAATGTCCGCACCTTATCCGGCAGCTCGTTTCTTGACTCGCGGCTCGCCATCTGCTATAATCCCCTCCAAATGATACAGCATATCAGTTAGCGAGGGAAAATGGCTGAACCAGCGACATTGCTGACGCAACTTAAAGAGCGGGGTTACAAGCGGACCGCACCGCGCCGCCGTCTGCTGGCAGAGATCGCCGGGCGGGGCGCGCCGTTCACCGCAGCCGAGATCTATGCGGTGGTGCAGGGACAGCCGCCGGCAGTCGGGCGTGCGACGGTCTTCCGCACCCTCGACCTGCTTGCCGAGCTGGGGCTGGTGCAGCGCATCCAGGAAACCCCCGACGCCACCGGCGGGCCGCTCTACCTGGCTTGCGCCCCCGTCCACCATCACCACCTGATCTGCTCCGGCTGTAGCTCCGTGGCCGACTTCGTGGAAGCCGACCTCGAGACCTTGCTCGCGGGCGTGGCGGAGCGGCAGGGCTTCGTGATGCAGGACCACCGCGTGGAACTCTACGGCCTCTGCCCCAACTGTAGGCAAGCTGAGCAGTGAGGCACCGGCTGGCCTCGGTCGCGGCGGCTCTGCTCACGGCGCTCCTCGCGGCCTGCGACGGCGGCAACTCCCTACCAACCGAGGCCCCCGGCAAGCTCCACGTCACCGTGACGACGACACAGATCCGGTCCATGACCGAAGCCGTCGCCGGTGACTACGCGCAGGTGATCTCGCTGCTACAGGCGAACGTTGACCCCCACAGCTACGAGCCGAAGCCCGAGGATGTGCAGCGCATCGCCCGCGCCGACCTCGTGTTGAAGCACGGCGTCGGCCTCGATAGCTGGCTCGACAAAGTGATCGCCAACGCGGGCGGGCGGCGCGCGCCGGTCGTCGTCACGGCCGGCATCTCGCCCCTGCCCGGCACCGCAGACGAGCCTGCGGGCGACCCCCACGTCTGGTTCGACGTGACCAACGCCATGACAATGACGCTCGACATCCGCGACGCGCTGATCGGGGCCGACGCCGCGCACGCCGCCGCTTACCGCGCCAACGCCGACGCCTATCTTTCCCGGCTTGCCGTGCTCGACGCAGAGATCCAGGCCGAGATAAACACGATCCCGCCTGATCAGCGCAAGATGGTCACCAACCACGACGCCTTCGGCTACTACATCCGGCGCTACGGGCTGACCTACGTCGGCTCCGTCGTGCCGAGCCTCGACGCCAGCGCCGAGCCGTCGGCCAGGCAGCTTGGCGACCTTATCCTGAAGATCCGCGCCCAGCATGTGCGGGCGATCTTCCTGGAGACATCGATCAACCCAAAGATAGAGCAGCTTATCGCAAACGAAGCCGGGGTCAACGTGGTGGACACCCTCTACGGCGACACGCTCGGCCCACCGGGCAGCCCCGCATACACCTATGAGGGGATGATGCGCTACGATACGGACACCATTGTGCGGGGGCTGAAATGAGTGCAGTTGAGATGCGTGGAGTGACGGTCGGCTATGACGCCGAGCCGATCCTCGAAGACGTGAACCTGACGATTGATTGGGGCCATATCGTGGGAGTGATCGGGCCGAACGGGGCCGGCAAGTCCACGCTGATCAAGACGATCTGCGGGATCCTGCGGCCGCGCGCCGGCACCATCCGGGTGGCCGGGCATCCAGGCATGAGTAGCGAGGCCCGCAAATCAATCGGCTACGTGCCCCAGCGCGAGGCGGTCAACTGGGAGTTCCCGGTGACCGTGAGCGACGTTGCGCTGATGGGGCGCACCGCCTGCCTCGGCTGGGGGCGGCGGCCCGGCCCCGAAGATGTGCGGCTGGCCCACGAGGCTCTAGCCCAGGTCGGGATGCAGGACTTCGCGGGGCGGCAGATCAGCAGGCTTTCGGGTGGACAGCAGCAGCGCGTCTTCCTGGCGCGCGCGCTCGTCCAGCAGGGCGACCTGCTGATGCTCGATGAGCCGTTGAACGGCGTGGATGTGTCGAGCCAGGACGTGATCGGCGGCCTGTTGCGCGAGCAGTGCGCTGTCGGCCACACCGTGATGATGGCGACCCACGACCTCGAGCTCGCCGCCGACTGGTGCGACCGCGTCGTGCTGGTGAACCACGCCATCATATGCTACGGCCCGCCCGCCGAGGTGCTGACGACCGAGATGCTCCGCCAAACCTACGGCGGGCAGACGCTCGTGGTGCCCGAACCCGGCGACGGCCACGGCCCCGCGCAGCTGATCGTCCCCGACGAGCATGGGCAAGGCGGCGGCCACACCCATCCGCACTCCCACTCCCACTCCCACACCCACAGCCACCAGCCGGCGAACGACCCGCTCTGCCGCGACAAGGAGGATCTATGATCGCCTGGTTCACCGACCCCCTGCAATTCACTTTCATGCAGCGCGCGCTGCTCGAGGTCGTGCTGATGGGCCTCACCTGCGGGGTGATCGGGGCCTACGTCGTGCTCCGGGGCATGGCCTTCCTCGGCGACGCCCTGTCTCACGCGATCTTCCCTGGCGTGGTGATCGCTTTCCTGCTGAACATCAACCTGGTGATAGGTGCGCTGGCGGTCGGCGCGATCACCGTCTTCGCGATCGGCGGCCTTGCCCGCTCACGGCGCGTCTCCGAGGACAGCGCGATAGGCGTGCTCTTCACCGGGGCGTTCGCGCTCGGCGTCGTCCTCATCTCCCAGGTCAAGACCTTCACCGCGAACCTCGCCGACTTCCTGGTGGGTCAAGTCCTCGGCGTCTCCACGACCGACTTGCTGGTGAGCGGGGGCGTGGCTGTGCTTGTCCTCGGCGGGCTGGCCTTCTTCCACAAAGAGCTGACACTTATCGCCTTCGACCGCGAAATGGCCGAGGCTATGGGCCTGCCGGTCGCCGTGCTCGATCTCGCCCTACTGCTCGGCATCGCGCTCACGATCATCGTCTCGTTGCAGGCCGTGGGCAACATCCTGGTAGTCGCCATGCTGGTCACGCCGGCGGCAGCCGCCCGCCTCTGGACCGACCGCCTCGTGGTGATGATGGCGATCAGCGCGACCTTCGGCGTGCTGGCCGGGGCCGGCGGCCTGCTCCTCTCCTACCATGCGAACTACGCGGCTGGCGGCACAATCGTCCTGCTGGTGACTTTGGTCTTCGGCGCGTCATACCTGTTCGCGCCCCGCCACGGCTTGCTGGCGCGCCGAGCCGTGCGGGGCTAGGCTGCCTACTTTCCCGTGAGGACGTACTGCACCGCCCGGTCTAGCTGCGGATCGCGCCCGTGGGCGAAGTCGTCCTCGGTGAGGAAGATTTCGATGTCCGGCGTGATGCCCCGGTCGCGGTTGATCGTCGGCGTCGGCGCGGGCGGGGTCGCGTTCGGCGGCAGAGGCGTCGAGGTGACGAGCGGCGTCGCGGTCAGCGTCGGCAGCGGCGTCGGCGTCGCGCTCGGCACTGCGGTCGGAGTCGGGCGGGGGTTGATGTCGCGCTTGGCAGGCGACAGCCAGTGGGCGATGGTGATCCGCGCGCTCGAGCCGTCGGGCAGGTCGTGGACGTTCTGCACGGAGCCTTTGCCGAAGGTCTGCTCGCCGATCAGTATCGTGCGCCCATAGTCCACCAGCGCGCCCGCGGTGATCTCAGACGCGCTGGCGGTGCCGCCGTTCACGAGCACCACGAGCGGCAGCGTGTACTCGCTCTCTCCCTGGCGAACTATCTTCTGCGGGTCGAGCTGCGTGCCGTCGCGGGAGAGTGAGTAGTAGAGAGCCACATCGCCGTATTTCTTGCCCATCTCAGGGGAGACGAAGCTGCCGATCATCTTCTGGGCATCGGTCACGAAGCCGCCGCCGTTGTTCCGCAGGTCGAGGATGATGCCCTTCGCGTGTGCGTCGTGCGCCTGTTTGATGCCCGCGTCGAGCTGCGCGCTCGTCTGCTCGCCGAAGATGCTCACGGTCAGCACCGCGATGCCGTCGGGCCGGACTAAGGTAGCAACCTGCGGCACATTGATGATCGCCCGGGTCAGGTCCACGTCGAACGGCGGATCTTGTCCCCGCAATATGGTCAGCCGGACCTTCGTGCCCTCCTGCCCACGTATCAGCTGCACAAGCTCGTCGAGCGGCAGAGCGGTGACATCGCGCCCATCCACCCTGTAGATAACATCATGTGCGCGCAGCCCGGCGCGGGCAGCTGGAGTGTTCGGGATCGGCCCCGCGACGGTCGGCAGATTGTTCACCGTCTCGACGTAGAGGCCGACTCCGCCGAAGCTCTCTCCCTGCATCTGGCTCGTGGTGACCGCGTTCTGGTCGGGCGTCTCGAAGCGGGTATAGTCGTCGCCGGCGGCGTGCATCATGCCGGCGATAGCACCGTAGATCAGCTTCTGTCGGTCGAGCGGCCGGTAGTACGACTCCTTCTGCATCAGATCAAGCACCGCGTAGAAGTTCTGCATCTGCGAATTCAGGTCCGCCGGCGGCGTGAACGTGGATGCGGGCTGGGGTGGCGCGGGCGTCTGTGAATTGCCGACGACCGCAGTTGAGCGGGCGGCGGGCGGGACTGTCGGCGCACTGACGACCACCGCCGTAGGCCCGCTTTGGTTGTTGGCGGTACGGTCCACGAGGACATAGGTGCTGAGAGCGCCGAGGCTGAAAGCGAAAAGCAGCGCGAGCACCGCCACCAGGCTGAGTACGGTCTTGCCGCGTGTGTCGTTCATCTGAAAAGGCTCCTTTATCGAGTTAGGTAAACGTCGCCTAAGTATAAGCGACGCCTTGCCCCGCGTCAAATGACTTGACGCTTCCTCCACCGCGTGTTATGACTGTGGCGAGATGATCACAGATCCCAACCTCCTACGCGCACACTTCTACGCCGGGCTGCCACCGGGCCTGGCGGACCTCGTGCGCGAGGTTGCCGCCGAGGTAAGGGCGCGGGGCACGCCGGTCTACCTGGTGGGCGGGGCGGTGCGCGACCTCGCGCTCGGCAGCCCCGCGCTCGATCTCGACCTCGTCGTGGAAGGCTCCGCCATCGCCCTCGCGGAGCAGATCGCCGCGCGCTACGCCTTGCCGATCACGCGCCACACGACGTTCGGCACTGCCACCCTCGCCCTCCACGGCGAGTTCGCGCCGCCGCCGCCCGCCAAGCCCGCTCTCGATTTCGTCACCGCCCGCCGCGAGGTCTACCCGGCACCCGGCCGGCTGCCGCAGGTCGAGGCAGCCGACATCGCAGCCGACCTTGCGCGGCGCGACTTCACGATCAACGCGATGGCTCTGCCGGTCCGGGAGGGCGACCTGCTCGACCCGCACGGCGGCATGGCTGACCTGGAGGCGGGCCGCATCCGTGCGTTGCACCGCGGCAGTTTCCGCGACGACCCGACGCGCATCTTCCGCGCAGCCCGCTACGCAGCCCGCTTCGCCTTCGAGATCGAGCCGGGCACCGCGGTGCTCATCGTCGACGCGCTGGCCGCCGGGATGGTCGCCCTGCTGACGCCTGCCCGCCTGCATCAGGAGCTGCTACGCACGCTCGCAGAGGCCACACCCGCCCCGGCACTCGTCCTCTTGCAGCAGCTAGGCGCGCTCGCGGCAGTGGAGCCCGCGCTCACCTGGGACACCTCCACGCGCGATGCCTTCGCCTGCACGGCCGACCCCGCGCTGCGCCTCGCGCTCCTCGTCTACCGACTGCCGCCGGAGGCACGCGCCCGCATCGTCGCCCGCCTCGGCCTCGACCCCCGTCCGGTCGCGGAACTGGCCGCCCTCGATGCCGTAGCCCCCCAGATGCCCGATGCCGGTCCAGCAGAAGCCGTTGCCCTCCTCCGCCCGGTCAGCGACCGCGTTCTCGACCTCTACCGCTGCCTAGCATCCGCGCCCGTCGCAGGCGTTATCGCGCGCTACCGCGAGGAGTGGCAGCACGTCAGGCCGCTGCTGACCGGCGACGACCTGCGCGAGATGGGCATCCCGCCCGGCCCCCGATACCGCGAGATCCTCGCCGCTCTCCTCACCGCCCGCCTGGAGGGCCGGGTGAGCAGTCGGGAGGATGAGGTGGAGACAGTGGGGCAATTCGTACGTAGCGCATAGTGCGTTGGTCGTAAATATCGGCCTTTTGGCCCTTGACAGTGGGCGCGGGCCTGGCTATAATAGAGGCAGTGAGATACAGCGAAATGCAGCGAGCAGGACGAGTAGTGTGGATGGCGCAGCAGAGAGGCCCGACCAACGGCTGAGAGCCGGGCCGCCAACCCCCACCCGAATACCGCCTGTGAGCAGCCCGGCGAACGCGGTACCATGCCGCCACTAGCCTGAGACGGCCGGCCCCGTTACCCGCCACGATGAGCTGTCCCGGCATACCTCGGCGACAGGAAATCGGGTGGAACCGCGTGAGCATTGCCTCTCGTCCCGTTGTTTGGGCGAGGGGTTTTTATGTGTGCAGAAGGAGACATACTATGAGCCACATGGGCATTGATAAAGAGAGCGAAGTGGATTATGCGCCGCATCCCTTCGCCGTGGACGACAACGAGTCCGAGGAGGCATATCTGGCGCGGATGCGCCACTCGGCGGCCCACCTGATGGCCGGAGCGGTGCTGAAAATCTTCCCAGAGGCCAAGTTCGCCATCGGCCCGGCTATCGAAGACGGCTTCTACTACGACTTCGACCTGCCACGTGCGCTCGCGCCCGAAGACCTCGAGCAGATCGAGAAGCTGATGGCTGAGGACCAGGCGGCGAACTATTCCTACGAATACGCCGAGGTCAGCCGGGCGGAGGCACTGGAGATGTTCAAGGACCAGCCGTACAAAGTCGAGCTGATCGAGGGGCTGCCGGAAGACGCGACGATTTCGACGTATAAGCACGGCGGCTTCCGCGACCTCTGCCGGGGGCCGCATGTGCCCGGCACGGGAGAAGTCGGCGAGTACAAGCTGATGAACATCGCCGGAGCCTACTGGCGCGGCGACGAAAAGCGCCCGATGCTCCAGCGGATCTACGGCACGGCCTGGCGCAGTCCTGAAGACTTGGCCACCTATGTGCATAAGATGGAGGAAGCCGCGCGGCGCGACCACCGCAAGCTGGGCCGCGAACTCGACCTTTTCTCTATCCACGAAGAGGCCGGAGCCGGGCTGATCTACTGGCACCCGAAGGGCGGTATCATGCGCGTGACGGCGGAGAACTACTGGCGCGACGCCCACCTCAAGGGCGGCTACGACATCGTCTTCTCGCCGCACATCGGCCGCGCCTGGCTCTGGGAGACGAGCGGCCACCTCGGCTTCTTCAAGGAGAACATGTACCCCGCCATCGAAATGGACAACCAGGAGTTCTACATCAAGCCGATGAACTGCCCGTTCCACATCATGATGTACATGAATAAACGACGGTCGTACCGCGAGCTGCCCCTGCGCTGGGCCGAACTCGGCACGGTCTACCGATACGAGCGCTCCGGCGTGCTCCACGGCCTGCTGCGGGTGCGCGGCTTCACGCAGGACGACGCCCACATCTTCTGCCGCCCCGACCAGATGCACGACGAGATACTCCGTGTGGTGGACTTCACGCTCGAGGTGCTGCGGACGTTCGGCTTCAACGAGTACGAGATATATCTTTCGACGCGCCCCGATAAAGCGGTCGGCGACCCGGAGCAGTGGGCTGATGCGGAAGATGCGCTCAGATCGGCGCTCCAAGAGCGGGGCTTGCCGTTCGAGGTGGACGAGGGCGGCGGCGCGTTCTACGGCCCGAAGATCGACATGAAGATCAAGGACAGCCTCGGCCGCGCATGGCAATGCACGACGATCCAGTTCGACTTCAACATGCCCGAACGCTTCGGCATGACGTTCGTCGGCGAGGACGGCCAGCCGCATCGCCCCTACATGATCCACCGCGCGCTGCTCGGCTCGATGGAGCGGTTCTTCGGCTGCCTGATCGAGCACTATGGCGGTGCCTTCCCGCTCTGGCTGAGTCCCGTGCAGGCAGTGATCATCCCGATCTCCGACGTGAAGCACAGCGAGTACGCGCAGTCGGTCTTGGAGCAGTTGCGGGCAGCCGGGCTTCGCGCCGAGGTGGACGACGGCAAAGACCGGATGGGCGCGAAGATCCGCCAGGCCCAGATGCAGAAGGTGCCCTACATGTTGATCATCGGCGACAAGGAGATGCAGGCAGGCGCGGTCAGCGTCCGCCTACGCAGCGGCGAAGACCTCGGCGCGCAACCCCTCGCCGAACTGGTCAAGCGCATGGCTGGCGAGGTGGCGAGTAAGGCGTAGTGAGTAGTGCGTGGTACGTAGTGCGTAAATCGGTGTGTGGACGCCTTTACGCACTACTCACTACGTGCTACGCAATCGGAGCTAGAGATATTGGGCACAACGATGTTCCGGTCCCGTTCGGCTATAACATGTCATGGCTGGCTATTCTTAGTTCAGATGCGTCTGCCGTTATCGCTGCTTCAGGGCTTGCCCCTCTGTATCCGGTCAGTTGGAAGCAAGGAATCGAAACCGTCTATGCTCGTGATGCCGATCAATACGTTTTCGTCACACCGGCCATTCGCGGCTGGACTCTAGTGGTCGGCCAGTGGGCAGGATTCTGGGGCATCGAGACCATTATCACGGATCTGAGTGGGCGGTTCCATGAAGTGCAAGCTTTTGCCACGGAGCGTATAGTGGAGTATCATCACTGGATGCTGGCGCGGGATGGGCAGATGCTTCGGTCATTCGCCTGGCTCGGAGAATCAATTAAGGTCATAAAGGAAATAGGCCAACTAACGCCAATCGAACTAGCTCTGAAGATCGACCCGGTTATCCCGAAAGATCACGACGCCTTCTCCGCCGAGGGAGATACCTTCAGACCTCCGAATGAACTCTACGTCATGCAGGTTGCGGGCGACTGGAGTATTAACCCAACGTTCCTAGACGACAAGACCCCGGCACCTGGCCCAGGAACCCTCTGTACACCAGCTACACGGCCAGCCTAATCACCGCCCCCGCATCGCCGGGAACAGGATCACGTCCCGTATCGAGGGCTGGTCGAGCAGCACCATCGCCAGCCGGTCTACGCCGATGCCGAGGCCGCCGGTGGGCGGCATACCCACCATCAGGGCGTTGATGAAGTCCAGGTCCATCTGGTGGGCTTCGGCGTCGCCTGCGCGCCGGGAGGCCGCGCCCTCGGCGAAGCGGCGGTACTGCTCGAGCGGGTCGTTCAGCTCGGAGAAGGCGTTGCCGATCTCGAAGCCTGAGATACACGGCTCGAAGCGTTCGACCAGGTGCGGGTCGGTGGCGCTGCGCTTCGCCAACGGTGAGATCGCCGCCGGGTAGTCGGTCAGGAAGGTCGGCTGCACCAAGGTCGGCTCAACCAGCGTGCTCACCGCCTCATCGAGGATCTGTGCCCAGGTCATCGTCGGGACCAATTCGATGTGCAGGGCGCGCACCCGCTCGTAGAGGCCGTCGCGGTCGTCGTAGTAGTCGGCGAAGTCAACGCCCGATGCGTCGCGCAGCGCGTCGCGCATGGTTACCCGATGCCAGGGTGGGGTCAGGTCAATCTCGCGGTCG
Organism: Chloroflexia bacterium; assembly: GCA_050998805.1. Lineage (GTDB taxonomy): Bacteria > Chloroflexota > Chloroflexia > QHBQ01 > JAICKM01 > JAICKM01. The sequence continues at coordinate 7,058 of JBPCPV010000018.1, read as the reverse complement.
CGGTGGCGGATCTGGAGAGTGCCGCACACCTCCTGCGCGATTGCGACTACCATTCCTTCTACCAGGGCCATCATGCTCAGGTAGTCGCCGTAGGCTTCGTAGCACTCCATCATAGTGAATTCGGGGTTGTGCCTCGTATCAAGCCCCTCGTTGCGGAAGTCGTGCCCGATCTCGTAGACTTTCTCGAACCCGCCGACGACGAGCCGCTTTAGGTAAAGCTCATCGGCGATCCGCAGGTAGAAGTCCTGGTCGAGCGTGTTGTGGTGGGTGACGAAGGGCCGCGCGGTCGCCCCGCCATAAAGCGGCTGCAAGACAGGGGTTTCGACTTCGAGGAAGCCACGGCTGTCGAGGTAGCGGCGCATCGCGCTGACTATGGCCGAGCGCCCCCGGAAGACCCGCCGCACGTCGTCGTTCGCGATCAGGTCAAGATAGCGTTGGCGATAGCGGATCTCCTGATCCTGGAGGCCGTGCCACTTTTCGGGCAGTGGCGTGAGCGCCTTACCGAGCAGGCTGAAGGTCTCGACGTGCAGTGTCGGCTCGCCGGTCTTGGTGCGGAAGAAGTAGCCCTCGGCCCCTACATGGTCGCCCATGTCGATCAGCTTCTTGAAGGCGTCGTAATCGTAGGGCGGCGAGGTGAGGTCGTCGCTGCGGAAGAAGAGCTGGAGGCGGGCGTCGTCCGACGTGATGTGCGCGAACGACGCCTTGCCCATGATCCTCCGGCCCATCACGCGGCCGGCCGTCTTCAGGCGAAGCCTCTGCTCCGGCTGCGTGCCGTCGGCGGCTGATGGGTGCTCGGCCTCCCACGCGGCGAAGGCGGCGAGCGCCTCGGCTGGGGAGTGGCTGCGGGAGTATCGCGGCGGGTAGGGATCAAGCCCCGCCTCGCGCAGCTGCCCGAGCTTCGCCAACCTCTGCTGCTCCTGGTCGCCGAACTCGATGCCGGGATATTCGTTCGGATCATCAGTCATGTGAACATGTTATCTGAAAACCACCCGTATTACAAGCACTTGCTATAAGCCAAACAGCCTCCGCCGTGCCTGACGCACCCCATGAAAGGTGATAGGAGTCTGATAAGCTGACGGCTGAACGCTTATAGCTGAACTCTACTCCGGCGTCTCTGTGCCTGGCGGCGGTGCCTGGCCTGGCCCCGCGAAGCCTGGAGGGATTGTCGGGGACGGTGGGGCCGCCGTGCCTCCCGGTGCCGTGCGCGCCATTGCTGGCGTGGTAGACCCGGTTGATACTGCCGTGGCCGTCTGCGAATGGGGCGATTGGCTCACGGAAGGCTGCGTGGTCGGCCTGCCGGTCATGAACGAGGCTAGCTCGCTCGACGCATGGGGTATCAGACTCAGGAGTTCGAGCGGCACCGGGAAGATGATCGTCGAGTTGCGCTCGGTCGCGATCTCGGTCAGGGTTTGCAGATAGCGCAGCTGCAGCGACGCAGGCTCGGAGCCGATCACTTTCGCCGCGTCGGCGAGCATCTGCGAAGCCTGGAACTCGCCGTCGGCGTGGATGATCTTGGCCCGCTTTTCGCGCTCGGCCTCGGCCTGGCGGGCCATGGCGCGCTGCATCGTCTGCGGCAGCTCCATGTCCTTGATCTCGACGATGGTTACCTTGATGCCCCAGGGTTCGGTCTGCTCATCAATTATCTGCTGTAGGCGCTGGTTGATCTGCTCGCGGTGGGCCAGCATCTCGTCTAGCTCGGACTGGCCGAGCACCGAGCGCAGCGTCGTCTGCGCGATCTGGAGCGTGGCCCGCACGAAATCGGTCACGCGGGTCACGGCGCGAGACGGGTCTACCACCTGGAAGTAGAGCACCGCGTTGACGCGCACCGTCACGTTGTCGCGTGTGATGACCTCCTGGGGCGGCACCTCGATGGTGATCACCCGGAGGTCGATCCTGACCATGCGATCCAATACTGGCAGGATGAAGAACAGGCCGGGGCCTCGTGGCCCGACGAGACGGCCCAGCCGGAAGATGACGCCGCGCTCGTACTCCTGCACCACTTTGATGCTCGAACTCATCACGACCAGCACGACGATCACCACCGGCACGATGAAGACTAACGCGGAACCTAAATTGTCCAACTTACTCCTCCTTCACGTAGTAGGCGTCAGCCGCCCAGCGGCACCGTCGAAGCTTTGTCGCCGGGAGCCACATCGCCAGCCTCTATTGGACGCACCTGGAGCGTCAGCCCGTCCACCGCGCTGATCACCACCTGCCTGCCCACCTCGACGGGGCCATTTGTGCTGACGGCCCGCCAGAGCGCGCCGTCTGCGAAGACCATGCCGGAGGGCGCGAGCTCGGTACGCACCTGGGCGAATGTGCCGACCATCCCCTCCCTGCCGGTAGTCGGCTTGCGGCGGCGGGCCTGGAAGACCTTGTAGATGCCGAAGAAGAAGAACGCCCCGATGCTGCCGGACAGCCCGAGGATCGCCCAGATTGAGACGCCAGGCACGCCGGGGGCCTGCGAGGTGTCTATGAGCAACAGCCCGCCGAGCACCAGGCCCGCGATCCCGCCCGCAGTCAAGATGCCGTGGGAGGGCATGAAGAGGTCCGCGATGAACAGGATGAAGGAGAAGCCGATGAGGGCGACCGCGCCGAGGTTCACAGGCAACTGTCCGAGTGCGACCATGCCGAGCAGCAGCATGATCACGCCGAACACGCCGGGGAAGATCAGGCCGGGGTTGAACACCTCGGCGATCAGCGCGAGGCCGCCGACCGAGATCAGCGTGTAGGCGAGGGTCGAGTCGGTGAGTGTCTGACGGAAGCTCTCGATACTGTTCATTGGGGTGTCAACCGTGACGGCACCCTTCGTGTGCAGAGTGATTGTGCCGTTGCTCATCTTCACTGTGCGGCCGTCGGCCTTGTCGAGCGCGTCGGCGATGGTGGAGGCTATGTAGTCCACAACGTGAGTGTCAACAGCTACCTGCGCGCCGATCGATACGCTCTCGCGGATGGCCTTTTCCGCCCAGTCGGCGTTGCGCCCGCGCAGATCGGCCAGTTCGCGGAGGTGGGCTACCGAGAAGTTGGTGACTTTACGCAGTTCCTCCTGGTCGCTGGTGGCGGGCGTCGCCTGGGCGTCGGGAGAGCTACCCGTGCCTCCGGCGAAGACCGGGTGAGCCGCGCCTATGCTCGAGCCGGGGGCCATCACCGCGACATGCGCCGAGTAGGTGATGAAGACGCCTGCCGAAGCTGCCCAAGCCGCGTTCGGGTAGACATAGACCATCACCGGCACGGGGCTGTTCACGATGTTCTGCGTGATCTGTTCCATCGAGCCGAGGTCGCCGCCGGGTGTGTTCAGCAGAATAACGAGCATCGCATCGCCGTCGTGGGACGCGAGGTCTATCCCGCGCTTGACGTAATCCGACGTCACCGGATTGACATCGGAGTTGAAGGTGATCACGCGGACCATGGGGGGAGAAGCGGCGGGACGGGCGGGCACAATAGGCTCGGCAAGGACGGAGGCGTGCGGCCCTGCCGCTGTCAGCAGCAGGTAGCCGGCAAACAGGCAACTCAGATAAAGCAGACGTAGCAGGCGCATCGTCCTATCCTTTCCAGGTACTCCCAGGCCACGCTACATGTGCGTGGCCGCTGCTTCCATTATAAAGCAAGCATGCGACAAGTGCAACAACTAACTAATATACGCAACTGAGAGGCTCGGGGTTCTAGAGGACGAGGAGATCAAGACCGAGTCTGCTCGAACTCGGGTTCGCTCCCCGGAGACGGAGCACCAGCCTCGGCTGAGGGTATATGCGCGGTCAAGAGGCCCTTGTGTTGACGCTGGTAGCGAAGACCAACTCCGGCGATCAGCACGATCAGCGCGGCTATGCCGACCACGGTCGGGAGCACACCGATCAGATCGGCGACGGCACCGACGATCACGAGGGGGATGATCAGGAAGATGTTCGAGACCGTATAGAAAGCGCCAAAAACGCGGGCGCGTATATCTTCGGGGGTCTGCTCCTGTAGCACGGTCTGCGAGGGTACCGAGATCAATGAGTTGCACATGCCGAGCAGGAAGGCCATTGCGCCTATGACCGCTTGGCTTATGATCGTCGGCGGTGGCGGTTGGTTGATCAGTTGAGCGGCGAAGTCAAGAACCGGCTTGATTAATGCCAGCCCCAGTAGGCAGGCACCGGCGGCTAGTAGGCCGTAGTTGATCATCCGCCCCCTGTTGTGCTCGGTGCCGAAGCGCCCTACGAGCACTACGCCGATCACCAAGCCGATGCCGCCGGGCACGAGGATGAAGTAGAGGTTGTCGGCGCTGAGGTTCAAGACGGTTTTGAGAAACCGAGGCCCGATTGTCGCCAGCATAAAGAGGACCGAGATAGCTACCGACCAGTAGACGATGGCGATTATGAGCGCGGGGCTGCTCCGGATAAAGGCCAACCCCTCCTTGAACTCCACCCAGGCCACGCGCGCCGAATAGAGCCAGCCGTCGCGCGCGTCGGCCTGTCTAGCACTCTCTTCGGAGATGCGCGCGGCCTCCGGGTCGGGCAACCGCCAGGCGAGTCCGGCGCAGACCACGAAGAGGCCGAACAGCCCGACATAGAGCCACTTGTAGCTGATCAGGCTGACTAACACCGGACCGAGGAAGATGAATCCGATGAGCTGGGACGCGGTGAGCGTGAGGTTGAAAAGCGAGTTGGCGGCCACCAGCTGTTTGCGTTTCACCAGCAGGGGTATCATCGCAGCCTCGGCGGGCGCGAAGAACTGGGTGACAGAGGAAAACACGAAAGTGTTTATGAATAGGATCGGCAGGCCGAAGGCAACGTCGAGCTTTGGGAGGGCGACTGTAGCCACGTAAAATAGCACGGAAACTCCACGTACCACGTTCGTGACCACCAGAGTAAACTTTTTCGACTTGTGCTCGACTAGTACTCCGGCCATCGCGCTGAAAAGCACGGCGGGCGCGGTGAAGCAGATGATGATGCCGGCGCTGGCCGTCGCGCTGGCGTCGGTTAGTTGGCTGACCTGGAAGAAGACGGCATAGTTGATTATCTGGGTGGCAAGTTGCGACAAGAGCTGGGCCATCCAAAGGAATAAGAAGGGGCGGTTATGCAGCACCTCACGGAAGCTGGCACCTCCGGTCTTCTCTCCGGTTTCTAGAACAGCTTCAGCCATACGTTAGCAGTCCTCCTTGGCCGGTTCGCCGGCCGTCTCTGGAGCGTCCTCGCGGGAGAGCAACACCTTCACACGTCGCTCGAACGTGCTGCGGGGCAACATCACGCTGTGCCCGCAGTTCAGGCAGACCATGCGTATATCGGCACCGGTGCGCCGCACCCGCCAATCATACCCCCCGCACGGGTGAGGCTTGCGGAGCCGATAGACATCACCCAGGCGAATATCCATTACGGGCATACGTTAGCTCTCACCGAATTATACCACAATCCAATCCGCTCCACCTTTAGGGATACTTCAGGGCGCTCACCGGGTCCGGCATGTTGCGGCGCTCGTAGCCGACTGCCTGTGGGGGCGGGCACCGGTAGGGGAACTGCTCGCGGTAGCGGAGCGCATACTCCCCCTGCATCACGGTGTGGATCTCGCGGGTGCCTTCATAGATCATAGCTCCCCGGCTGTTCCGCAGATAGCGTTCGACTGGGTACTCGTTCGAGTAGCCGTATGCGCCGTGAACCTCGATGGCATCGTTCGCGCTCTCGAAGGCGACGTTGCAGGCGTGCCACTTGGCGATGCCGGTCTCCCGTGTCGTATACATGCCGTAGTTCTTCATCCAGCCGACGCGGTAGCAGAGCAGGCGGCTCGTCTCGATACCGAGCACCATCTTGGCGAGCATCTGCTGCACAAGCTGGAAGCGGCCGATCTCGCGTCCGAAGGCTTCGCGCTCATGGCAGTATTTCTGCGAGGCGTCGAGGCATGCTTGGGCCAGGCCGACGGCCCCGGTCGCCACGGTGAAGCGGCCCCAGTCGAGCGCGCTCATCGCGATCTGGAAGCCCTCGCCCTCTTCGCCGACGCGGTTCGCTGCCGGCACAGGCACGTTGTTGAAGATCAGCTCGCCGGTATTCCCCGCGCGCACACCGAGTTTGCCCTTGATCGTGCCGGTGGTGAAGCCCTCGTAACCACGCTCGACGATGAAGGCGCTAAGGCCGTGGTGCTTCTTGCTCTTGTCGGTGGAGGCGACAACCAGAAAGTGGTCGGCGATATCGGCCAGCGAGATCCAGATTTTCGAGCCGTTCAATATATAGGCATCGCCATGGCGGACGGCCGTCGTCTGTATGTTGCCGACATCCGAGCCGCAGCCCGGCTCGGTGAGGCCGAAGGTCGCCAGCTTTTCGCCCCTCGCCTGCGGCACGAGGTACTTCCGCTTCTGCTCTTCATTGCCCCATTGCAGCAGGCTCAGGCTGTTGAGGCCGACATGCACGCTCTGCAAGACGCGGAAGGCGGTCTCGGCGCGCTCGATCTCTTCGCAGACAAGCCCGAAGCTGACGTAATCAAGGCCCGAACCGCCGTATTCTTCGGGGATCGGCCCGCCGAGCAGGCCGAGTTCGCCCATCCGCTTGATAGCGTCCCAGTTCACCGTGTGGTTCTCGTCGTGCTCCAGCGCGAAGGGGGCGATTTCCTTCTGGGCGAAGTCGTAGGTCAGCTTCTGCACCGAGCGGTTCTCCTCGGTCAGCGTGAAATCCATGCCATACTCCTTACCTGCTATTGATTGTTGTGTCCACTCGGCAGTATACTGACGGCGACGCGGGGTGTCAAGATCCGCCCAGAAAACTGCCCCAAAATCCGACCCGAAAAACACTTGACATCGCTTGCGGGAAGGAGTATAATAGGCAGGCTGGTTGCGAAAGCAGCCGACGAAATCCGATCTCGTTCGGCCCCACCGAAAAGATCGTTCTCAGGGGAACAGCCGTAGGAGGGCAGGAATAGGGAAACACAACTCACAACATCAAGTTGCAGAGAGTGGGGCCTTTGTCTACCCGGCGTCTACGGACGGCGGTTTTTTCTTGACAGGCACATTAACAACAGCAGAGTGGTGAGCAAGAAACATGCTCAACAAAGACAACCAGTCTAGTTCAAAGATAGCCCAAACCAATTCCCGGAAC